>CAYVBQ010000008.1:0-117802 GCA_964449775.1 uncultured Melioribacter sp. | reverse complement strand
TTGTTCTTTTTCTAATTGAAACCAATATATCATCCCACGTCAGAGCCGGGCAGGCCTAACGGGATTTGCAATATAAAATCCCAGAGGGATTAGATATTTATAGAAAAAATGAACATAAAAAAGAATGAAATCCCTTTAGGGATGAGATATAAAACCCATATTTTGTTATATGAACTACGCAATTGTTCAAATTTCTATTGGAGAATTTTTTATTAAGTTGACGCCTATGCGAAGAGTCGGGAATGACAATTCTATTTTAGTTTATTTAAGTAGAATTCATAAAAATCTTTTTTTATTTCATCCCTAATTCTTCTGAAAGTATTCAAGATTTCCTCTTCCGTCCCTGTTGCATCCGCCGGATCTTCAAATCCGATGTGTAACTGCTTTCCAACTTCTCCGATAAATACCGGACAAGTTTCTTTGGCGTTATCGCATACGGTAATTACATAATCGAACGGTTCACCTAAAAATTGGTCAACCATCTTTGGATAGTTTTTACTCAGATCAATTCCAAGTTCATTCATTACTTGAATTGCTTTTGGATGAACTTGCTTGGATGGATTTGTCCCGGCAGAATGCACAACAAGATTTGAATCGAATGATTTCAAAAATCCTTCCGCCATTTGACTCCGGCAAGAGTTGCCCGTGCAGAGAATCAATATTTTCTTATTTTCCGTAGAACGGTTCGCCTTTGGCGAATTCATTTTCCCGCGTAGCGGGATTTCACTTTGTCCAACATTCAACATTTTATTCTCTCACTAAATCGTCTTTTAACGAAATGTTTCTCAAAAAAATTATTTTGAACAGATGATGTTTCTATCAGATTCCAAAACTTTCTTCTTATCTGATGCGATAGCGGATTCGTCTGCAATCCAGTAATCCAACGAACTAAGCAGAGAAGAAATCCTCGGATCGTTTGGGCGCGGATTTATAAGATAATTTACCCATTTGCCATCCTTTCCCTCTATAATGAATCCCGCTTCTTTTAGAATTTTTAGATGTTGAGATACTGTAGATGTTGCCAACTCAAGTACGTTTGTAATTTCACAAACACATAATGGTTTAGTTTGCAGCATCTTTAGAATTCTTAAACGGTTGGAGTCGGATAATGCCTTGAAAAATTTTATTTTAGCTTCTCCCATAGGGATGAATCTCCACATAATTCATTTCGTTGTTAGACGAAATATAAGATGGGCGAAGATAAGTGTCAAATTATCTTTCTGCAAGATGGACTATTCGATTAAGTCAAATGGATTTATGATTTTTTTAATTGATGGAGAGCTGATATGTGTATTCACCCCGTGAGATAAAATTCCTTTATCATATTTACTCTGTAAAACATATACATAATATCTCACGGGGTAAATCTGCGTTGTTGATAAATGTTTATGCCCAAGCAATTCTTGGATAAATCGAATATCCGTACCATTATCAAGAAGATGTGTTGCAAAGCTATGACGAAGAGTGTGTACCGTAACTTTTTTATTTATTTTCGTTTTTTTTATAGCATTGCTAAAAACAGCTTGAATACTGCGCGGTGAGTAATTATCCCCCATTTGTCCCTCAAAGAGATATTTTTTTGGCTTATATTCCTTAAAATATTCACGCAATAATTCAAGTAGTTTAACCGAAAGCATAACATACCGGTCTTTTTTCCCCTTTGAATTGACTATTTTAACCATCATCGTATCAGAATCAATATCACTGATTTTTAGCCAAACAACTTCTGATAGTCTTAAGCCGCACGAATAAATTGTTGAAATAATTGTCTTATGCTTTAGGTTTGTAATTGAATTGATTATATTTTTTACCTGCCCCGGTGAAAGCACGTTTGGAAGACTATCGGGCTTTCTCATTTTAAAGAAAAAATTAAAATCGATCTGTTTATTCAAAACTTCCAGATATAAAAACCTAATAGAAGCTAATGCCTGCTTCATTGAAGAATAAGAGAATTTCTTTTTAGTTTTACAATAATCTAGAAAATTAATAACGAGTTTCGGCTCATCATTTTGAGATTTATTGTTTGATATATAATCTAGAAAAAGATTAAGATAATGAATGTAGGATTTTTCAGTGCGGTAAGAATAATTTTTTATGTGAAGTTTTTTTGTATAAACATCTAACAATTCATTTCTTTTCACTACCTCATAACCATTATTTTTGAGCTAATGTGAAATAATTGTAGATTATTAAAAGGATATAAGCAATATTTATAAAAACAAATTAATTAATTGCGTTTATCCTATGTTAGTGGCAACCCTAAAAAACGACAAGAATAAATGGTATCTTTAACTAATATTCTTCACTTATTTAAGAATGAGAATGGAACTTTCAACTGGACAATATTATGGCAAAGTAGTGCAGTCACTAAATCTTGGCGGGCTGATAATCTCTAAATCTTGCTACAAAGATAAATCCTCATTGCCTTTACATTACCATAAAAACCCCTATTTCTGTTATGTGCTTAATGGAAATTATTCTGAACACTCCATTCGAAATGATTTTACTTGTTCAAAAGGCGATGTCATTTTTCATCCGAAATACACTGAACATCACAATAATTTTCCTAACAATTCCGCAACTTGTTTCAATCTTGAATTTTCTGAAAGTTGGATTAATAAGTTCGTTGAAACAAAATTGAATTTATGTTCAATCGTAAAAACAAACGATTACAGCATACAAAGTTCGGTGCTGAAAATTTATAAAGAATTAAACAACTACGACAACCTTTCTTCTTTAATGATTGAAGGACTGATGTTAGAAACTATCGCAAGTTTTTCGAGAAATAATTCTGCAAATAGTTTCGTTCCCTATTATCTAAAAAAAATTGTTGAGTATTTGAACGATGAATATCACAGCAACCCCTCTTTATTACAACTTGCACAGATTGCAGATGTTTCACCCGAGCATTTATCCCGTGAGTTCAGAAAAGTTTTCAAACTGACAATGGGTGAATATATGAGGCAAGTTAAAGTCAAACAATCTTGTTATATGCTGAAGCATACTGATAAAGACCTTTCCGATATCGCCTTTGAAGCGGGCTTTTCCGATCAGAGCCATTTCGGCAGAGTATTCAAAAAGCAAACAGGTCTTACACCGCTTGAATATCGCTCTGCGAAATAATATCAATTTCATTCCAAACCGTCAATCTCGTTCCATAATCTTCTCTCCTGTATCTCTAATTTTGTGTTGCGGCTATTAACTATGCATCTCTATAGTTGCTGTTTATCATACAATCAACTAAAAACAATATCTATGAAAAAGAAAATATTAATTCCCCTGCTGTGCTTTTTAAATTTTGTTTGCAGTGTTGCATTTGCACAGGACAGTTTAATACTTTCCATTTTTAGCTATTATAAAGCTGATAAAACAATTCAGGAAAAATGCAATGTCATAAATGATTCTATTGAAGCAAGAAGGTCACGCTTCAGTAAAAACCTTAAAGAATATAAGTTATCCGGAAAAAATATTGATAATTTCCATTTCGATTGGTCAAATGAAATCAAGTTTATAAATCAACAGTTAAAAACTGAAACTAATCAGCTTATTATTGATTTGCTTTACTTCAGCTATCTTGATTTTGGCTATGGTACTTACGGATTAAAACTTGACTCATCAATAGTCACTTCAGCTTTAAAATCTATTGCACCTAAGTCGCCTTTGTGGGCATTAGAACCAAGTTTGATGGAGATAGCCATTCGTTATTCAAATAATTATGAGCTATACAAGGGCTATATTATTTCAGCGATGAATGAGAATTTTAGCCTCAATGTAAGAAAGTATGCAAAGCTGAATTTATCTCCTTACCGGAAAATTATGACGGGAAAGCAAGTGCCGAAGTTTTCATTTCACCTGCTAAATGATTCATTAAAAAACATTTCCCAGCAAACATTTAACGGCAAATACCTGTTAATAGATTTTTGGGCTACATGGTGTGTGCCATGCATTGAAGAAATGCCGCGCTTACATAAAATCTATAACCAATATCATGATAAAGGATTGGAAATTTTAAGCATTTCATTGGACGAAGAATTAAATGTTATACAGAAATTTCAACTAAATAAGTGGAGTATGCCGTGGTATAATGTTCAGGCAACTAAATCCAATGAGGCAAAAAAGTTGTTTGAGGTAAGCGGAATTCCTTACCCGATTTTGATTAATCCTGACGGAAAAATAATAGCAATTGGAATTGAACTGCGAGGAAAATACTTAGAACAAACCTTAGCAAAAATAAAGTTTGAGCAGTAGTTAATTGCAATAAAATTAAAAGTATGAAAACATTAGGACTTATCGGTGGATTGAGCTGGCTTTCCACAGAGATTTATTACAGGTCAATTAACCAACTCACTAATGAACGCCTGGGTGGAGCAAACTCTGCTAAACTTCTTCTGTACTCAGTCAACTTTAATGAATTCAAAACTCTTCAAGCTGCAAACGACTGGAAACAAATAGAAAATATGTTATCAGATATTGCCGTGCGGCTTGAAAATGCAGGAGCGGAATGTATAATAATGTGCACGAATACACCACATCTCGTTGCCGATATTATTCAACAAAAAATAAAAATTCCTCTCATTCACATAGCAGAAGAAACCGCCAAAGAAATTGTAAAACAAAATATCAGTAAAGTTGGATTGCTCGGAACAAAATTTACAATGGAACACTCTTTTTTTAAAGACCGACTTTCCAAATATGGCATCCAAGCTTTTATTCCCGACAATGCGGACAGGGATTTTATTCATTCATCCATTTTTGATGAATTAACAAAAGGAGTTTTTAAGAATGAAACAAAGAATAAATATCTTGACATAATTGAAAAATTACAGAAGGAAGGAGCTCAAGGCATTATATTTGGCTGCACAGAAATTACTTTACTTATTAAAAAAGTGGAGTGTAACGTAACTGTTTTCGATACGACTGAAATTCATTCTAAATCTGCAGTTGATTTTGCACTTCAATGAAAATATTGAATCGGAAATACAGAAGGGCAGCCACTAACAGCGGGTTTAAGAAATGCGAGGTTTAGTGGTTCATCAAACTTTTGTGCTTTTAATTATCTTTGTGCTGGCGGACAGGTAAGTGCTTCTAAATCCCGCACTTCTTAAACCCGCAAACCGCTTAGTGCAAGCTAAAAAAGACAACACATGACAGACAAACTTGAGGACATACAGAAATTTTTAGAAAATCTCCCAGACAAGTTTGATATCTTGGAAGACGGGATAGATTTTCAAACACAGAAAGAATATATAAAGCATTCTGAAACTTTTGACCGAGGCGAATTAACAGAAAAAGAAACTTTCAGTATAAGCAATATCTTGTTCGACAAAGACGCGCCAATAGATAAAAAGAAAAAGGCATTACTCCTATTAGCACATCTGGGAACCATTGTAGCGTTCAGACAAATTGAAGAGTACAATAAAAATCCTGACAACGGCTTGAAGCAATGGACGCTTTTGGCTTTACAAGAATGTAAAATGTTCCTTGAAAGCACTCTGCTTGACGAAAGCATAGGGTTCATTTCGAGCGGGCTCGGTGGACTTGACAACAGATTAAGGTATTATTTTCTTGTTCTACCATCAACCGACAGACCATTTACCAAGACGGAAAAAAACATAATAAAAGATGAGTTTCCCATCGTATGTAAAGGATTAAACTCAATACTGGAAACAATTGACTTTTTTGATACTTTTGTCGGGTTGACAGTTTTAGTACCCTTGGACGTTGCAGTAGGAACAGTAATAGAAACTGGAATAAAAAAATGTAATGAATTAGGAGATTTTGTCTTTGAACATTACTACGCGACAAATCAGAACAAACCGGAACAATCAGAAATTATTGACATCATTAATATAGTAAAGGGGGAAAACTAAATAGTCAGCGCATAACAGCACCTACTCAAAAGTGGCGATGATGGGGTAAATCAACCTGTGTGTATCTATCAAACTTTAGTGCTTATAGACAGTTTAGTGGTTCTAAATCGCCACCTCCGGGTAGCAGCAAACCGTTACCAGCAAGTAAAGACAACAGCTCCGAAAATAAATTTGTTTCCTAATAAAGAAACACTTATCTTTGCAAAAACGTTTAACGAGTGACAAGAAAATTCAAAGTTCAGTTTTTAGAAGAAGCCAAAGAGTTTATTGACAACCTTGACGAAAAGGCGAGAGAGAAAATAATCTACAACTTACATAAGGCTCAAGTAACTAACGACAAAGAACTCTTCAAAAAGCTGACCGATGAAATTTGGGAGTTTAGGACTTTGTTTAATAAAACGCATTATAGACTTTTTGCGTTTTGGGACAAAACCAATAAGTCCGACACGTTTGTAATTTCAACTCACGGACTAATCAAAAAGACTGACAAAACCCCTCAAGGCGATCTCGATAAAGCAAAAAGATTAAGAAAACTTTATTTGGAACAAAAAAAAAAACTAATAAAAAATGAAAAAGGTAACTTTAAAAACATACAGCTTAGACGAAATTACCGACAAACATATCGGTAAACGCGGGACACCTAAGCGTGAAGCATTTGAGTATGAGTTGCGACTTGACTTGCTTGGCGAAGCAATTAAACAAGCCAGAAAAGAACGTCACTTAACACAAGAGCAATTGGGAAAACTTGTTGGTGTTCAAAAATCTCAAATTTCTAAAATTGAAAACAGCCTAACAGACGCAAGGTTTGAAACAATTATTAAAGTATTTAAAGCCTTAAACGCTAAGATTAATTTTAACGTAGAGTTGCTTAACCAGACAGTTAAACTCGCTTGACAGAGAAGAAAACCAGCCGGTAACAGCACCTACTCAAAAGTGGCGATGATGGGGTAAATCAAGCTGTGTGCATCTATCAAACTTTGGTGGGTATAGACTGTTTAGTGTTTCTAAATGCCTACCAACGCAAAGCCCGAAACCGGTGGTCGCTCATTTGGTGACTCTTGGCGATTCGATTCAACCATCTTCGCAATTGATAAATGATCTGCAGATGCATATAAAGTAGTGCTGTATTTGAACGGTACAGCTTTCTGGCGACAAGTGGGTATTAGCATAACCTCCCCCCATTTTCCTTAAATGTTTTCTCGTATCATTTCATACTGTTTTATCAAATGCTTATATTTAATACGTGAATTTCAGACAACTTCATATAAACAATCCGATTTGAGAGTACCGGCGATCTTAAGCCATCCCTATCGCTTATCAAAAAAATTAATCAATTAAAAATATTATCAGGAATTTCATGAGTATTTTGAAAAATATTCAACGAAGAAAAACATTTGCAATTATAAGTCATCCCGATGCAGGTAAGACTACATTAACTGAAAAACTTCTTTTGTACAGCGGTGCTATTCAAATTGCGGGTGCTGTAAAATCAAACAAGATAAAAAAAACTGCCGCTTCCGATTTTTTAGAGATTGAAAAACAGCGCGGTATCTCTGTTGCTACCTCCGTTTTGTCTTTCAACTATAAAGACTCAATCATTAATCTGCTTGATACACCCGGGCATAAAGATTTTGCCGAAGATACATACCGCACACTTACTGCCGTTGATAGTGTTATTCTCGTTGTGGATTGCGTTAAGGGTGTTGAAGAACAGACCGAAAAACTTATGCAAGTCTGCAGAATGAGGAACACGCCCGTAATAGTTTTCATAAATAAACTTGATCGGGAAGGTAAAAACCCCGTTGCGTTACTTGATGAATTAGAACAAAAACTTAATATCAATGTTCGTCCTTTAAGTTGGCCTCTTGGTATAGGAACTTCATTCAGAGGAGTTTATAATATATACAAAAACACTTTTGTTTTTTTCCATTCCAACAAACAGCAGGTTGAAGATGAGGTAAAAATATTTAACTCTGCAGAAGACCCGGAACTTTATGAATTATTTGGTGATGATGCGGTTAAACTTAAGCATGATATCGATCTTGTGAATGGCATTTATGATGATTTTGATGTTGAGAAATATAGAGCGGGTGAACAAGCCCCTGTTTTCTTTGGAAGCGCGCTTAACAACTTTGGTGTTAAAGAACTATTGGAAACTTTTGTGGATATCGCACCATCTCCGGTGCCGCGCGAAACTACTAGTGGATTAATTAAACCTGAGAATAAAAATTTTAGCGGATTCGTATTTAAGATTCATGCTAACATAGATCCAAAGCACCGCGATAGAATTGCTTTTTTAAGAGTATGCTCTGGTAAATTTGAACGCAACAAATTTTTTCATCATGTACGGCTAAATAGACAAATAAAATTTTCAAACCCTGCAAGCTTTATGGGTCAGTCAAAAAGTATTATTGACCATGCATACGCAGGTGATGTTATAGGTCTTTATGATTCCGGCACATTTAAAATTGGTGATACACTTACCGAAGGCGACGCTTTTATGTTCAAAGGAATACCAAGTTTTTCGCCGGAGATTTTTAGAGAACTTAGGAACACCGATCCATTCAAATCAAAACAACTGGAAAAAGGAATCAGTCAATTAACAGACGAGGGATTAGCCCAGCTTTTTACACAGAATTATGGAAACAGAAAAGTTATCGGAGTGGTTGGTCCGCTGCAATTCGATGTAATTAAGTTCAGGCTTCTTCACGAATTTGGAGCGAGTTGTGAGTTTACGAACTATCCTTCTTATAAGGCTTGTTGGGTTAAATATGATGACAAAAGTGATATTGAAAGTTTATCGGGCTTATGGTCCAACAATCTATTCTTTGACAAGAACAAAAATCTAGTTTATATATCTGAATCGCGATATTCACTTGATCGCGCAAAAGAAAAAAACCCGAAAGCTCAATTTCTACTAAGCATTGAGCATAACGATCTAACTTTGGAAATGGATAATGTAGCATAGCGCGGTAAACCGTATGGAAGATGGTGGATGGAAAATGGTTGATGGTTAATGGAGAATGTGTAAAAACATTCTAAAATATACTATGAGTCTACTATTTTTTTAACATTTACCTACTCTAAATTCTTTTATAAAAGGTTTTTTTCTTTTTAAGTTTATCTATATCAATTCCGGTTTATTTATAAACAGAGGAGAAAAACATTATGCCTTTACGAAAAACAAGCAAACAGCAAATCCTATCGTTGGTCTTAGTCTTTTTAATTATGAGCGTTCTGGCATTAAACATCTATGCCCAGAGCCGCCTTCCAAATATGCCGGGGTATGCTCAGTTCCAAAAACTTAATCCCGAAATACGCGGAGCTGTTAAAACTTATTTCTTTCTTGAATGGAATAAGGATGCAACAGGATTCAAGTATTTATCCGGCGGGAAAACGTTTGCTTACAATATTGATGCAAAAGCAAGTGTTGAAACAACCGGTGTTTCTCCTCAAAGCAATTTCATGAGAAGAGCCGGTGGACCAGAGCGCGGACGACAATTTACTTCGGCAGAATCTCCGGATAAAAAATTTAAAGCTTTTTACCGGAACAGAAATCTTTGGCTAAGCGATGCAGATAGTAAAAATGAGATAGCCGTAACTACAGATGGAAACGAAAAAGACCGCACAAAATATGGAAGTGCTAGCTGGGTCTACGGAGAAGAATTAGATCAAAATACTGCTATGTGGTGGTCACCGGATAATAAGAAAGTTGCTTTCTACCGTTTTGATGAGGGCAAGGTTAAAGATTATTATCTGCAATACAAACAACTCAGTCTTTATGATTCCGTGGAAGTTGAACCTTATGTAAAGGTTGGTGATAACAATCCCATAGTTGATATTTTCATTTATGATGTTGAAACGAAAAAGACAATCCAGGTTGATGTTAGAGATGGAAAACCATTTACTAATTCTGTTGTTGGGCATTATATATATAATATCCAATGGTCACTTGATGGAACTGAACTTCTGTTTCATAGAACAAATCGAAAACAAGACATAATGGAATTTGCCGCAGCCAATCCGCAAACCGGAAAAACCAGAGTAATTGTTCACGAGGAATGGCTAGCTAGTTATACAAAAAACTCACCGGAGATGAAATTCCTTAAAGATGGTAAGCGTTTTGTCTGGACTTCCGAAAGAACGGGATTTAAGAATTACTATCTATATAATATAAGCGGGAAATTATTATCTACACTTACTAATCACCAATTTGAAGTTTCACAAATTGTTGATATCGATGAAGAGAATAAAGTTCTTTACTATATGGCTCGCAGCGGCGATAACCACATGAAGTTGCAATTACACAAAGTCGGTTTAGATGGAAAAGGTAATCAGCGTTTGACCGATCCGGCTTTCAACCATTCATCTTATGTCTCACCCGATTTCAAATATTTTGTAGATGTTGCTCAGACTCATGATACGCCGCCGGTTGTTCGCTTAATGGATATTAAAGGAAAAGTACTTTCTGTTTTATTTGAAAGTGACCTAATAAAGTTTAACGAACTCGGTATGAAAAAAGCTGAATTGTTTACTTTTAAGGCAGCTGACGGTGTAACCGATCTTCATGGAATGCTATTCTTCCCATCAAACTTCGATCCATCAAAAAAGTATCCGCTGCTTGTTTCAGTTTATGCCGGACCCGAGACGAACGGTGCTCGCGAAACATTTTCTCTTCCCAGCGCTCTATCTGAATTCGGATTCTTAATTGCTTCATTCGATTCCCGCAGCGCTGCAGGACGCGGTAAACGTTTTATGGATCCTTATTACGGTAATCTTGGAATTGTTGAAATGGATGATCAGGCTGCCGGGGTAAAATATCTAGGAAGCCGTTCATACATTAATAAAGAAAGAGTAGGAATTTTCGGCACTTCATACGGAGGTACAGCGGCAGCAATGTGTCTTTTACGTTTTCCGGATCTATTCAATGCGGCTGTTGCAAATTCAGGTGTGATGGATTTTAGGAATTACGATAACATCTATACAGAACGTCATCAAGGATTAGTGGAAGATAACAGCGCAGGATATGATAGAGGCAGTGCAATGACTTACGCAAAAAATCTTAAAGGTCATTTAATGATCTACTACGGAACATCGGATAATAATGTGCATCCCTCTAACTCACTTCAACTAATAAGTGCGTTGCAAAAAGCTGGAAAGAGTTTTGAAGTTCAAGTTGGTCCGGATATGGGTCATACTGCTCTTAATCGAGACCGTATGATGGAATTTTTTATTGAGCATCTGATCATGAATTAATTAGATCCCCACATTAAGCTATTGTGAATAAACTGTCATTCCGGAAAGCCCGCCTGGCTTATCCGGAATCCAAATTAATATTTTACTGGATCCCCGCTTTTGCGGGGATGACAAATACTTTATTTCTTTCTTCCTTCTTTTTTTCTTTGCTTGACCTCGACTTCGCTCGGTCTGACATCATTTATAGCCAACAACCGTTATGCTAACTATCCCTTTCAGATTTTCATAATAATCTTTCAATCCTTCTTCCGATAAATAAAGTTTCAATACTTCTTCCGGCAATTCAACCTTCTTGGATTTTTTTATCTCAACATTTTTGAATTCTGCATTTTTAATAATCTGCAGATACTCTTCTTCTTCAATGGCGCCGGAAACACAACCGGCATACAGTTCGGCGGATTTTTGTAATTCCAGTGTCATCTTTCCTTTTATAACAATATCGGAAACGCAGAAATGTGCACCGGGTTTTAGAATTCTGTAAATCTCGGCAAAAGCTTTTTCTTTATTTGGAACAAGATTGAGAACACAGTTGCTTACAACAACATCAACAAATTGATCTTCGATGGGCATATTTTCAATATCGCCAAGTTTGAACTCTACGTTTTTGTAACCAAGTTTCTGATTGTTGCGGTTTGCTTTTTCAAGCATCTCTTCTGTCATATCAATTCCTATCACCTTTCCGATTTCACCGACAATTGAACGGGCAATGAATACATCGGCACCGGAACCAAGATCTACAACAGTATCTCCAATTTTAATTCCCGCATATTCAGTTGGCAAGCCACAACCTAAATTAAGATCGGCTTCTTTTACATAACCATGCACATTTGAATAATCGTCTTTCATAATCGAGAAATCAACAGCATTTTCAGTTGGTCCGCACCCACAACTGCAACCGCATCCGCCATTATCTTTAGCAATCTGTCCATACTTCTCTTTTACAATTTGTTTTAATTCATTTTCAGTTTTCATAATTGCTCCTTTAGCAACATACTTTTTTAAATAATTTATTTAGTTCCGCTTTAGCTTTTTCCATCGTCTGAGTGTTTAAGCAATAACAGACTTTCGGACCGTCAATTTCTCCATCTATAAGTCCAACGCGTTTTAATTCTTTTAGATGCTGAGAGACTGTTGCCTGTGCGAGTGGCAGCAGTTCTACAATATCACCGCATACGCAAACATTTTTAGTTGATAGGATTTTTAAGATTTTAATCCGCGCGGGATGAGAAAGTGCCTTGGCAATATCTGCTAAATTTATTTCTTCCGGCGTGAATTCTTCGGGTTTTGTATTTGCCATAGATGCTTCCTTTATCGTTCATCGTAAATATACGATATATAAAGCGGGCGAGTCAAGTAAAAAATTCTGTCGCGGGGAATGTTAAATGAAGAGACGCGATTAATCGCATCTCCTTTTGATATTCTGAGACTGTCTCAAGCGCAATGCTGTCAACTTAATATTTAATAGACACTGATCATTATGATTATTATGATAAGCTGTGATAAATCATAACCATCTTAATCAATCTGCGTTCTATTTCTTACCATTTTTATTCTTATTTTAATTCTTGGAGACCGGGTTTAACGAACCGGGGCGGCGAACTTAGCTGGACGCCGCCGTCTCTGCTTAGTCAAATGTAACAGGGAAAACTTCTTTCTAAATTTTCAACAAAGGAAAGGGCATTTTTGAATATCTCACGTCTAACTACACAACACAATTTATAAATCTAATAAGAGGGCTTATGAAAAAAACATTCGCACTATTCTCTACTTTATTCTTTGTATTAACTTCGCTCAATCTTTTGGCGCAGGTTGATGCTAGAATGATTCAATATCCTGATGTATCCAAAACTCACATCGTGTTTAATTATGGAGGAGATCTCTGGCTCGTGGAGAAGCATGGTGGAACAGTTTACAAACTCAGTTCGCCTGCCGGACAAGAAATGTTTCCCCGTTTCTCACCTGATGGTTCTCAAATAGCATACAACGCTAATTACGATGGCAACACCGATATTTATGTTGTTGACTCACAGGGCGGTATACCAACACGTGTAACAAACCACGGAATGCCTGAGCGTTTAGTTGATTGGTATCCAAACGGTAAAGATTTGCTTTTCGCATCTTCACAACACAGCGGGAAACAACGCTTCAGTCAATTGTTTCAAGTCTCTTCTAACGGGGGTTTACCAATTCAATTGCCGCTTGCCTATGCAGAATCCGGTAGTTTCTCTGCTGATGGTAAAAAAATAGTTTTCACTCCACGTACAACAGCATTTAGAACATGGAAACGTTACCGTGGCGGGATGAATTCAGATGTCTGGATTTATGATATGGAAAAGAAAACAGCAGAACAAATTTTGAACAAAGATTTTGGCAACGAATTTCCGATGTGGTATAAAGATAAAATTTATTGGATTAGTGACCGCGGTACAGAAAAGCGTTATAATATTTGGTCTTATGATTTATCAAACAAGCAGACCAAGCAGCTTACTAAATTCTCCGATTTTGATATTCACTTTCCTGCAATGGGTCCGGAAGAAATTGTATTTGAAGCGGGTGGAAAACTTTTTCTATTCAATCTTACAACTGAAAAAGCCTCCGAAGTAAAAGTAAACGTAATTACCGATGCAATTACATTGATGCCGAAAGTTGAAAACATTTCCAATCTTATTTTTAACTTATCAATTTCTCCGGATGGTAAACGCGCAATCTTTGAAGCACGCGGAGATCTGTTTAATGTTCCCGCACAAAATGGACCGAGTATTAATCTTACCAAAACAAGTGGAGTTGCAGAGCGTTATCCTGCATGGTCTCCTGATGGAAAAAATGTTGCCTATTGGAGCGATAAATCGGGTGAGTATGAATTAACTCTTAAAGGTTTGGAAAAATCAACCGAAGAGAAAAAACTTACTTCACTGGGCAAAGGATTCCGTTACCATTTATTTTGGTCCCCTAATAGTAAAATGCTGGCATTCATTGATAAAGCGATGACTGTATATGTTTACGATTTAGATAAAGATAAAATGATGAAAGTTGATAAGGCGCTTTATTTTATGCACGGTGCAGTTCAAGGTTTTACCGTTAGCTGGTCACCTGATAGCCGCTGGATTGCATATTCACGCGATCTTGAAAACAAGAGCAACGCTGTTTTCATCTTCGATACAAAAGAAGAAAAAACTCATCAGGTTACTTCGGGTTATTATTCTGATACAAACCCGGCTTTTGATCCGGACGGAAAATATCTCTACTTCGCTACCAACAGAACTCTCAATCCTGTTTATAGTGATATCGGAAACGGATGGATATATCCGAACACAACAAATCTTGCTGTTGTAACTTTGAGTGATGAAATCGCAAATCCTCTTTCACCAAAAGTTGATACTTCTTCTGTAAAGAAGGAAGAACCGAAAAAAGATGATAAAGATGGCACAAAAGAAAAATCTAAAGATGATAAGAAGGAAGAATCGAAAGAGAAAGAAAAAATCAAAGATGTAAAGATCACATTGGAAAACTTTGAGAACAGAGTTGTAATTCTTCCTGTTCCTGCAGGTAACATTGGTTCAGTTCAAGCGGTATCGGGAAAAGTAATTTATCTCCGCAGTCCAAATTCCGGTTCGGCGGACAAAAAGAACTCTATAGTTTTCTTCGATTTTGACAAGCGCGAGGAGAAAATAATTATTGATGATGCGAATGGTTTTTCGATAAGTGCCGACGGCAAAAAAATGTTAGTCTCAAAAACCAACCAGTATGCAATAGTTGATGTTGCGGAAAATCAGAAGATGGATAAAATGATGCCCACTTCTCAACTTGAAATGGTTGTTGATCCAAAAGTCGAGTGGAAACAAATTTATAAAGATTCCTGGCGTTTGTTCCGTGATTATTTTTATGATGAGAATATGCACGGAGTTGATTGGGACAAAATTGGCGAACGATATGGAAAACTTGTTGATTACTGCGTTACGCGCTGGGATCTTAATTACATCATCGGAGAGTTAATTTCGGAACTAAATGCTTCTCATACATACAGAGGCGGTGGAGATACTGACGAAGCTCAAGTTAAAAATGTAGGGTATCTTGGTGTGGATTGGGAAATTCAAAACGGGGCATACAAAATTAAACGCATTATCAAAGGTGCATCCTGGGATTCGGAAGTAATCTCTCCTCTTGCTCTACCGGGTGTAAAGGTAAAGGAAGGAGATTTTATTTTACAAGTTAATGGTGTTACTCTGGATGTTAATCAAGCGCCATGGATTTTCTTTCAAGGATTATCCGGAAAAACAATTGAGTTGACCGTTAATGATAAACCAACAATGGATGGCGCGCGTATCATTTACGTTCAAGCGATTGCCGATGAAACACGTTTAAGAAATTTAGCATGGATTGAAAGTAACCGTAAACATGTTGATGAAGCCAGTAACGGAAAAATTGGTTACATCTATGTTCCAAGCACAGGAACAGATGGGCAAACTGAATTAGTTCGTCAATTTGCAGCACAAATGACAAAAGAAGGATTGATAATTGATGAGCGCTTTAATAACGGCGGTCAGATTCCCGATAGATTTATAGAACTGCTCGACCGCAAACCTTTAGCATTCTGGTCAACACGCGATGGTCAAATGTGGCAGTGGCCTCCTCATGCTCACTTTGGTCCAAAAGCAATGTTGATAAACGGATGGAGCGGTTCGGGCGGCGATGCTTTCCCAGATTATTTCCGCAAAGCCGGATTAGGTAAATTAATTGGAGAAAGAACATGGGGCGGATTGATTGGAATAACCGGCGCACCGGCATTAATTGACGGCGGAAATGTTTCGATACCTACTTTCCGTATGATCGATCCAGATGGAAAATGGTTTAAAGAAGGTTATGGTGTTGATCCGGATATCGAAGTTTTGGATGATCATGCCCAGCTTGCAAAAGGAATTGACCCCCAGCTTGAAAGAGCAATCCAAGAAGTAATGAAAGAGTTAGACACGAAAAAATTCAATGCGCCAAAAGTACCTTCAAGTGAAAAGAGGTAATTTTTTTTTATGACCCCAAGTGGAACGAAGAGTTTCTTACTAAAGTGGAAAATTCTTCCATCCCTTTTCATCGGGAAACCTCACCAAGCAATTGTGGTGAGCATTACCGAAACAGTTGAAATGCAAACATTAAAAGGAGCGATCGTAAGAGTCGCTCTCATTTTATCAAAATATTCTATTAGAAATAAACTGATTTTTTTTATAGGTTTGATTATAGCTCAATCAAAAAAGATATGTCTTTGCTAAAGCGTGATGTTAAAATATCCCATCAATTACTTTCTGTTTTCAGCAGAATTAATTCAACTAATTCACAAACTAATAATTTGGAGTCGTTATGAAATTTTTACGTCTCTTGCTCATTTTTTCTATTGCAATCTCATCAATGACAGCTCAGAAGAAAGATGATGCAAAAGAAGAGAAAAAAGAAAAAGACAAATTAAGCAGTGGAACTTTTAACGGATTAAAATTCCGCGGTATCGGTCCCGCATTTGCAAGCGGACGAATAGCTGACTTTGCAATAAACCCTAAAAACCACAGCGAATATTACGTTGCAACTGCAAGTGGCGGTTTGTGGAAAACAACTAACAACGGCACAACATGGCAAGTTCTCGCAGATAGTGTTCAAGCTTATTCAATGGGCGTTGTTGTTCTCGATCCGACAAATGAAAATGTTGTTTGGTTGGGGACAGGTGAAAATAATCACCAACGCGCACTCGGATATGGATGCGGTGTATATAAATCAACAGATGGCGGACAAAGTTGGAAATTTATGGGGTTGAAAGAATCCAGGCAGATCGGTGGAATTGTTGTTGATCCGAAAAATTCTAATACAGTCTATGTAGCGGCGGAAGGATCTGTTTGGGGACCCGGTGGTGACCGCGGTCTTTACAAAACAATTGACGGAGGTAAAACTTGGAATAAAGTTTTGAACATCAGTGAAAACACCGGCGTGAATAATATTGCGATGGATCCACGCGATCCAAACGTTTTATATGCAACATCAGAACAAAGACGCAGACATATCTTCACAAAAATTGGAGGCGGTCCGGAATCAGCAGTTTATAAATCAACAGATGCCGGAGCTATCTGGGAAAAAATTATGAACGGCTTACCAAAAGCTGATCTTGGCGGAATGGGAATAGCAATCTCACCGGTTAATCCGGATGTTGTTTATTTAATTGCTGAAGCTGCGGAAGGCGGTGGATTTTTCCGTTCAACAAATCGCGGCGCATCTTGGGAAAAGATGAGCGATCATACTTCGCAAGGTCAATACTACAATGAAATCTTTTGCGACCCAAAAGACGTTGATAAAATTTACTCCGTTGAAACTCTAACTCAATACACTGAAGATGCAGGGAAAACATGGAAACCTTTTGGCAATAACGAACGACATGTTGATGATCATGCATTATGGGTCGATCCAACAGATACACAACATATTCTGATTGGCGGTGACGGCGGTATTTACGAAACATTTGATGCCGGAAAGAATTTTATTTTTAAGAATAATTTGCCCATCACTCAGTTCTACCGCGTAAATACCGATAATGACTTACCATTCTATAATATCTACGGCGGAACTCAAGATAACAACAGCTTTGGCGGACCGTCACGTTCATTAAAAAGTATTGGTGTTGTAAGTGACGATTGGATTATAACGAATGGAGGAGACGGTTTCTGGACAGCGATTGATCCCACAAATCCGGACATCGTTTATGCCGAATCGCAATACGCAGGAATGGTCCGTTTCGATCGCAAGAGCGGAGAAGCAATTGATATTAGACCCGAACCGGCGAAAGGTGAAAATACTTTTAAGTGGTATTGGGATACTCCTCTTTTTATCAGCCCTCATTCAAATACAAGACTTTATACAGCCGCAGAAAGAGTTTTCAGAAGTGATGACCGGGGTGATTCATGGACGGAAATCAGCGACGACCTAACAACAAAAACCGATCGCAACCAATTTCAGGTAATGGGAAAATATTGGAGTATTGACGCGGATGCAAAAGATGTCAGCACTTCACAATTTGGATTGATCGTTTCGCTTGTTGAATCCGCAAAGAAAGAAAATCTTTTATATGCCGGAACAGATGACGGATTAATTCAAGTTACGGAAGACGCAAAGACGTGGCGTAAGATCTCTGAATTCCCGGGTGTTCCTACATATACGCTCGTCAGCGATATTTGTCCTTCACGTTTTGATGAAAATGTTGTCTATGCTTCTTTCAACAATCACAAACGTGATGATTTCAAACCATATTTAATTAAGAGCGATGACAAAGGAAAAACATGGAAATCTATAGCAGCAAATCTTCCTGCTAACGGTGCAGTTAATACTATAGTTGAAGACCCGGTTAATCCAAAATTATTATTCGTAGGAACTGAGTGGGGCGTGTTCTTTACAATTGACGGCGGAGAAAACCTGCCTGCCGGCAAGGCAGGATGGATTCAACTAAAAGCCGGTATTCCATTCGTAAAAATTCCGGATATCACAATTCAAGAAAGAGAAAATGATTTAGTTGTTGCAACATTCGGTCGCGGCTTTTATATACTGGACGATTATACACCGCTGCGCACAATTAGCAAAGAGTTGCTCGAAAAAGATGCATACATGTTCCCAATAAAGGATGCGTTGATGTATATTCCAAGCGGCGGACTTGGCTCGCAAGGTTCCACTTACTTCAAAGCACCAAATCCGGAATATGGTGCAACGTTCACATATTACATCAAAGATGTTCCAAAAACTTTGAAAGCAGAACGTAAAGAAAAAGAGAAAGCACTATTCAAAGAAGGAAAACCAATTCCGCAGCCTTCTATAGAAGCTTTACACGAAGAAGAATTAGAAATAGCTCCGTATCTAATTTTCAAGATCACAGATGAAACGGGAAACGTTGTAAAAAAAATTACAAAAGCTGTCGGTTCAGGTATCAACCGTGTTAATTGGGATCTACGTTACGAAAGTACTTCTCCGGTATCTACAGACAAGTTTGAACCTGTGCCCGCAACCGTAGGACGTGGCAGAAGAGGCGGTGGTGGCGGTGGAGTTCTTTCGATGCCGGGCAAATACAAAGTCTCATTATCAATGGTTGCAAAGAATCAAGAGAAAGAACTTGTTCCTCCAACTGAATTCAACGTTGTTCCTCTCAACAACACAACACTGCCGGCAAGAGACCGCGGTGAATTAGTTGCGTTCCAAAAGAAAGCAGCTGAATTGGCACGTACAGCTTACGGTGCTCAACGTGTTGCGGAAGATCTTGTAAAGAGAACCGAATCAATTAAACAGGCATTGAACAATGCACCATTTGCACCATATAGCTTATTCAATCGCGCGATGGAAATCTCAAAAGACTTAGATAATATTTTAATTACGATCCGCGGCAGAGTTGGCAGAGGCGCAAGCGCAGAAGAAAATCCGCAGGCACCGGTTACGTTGACTTCAAGACTTCAAACAATGCTTTTTACTTCGATGAACACAACAACAAACCTTACAAAGAATCAAAAGGTTGCATACGAAACTTTGTATGAAGAGGTTCAACCGATCATCGAGCAGTTGAAAAAGATCAGCGATGTTGATTTGAAAGCACTCGAAACTGAAATGGATAAACTCAACGTGCCATGGACGCCGGGAAGAATGCCGGAATTGAAAAAATAAATTAATTTATTGCGGCTGATTAAATATTTACGCAATTTTATTCAGCCGCTGATCTTTCACAATTTCTTTTATATTTTCTTAGTCTTCTATTTACACCACACATAGATTGACTGTTGTTGTGCTCATAGTAACAACAAGTTGTTATCATAAATATAAATCCAATGTTACCAAAATACTGAAGAATTACTCTCCCACATCTTGTTTTGAAGACGGAACAGATTTAAGATATATATCTAAAAACTGTTAAGACATACAAGTTCTTAAGCGACCGATATAAATACACATATTAGTCAAAAGCAGCTTGGACGAATCATCAAACAACTAAGATAGGAGGTTCAGAATGAAAGCAGTAGTGGCTAGATGGATGTTCATCAATGAAATAACAATGAAGAGATGTATCTCTGGGGTAGTGGCCTTTCTTGTTTTATTATTCTTCATAGTTTTCCAAAGCTGTGGAGAAACAACAACGCTCAAAGTAATTAAGAAAGGAGATGGCAAAGGAAAGCTACACATCATTTGGGCTAACAATGTGACAGTTTGCACTTCCGATACCACAATAACGTTTCTAAAAGGATCCGAAATTACTCTAAGGGCGATTCCTGAGCCTGCATCCGCTTTTGGCGGGTGGGATAGTCCTAATAGTGATTGGATTTTTAGTTCCCTCGCAACATCAACAGAAGGCGGCACTACCATAAAAGTAACCATGACAGAAGACAAAACGATCGAAGCGTTCTTTAATGAAGTTGGTTACAAACTCACAATCCAGAGGCAAGGGGGAGGAAGCGTGAGAGCCGGATCAATGTTAGATCCTGAGGGCAACTTGAGAAATCCGCCAATTGTCTGCGGCCCAGCCGGAGTGAGCACGCTCGCGTGCGAGGAAATTTCACATTATTTCCCGAGAGGCACCAGAGTAGTTATCCAAACATTTCCGACTTGGGTTAATGGTATCGTAACATGGGGCGGGGACTGCGAGGGTGCAGTCGGCATCACCTGTTTTGTAACCATGAACGGTCCTAAAACAGTTGTTGTTAGAGTTCCATAATCCATTCCCTATTCTTTCTAAGAATTGACGAGCGGGATTTTTTTGATAGGACGGTGAAGGGAAATTGGGCTGTTCTATTTTTGAATTGCTTGCAACAAACGGTTAACAGCACAAACCACGGAATTCCCTTTTCCATGGACACCGGGAGGAATGTTGGAATTGAAAAAATAGTATTGAGTAGAGACCTCTGAAAAATCCATAATTGTTATGTTGAACGCATTTCAAAAGAAAACTCAGAAGACATCGAAGCATGAAATTGAATTAGCAGAGAAACTCAAAAAAGAATATTTCACTTTAAAAGACAAACAAAATGAAAAAGAACGAAGCAATAAGAAACGCCAAAAACTTTGACGAAATTTTAGACATCCAATACGGAAAAATTGGGACTAAAAAACGTGACGAGTTTGAAGTGAAAGCACAGTATTTTGTAATCAGCGAAACACTGAAAGACGCAAGACATAAAGCTAACTTGACGCAGGAACAACTTGCAGACAAGGTTGGAACTAAAAAAAGCTACATCTCACGGCTTGAGAACGGCAAGTGTGACATACAGCTTTCAACGCTTTACAGGATTTTTGAGGATGGTCTTGGAAAACGAATTAGCTTACTCATTGTATAACCGCTTCGGTGGACAGATACGCCAGCAGTCAACAAGGGGTTTAAAGAAATGGCTGGTTCAGTGGTGGGTTGACAGTTTGTGCTTCGACTGTCGCCACTTCGCCAGGCTACAAACCGTTACCCGGTACTATTTATTCTTCCATTAATTTTGGTTTGAGGACTTTGCATACATTGCAATCCGGCGTGCTGAAATATATTGCCGCTGCTTTATTGGATGAAATGAAAGAATGGAAATCGTCGAGTGTGAAAAGATCAGTCTGCATTTATTGTAGAAGGAATTTCTACAAGGGCTAAACATTCCCCGCTGAGAAGAATTGATTTGCCCAAGTTAAACTGTGACATGTTCCCATCAAGGGAATCCGTTTCTGCAAACATTGAACAATCATCTATTCGTGAAATTTTGGCGGCAATAAAAGCAAAATTTGATTTTGTCCGGTAATATGAATCAACAATCTCCGGACTGCATTTTAATTCCGCAAAATATTTTTTACTGCCCTTCAATTTAACTTCCGCTCTTAAAAAATATTGTCCCTCATTCTCGACTATACCTATGAGCGTTGAATCAAGAACGACCGTCCGGTTGAGGATATGTTGGGAGTTGATGTTAAAAATCTCCGCATCAAATTTATGCAACAAGGGAGACACGGTTTTCTGTTTTGCAGAATTAAGCCGGTCAATTGTAGCCGGATCATCTGTCTTTGTGCAGTTGGATAATGTAATCAGAGAAACCGCAACATACGCGAGCACCGGAACAATTGGTAATATTTTGCTGAATGATCTCACCAAGTTTTATATCAGATCTTACCTTTTTTGTCAAATTCTTCTTTGCTTACAATTCTCTTTTCGCAGATTCGAAACTCATGAATATCAAAATACTTTTTCAAACCATTAGCATACTTTTCGATATTTGGAACACGAATATAGACATCTTTAAATTCACCGGTTTTGCGGTTCTTAAATTTGATGTTCACTAAAATTTCTTCCGGCATGAATAAACCCTTAGATTTTTGACATGCAAAAATAGGTCTGAATTTTGGATTTTTCAAATAGCCGGAAGAATTAAAGTTTATTTGGAGTGGGTTCAATATCCCGAAACTTGTCCGTAGGACTCCTTCGGAGCTTCCCGCGAAAGCTTGCCTACCGAGCGTGTTGCAGAAGTTGGTAAGCAACCTTCGAGGTTATAATCCCACCAACGATGTGTCAACCTCGAAGGTTTTGTTTTACAGAATTTGCGTTGTACAACACGCTCGGCAGGCAGGCGGGAAGCTAATTTAGATTCCGGATATTCCGATGAATCGGAATTCCGGAATGACATATAGTAGATATATCGCAGCTTGCAGCGAGATAGTTTATTCGGCTAAAAATTTCTAATCTATGAGGAGTGGTCGGTGGCAATAACCCATTTTCCGTTAACTTTTTTCCAGATCAAGGAAAAATGTCCGCCGGCTTTTTCTATTCGATCGAGATCCCACCTACCAATCATGAATGCTGTGGTTTCATTCATCAACTCAAGCGAAACAACTTTAAAAGTTAATATGCCCATTGCCTCTTTATTGGGATAACCCTTTTTGTAGGATTCGTAAGTTGCATTCCATCCGTATTGGATTCCGTTCTTTCCCATAAACCGGGTTGAATCTGATTTCCAATAACCCTCCATATAACCGGCTAAATCACCATTGTTCCAACAAATGCGTTGATCTTCCAGCACTTTCAGAATATCTGTTTTGTCCTTATCAGAAATTGTCTGTGCATTTATTGTTGAAGCCGCAAAAAAAGCGATTAACAAAATAATATTTTTCATTTTGCCTCTGTAATTTTGAAACGAACTCTTAAGACATTATTCTCGAAACCGGTTGAAATGATTTTGAATATTCCGATCTCTTTTGTTGAATTTAAATGTGGCCCGCTGCATAAACATTTGTCGTAATCACCAATGCGAATTACTCGTAAAGTTTCTCCGGCTTCATCCGGAAGACGTGAGAGGTTAAAAATCTTTTCCGCTTCTTCGCGCCTTATGAATTCTTCTTTAACAGGTAAATCATCTGCAATAAGTGAATTGATTTTTTCCTCAATCGTTTTAATTTCCGCAATAGTTAAATCGCGGTCAAAGTGGTAATCGCATTTAGATTTTTTCTTTTCGATATGTGCACTGAACGATCGCCCTCGTCCGAACAGTTTCTCCATTGTCCCGTTAAGAAGATGCTCGGCTGTGTGCATCGGTGGATAATACTCTTTTGGATTTTCGTTATAGTTCATTCTTGATACTCGATTTTAGATACTATACTCAATACTATATACTAGATACTCGATACAGGTCTTGATCATGCTCGTGATCTTGTTCGTGCTCTAATATTTTTTCGAATCACTAACCGCCAATAACCAATCACCCACTTACCACGCATAAGCTTCCGGGGCTTGATTGCCGGATCCAGGCCAAATTTCATCAAGCTTCTTTAAGGTATCATCACTTAATTTAATTTCAAGTGCTTTGACGTTTTCCTCTAATTGCCCGGTAGTACGCGGACCAACAATCGGAGATGTTACAACAGAATTATTAAGCACCCATGCAAGCGCAACATCTGCCGGCTTTTGATTTATCTCTTTGCACAAATTCTCGTAAGCTTCAATTTGCGGATAAAGTTTCTCAACAGATTTTTGCAACGGCTCTCGCGTTCTTCTTCCCTCTTTTGTCTTTTCAATAACACCGCATAAAATTCCACCTCCAAGCGGACTCCATGGAATTAACCCGATACCAAAATTTTTACATGCAGGAATAACTTCAAGTTCGATCTGACGATTTCGCAGACTGTAAATGCTCTGTTCGGAAACAATTCCTAAAAAGTTTCTTTGATCAGCAATCATTTGAGCTTCTGCAATATTCCAAGCGGCAAAGTTGCTGCTTCCTACATAAGTGATCTTTCCCTCGCGCACAAGTTGTTCCATGGCTTGATAAATTTCTTCCCATGGTGCATTGCGGTCTATATGATGCATCTGGTAAAGATCAATGTGATCTGTTTGCATGCGCTTCAAACTATCTTCGCAAGCTTTTTTAATATGGTACGCCGAGAGTTTAGATTCATTTGGCGCTTTTCCCATATTTCCATAAACTTTTGTAGCTAACACAATTTTATCGCGGCGGGTTTTATCTTCAGCGAACCAGTTACCTAATATTTTTTCTGTGTTTCCAACCCCGCCCGCATCCCACATTGCACCATAAACATTTGCGGTATCAAAGAAATTGATTCCAAGTTCAAGTGCTCGGTTCATTATATTAAAGCTGTCCGGCTCACTTGTGTAAGGACCAAAGTTCATTGTGCCCAAACAGAGTTTACTAACCATAAGACCGGTTCTGCCAAGAAATGTATATTCCATAGTATAGCTTCCTTAATTTAATTATGAGTGCAACTTAAAAAAGAAAATGGTGAGTTGTTAAAGATGAGTTACCTTTCTATTACAAGTAACACGAAACAAGGCAAGTAAAAGCCCATCCCTACCCTTCCCAAAGGGAAGGGTTTATTTAAAATTAGGTCGAGGAATTTTTTCGATTAAAATATTTCACTTCGCTTTGGGGCAAAGCCATTCCCAGCACTCTTCAAGCAATGGTTTTTTGGAAAGGGTAACGCAGACTGTACAAGGTTTGTCCTTTCCCGGACTATTATAGAATTTTGGTTTAATCTGGATTCCCTCACTTGAAGTAACAATCAACTTATCAACTTCACCATTCTTCAGTTTTACGCAATACATGGTTCCGTTGGTACTTTTGAAAATTGTGTGAAGCCCGCTCTTGAGATTCTTATCAGCGGTTAGTTTAACAAGACCCTCTTTTAATTCTTTGCCTGCATTGACTGGAGTCTTTGCTGTTTGTTTTGTTGATTGAGCATTGAGATCAGTGTTATAAATTGTTGCGAGGAAGAAGCCTGTGAGCATAAGAAGTGTAATTGCCTTTTTCATAGCATACCTCCTTAATAATTATAAGAACAATGGCGGGAAATTTTTAAAACCGTCATAGAATACGTATGAAATGTACTCATCAAAGAAAAGAATATCAATATCGCCCGAAACATTAAGGGCGGTTCTAAAAATATCAAAATCCTCTGCGGACTTTGCGATTTCTTTGCGTTCTCTGCGTTAGATATTTACAAACGATAATTTTTAGAACCCTCCTTAAATAATTTCATTTGATTTTCTAACCTTCTGCCCTTAGTTTCGGATCAGTCAATTATTAATCGGGGCTATAGCTCAGTTGGGAGAGCGATTCGTTCGCAACGAATAGGTCAGGGGTTCGAATCCCCTTAGCTCCACAAGTTTTCTTATCATAGTTAACACTTAAAATTTTATAGGAGAAAAGCATGGAAAATATTGATAATCTAAATCTTGATACCAGTTCAACCAACATTAATCCACCATCTATGTTTCAATTCCAATTTGAAAAAATGACGAATGATATGCGTTTCGTTGGAATGTTTGCAATTATTTACGGCGCATTAACATGCCTATCTATTATCGGTGCACTCATAGGCGTTCCAATTATCTTTGTTGGTTTACGCATGAGGGAAGCCGCCGATCAATTTTCTACTTTTAGAATAACAAATAATGCCGCTTCTATGCGAGCCGGATTTGAACTTCAAGGAAGATTCTTTCACATCCTTAAAATTCTTATCATTGTTCAAATCGTACTTATTGTTCTCATGATTATCTTTTTTGTTGTTTTCATTTCATACTTCATGAGCACCTTAATGCAATATTCAGTTCCATCATAAGAGAGATATCAGTGGTCATTAAAAAGATACTAAGTGAGGAGAAAACAAACTTGTATAGATGGGCAAGGATGCTTGCCCTCTTCACAATTTTCTATAACATTGTAGAAGGATTGGTGTCCGTTTACTTTGGCGTGAAAGATGAAACTCTATCTCTGTTTGGATTTGGAATTGATTCGTTCGTTGAGGTGATTTCAGGAATTGGAATTTGGCATATGCTGATAAGAATTAAAGCCAAGGGTGAAGAACGTGATGAATTTGAGAAGAGAGCTTTAAAAATTACCGGGACTGCTTTTTACATTTTAGTAGCCGGATTAATTATTTCGGTCGTGTATAATACTTTGACATATCATAAACCGGAAACTACTTTTTGGGGTATTGTTATTTCTCTCGTCTCCATAATCTCTATGAGCTTATTGATTTATTACAAATTAAAAGTTGGAAGGGCTCTCAATTCACAAGCAATAATCGCGGATGCTAACTGTACAAAAACTTGCTTATATCTTTCAATTATTTTGCTCATTTCAAGTGTCGGATATGAATTGTCCGGTTTAGGATGGTTTGATTCACTCGGCGCAATATTGATAGCGTATTTTTCTTTTAAGGAAGGAAGAGAGGCATTTGAGAAAGCAAGAACCGGTAAGAATTGCGGCTGTGAAGACAATCATTAAAAATGGTAGCACAGGTTTCAAGCCTGCCCGACCGAGCGTGTTGCAGAACTCGAATATGTCATTCTGTGCGAGTCTACGAGCGAAGAATCTCACACTTAAATTTAGAATTAGTGCAATTATTAGCATAGAGATTCTTCATTTCTCCGGCTAATGCCGGATCCATTCAGAATGACAAGTTGTGCAACAGACTCCGTCCGGCAGGCGGGTCTGTGCTACCGTTGCTGATCAATCAAAAACTTTTTCTAATTCTTGATACTTAGAATGAACCACGTCAACGGCTTTTGTGATCTTATCTTTATCATTAACATTAAGAACCAACTCGAACAATTCTTGAACTGCATTGTCTAACTCAATTTTTGCTTTTTCAAATGATTCCTTCTTAGCTTTTAATCTTTCCGGAATTTTAGAAACGAATATACTTTCGTTACGTGCCCTTAGCATGGTAACAGATTTTTTAATTTTATCATAATCATAATTTGGGACATAATAATGATAGATCATATACAACTCTTGATGAAAATTATCTATTTCTTTAGATAAAGGTTTTACAATACGAACAAGAGTTTCATACTGAGCATGGAGTTTTTCCGCAGCATTTAACAACCCCGCAGAATCAGTTTTGGAGGCTGTACTTTTATACAAGTCAACAAATTCGCCGAGCTTCTTTACTCCATCCTCCCATTTAGATTTTTTGTCGCGCAATATTCCCGGCAATTCGGCTTTTTTAATTTTCTCGTATCCATCTTCTACCTGAGCCACAAATGATTTCAACAATTTGATATCTTTCTCCGGCCATGCAGTATGCCATATCTGATAAATAACATCATGGAATTCGGTGAGTTCTTTAATTTCAGAATTAACTTCGTGCTCTTTTTCTTGTTGAGCAAAAAGCGGAAGAACAAAAGGAAATAATAGAATTAATACAAAATACTTTTTCATTGGTGTTGCCTCATATATTTGTGAATGTTGTCTCGTCAACAGAATGGATAGTAATTTCTTGTGTAAAAATATAGAAAAAGCGTTGGTAAATCTTCAGGGAAATGAAAAATTTTCTGTCTCTTTCTCTATTAAGTCTTAAAATAAAAAAACCGGAGTGCAGATGAATTTGCGCTCCGGCTGCTTTTCTATGAGGAGGTTCTTTTAATTACGCGGCTGATAAACAATTTTGCGGATTGTATCGAATTGCAGATACGGAAATTCTTCTCGAAGAGTTTCAATAGCATTGCTGGTACTTATCTTTTTTGCTCTTAGGTCTTTGAATTTCTTTCTGATCAGATAGTCGCGTACCGATTTTTCATCGATCAATCCTCTGCTGGTAAGGAGAGTGTAAACATCATCATTAATTAATTCAGCGATAGGATTGCGACCATCCGCGCTATTTAGATTTTGCATTGTGCCTCCTAAAAACCAATTTCATCTTAATTACCAATCCTGTTAACAGGTGATTTGTTCTATAACTTCTATTATATTAGATGTGTAAGAAGAAAGGATGGATAGAAAATGAAAAAAATATTGTCTGCAATAATTACTATTGTTCTTTTCGTTTTACTTAGCGGTTGTGATAAAGGAATTGAGCCTGAACCGGAAACAACAAATCCGGGACAAACGGGTTTCAGCGGAAAAGTAACTTTAATTGGTAATTGGCCCGCCGGTATAACACGGACTCACATATTTGTTTTCAAAAATGCAATTCAATCGGGTAATGATTTTTCTTTTTTAAATTTGAGTGCTGTAATTGATCCAATTCCGAACGGCAGCACTGAATTTAATTACAACTCAGTTGAACAGAATTATATTGAACACAACTTTCTTCCCGATTTCAAAATCACACCGGGTGAACATGCATATGTCATGGTCGCACAATCAAGAAATCCGGAAATCTCCTTCGCCAGAGCAGACTGGGTTATCGTTGGTGTTTACAACATTGGCGGAGACCAATCAAAACCGAAACCGCTGATAATCCAGGACGGAAAGATGGCGACGGGCGTTGATATCACGGTAAATTTTAATAAACCGCCGCCCCAGCCGCCAATGTAATTTATTCCAAATGAAAAACAGTAGATTTTCAGAAATGTAAGCCGAAACCAAAATAAATTTTGAGTGAACATGAAAAAGCTAACAATATTATTTCTTCTTCTTCCGGCGGTTTGTTTATTCGCGCAAAGCGGATCAATAAAAGGGAAAGTTATAACAGATAAAAATGAGCCGCTGGTAAATGTAAATGTCATGGTGAAGGGTACTCAATTTGGTGCAACAACATTACGCAATGGAACTTTTGAGATAACAAATGTTCCGTTCGGCGAATGTACTCTCGAAGTCTCGCTTATTGGATATGCGAAAAAGAAAACGTCCGTAACACTAAACGCAAACACTAAACCGGTTACTATCATATTGACCGAGGAAGCGATTCAAAGCCAACAAATTATTGTCAGTGCAAGCAAGTATGAGCAGAGAGTGCAAGACCTTCCAGTCAGCACCACAGTTATATCGTCGGATAATATTTCGGGGAAGAATTATTTAACATTTGATGACGCACTCCGTTTTGTGCCCGGCATACAAATGAATCTTGAGCAAGTAAGCATCCGCGGATCTAACGGATACAGCAAGGGTGTCGGCGCCAGAGTTCTTCTTGCCGTTAATGGAATACCAATGTATTCGGGCGACACGGGTGATATTGTTTGGGAGCTAATTCCAATTGCTGACATTGAACGGGTTGAAATAATTAAAGGTCCGGCAAGTTCACTATACGGTTCCACCGCGATTGGAGGAGTGATTAATATTATAACAAGGTCCTCGGTGAAAAATCCGGTCACGCATTTCCGTTCATACTTTGGCGGATATGATAAACCGGCATATGATATTTGGAAATGGAACAACAATATCAGAACATTTTACGGACTTGAACTAACGCATTCCAATTCTGTGGAAAATTTAAGCTACACATTATCATTCCAAAAGTTTGATAATTTGGGTTATCGTGAGAACGGTTTCTCTAAACGTTACCTCGGTTATATGAAATTGAATTATGATTTCACTCCGCAGAATCATTTAACATTTTTCGGGGATTTTTTGAATATGAACAGAGGAAATTTTCTTTATTGGAAAGATTCACGCAATGCTCTTGTACCTAAAGATGATGAAAACGGCAATATTGTAAAATCAAACCGCCTATTCACCGGACTGATTTATCATCATCAGTTCAACGACGAAGTCTTTGCCGAACTCAAATCAAGTTACTACTACACAAAGTTTGACGGCTACGGAAAAGAATTTACGGAATCCATCGCAAATCTTTTCCGCAATGAATTAATGACAAACATGGTTTTATCAGACGCACTAGTTCTCACATCCGGAGTTGAAGTATCCAATTCGGCAATTTCTTCAATAAAATTATTTGGAAGTTCAAAATTTTTTGGAGTTGGCGCTTATTCTCAAATTGAATACAAAGGAATTTCAAAACTGATTACAACATTGGGTGTCCGCTGGGATTACATGAAGTTAGACTCGCTTAACAGCGCAAACGCAGTTACTCCAAAAATTGGATTCAACTATAAAGTTTCAACAGATTTTATACTTCGCGCATCGTTCGGAACAGGATTCCGGGCTCCAACACCGGCAGAAGTATTCGCAACGACCTCTATCAGCAGCGGGGTTAGCGTAAAATCAAATCCCGATTTAAAAGCAGAAATGAGTGCTTCATTCGAAGTTGGTGCATTATACAATTATTCGGAAAATCTTTCGTTCGATCTTGCCTTGTTTCAAACTGAATACAAAAATTTTATAGAAGCCAACCTGGTTGATGTATCAACAATTCAATTTATTAATTTGTCAAAAGCGCGAATTCAAGGAATTGAATTGAATACTAATTGGTCTCTCATTCCCGGTGAATTGAAATTGACAGCCGGATACAATTACATGTGGACGCGTGATCTGGATAAAAATATTGCGATGAAATACCGCCCGCTTAATTCTGTTTCCGCACAGGTCCGTTACTCGCCTTATCCGTTTGATTTCGGAATTGATTTTAGATATTCAAGTAAAGTTGAAGAGATTGACGATCTGTTCAGCAGACTGGTAGTGGCTGACGGTGCTAAACGCGTTCCGATTTACGTTACGGATCTAAGCGCGGGTTACAACTTTTTACTGGGAAGCACACCGGCAAAAATTTACTTGAACGCGAAAAACATTTTCAACTATAATTACGTTGAGTTCATGGGCAACATTGCACCGATAAGGAATTTTTCTTTTAGCTTCGAATTGTTTTTTTAGAATGATGATTTTGAAAGGTGGAACGAAGACGGAAATATTGAAAGCCGGCACGTTTCACCTCTCATGTCTCACCTCTCGCCCCCTTTAGGATCTTCGCCAAGTTGTAGACATTTCCAATTTTAAGTCTTTGATCTTTTTTATAAGTTGCATCATAATAATGTAAGATAATTGATGGCGAATGTAACAGTCTTTTTTCCATATTTGGATGAACCCACAACCAGGCGCTGGGAGGGCAATACAGATTCTGCTCTCGATATTCATAAACAGAACATTAACAATATTTATAAAGACCGTTTAAGGACATTCGAAATTTTAGCAAGACAAAAAAAAGTAGGGAAAAATGATTATTGAAGAAAAGCCGGGCAAAAATCACGGCACAGAGTGGTGGGCTGACCGTTGTAATAAAATGCTTGAAGAACAAAAAAGCTCGTGGGCATTTTTAAAATCGAATTACGAGAACCTTGCGAAAGTTCAAACCCGCGAGTTTTCATTTGATGATTTTGTGGTAAAGGTTCAATACAATCCCGATAGAATAATTTCCTCTTCGGCTGATATAACTAACGAAGCTATCAAAGCCAGAAAATGTTTTTTGTGCGTTGAAAATCTTCCGGTAGAGCAAAGCGGGTTAGCTTACAATAAAAATTTTGTGATTTTCTCTAACCCGTATCCAATTTTTCCAGAGCATTTCACAATTTCAAAAAAGAATCACGTGCCTCAAACGATTATTGGAAATTTTGCAGAATTCCTGGAAATTTCACGCGCGCTGGGAAAGTATTATTCTATTTTTTATAATGGTCCCAAATGCGGTTCTTCTGCACCCGATCACATGCACTTTCAAGCCGGGACAAAACATGTTATTCCCGTTGAGTATGAATTCGACAAGATTGTCGGCAAGCTTTCACGCACAGTTATCAGCAACGGAAAAATTGAAGTCAGATTCTTCGAAGAGCATCTTCGTTATTTTATTTCGTTCGAATCGAGAGACAAGGGTGAATTGCTCTATGCATTCAAAACATTTATTAATGCGTTTAAGAAGATATCGCTTCCGTATAATGAACCACTTATGAATTTGATTTCGAGTTATCAAGAAGGCATTTGGAGGTTATTAATTTTTCCACGGCAAAAACACCGGCCAACCCAATTCTCATCAAAAGAGGAGAAGCAATTACTAATTAGCCCCGCTGCTGTTGATATGGGAGGATTATTTATTACACCGCGTGAAGAGGATTTCGAAAAAATAACAAAGGATGATGTAATTGATATTTTTAAACAAGTAACAATAACAAAAGAATATTTTGAATTTTTAAGGAAGAAGATTGGAGAGATTTTTATTTAACAAGGGCGCATTGAAATACGCCCTAACTATCTCTTATAAAACTCTTACCGCAATAACACTAACGTCATCATCCATTTCACCGCCTGTGTAATCAAATATCTCTTTTTTCATCTGTTCAAGAGAATCTTCGTCCGGATTCAATGCGCCGATAAATTCCATTAGTTTATCTTCTCCATAAAGCACACCTTCTTTGTTGCGCGCTTCGGTGATTCCATCGGTTACTAAAAATAATTCATCGCCGCTGTTAAGTTTGATTTCAACATCCTCATATTCACCCGATTTACTGAATCCAAGCAATACACCTTTCGAAATAATTCTTTCTACTTCTTTCGATTTAAATATCAGCGGAAGATCGCCGGCGCCGGAGTAGCGGGCAGTTTTATTTTTTTTATCAAGAATAATTATTGATAGCGTAATGAACACTTCCGCAATTCTTTCATCTTTGAAAACCGATTCATTCACTTTGTGTAATATGTGGCTCGGTTGGTAATCATTGGATGATTCCAGAACAAACCGGGCAGCGCTGCGAACATATCCGGCATATGCGATTGCAAAATACCAGGCTCCCCAACGTTTACCCATCACATCGCCGAAAATAATTGCTATGTTATCTTCATCCAGTTTAAAGTAATCTATAAAGTCACCACCCGGAATATTTTTAAAGGGCATGTGCCAATGTTTAATCAGAAATCCTTCGAATTGCGGAAATTCTTCCGGGACCACTTTTGTTCCCATTGAATCCGCTGCCCTCTGAACTTCATCAACCACTTTTACCCGCTCTTTTTCCAGGCTTTTTAGAATTGCAGAAACTTTTGCAATTACTACCTTTGGACTGGATGTTTTTATTATGTAGTCTTCTATTTCAAGATCATAGCCATGAAGTACATCATCTTCTTCTCCCTTAGCAGTAAGAAAAACAAATGGTATCTGTTTTAGTTCGGCATTTTCGAGAAGGCGTTTGCGGAATTCATATCCGTCTACTTCCGGCATCATCACATCGCTTATTATTAAATCCGGTCTGATCTTTTCTGCGAGTTCTAACCCTTCTCTACCATTGCTTGCTACTTCACATCGAAATCCTGCTTTAGTAAGATTATATTTGAAGAGTTTTGCAATGTTAAACTCATCTTCAACAAGTAATATTGTGCTTACTGGTCTTGTGTTTTCTTGTGCCACATGATTCCCAAACTATTTTGTGTGTTAAAAGCCCATCCCAACCCTTCCCAAAGGGAAGGGCTTTTTAAAACTCGGTCGAAGTAATGAACCTCCTCACCGCAATTCGCCGAGGCGAAGCGAGGTATCTTGTCATGCCCGAATGTTTTTATCGGGCATCCACTTAGAGATTCCCGCTAAAAGCATGCGGGAATGACGTCGCAACCTGCCCATCGAGCGTGTTGCACAAGGAAGCATGTCATTTCAAAGGAGTTCCGTTTTGTGGAACGACTGAGAAATCTTACGATAATGTTACATAAAGATTTCTCACCACAAAAAACGTGGTTCGAAATGACAGTGAAAAGAGTTGTGCAACACGCCCCATCGGCAGGCGGGGCAGCGGGAAATTCAACCCGAGAGATTAAAGAGAATACTGTTTTTTCACTTGTGAAAACTTTTTATTGCGTCTTGCAATTCACCGTATGACTCGAACACTCTGAACAGACGCGTTAGTTCAAACATAGACCTTACCGATGGCTGGAAACCAACTAGTTTTAGATCACCGCCCATCTTAGCAACTTTCTTAAGAGTATTTACAATTACACCAAGGAATGTGGAGTCAAGAAACTCAACCGCAGTTAAATCAATAATAATTTTATTATAACCGGCATTAATTTTTTCGGACACATTAAATTTCAGTTCTTCCGCCTCCCGCAGAGTTGCACGATCTAAATTAATAATCTCAACAATAATGTCGTCAATAACCTCTTCAATGATCTCCACATCTCACCTTTTGCTTTTTAGTTTTTCGGTGAATCAATTTTATATTTATCCATTAACCGATATAGAGTTGCGCGGCCAATTTTAAGTTTACGCGCCGCTTCAACAATATTCCCTTCCGTAATTTTTAATGAGTGACGAATAGCTTCTTCCTTTAATTTTTCAAATGGAATAACCGGTGAATCCTCGCTGAACATAACAGCGTTGTTTCCAAAGCTAAAGTTTTTAAATTGTGCAGCGATGTTTGCCGGCAAGGAATCTACTTCCACTTGATCGCCGTCGCTTAAAATCATGCACCGCTCAAGAGTGTTTTCAAGTTCGCGCACGTTACCAGGCCAATCATAATCATACATTATTTTAAGAGCTTGCCTGGAAACACCTTTCACTTTTTTACCAAGTTTAGCATTGAAGTGATTAATGAAGTGGTTGACTAAAATTACGATATCGCCTTTTCTTTCGCGCAGAGGAAGTATATTAATGGGAAATGTGCTCAGCCTGTAATAAAGATCTTCGCGGAAATGTTTGCTCTCAACCGCAGCTTTCAGATCTCTGTTTGTTGCAGATATTATCCTCACATCTGTTTTAATAACTTCGTTCCCGCCGACACGCTCAAATTCTTTTTGTTGAATCACTCTCAGAATTTTTGCTTGCAGTGCCATCTCCATTTCGCCGATCTCATCTAGAAAAATTGTCCCGCCTTTTGCAAGTTCGAACTTTCCAATCTTTCTTGCATGCGCTCCGGTAAACGATCCCTTTTCATGCCCAAACAATTCACTCTCAAGGAGTTCGCGCGGAATAGATGCGCAATTTACAACAACAAACGGTGCTGTCTTTCTTTTTCCGTTAAAATGAATAGCGCGTGCTATTAATTCTTTTCCAGTTCCGCTCTCGCCTTCAATTAGCACTGTGATATCATTATCGAGCACTTTAGAAACCATTTTAAATGCATCTTGCATTTTTTTATCGGCAGAAATAATGTTATCAAAACTGTATTCTTTTGTTAAATTCTCTTTTAATTTTTCAACTTCTCGTTCAAGATCATAATGTTTGACCGCATTTCTGATAGCGGGTTCAAGACGGTTTTTGTCAATCGGCTTAGGGAAGTAATCGAATGCACCAAGACGAATTGATTCTAAAGCAACTTCTACGCTGCCTTGTGCGGAGAGCATTATTACCGGGATCTGAGGATTTTTTAATTTGATGCGACTTAAAACTTCATTACCGTTGATACCCGGAAGCATAATATCAAGCAGAATTAAATCCGGGTCATCAGAAAGTGAATTGATTGCATCCGTTCCATTAATAAAAGTTTTACAATTGTAGTTCCATTGATTCTTGACCCAATGTGAGAGCATTTTAAGAATTGAGTCTTCGTCATCAATAATAAAAATTAATTTTTCCAATACACCCTCGGCTGAATTCTATTTTGGAAGACGGATAATAAAAGTTGTACCCTTATTAACCTGGCTTCTTGCTTTAATAAAACCTTTATGCAAATCAATAATCTGCTTAACGCTAACAAGACCGAAACCGGTTCCACTGATTTGCATTCCGGGCTTCTGAACTTTGTTAAATTTTTGAAAAAGATTCGGTAAATCTTTTTCATGAATACCTACTCCCGTATCACTTACCACAATCTCAATTTCCTTTCCGTAATCTTGAAGGATGATAGAGATTCTTCCCCCGTTATTCGTATACTTAACAGCGTTTGAAATTAAATTCCAAAAAACTTTTGCAATACGATCCTTATCTGCGTTAATAACAAATTTCTCTTTAGGATACTCTTTGGATACGACAAGGTTTTTTTCTTTTATTTGATCTTCGAAGTTCTTTACTGTTTCATCAAGGACATCAACAACGCTCATGCTGTTTTTTTGTAATTCTTCTTCACCCGATTCTAATTGAGAAAAATCGAGAATATCGTTGATAAGCTTTGCCAGGCGTTTGCCTTCCATCAAAATAATGTTACTAAATTCGTTAAGAGTTTCCTTCGGAAGATCGGAATCGGATAAAATCGTTTCTGCAAAACCCACTATTGAAGCCAATGGTGTACGTAATTCATGCGATACATTTGAAATAAATTCACTTTTAAGTTTGTTGACTTCTTCAAGCACTGTGATTTTGTGTCTGGCTCTTTCCCGTTCAATCGAAATAATCCGGCTTGCTTCAATTAGTTTTGAGTTCAAGTCTCGTATTTTTTGTTCGTCTAGCTTTCTATTGGTTATGTTTCGCCCAATGCTCAACATTCCGGAGACTTCACCGTCAGACATCATTGGTTTTGCGCTGATCTCGAAAGTAACTCCTTTGTCAAAACGATCGAGAAACATCGTTTCAAAAGTTGTGATCCCGCTTGAGTTAAGAATTTTTGTAAATGCTTCGGCTATCTTTGCCTCGTCCTCTTTATCAATAAATTCAAGAAAATGTTTTCCGAGCATTTCTTCCGGCACATAACCAAGCGCGGTAGCCCCATTCTTATTTACCATACTGAAATAACCAAATCCGTCCAGAATAAAAATTAAATCATCCGCTGTATTAATTAACATTCTAAAACGTTCTTCAGAACTTTCTAGACGCAACTGAATATTTTTCTCTTCCGTAATTTCTTGAATTACACCTACGATGCGAGCAATTTCATTATTCTTAATAATCGGAATTCCCGAATGACGAACCCAATGTTCTTTTCCAAAACGGTCTTTCATTCTGTATTCAACAACTGCTTCTTCTTTGCTTCTTAATTTGTTCACGAAATTTTTGAATTTGTGAAAATCGTGTTCGTTAATTGATTTCAGAAGATGAAATTTGTTCCGGTAGACTTCATCGGGTGAATAACCGAAGAGCGTTCGTACCGCTTCTGTGATGAAATTAAATTCCGAACCATCAGCATTTGTAGAAAACAAAACAATGTTGATGCTGTTGATTGTTTCTTTTATAGTTTGTTCAATTTCAGTTTCTGTAAGCCGGTGCTTTGTGGAGTTAATTAACTCTTTCTTTTGGGACGTAGACATTTTGTCTTTCAACTCTTCCAGAATTGGAGCTATATCTGCATGAATCGTTTTTGCCGCAGGCAAATTATTTTTTGAAAATAGCACTAAAAAGTATCTCGCTTTATCTTCAACAAAAAAGATCTCTTTGTAAAATGATTTGTATCCATGTTCGGAACAAAATGACTTAAATGCTTTCGACTGCTTGATCTCGGTAAGATTTGGCTCCATCTTTGCCGTTATCATATTAATGATAGCTTGAAGATGGTTTTCATCTTGATGCGATTCGCCACAAGAGAGGATAAGCGTTTTCTCCAGTCCGGAATGCTTCAGGATAAAACCGGCGTCACTTTTGGTTATAGAACAAATTTCATTAAGAATATTTTCTTCTCCGCTACTCATTCATCCGTAATGATAAATAATTTTAGTGTAAGATAACAAAATAGTGCGAGGAATAATAGATAATGGTTTATTGAGAATTTCCATTTTTGTAAAATTTGAACAATAAAAAGAAACCAAGGCAAAGCAACGAGGCGAACACCCAATAACCATATTGTTTGTTGAAATCAACAAGTGTAGCACCAATTAAGGGGCCCAAGATTGTCCCCGCCCCATACATCATTACAAAATAGCCGTTGGCTTGCGTCATAAATTTTTTCTCAACCTGCTCAACCGTATAATTCAAACCAACCGTGTAAAATGCCGGAACAATTCCTCCTATGAAGAAGAAAATTACAAGTAGGAAAACAAAATTCATTGCTACTACCGGAAAGAGAAAGAGAATTCCGAGCATGGTAGAAATTATCAATAGTAATTTGTATTTGGGTAATTTATCAGCAAAGTGACCTACTATATATAGAATAACTATTCCGCCAATTACAAAGGAAGCTAGAAAATATGCAACTTGATCGGTTGTGAAATGGTTACGTAACCCATAAAGGGGAAGGACAACAATCACCGATGATTCAAATAATCCGTAAACAGACGCAGAGAGCAAACTCATTAAAGGCATCTTTGCAATTGGCATTTTCTCTACTTTCGCGTTTTCATCCTTAATTTGTATCTCTTCCATAAAAATTAATTGAATGATGAAAACAAAAAGCACAATTGAAGAGCCGATAACAAACGGAACCCAATTACCGAGTTTTATTGTCCAAATAAGTAAGGAGCCAATAGCAATTCCAATGGATAGTATTACAACATAAAGCCCAATATTTTTTCCGCGGTTGGTTTCGTCACTGTAATAATTAATCATCACTTCAGTAGAGACAAAAATAAAAGTACCTCCAATACCCATAACTATTTTTACTAAATATAAGAGCGGATAGATATACCAGAAAATATGTCCCAATGCGCTGAGCATTCAGATGAAAAGACCAGCTGCTAATATTTTTTTTACGTTAAAGCGATCAATTAATCTGCCTGTGTATCGGGCGAAGATAAAAATACTCACATAGCCCGCCATAGCCGTAGAACCGATTATAAAGCTCGGGGCGCGGTTTAACTCAAGTAACAATACTGTGACAGGTGTTACGAGACCAAAACCGATTCCTCCGATTCCAATTCCAACAAGAGCAAGTATATAATTTCTTCGCATAATTAATCAAAATATCTACTGCAAGATAGCTTGACAAAAAATAATTAAACAACTTTTCTTATTATAGCATATGGAAAAAAATGTTAATAAAAAACCGGAGCTTTTGGCTCCCGCGGGCAACTGGACAATGCTTAATGCCGCAATTGAGGCAGGCGCGGATGCTGTTTATTTTGGCGTGAAAACCTTAAACATGCGAGCAGCAGCAAATAATTTTGATCTGCTTGATCTTCCTAAAATTGTTGAACATTGCAAAGAGAATAATGTCCAAACTCATTTAACACTTAATACGATCGTTTTCGAGGAAGAGTTGATTGAGCTTGACAATATTGTACGCGCCGCAAAAGATTCCGGTATAGATATGATCATCTGCTGGGACATGTCTGTAATTCAAAAGTGTATTGAGTATGAAATGCCGTTTTGCATCAGTACTCAGGCATCGGTTTCAAATTCTGCAACTGTTCGATTTTACGAGCGTCTCGGCGCTAAACGAATTGTTCTTGCACGCGAATGTACACTCGATAAAATAAAAGAGATAAAAAGTAAATCCAACATCGAAATTGAAACTTTTGTACACGGCGCAATGTGTATTGCGGTAAGCGGGCGATGTTTTATGAGTCACGAGGTATTCGGGAAAAGCGCAAACCGCGGTGAATGTTTACAACCATGTAGAAGAGAATATCAGATTACAGATAGCGATGAGAAATTCGAACTTCAATTAGGAGAAGATTATGTTTTATCGCCGAAGGATTTGTGCTCTATCGAATTTTTAGACAAACTGATTGAATCCGGAATTGATGCATTTAAAATCGAAGGGAGAAAAAGAAGTCCGGAATACATTGCAATTGTGGTTTCAACATACCGCCAAGCGATGGATCTATATTACGAGAACAAGTTAACATCTGATGTTAAACAAGAGCTTGTCGACAGACTAAAAAAAGTTTATAACCGTGGTTTTTCTCCAGGGTTCTATTTCGGCAAACCCGGATCAGAAAGTTATGCTAAAACTTACGGCAGTATGGCAACCACTAGAAAAGTGTACATCGGTAAGGTTCTTAATTATTACAAGAAAAGCGAAGTCGCATTTATCCGGTTGGAAGCGGATGAGCTTAAAGCAGGCGATTCAATTTATATCATTGGCAGCACAACAGGAGTTGTAGAGCTCAAAATTGAAAAAATGATGCAAGACGAAAAGGTGTTGACGGATGTTTCAAAAGGAAACGACATAACGATATTATGCCAGGAACGTGTAAGGCAGTATGATAAGGTTTATAAAATTGTTTATTTGAAGGATTGAAATTATTTCCAGGCGAGTTTTGGTTTACCACCCGTAAAACTCTCTACTGCTTCGTCAAGTACTGGAAAAACTTTAAATACTTTATCCATCCGTGTTAAAACAAAAACCAAGGATGGCATCTCTTTATTGTAGACTAAACGTAAGTCCCCATTCATGGAATTGGTTTTCTTTAAAACTGCAACCATTGCACCAAGAAATGTTGAATCAACATATTCGCAGATGCTAAGATCTACCACAATATTAAACGTACCGCCGTTAATAATTTCTGTAACAAAATCCTTGAACAATACTGCTTTTGCAAGCGTTGCCCGGTTCAGAAAGACATGAACGATAGCGACGTCAGCAATTTTTTCTGATTTGAAATCCATATCCGGTTATTTCTTTTCCATTTCAATTGTGTATATCAATATATGAATTATCGACTAAATAGAAAACTGGCCATATAGGCTCGAAATCAAAAGGGGAATTTAAAATTTAGTTTGAACTCGTTTGCAGATGGATTTAAATCAAAATAACTGCTCAAACGAGAATCATCTATTTGTTGTTGATTTTCTGAAAAGAAAAGAAAATCAATTTGGCTGTAGAGCCAAATAGCTGCATAAGAAATTATAAATGCATTTCTAATTTTGTATGATCTATTATAATCATCATATTTCAGTTGAATCAAATTTCTATCCGTCTCCATTAAATAAGCGTTTTGTTTTTTGTTCGCATCAATGGCAAAATAAATTAGAGTTCCAAGATTTAGTATAGATGCTGAAGTGGTAATCCATCCTTTAGCCGAATTGCCGTTATGAAGTTGTCCAAGTCCCGGTAATAAAATATTTTTAATGACGGCTCCTCTTTGCGGGTTCAGATTCACAAATTTAGTTGACGGTTTTTGATTTGTTGAATCTAATGGTTGAGCGATATCCGGATTCTTTCTTAAGTAATCATATTTAACTTCATTAAAAATCGAGATCAACTTGGGAGAGGTGACATCCTGATTGGGGATATAATTCTTTTTGATTTTCAAAATATTCTCAAAACTTTTTCTTGTGGATGAATCTGCGTTGTTAGAATAAAAAATATTGGCGCGCATTAAATGTATTTCAATCGATAGTGAATCGTTAAGATCCCCTTTTTCAATCAACTGGTCGGAAAATTTGATCACATTATCGTACTCAAATTTCTCGTACTGCCGCTTAACTTTATCAAAAGTAACCTCTTGAGCATAAGAAAAGGATATTCCTATGAAGAAAAATATTATCAGAAAATAATTTTTTATCATTTTAGCAATAGCATTTTTTTTGTTGATGAATAGGCGCCTGCCGTCAATCTATAAAAATAAATTCCGGATGTCATTCCAAATTGGTTGGCTTTTAATTGAATAGAGTGCTTTCCCGCATCTTGAAATTCGTTGACCAAAGTTACTACTTCTTTCCCGATGGTATCATAAACTTTAAGAGAGACAAAACCACCCATAGACAATTGATAGCTTATCGAAGTTGAAGGATTAAAAGGATTGGGATAATTTTGATTAAGCGAGAATTCTTGGGGTATATTATTCTCTTCATTTACTGAAGTATACTCTTCCAAAATTTCTATATAAGGAACAACTTTACCAAGATGCCCACGGTCAGTTCTTCCGCCAAAAACGGCAACAAAACCATTTTGATAGGCAACCGCCATTAATCCGGAGCGAGCATATGTAAGCGGTACCGATTTGGTAATTTTTAATGAACCATTCGGTAGAATCTCAACCTGCTCAACCGTATTCATTGCATTTAAAGTTTCATTATACCCGCCGATGATGAATCCTTTTTGGCTAAGGGGATTAAAAACCGCCGAGCCTGCTGCACGGGATTCAATTAATTTCTCTGGCAGATCGTCTAACTTCTTTGCACTAATATTAAATTTTTGAATTGCCTTCATCACACCGTTTGTCACCCCGCCAAAAATGTAAATGTTCTCCCCAACTATAAATGTCATACGCTGGCGCGGTGGATCCGGAGATGGCGAAATGAAAGAAAACCCAAATTGTCTTGTGCTTAAGTCATAAGCAGTAATGTAGGCAAGTTGGTCACTGGGGTTTGCCGGATCGCCCCCGATAATATAAAAATTATCTCCAACTATTTGTCCGGTAGAATATAATCTTCCAAAATTTTTGTCCTTAGCGCGTACGGATGGTTCGTTAGTTACAATTTTATAGTCCCATTGTTCGATTGCATTTTTTTCAGTTGAGGCATCATTCGTTCCGCCAAAATATATAACATTGTTCTTCCAGATATCCGCGACAAATTGATCTCGCGCTTGGATCATGTGTCCAACCATTTTCCAGCTGTTTTCTTTAGCATCATATTCTTGAATCCAATCAACAGCACTCTGTAATGAATCTGAGTATCCGCCAAAGATATAGATTTTGTTACTTCGTGCGGCGATATCATAAACAACTTGTCCACCGGATACCGGGTAAGGCATTGTTCCAACAATACGCCACCTTAACTGAGCTTCGCTAATTCCTGCGACAAATAAAAACGATATTACAATTAAAAATTTTTTCATCTCTTTAAGATACTTTATATATAGATTCCTTTTGTGAGTCGGAAAAAATTATTCGTTATTGAATTTGAATTTTAGTTTAAGTGTATCTCGCACGCTGATTACAAATGAAGTATCAATGTCTCTGTATTTTGGATTCTTAATGACAAGGTGAACTGGGCCTGGAACAACTTTAATTAGATCATTTACCCTCATTGGCGCTTCTGCTTTTTTGTTTCCGTTAATGTAGATATCCGCGACAGGGGGATATACTGCACAATGGATAAATCCCAAAGTTTCCGCTTCAATATTAACATAAACCTGAGTTATTTTATCAACCTCAACCTTTACGGTTTTATAAAACGGCGGGTAATTAGGATGAATAAACTTTACTGTAAACTCCCCGGTCTTAATCGGAATCGGTCTCTTGAACGGAGTTTTATCATAACTCTCGCCGTTTATTGAGACATCCGCATTGGGCGGAAATGATCTAATATCGAGCCACCCGGTACCAACTGGATTATTAGCGTCTGATATTGTATTATTTTTTTCATCTTGCGGGGACGTTTGAGTTTTGTCATCAACAAGTGGCTCTTTCAATTTATTTCGATCAACCGGATCTTTTGCTTGCTGATTCAACTGCTCGGTTGTCTTCGGTTTGGCTGATTCATTGTTCGATAAAACATTTCTCATGTCATCGTTTGGCGTGGATTTGATCTGATCATGCTGATTCAACATAGGTATAACAAAAATCGCAGCGACTCCAAGAAAAATTACTGCAAGGAACAACCATGCTAATATCGATTTTTTTCCTTCCCTATCAACATTGCTGATTACAATGGTTGGTTGGTCAATCTGAACGTTAAGATCTTCTAATATTTCTTCTGCTGATTCATAACGTTGGTTAACGTTCTTTTTTAACATTGTAAAAAGAATGTCTTTAATTAACTGCGGCTGATCCTCCGCCATTTTAGCTATTTCACTCTCATCATAAGCCATTATCTCATTAAGTGTAAGACTAACGTTATCCTTCAAGAATGGATTCTTCCCTGTAAATAATTCGAACAACACTACTCCGGCAGAAAAAATATCGCTCTGTAGTGTAAGCTTTGCGCCGCGCACCTGTTCCGGACTCATATAACTCGGCGTTCCCACAATTGAATACGGGTTTGTTACAAAATTGTCTTCGGCAGAAAGCGCTAAACCAAAATCACCAAGCTTAACATTAAGGTTCTTATCAACAAAAATATTTTCCGGTTTAATATCCCGGTGTATAATCTGATTCTTATGTGCGTAATCCAATCCTTTCAAGAGTTGGATTATCACATGCTCTTTCTGTTCTTGAGAAAGAGTTTTGGTCTTGAAAATGTTGCGGAGAGACTCTCCTTCGATATACTCAAAAGAAATGTAGAAGAACTCTTTACTCAATCCGAAATCAAGTACTTTAATAATGTTTGGATGATCTAGCTTTGCAAGAATTTTTCCTTCACGCTTAAACCGCTCAACCATTGATGGATCCGGCAGCTTCTGTGTGTTAAGAACTTTGAGTATAATTTTTTTGCTGAGATAAATGTGGTTGGCAAGAAACACCGCTGCGTGCTCATCTTTCTTGAGTACTTCAATTATCTGAAACTTTTCGAACAATATTTCCGATGTAAGAGAAGACATTTTATTGCTCGCCCATTTCTTTCAGTTTCAGTTGAATCCATCTAACCGAGACATCCAAAGATTTTGCCGTGAGAGTTCTGTTTTGATTAAATTCTTCCAGACGCTTTTTAAGAAGCAGCATTTCAAATTCATGCAGTGTACCTTTGAAATTCTCCGTTACCGTCGCATCTTCCAAAATGATATGTTCCGAATGCAGCTTGCTTCCATCGCAAAGTATTAATGCACGATGAATTACATTTATCAATTGACGGATATTCCCTGGCCAATAATAACCCTCTAATTTTTTAATCGCCGACGGATCGATGGACATATCTTTCTTGCCAATTTTCTTAATGAAAAAATCAACAAGCAACGGAATATCGCTTCTTCTTTCGCGAAGAGGTGGAATACGAATTGGAAAAACATTTAGTCTGTAAAATAAATCTTCACGGAATATTCCATCCTTTACTAGAGTTTGTAAATCTTTATTTGTTGCCGCAATAATGCGTGCATCAACTTTTTTTACCTTTACATCGCCAAGTCGGATTATCTCTCTATTTTCCAAAACACGTAATAGTTTTGCTTGAAGTGCCGTGGAAATATCTGCAATCTCATCTAAAAAAAATGTTCCGCTATCGGCGGCTTCCAGCAAGCCCTGTTTATCTGTATTCGCACCGGTAAATGCACCCTTTTTGTATCCGAATAATTCGCTTTCGAGAAGAGTGTCTGGTATAGAACCGCAAAACTGAGCAAGAAATGGTTTCTCTTTTCTTTTGCTAAGTTGATGAATGGCTTTAGCCGCCACTTCCTTTCCGGTTCCACTCTCACCAACAATCAGAACGGTCGCATCGGTCATTGCAACTTTGTGAATTAAATGTGCTAAAGTTCTCATCGCTGAACTATTTCCAACCATTTCCGGAATTTCTTCCGTCAGTTGAAGACGGTTGATGAGTATCTGATTTTCTTTTTCAAGTTCTTCCAATTTAATAATACGATCAAGAGCAAGCGAAACCAGATTGGAAAAGAAACTTAAGAATAAAAGGTTTTCATCCGTAAATTCACGGCGGTCGAGCTGACTATCTGCAACAATAACGCCCCATACTATTCCATCGCGAACTATAGGAACGCCGATTACAGATTTTATGCGATGGATCTGAACACTTTCAAATTGAGAAAGATGGGGGTCGTTCATTACATCGTGATAAAGAAGAGGTTTTTTTTCTTTAATAACTTTTTGAAGAATGCCCGAGGAAAATTGGTGAAGGTCTGTAATAGTTTCGTTTGAAATCTTGCGCGCGGTAATAATTGAAAAGTTATCGTTCATTTCATCATATTTAACGAATAAACCGCGTTCTGCATTAATTACTTTAATAACAATATCAATTGCATCTTCGATTAATAATTCTTGCCGTGTTGCCGAGTTAAGAATTTGACTGAACTCGTAAAGCGATTCGAACTCATCCTTCGAGAGATTTTTAATGTGATTAATATTATCGGTAAAAAAATTATTCATTTTTGAGCTAACTATTTTTTATTGAACAACAAAAGATGCGTATAGAGAACGGGCTCTGTTCTGAAAATCATCTACTGCCCAGATGACCCAAACGTATTCTCCCGGCGGTAAATCTATAGTCGGAGTAAATTCAACTTCTTCTTTTGATATATCAACCCATTGTTTCACCAGAACGGGGGGGAACGTATTTTTATATATTTCGAACATATATTTAAAATTAAATCCTGGTAAAAATCTTTCCCATATAAATTTAGTTGGCTTTTTCACGATTTCTAAATTTGCGGGAGACCGAAAAATAATATCCTTTCTTATAACTCTTTTTATTGTTGAGAAGCCGACGTTAAAACTTTTTTTCGATTTGTCTTTAACAATTATTTTAAAATCTTTTCCAATACCTTCGTCAAGAAAATTTAGATTCAAGTCGCCCGGGGAAAATTTATTTTCGTAATAACCCGAAGCTGAATTTAGCGGAAGCTTCTTGTTTATGTTTAATTCCGTGCATTGCACAAAGACAGAATCAACATCGTTCTCCGCGTCGGATATGTTTGCTTTGATAAATAAGGAATCATTCTGTACGTCTGGATATCTATTAAGGACGCTTGTGAATATTTTAAGATCATTGAGTTTGGGTATTGAATTTAGATATATGATGTTGAGATGTTTTACTTTTTCAACATAACCACTAAAATCAATAAAAAGCGAATCCTTGCTATATCCATCAATTTCGAAAAACATCCATCCATTGCTGTAGGAAATATTGCTGAAATTAAAATTTCCTTGCGAATCTGTTGCTAATTGTACGTTTTGATTTTTCCAAAAAACTTTAACTCCGCTTAAAGATTTGCTTGAGGGTGCGGCAGCTTTTACCGTGCCATCTATCTGACCCATTGAATAGTCCAATGTTTTTTCTTCAAGCCGGATACTTTTTTGTCTGTTCCATAAAACACGTATAGAATCTTTTTTCAGTCCTTGCTTTTCGAAATAAACTATTCCGTCAACTATTTCAATATTATCGAATTTATAATATCCTTGTGCATCAGTCTCGATAGAAATATTTTGCCACTTCAAAGTAATCTTAGCATTTGGCAACGGATCGTGCGGACGGGAATATACATATCCATCAATCTGCCCAATATTAGAATCGGGATTTTGTGGATCGAGCGGATTGAGCCTTGGTGCCTCGCACGAGAACACGAAGCCAAACAGAAACAGTAATATCATACCACGAAAATATTTCATATCAAACTTAGTCCAACAGGAAAAAATCATAGTTTTGTTATTAATAAAAATAAATAAAAGTCAAAAGACTTGGGGATAATATGCAGGAAATTATCTTAATTATAAACCTAAAAATACGTTTCCGGTGGCATAGAGTACCGCGTTGCCCGATATTCTAACTCGATCCCCGCAGTCTTCACAAAAAAGCTCTCCCATTCTCTTTGAAACTTGAAGCGCACGAAAATTTTTCTTACCCAGCTTTTCTGACCAATAAGGGATTAGAACTGTGTGTGCCGATCCGGTTACCGGGTCCTCATCAATTCCTTCGTTAGGCGCAAACATGCGAGAAACAAAATCGGCTTGATCTCCTTTCGCAGAAACTATAACAGCGTGTGGGTGTATCTGTTTTATCAATTCGAAGTTTGGCTGGAAATTCCGAATGTATTCTTCCGAATCAAAAATGATAAGTAGGTAAAATCCATTTTCTAAAACTTCGAGCGGTTTTTTATCGAAACATTTTTTAATTGTTTCATTCATCACTAATGGTATTGGCTTATGCGTCGGAAAATCAAGAGTTAGTAAATCTCCCTCTCTGGCAACGATCAGTTCACCGCTCTTAGACATAAATTTAATTTTGGCAGCATCTTTTTCAATGAAATTGAAAATCACATATGCAGAAGCGAGTGTAGCATGTCCGCACAAAGGAACTTCATTTACCGGAGTCATCCATCGAATGTGATAGTGCTCTCTTTCTTTAACAAAGAAAGCGGTCTCGGACAAATTATTTTCTGCCGCAATATTTTGAAGAGTTTTGTCATCCAACCATTTTTCGAGCGGCACAACCGCAGCGGGATTTCCCCCAAATAATTTTGATGTGAATGCATCAACCTGATAGAATGGTAGAGTCATATAATCTCCTTCGTCATTTTTTCGTGATCGTGCTCATGATCTTGATCGTGTTCTTGCTCTTCAGATCAAGATACGAGAGCATGAGCGAAATCGTGGTTACAATTAAGATTAAGATACATCATTGCTTCAATGATAGTTCTATTATTTCGGTAAGTTCTTGTCGGGTTTCGGTATCCCCACCGAATGTAAATGTTGAGGTTAAGTGAGACCATTCTTCATCGGTCAATCCGTAAATTTCTTTTGCTATAAAAAGCTCTAACTCTGCTCTAATTTTTATTGAATTAATTTTTATCTTGGGTGTAAAACCACATTCGGTGAAAAGTTTATTAAACACTTTCTTCTCGTTGTAGCTGGCTAATAGGTTTAAGCCTGCGGTGGTTAAATAGTCTTTTTGTTTTTTAGTTAACTCGGGGAACGGAAGTTCGTAAATAAAATTCATTGTGAGGTTTGCAGAAATTTTATTGCGTATGTAATAATTTAGCGTCAACGAGTTTAATAAACTCAGTATTACAATTACTTCCTCATAAGAAGTCTGTGTTTGTTTTAATTTTCCTTTCGAAAATTCATAATTATAGCTTCGCAAATAATTCATTGAGTGACCGATAAAACTTTTGGGTGGAATTATAGATGAAATGAGTGACCGCTCGTTTGTCGAGCTCCCAATTGCTCTATAAGCAAGCCGGTAATTCTGATATTCCAAATCTATTTTTAATTTTTTAATTTCTTTTTCATCCAAATCGAATTGTCTTTTAATGCTGCGTAATTCAGTTTGCAGTAATTGTTCTCTGGCTTCTTTTTCATAGATAAAATATTTCGGTTCATCAAAAGCGGAATTGAATTGATGAATCATTTTACCTTCATACAGAGGAAGAACTTTATTTTGATCCTTTTTCTTCTCAATCTCTTCCTTACGGTGGAAGAGACTGCTGTCGTTTGTCATGTGAAATTCTGTATATAGGTTGTAACCAAGCTCTCCAAACAAAGTATGCTCTGCACGAATTTTTTTACATAGCTCATAATCTTTCTCAGTTCTGAACTCCATAATGGAGAGATTCTCCGGAGAAAATTTCCTAACCATTTCAATGTTATAATTTATCGGAATTCTATTATATAACTCATCCGGATCGTGCATGTAAAACTTTGCATCAAAAGTGTTGAACGGATGAGTAGGCTGCTTTGAGGCGTTAACGATGGTGAATTTAAAACGGCTGTCGACTTCCGGAAAAAGGCGCATAGTTTTTTCCTCACCGTTAACGGTGCGTGTGTAGCCGCGGTTTTCGAATGAAACAAGTTCGTGTAATTGATTTTTATTAATAAGTAAATCGCGTAATTCGGAACATCCTTTATCCGTTTGAAAACCAGATGGTATTAGAATGTTAATGGCTCCGCCACTTCTAACAAGTTCAAGGTCTTTTTCTAAGAATAATTTGTAATAGTTCAGATCGCCGACACCCTGATAGATGTACCTAGAACACATATGAGATTTATAATTCTCATAGAACTCGGTATATTTTTCCCATTCGCCACGGAATTCATCATCGGTTGTGAGTTTTTCTTCAAACCATTTTTTGAAAGTAAGAATATCAATTTCGCCCTTACCCTTGTGGGCAAATTCTTTTTCTACGGGTTTAATAGCCTCCCATGGTGGATTGCCGATAGCGCCATGAAACCCTCTCTTCTCCTCTTCGAGAATTTTCCCCTCTTCATCAAAGTAACAGAAGAAGAAATCCATACAGACAAAAACGGGATTTTCAATTAGCGGTAATTCTATTTTTAGTCGCTCAAATATTTTTCGTTTAATTCCTAAAGCTTCGTCAATGAGGTCTGGATAAAATGGATTATTCAGATAACCACTTCTAATTTCATGCAATCTCTTAATTTCACTACTAAATTCTTCACTAATAATTTTAAGTTGAAGATCGATTGGAAGATCGGCAATCGTATCACCGCAGATAAAATTTAATTCGAGATTAGGAAGTATGTGGTTGTTTTCCCCATTGAGGTTTTTGTAGTTATAAATTCGCGGATTAAGCTTAATTGCTTCTTTCCAAATGTTAGTTTTAGCTGTTTCAAGCGCGCGCTCATCAATATCCGCTGCGTAAATATGTCTCAAAACTATTTTTGATATCTGCTGAAGTTGCGATGCATTTGTTGAATTAAAGAAATGTTTTTGTCTGAACGTCTTCGCATCCTGATAATTTTTTGGCTGATCAAATAAATCAGTTCCGGCTAATTTACTTACCCAGCTTGTTTGGTTTTCAATCATTTGATAGCAATTGTAGATTTCACGTAATATTTTTATTAGAAAGCTTCCGCTACCAGCCGCTGTATCTATTATCCTAATGTTATAAAGTTCTTCTATTAGTTGATCGGCTGTCTCAAGGTTTGTACTATCTTTGTCCAACGCCAATACTATTTCACTAACCACGGGCATAAATAACTGATCTACAAGTTTTTTTGCCATGTATTGGGTTATATCTTTTGGAGTATAAAAAATCCCGGAATCTTTTTTGTTTTCAGCAATAAAAGTTTCGTATGCTTTTCCAAAGATATCCTCATCAATCCATCTATATTGGTAATGCAGCATTCCACGTCCGAAAGTACGGTTCCAATTATCAAGACCCAGGGTACGTTCGAAAGTGTTCATGAAATTATCGGTGTTGCTCTTATCCTTTACAACATAATTCCAGAATTTTTCCTTAAAGAGTTCGGTATCATAGAAGTCGTTAAAATATTCTTCCAATTCAGTAAAAAATCTTGTTAAGATTTTTTCGCTGCCCTTTGCCCCCCATTTTTCTTTCTTATTTAAATATTCATCTACAATCTGATTAAATTGAATTAGCCCAAAATCATCTAGCGTTTTAATAAAAATGATTTTATTAAGAAGCAGTACAATTAGTTCTTCATTAGTGAATTTATCATTTTCAATGAATCGGATTGACTTAAATTCATTATACCAGTTTTTGAGATCCTCGAAGAAGGATTTATCAAGATCGACTTTAATATTCTGATCTTCTATTTTTCTTAACGTATCCCAAAGGTTTTGGTATCGAATAAAACTATGTAGAAGTTCTGCAAAACTAAGAGAAGCAAATGGTTCAAAGTCTATTATTGCATTTCGACTAAAGAGAAATGCTTCTTTCAGATTAGTAAGAATAACATATTCGTTTGTTCTAAGGTATTTAAGTACTTGGTTTTTGTGATCTGTAAAATCAAGTTCCTCGGCTTTCAAAACACCTTTGGACTTGATGAACTTAAACAAAGGTTTTAATTCTATAAGAAGCGGATTGCCTACGTTCTCTTTTATTGCAAAGTCAACAAAGCCATTTCCAATTTTAACTTCGTTAAATGCTTCTATTTTTAGAGTATCCTTAATGATTGAGCGGAAAAGTTCATGTGAAGCCGTCTCTGGCTTAGTCTGAAATTCCGAAATCGCTTTAATGTAATGTTTGATTGGGTCATAAGTAAATTCTTGTTCTACGGAAAAAAAACTAGCAATGTCAATACTGTTTTTTTGAATAAGACTTTGAAGTTCTGAAAGTATGATTTTAGTTTGTGTCATTAGGTGTTTTATAATGTCTATATAAAAATATGAAAAGTTTACTCGTAAATGCAGCAATCTAATAAATCAGTAGAGTCATTTTTCTCTTCTTTAATCTTCTCGCTCTTGATCATACTCATTCCGAATCCGGGGTAAAATTGAAAAACAATTCTTTATGTAAAAACGGAATTACCGCAACTTTCAAACCTTCAATGTAGAGCTCTTTTCTATTCATCACCCCGTTTGTGAAGAAACCGATGGCGCCATGCTTCTGCTTTGTGTTCTGTTGATTCATAATTACATCCATCACTTCGCCAAGCTCAGCTCCTTGTAATAACTTTTCAACTACGGTAGGTGGTAATTCAAAATGTGGAGAAGTTCCAAAACCAACCCTTCCCTCTTTATCAACAACGCACATACAGCCAAATGCAAACCAATTTCCAAACTGATTGGTTATTCCTCCTTCAATGCCAACAAAAAATTCAGCGTTCAATTTATGTAGACTGTTGTACTCGTATAACTTCATTGCTCGATTCTTGGCACCGATGAATGTTTCGTCGTTGATTGGTTGAACAGAAACTTCCGAATCAACATCAACACCAACTACATCGATCCCCTCAAAATAATTTGCGAATGCTTCTTTTACAGAATCGATCTTAACCGGATTTTTAGAGCCGACAAGTATTTTCATTGAGTATTATCTTGCTATTAATTGTGATTAAGCTTACACAAATATCAAAAAAAATGCCACACCAATATTTTACAATTAATTGAATGTGGCAAAAATTTAGAAAATATATTTAGTTCAAAGATTTACCAAACAAAGTTAGATACATTAACTTATAGATAAATGTGTTGTCGATTTTTCCTTTCATTTTTTCTGCGTTCAAACCGTGAGCGCGTGCAATAACAGAACCGGTAACATCACCAAAAGAAGACCATGCAATTCCAAATGGAAATCTATTTCCTTGTTTATCCGGTGCAGAGATAAATGGAAGGGTAGCTGTTCCTTTAATTCCATCAATTGGAGAACCATTTGGATCACGTGCTGGTAAAGGAGTATTTGCTTCAAGCGGTTTTACTTCATATCCGGCAATTTCCATTCCGCCGGCTTCGCTATCTGCAGCAGTAACCAACAATGTGCTTGAATTCTTCTTAATAAAATCAATTAAAGAACCTATTGCATCATCTGCGCGTTTTAATGCAGCCAACTTTCCTTGTGCATTATTTGCATTCCCAAAGTTATCTGTTCCTTCTTCTTCTATAACTAAAAGGAATTTGCCTTTAGCAGAAAAAAATTTCAGCGCATAATCCGTCATTTCTTTTAATGTTGGTGCCGTTTCAACATAATTGGGTAAGTTTTGTTTTTGCTGTTCTTCTTCGCTCATATCATTAAATGTATGTATGGCAGCAAACACACCAAGAACTTTTTTCTCTTTTGGAGAAAGCGTTATTAATTCATCCTTGGTGTAAACAACTTTGTATCCGTTCTTTTCAGCAAATGAAATCAAATTAATTTCATCTGTTCTTTTTCCGCTTTCAACAAATCTTCCTTTTGTACCAACGGGCAGCAGCCAATCTTCACCACCGGAAAAAATTAAGTCCGTACCAGATTCTATTACCATTTTAGTTATGGCTTCGTAGTGCGCACGTTTAGTATCACTTGAAACAAAAACAGCAGTGCCCGGCTCTATGATTGAACCGGAGTTTATAATTCCGGTAAATACGCCGCTTGATTTAGCTTCTTGCATTATGCTTAACTTCTTGCCAGAAAGTGCGGTTGGAATATCGCCGTTGTCCATTCCAAAAACATCGAGATCGACTTTTATTCCGTATGCATGAATTGTTGCGCCTGCATTTGATGAAGAAGTGATTCTGTTTTTTATGTGCCCTTGATACAAACCGATTCCGGAAAGCTTATCCCAATTAATTTCGGAATCGGGTCCAACCGTAATTATTCTGAGTGCGTTCCAATCTGCAAGCGCGGTTCCATCGGGGTGTATGAAAACCACACTACCGGTTTTTTTGTTTTTGGTTTGAGAAAATAATGCGATTGAAAAAACAAATGTGAGTAAAAGGATTTTTGCTTTCATTTAAATTTATCTCTGTAAATAAATAGTACATTTAATAAATGAGTCTACTCTAAAAAGGGTAAAATTATTCAACAAAATTTTTATGATATTCAATTTTTCCGGTTATTTGACCAGCGACTTTGAAATTAAATTTATCCCGCCAATTATTTACGACAGTTGCAACGGTTGTATCGCGCTCCACCATCAGAATAGAATTCTGGGGAAGCGTTGCATCATCATGTAACGCCTCTGTCTGCCAATTTCCTTTTGTAAATTTGTATTCGAGCCGGGTTCCTTTTATTACTTCAATTGTTTTCCTCCAATTTTTATTATTCTTATTATCCAGAATTACTTTGCCCGGATTCCAATTTCCTAATTCCAATGTATTCCCTGCCACATAAACGCTTTCGCTATCGCTCAAAGTTGGCGCTTCTACTTGAAGAGTGATATTAATTCTTTCCTGAGCGAAGGCAGAAATTGAAGCCGTTATGAGCACTATAAAAATTGTTCTTTTCATTTTTTATATCCGTTAATTTTGTTTATAAAAAAGATCAGAAAATCGAAAGCATTCTTTCAATTGGTATGCGGGCTCTAACCGACAATTCTTCTGGAACCTTGACTTCAAATTGCTCAAACCGAAGTGAGTCATAAAGTTTCTCAAGCGTAGTCATCTTCATGTATTCGCAAATTGACTGCTCGCTGATCGGATAAAATTTGCTCTGCGGTTTTATTTTTTTTAAACGATGTAAAATCCCGACTTCTGTAGCGATCACAAATTCTTCGGCGTTTGACTGCTTAACAAAATCAATCATTCCTTCTGTTGAATAGATATGTGAATGTGCGCAATCAAAATACATTTGAGATTTCAGTAAACAAGAAGTCGAACATCCGCATTCGGGGTGAATAAGAAATTCAGCGTTTGGATGTTTTTTGTATGCTTCAGAGAAATCAATATCGCCGATCTTTTCGTGAACATGGCACGCGCCGTTCCATATTTCTATTTCGCGTCCCGTTACAGCGCTTACATACTGCCCAAGAAATCGATCCGGCAGAAATAATATTTTTTTATCTCCGGGAATCGCGTTTACAATTTTGACGGCATTGGATGAAGTGCAGCAGTAATCGCTTTCGGCTTTTACTTCCGCCGTTGTGTTAACATACGAAACAACAACAGCGTCCGGATTTTTTTCTTTCCACTCCTTCAGTTGATCTGCATTAATTGTGGAGGCAAGTGAACAACCGGCTTCAAGATCCGGGATCAAAACTTTTTTGTCCGGCGTAATAATTGAGGCAGTCTCCGCCATGAAATGCACGCCGCAAAAAACAATTAGGTCCGCATCTGTTTTTGCTGCTTGTTGAGAAAGCCCGAGCGAGTCACCTACAAAATCTGCTATATCCTGTATCTCAGGAATTTGATAATTGTGCGAAAGAATAACGGCGTTCTTTTCTCTTTTAAGCCGAAGTATTTCATTTATGATATCGTTCATAATTTTCTATCAATTCTGCAACTAAGCGGGTGAAAAAAAATTGTCATTCGAAATACATACCGATATCGAGCGCTTTTACGGAATGAGTTAACGCGCCGACAGAAATAAAATCAACTCCTGTTTCCGCAACAGCCCGTATCGAATTCAAATCAATTCCTCCGGATGCCTCAACTTTTACTCGATTGTTAATCAGTGCAATAGTTTCTTTCATTTCCGGGAGCGACATGTTGTCAAGCATTATAATATCCACATGGGCATTCAAAGCTTCCTTTACTTCATTAATATTTGTTGTCTCAACTTCAATTGTAATTTTTCTTTTCAAATTCTTCCTGATTTGTCTAACCGCTTCTATAATACTTCCCGAGACTTTAATGTGATTATCTTTTATCATTACCATATCGTAAAGTCCCATTCTATGGTTTGTTCCACCGCCGATTTTCACAGAGTATTTGTCAAGAACACGAAGTCCCGGGACGGTTTTGCGTGTATCGAGTATCTTTGTTTTTAATCCGCCCAATTGATCAATATATTTTGATACCGCAGTTGCAATGCCGGACATTCTTTGTAAAAAATTCAAGGCGGTTCTTTCTGCTGTTAGCAAAGCGCGGTAAGAACCTCTTATTTGAGCAATCTTTGTTCCCGCAGAAACTTTATCTCCTTCTTTCACCAAACTCTTCCAAATAATTTTTTTATCCAGCTTAGTAAAAACCCCCTTTGCCACCGGGAGCCCGGCAATTATTCCATCTTCTTTCGCCAGTAAAAAAGCTTTCGAAATTGTTTTTCGCGGAATGATCAGATTAGTAGTAATATCACCGCTTCCAACATCTTCCTTTAACGCCGCGTTAATTATTCTGTTCAGTTCTTTTTTGTAAAGCCGCATAGTGTGTATCGTAAGTTTGTGCTCTAATTTCGGTTCCAAATATATTACACAATAAAGAATTTCGGCTCTTTATTTTTTTGAAGGACAATAGTTTTTTGAAATTCTTGATTCTCCTCCGGGAAATCCTTGTTTAAATGACACCCCCGGCTTTCGCTTCTAATTAGTGCGGAACGGGAAACTAAAAGAGCAATTTCAATTAAAGATATTGCCCGGCTCTCATAATAATCAAGTCGACTAAAAATTTTTTCGGAGTAATACGATTCTAATTCACTTATTGCGAATTCAAGACTCTCATTTGTTCTAACGATTCCAACATTTGTCCAGAGTAATTCTGCAATCTTTTTCTTAAACACGGAAAAGTCTTTCTCTTTCTTTTCATCAATTCTAAAATGATTTTCTTCTTTCGGAATGGATGACTCATCTATTCGTGGAGTCTTTTTGAGAACATGAGCAACTGCTCGTTTTCCAAAAACCAAACATTCAAGCAGCGAGTTACTTGCAAGACGATTTGCGCCGTGCACGCCTGTTGATGCAACTTCTCCAACGGCATACAATTGTTTGATGTTTGTCTCCGCGTTTAATCCGGTTTTTATTCCGCCGATCATGTAATGCGCCGCGGGCGCAACAGGAACTAAATCTTTTGTAATGTCTATTCCGAATTTCAACGCTTCGTTGTAAATAGTTGAGAATCTGTTTTTGATTTTTTCCGGTTCAAGATGATCAAGCTTAAGGAAAACATTTGGCATTCCGGAATTTTTCAATTCATTATAAATTGCCTCTGTAACAACATCTCGCGGAGCCAGCTCAAACAAAGCGTGCTCTTGCAAAAATCTTTCTCCTTTTTGATTAACTATCAATCCCCCTTCGCCGCGCACTGCTTCACTAATCAAAAATGTTTCTCCGCTTTCCGTATAGAACGATGTAGGATGAAACTGAATGAATTCCATACTTTCGATTTCAGCTCCGGCATCATAAGCAAGCACAATTCCTTCCCCAAGCGACGTGTGCGGATTTGTAGTACGCGAGTAAATAGCCGAACCGCCGCCCGATGCAATTATTGTTGTCTTACCGATGATCATCAAATCTTGCTGCTTAATAATATCGAACGCATAGACACCAAAGCATTCTCCTTCAGAAATAATCAGTTTGTGAACAAGAGTGTTTTCAAATAATGTAATCTGCTTATTTTCTACAACGAACTTCGAAATGAAATTAACCATTTCCCTTCCGGTAGCACCGCCGCCGGCATGAAGAATTCTTCGAGCGGAATGCCCTCCTTCCAAACCCAGCGCAATTTTTCCGTTTTCTTTATCGAACGGCATTCCCATTTCAATCCATTCATTAATCCGATCTTTCCCTTCGTTGGTTAATATTTCTACCGATTTCTTGTTGCACAAATTTCTTCCGGCTTTTAAGGTATCTTCAAAATGGCGCCGGGGAGAATCATTCGGATCAATGGCTGCCGCAATTCCTCCTTGTGCCCAGTAAGAATTGCTCATCTCCAATGTTGTTTTACTAATAACAGCTACTTTACCAAAGATAGACGCTTTAAGAGCAGAATATAATCCTGCCAAACCGGCACCGACTATCACAAAATCAAAACGATGTTCATTCATGCAAAGTCTTTCTTTTTGAAGGTGAGATAAGATAGGAATTTTTAATTAAAAGTTGAGACGATCTGTATAACTATTTTCAAACGAGTTTTATTTGAAAATATTTATTTAGCAAATGATAAAATTCTTCTTTGTGCTTCAATTCTGTTTTTGTTTTCGTACCGTTGTCTGATATTGTCAGTGATGAATGGCTGAGTGTAACCCTTCCGGTTTGTGTTGCAATTGTACAAATCATTCTGTTCCGGAAAATTGATTCGGGGAAAGTTTGCTGATATTCGCACATATCTTCAAAATCTGTAAACGTATGCTGAGTTAAAGAAAATTTATATTGGAGTTTCCATTCATAACTTTCTTTTCGTCTAAGATCGTATTCATTTTCGTTGATACGGGAAATTTTGTAATGTCCGCTTACATCTCTCAATTCACCGTTAGGAAATTCCATTGGAATCCGGAACGAGTCGCCAAAACCAACATCAACCAAATAATCTTTTTCGAGATGAACAAGGAGCGTCATGTGATCGAACTCCGGACCCAAATCTTTTCTTTCATGATTAAAGACGTGGGCTGAGAGCATATCAACCTTAAAACCAAGCGAGGTTAAAAGCCAATGAAACAATCCGTTCAACTCATAACAAAATCCGCCACGTTTAGTAGGAATAATTTTTTGATAGATCCGCTCAAGATCCAATACAATTCTGTCCCAATCTGGTATATCCAGATCTTCAAACGGAATTGAGAGCATGTGAGCATTTTGCAACTCTGTCAAAAAATCGATTGATGGCTGTCTGATCTCCTCAATGCCAATTCGCGATAGATATTGTTTTACATCCATGAGTCTACTCTAAAAAGGTATATTTAAAGTAAAAATATTTTGAATTGGGTTTGTATTCATATAGTAAAATTGCATAAAAGACCTTTTTAGATACGCCTCATCCATAAATTTATATCAATATTGTGCTGCCGGAAAACCATAAAATTTTCTTACAAGCCCAAGCTGTCCGGCATGATACGCTTCATGTTCAGAAAGAAAGGTAATCATATTAAAAACAGTTTTTCCACCGGGGAATTCCATGTTCAATTTAACTTCCAACTGCTTGGGGGAAAGACTATTCAATTTTTTCATAAAAACCAGGTCTAACTTTTTCCATTCCGATAAAACACGGGATAGTTTCGGATAAATTTTTATTTCATCTATGCTTTTTGCCCAATCGGCATATTTGGCAAGCGGACTTTTTATTTTAACTCCTAGTTGAACGAGTATAAAGATTCTGGCATCAATTAAATGAAGCGCTATAAAGATCATCGAGTTTGTTCTTTTGTTTGGACGCTTTAGCGCAATTTTTTCTTCAACATCTTTAAAACTGTTGATGAAAAGTGTTGAGTTGACTTCATAGATAGATGCGATTGGTTTTAGTGTTAAATTCATTTTTTCTCCTTTGCGGTGCGCTATTCATTCCGCGGCCAATTTATTGAATAATGCAGCTTTGATCTCTTCTAAATTTTTAACCGGCATGAATCCATTTTTTCCATCCGGCATCAAATTAAGAAATTCGTCGATGTAATAAATTTATGAAATATAAACACCGTCCGACCGGATGGACGAACCGGACGACTCTTTGGTTGACCAAATAACCAAGGCAACGGAAATATGTATAAAATATAACTAAAAACAGATGAAATCTTCATGGCACGTTTTTTCATTTATAGAATGCAAGCACTATATCACTTTCAATAACTATGGAGGTTAAAATGAAAAAGTTAGTTTCTCTTATTGCTCTCTTTGCAATTCTTATTGCATACTCAAACATATCTGCACAAACGCAAAACCCACCTGCACAGCATGGTAAAGGATTCGTTGATAAAAACGGAGATGGTTATAACGACAACGCACCCGATCATGACGGCGATGGAATTCCAAACGGTCTAGATCCTGACTACACCGGTTCAAAACTTCAGAAAAATAAATTTGTTGATTTGAATGGTGATGGAATCAATGACAATGCCGGCAAAGGTATGCGTGGTGGAAAAGGTGCTAAAGGCGGATATGGCACCGGTAATAATGGCATTGGTCTTAAGGATGGAACCGGCACCGAAATGCAAGGAACGAAGGGACGCGGATATAAAGGCGGAAAGAAGTAAGAATAAAAAATATTATTAATCGGGACTCTCCGGAGTCCCATTTTTTTGAGGTGAGAAATGCATCAAGTTGTAGATAGTAGAATTAAATTTTTCATTATCATTTTATTTTCGATTAGTTCGCTTAGTTCAGCACAGTGGAGTTTTAAATTATCAACCGATCAAGAATATAATGACAATCCTTTCCGCACTCAGCTTTCAACAAAAACATTTCTCTCGTCAATCGATTTCGGATTGCAAAATAATTTAGAAAGTCTCTCCATTGGTTATTACGGAAGTTATCTGAATTTTGATGTGGCGCCGGAAAGAAATTTTTACTGGCATCAATTTGCAATGTGGAAGAGTTTTGAAAACTCTGCTTTAGGCGTTTATGCTGAACAGCGATTAAATAAAGATGTTTATACTTACTACGATTACACGAATATCACAGCTTATTACAATCAGCAATTTAATCTGGAGAATTTCTTTTTCACACTTTCCCCGAATCTGAGTCTTACTAAGTATAAGAATATCAGTATAATGGATAACTACAAAGGAAGTTTGGGCCTGAATATCAACCGAGGTTTCGAAAGCGGAACAACATTCATTCTTGGTGGTGCTTTGAATTATAAAAAGTATCTCAATCCAACACAATCCGGAATTTATACTTACATCGACGAAAACAACTTACGTGTTACTGAATCATATATAGACAATAATGTTTCATCTATTACACAATTAGTTTCATTTGGAAGAATCGCTCAATCAATTACAGCAACAACCGGCTTAGCAGTACAATTTACGAACAGAAGCATCTTTAATGGATTTGGAACTTTCGTTAAAGATCTCAATATGATTTATGGTGACGAATCTGAAATGTTCGATGATCCGGTAAATTACGAAGGGAATAATCTCTCCTTTGAATTTACTCAGATTTTTTTCGAAGACGTTGAACTTAAAGCTGGCTTTTACTTGAACAGAAAATTTTATCCATCCCAAGGTGTTTATAATGCGCTCTACAATTACGTCACCGGCGTAATGCGAAGCGACACGCAAAATATTTTCAATCTCTCAGTAAAGAAAAATATTTCTTTGGAATTCTTAAGCGGCATTGATCTATCCGTAGGATTGAACTATCAATTGATCGATAATAAATCCAACAGTTATCTATTTAATTATAAAAGTAATTCCATAAACGTGAATCTGGGATTTGAGTTTTAGGAGAGAGAATGAAAAAAAAATTTAACTTCAGAGGATTTGTAAGTTTATACATAGCTCTTTCATTTTTAATTATGACTTTATCCGGTATCGTTTTGTTTTTATCACCTGCAGGCAGGGTTGCTAATTGGTCCAACTGGAGATATATAGGATTACTCAAATCGCAGTGGCAGTCCGTTCATACAATTTTTACTTTCATTTTTGTCATAGCAATATCTTTACACTTATTTTATAACTGGAGACCTCTATTTGCGTATTTGAAAACGCGAATAGGGACGCACATTAAATTGAGGAAAGAAATTTTTGGCGCATCCATACTTGCCTTGCTAGTTTTTACTCTTACCGTTAATGATACAACTCCGTTTAGCTCGGTGATGAATTTGGGAGAGAGCTTAAAAGATTCATGGTCAACACAGAACACAGAACCTCCTATTCCTCATGCGGAAGAACAGACAATTCAAAAATTTGCCGAGACAATAAAACTTCCTCCAAACGAGTTGAGAACCAAACTTGCTTTAAAAGGAATTCGAATTGATAGCGATTCAGCGACGATCAAAGAAATTTCAGAACAAAACAATCTCTCTCCCAGCGAGATTTATAAATGGGTACAGGAAACAACTAATCAATCAATTAGTGTTCCCACTGAAGGAAGAGGTTATGGAAGAAAAACCATAGAGCAAATTTGTACAGAACTAAAGATTAGCACCGACAATGGTTTAAATAGATTAAGAGCCAAGGGAATAAACGCCGATAAAGATGAAAAATTAAAGGACGTTGCTGCTAAAAATAATTTGGCGCCAATAGATATCGCAAATACAATAACCGGGGTTACTAATTAGAGTAGTTCATGAATCCAATTAAAGAGCTTCTCATAATATTCCAGGAAAGATTTTAGTAAATTAGGCAAGAACTAAATGACAGAGAAAGTGAAGCTCTTTAGAAATTTATTAATCCAACCCAAAAATTTGGTGCTTATCTTTTTTGTAACTGCGGTTATTGTTATCGCTTCTGTTCTTATTGAACTGAATCAAAGTAAAGAAGAGATGCTCGGGTTAATGGAAAAGCAAGGGCACACTTTACTGGAAACTCTTCTCTCCTCTTCTAGCAATGCTCTGCTTTCTTACGAAAAAATAGAAGATGAATTAAGCCAGCGGTTATTGAGTAATGCTGCAATGATCAGAATGATGTATGAGAAAGGACTAATTTCTAATTCCCTTTTAGAAGATATCACAAAACATAATCAGATTTACCGGATAAATATTTTTGATAAGAACGGATTTAAAAGATTCGCCAGCCATAAAGAAATTCATTCAAATATACCGGAGAAGGAAAATCCTAAAAAATATATTGAGCCGATATTAAAGGGAGAAGCAGATACTCTCATTATTGGTATAAAACCGGCACGATATCAAGAGGGGCAAAGATTTGCTGTTGCCGTCTCCACAAAAGACGGCGGCGCAATTGTGGTGAATGTTGATGCTGCAGAGTTATTGAGTTTTCGAAAGAAAGTCGGATTTGGCATTTTGTTGAAAAAAGTAACCGAGAATTCTCAGATTATTTATGCGGCTCTTCAAGATGAAGATGGAATCATGGCAGGTTCCGGCATGATTCAAGATTTAGAAGATATTGATTCATCCGAGGTATTAAAAAAAACTCTCGATGAGAATTCATTCAAATGGCGCATCGCACAGATTGGACCTCTGGAAGTCTTTGAGGTGGTGCATCCGTTCGTACATAACAACGAGACAATTGGAATCTTCCGGTTAGGAATATCTTTAGAACCATTGAATACTATTAATGAAAGATTAACACGCAGAATTATCTTTCTTGGAATTGTACTATTTGTTTTTGGATTTATCACCATCACTCTGATTTTCGTAAGGCAAAATTTCGATCTGCTATCTAAGAGATTTACTGCGATAGAATCTTACTCCAGTAGAATAATAGATAATGTAAGTGACGGTATTATAGTCTTGGATTCAAATAAAAAGATTCAGACAATTAATAAAGCCGGAGAAGCTCTGCTGGGTATTGCAGAAGGGGAAGCGAAAGGAATTGAATTCTTTTCCTTTTTTGCCGGAAGTAAGTGCGAAAAAATTTTACGCGCATCTTCCATGATAGAAGAAATCGAATGCAACATAGCCGGAAAAAATAAAGTGTTCTTAGTCTCTAAGAGTGAGTTCCACAATGAGAATAAAGAGAATAATATAATTTTAGTGTTGAGAGATTTAACCGAGCAGAAATTACTGGAGAACCAAATTGAGAGAAGCGAGCGACTTATAGCCATGGGTGAATTAGCATCCTCTGTTGCCCACGAAATTAGAAATCCGTTAAATTCAATCGGCACAATTGCTCAACAACTCGGCAAGGATTTTTATCCCAAAGAGAATGAGGGGGAGTTTAAGAGCTTGACTCAGGTCGTCTATAAAGAGGTAAGACGGATTAACGAGACAATTGAAAGTTTTCTTAAGTTTGCAAAACCTCAACCGATTAAAGCAGAAAAGTTTATTGCAAGAGAATTATTTGATCAATTAGAAAAACAGTATCAATCAATTCTTACAAAGAAAAAAATTAAACTGAATTTAAAATTAACCGATGTTGGCGAGGTTGTTTGGGATAAAACACAGATGACGCAAGTTTTTATAAATTTATTTGAAAACGCTATTAATGCCGTTGAAAATAACGGCGAGATAAGTATTGATGTTGCCGAACGGAAAGAAAAGCAAGTTGAGATAATATTTGCCGATAACGGAAAAGGAATTTCTTATGATAATCTGAAAAGGATTTTTAATCTCTACTTTACAACAAAATCAAAAGGAAGCGGAATTGGGCTTAGCATTGTTCAAAAAATAATCTCCGAACACAATGGATTGATCTCAGTTCAAAGCGAACCAAATAAAGGAACAATATTCACAATTATATTACCCAAATATTTTTCGTAAGAGGATAACATGAATGTCTTTTCGGTTTTGGTGATTGATGATGAAGAATCTCAACTTCAGTCCCTCAAAAGTTTTTTAACTAAGCGCAGTTTTATAGTTTATACAGCCGATAACGGCGAAGCCGGATATAAAATTGCTCAATCAAATTTGATTGATATTGTGCTAACTGATTTCAATATGCCGGGTTGGGATGGGATGCAAGTACTTCAGAAAATGAAAGAGTTGAATTCTGAGATTGATATTGTTTTGATGACTGCCTTCGGTACAATTGAGAGCGCGGTAAATATTATGAAGTCCGGCGCTTTTGATTATTTAATTAAGCCGATAGATTTGGATGAGTTGGAAAATATTCTCGGCAAAATCCAGGAAAGGAAGTTGTTGATTGGTGAGAATAAGTTGCTGCGAGAACAGCTTCAAGATAAATTCCGGTTTGAGCAGATCATCTCTCAAAGCGGTTTGATGGAAAATGTTTTGAATACCGCCGGAAGAGTTGCAAACTCCAGGGCAACTGTTTTAGTCAGAGGTGAGAGCGGAACAGGTAAAGAATTGATTGCCAAGGCAATTCACTTTGCAAGCCCACGAAAAGATAAACCGTTTATTACCGTAAATGTTGCTTCGCTTTCAGAAAATTTACTTGAGAGTGAATTATTCGGACATGAGAAGGGCTCTTTTACCGGCGCCGCTAATCAGAGAATCGGTAGATTTGAAGAAGCCAATAGTGGAACAATTTTTATTGACGAGGTTGGCGATATTCCTCTTCCGGTTCAAGTAAAGATTTTGAGAGCAATTCAGTTTGGTGAAATCCAAAAAATTGGCGGCAACCAAATTGTTAAAACCGATGTAAGAATAATTGCCGCCACGCATAGGAATTTAGAAGAGATGATAAAGAACGGCGAGTTCCGAGAAGACTTATACTATAGATTAAATGTTGTTGGAATTATCACTCCGCCTCTCAGACAGCGCAAGGAAGATATTCCCGTTTTAGTCGATCATTTCATTAAAAAATACGCTAAGGAAAATCTAAAAGACGTTAAAGGAATCAGCCGGGAAGCATTAGATCAATTAATGAAATACAACTTTCCCGGAAATGTGCGTGAATTAGAAAATTTAATTGAGCGTGCCGTAGTATTAACGCGGAATGAATTCATAATAAATGAAGATTTGCCAATGCTTTCCAACCAGAAAGAGGTTGATAAAAAGATGGATCCCTATAATCTTGATGATGGATATGAGGAAAAGACAAAATCGTTTGAACGAACGATGATCCAGGAAGCATTAAGCAGAACAAGTGGAAACAAAAGCGCCGCCGCACGAATTCTTGGAATAAGTGAACGACATTTAAGGTCGCGACTAGAGAGACTCAATAATTAATACCCCTCAACATACATCATAATTAATATAAAAAAGCTGTCACAGAATTTATTTCCGTGACAGCTTTTCTAATTATTAAAACGATTTATTACTAGAAGCTATTACTTATTGCCTCTGCGTCCGCCTTTAGGACCTGTGCCGTCATGTGTACCAGTAGCGGTTTGATTTCCGCCTTTATTGCCAAATCCCGTTCCATCTTGAGGTCTTACTTGTGTACCGGTTCCATCTTTTTTACCAAAACCTTTGCCGGTTCCGTTTACACCTTGGAGTGATGTACCAACATTATCACAAATGCCGTCTCCATTTGCATCAACCCAATTTATTTTAACTCCGGTTCCGGTTGTTTGTGCATTTGTGTTGCTGTTTAAAAGAACTATTGTAAATAGTGCTGCTGCGAAGAATAATGCTGTGCGTTTCATTTTGTACTCCTTTTTTTATGTGATTGTTTTTTGTGCTTCGTTATCATTATTGTAATAACCGTGCCAACATTTCTTCTTTCGTTTTATACGATTTATCAATGATCTATATTTGGATTGAGGAATAACTCTTTTTCCTGTCGAGACGAGCGACTCATTTGTCGAGCTGCATTAACATTAGTAATAGAATCAAGAGTAGTAAGTATTAGGTTTGTATTCAAATATAATTGTTGATTAAAAACTTTAGCAATTTAAATTCTGTTCTGATCTATAAAAATTACATTTGCCTAAAATGATAATTGGTGGTAAGTTTGTTATGAGCATATGCTCATAATTAACATAATGCCACGACCAAGAAAACATAGAAAAGTAAAATGCAGTCCAACGGCTTATTATTTTAAGCCACGCGCTGTTCCGCTGTCTAATCTTGAAGAAGTAATTCTTGAAATAGACGAATTAGAATCTTTACGCTTAGCCGACTACCTTGCCCAATCGCATGAGCAAGGCGCTTCTCAAATGAAAATTTCCAGAGCTACTTTTGGGCGTATTGTTGAAAGAGCAAGAAAGAAAGTTGTAGATGCAATGTTAAACGGGAAAGCGATAAAGATAGGAGATGAACTTCCGAAACAAGTAAAAGAAAAAGCAATTATTAAATGTGGTAAGTGTAATGCCAAAATAAAAAAAGAATGCAAGAAGAATGAAAGCTATTGCGAAAAATGTAAATAGAATAAAAAAGGAGAAATAAGATGAAAATAGCAGTTCCGACAACACTGGAAAATAATGTAGATGCTCACTTCGGTCATTGCGAATTTTTTACAGTCTTTACTGTTGATGGCAGTGAGATTCAAAATTCTGAAATAGTCGAATCACCTCAAGGATGCGGATGCAAATCTAATATTGCTATTGTACTACAGGATATGGGCGTTGAAATCATGCTTGCCGGCAACATGGGCGGAGGCGCAGTTAATGTTTTGAATAGTCATGGTATTTCTGTGGTTAGAGGATGCGATGGTAATGTGAAGAAACTTGTTGAAGAATATATCAAGGGAGAATTGGTGGATTCCGGAGAATCTTGCAAACAACATGAACAGCATAGCCATCACGAAGATGGGCATCAGTGCAACCATCATAATTAAAACAAGTACTACGGGAAAGAAACAAATAAAACGTGTTGTTGGCGGTTAGTAATAATTATTAGGGTGAAAATGGAAAACAATAACAAAGATCACTGGTACGACGGGTGGTTTTACGATAAATTTATTGCGCCGAATCAGGATATGTTATTCGGGCAAATTATAAATCTTATAGAACGGAACTCTACAATTATTGATGTCGGCTGCGGAACAGGGCGTTTCTCTTTTTCTATAGCTGATAAATGTAAATCGGTTTTAGGAATTGATTTATCGAAGCGAAATATTGATAGAGCTAATCTCATACTTTCAAAAAAACCGAATGATATAATTTCGTTTCAGCATAGAAGCACCAGTGAAATAATCTCTGAAGGTAAAGAACATTTTGATTATGCAATTATAACTTATGTTATTCACGAAGTAAATGAAGAAGAACGAATAATTCTCTTAAATGAAATTTCTTTGATTGCGAATAAAATCATTATTGGTGATTATCTTGTTCCTAAGCCAAACGGCTTTTGGAGTCTGCTGAATGAAGTAGTTGAGTTTGTTGCCGGTTCTGAGCATTATAGAAATTACAAAAGTTACGTTGCAAACGGCGGCATTAATGATTTGGCAAATAAAGCCGGACTTAAGATTATTACAGAAACAAGAAATCGACCATCAACAAGTCATTTAGTAACGTTGATGAAATAATTAATGAGTCTCCTCTAAAAAGGTTCCTATGCTAAGAAAAAGTTTTGACTATAGTTAAAATTCACAAGTCAAAAAATCGAAATTGACCTTTTTCCATAGGGATGACTATGTCATTAGATACTCCTCATAAATAGAAGAAGAGGTATGAATGGATCCAAAAGCAATTCAAGATTATTACCCAGACGAACTAAGTTATTGTTACGGCTGCGGAAGATTAAACGAGCATGGTCATCAAATAAAAAGCTTTTGGGATGGAGATGAAACAATTTCTCGCTTTACACCAAAGCCATATCACACCGCAATTCCCGGTTATGTTTATGGCGGATTAGTTGCATCCTTAATTGATTGTCACGGAACCGGAACTGCTGCGTTAGCTTCTTATCGTGCAGAAGGAAGAGAGTCTGATACTCTGCCGCCATTTCGTTTTGTAACTGCTTCTCTTCAAGTTGATTTCTTAAAACCAACCCGGCTTGGTGTTGAACTTGAATTACGAGGCAAAGTAATAGAACTAAAAGGAAGAAAAGTAATTTCTGAAATTACAGTTTCGGCAAACGGAGAAATTACTGCACGTGGAAAAGTTGTTGCAGTGCAGATGCCGGAAAATATGCCAAAGGAAAATTCAACGACGAGTTAAAACAAATTGTAATTACGAGAAACGAGGTTGCAAACCAATCACCTGTAAAGTAAGGGCTTGCTTCGTCGCTTCGCTTCTCGCAATGACAGTAAATGTCTTTTTAGGGCGGCCTCATTTAGTGTTGGAAATGTTGGTCCGTACGCATCCGAAGTAATTAACACACCAAAGAGCAAAGTTTATCCTGCAAGAAAAATGACGGTACAACAAGCCATAGAGAAATATCTAAATAATGAGTTGGAACAACTAACCGAGCCAAAGGCAAAGAAAAGTATCAGGCATCACGATGAATAATAAGTGTCTTTAAATCGAAATATTTATTATGTTTTAACTTAGTCCGGCATAGAAAATATTATTAACAATGTTTAATCAAGTAAAAAAAAGATGGTCCATATAGTGTACATTGATACAGAAATGCTATGAAGAAAGCAGCTCACACACTCTTACTAATGCTCTTGTTGCAAGCCGGATTACTTGCTCAAGAGTTCCGGACTGTGAAAAGAAATTTTATTTTCTTCCCGAAAGAAGTAACATCCGGTGAAGTGATTTATTATACCGGCATATCCATGGCACAACTTCCTACAAAGATAGTTGAGGACATTTTCGATCAAGTGCCGATGATTGATCTTAAATTACGTTTTGGTCTTCCATTTAACTTTAGTGCAACTGCAGATCTTAGTTCAAACATTTTTACTACTTTATTAAAAGCCGGATCAATCTATTCCATCTCACACGACAATCTGTCTTTGAGTGTTGGGAACGATTTTCTTTTCTGGTATGGTTTTTTTAATAATGACGATTTCGATATTAGTGTTCTCGGCTGGGGTTATTCGCCTTCTGTTTCCATCGGATATGACTTTGCAGATTTCTTTATCAGTCTTAAAGCGGAGGCGAATATAAAAGCACAAAACACTTACATGAAAAGTTTACAATACACAAAAAATTCACCAAAGTTTGTTGGTACAACTTTTTCATTTGCTGTTGAGCAACCACTGTGGAAGGACAATATATTGGCTATAGGATTCCGTGCTTATTACACTAAATTCTTCTATAAATCTTGGATTTCATTTTCAACTTTTGATGAGTACTTATTTTATCCGGAATTTTTTGTGGGGTTTATATTTTGAATAACATTAGAAGCATAGTTGCAACATTGCCGGTACTTTTCTTCCTTATTATTAACTCATGCAATGTTTTACCGGGAATAAACGAACCGATAGATGGTCTTGGAATAGTTACAAATACTAATCCAATCCGCACCGAAGTAAAACCATTGATCGAAGGCGTTTATAAAATAGTTGAGGGCACAGAAGATTTTGGGACATATGCGATTTTAAAATCAACAAGAAATCACTTTTCAATATTCTGCGAAAAAAACGCTTCTTATTTTGTGTTAAGTTCCGGCGAGAAAGATTCAGTTTATTATTTTGAGGGTTTCTGGAGATTCAGTCAAAACAAGAACAGCGGCAAAGCAACTTTACAAATACAAAAAGGTGATGGCGGCGCCGGGCTATCCTCAAATTTTTCGTCAACTAAAAAGATAATTTTCCGGGGGTATTACAGCAAAGAGGGGGGAGAATTAAATTCAACATTGACTTTGGAATATTTAAAACCGCTTAAATCGGATTCCAATTTTTATATCCTGGCACACCGCGGCGGTGGAAGAAATTCGGATAGATTACCGGCATCGGAAAATAGTCTCGAGATTTTACAGATAGCTGAATACTTTGGTGCAAACGGCGTTGAAATAGATATTCAGTTAACAAAAGACAATGTACCAATACTTTTTCACGATGAAGAATTCACCACACGTTTGGTAAGGGGAAACTATTTGATCGGTAAAGTCTCCAGTTTTTCGTTTATGCAGATTAGAACATTCGGTAGACTAATTCATGATGAGAAGATTCCTACACTGCAAGAAGCTTTGGATGTTATTCTTACAAAAACGAACATCAAGCTTGTCTGGCTCGACGTAAAGTACCCCAGTGCAATTTCATTGATTGCCCCAATACAGAAACAGTATTCAGAACTTGCGAAATCAATGAACCGGGATTTGACGATTTTAATCGGAATACCAAGCGAAGAAGTCTTAAACGAATATATAAATTATCCCGGAAGAGAAAATTATTTATCGCTGTGCGAGCTTGATATTTCATCGGTGAGAAAAGCGAATTCTAAAGTGTGGGCTCCGAGATGGACAGATGGAATTCAGCAACAACAAATAAATAGTATGCATTCCGAAAACAAAAAAGTATTCGTTTGGACTCTTGATACACCGGAATTTATAAAAGATTTCATTAGCACAAACAACTATGATGGGATCTTAACAAATTACCCTTCCGTGTTGGCTTACGAATATTACATCAGGAACAACTGAAGTGAAGAGAAAAATTTATTTGCTGGCTGCAATATTTGTTCTCTCGGTTGCAATTGAAATACATGCGCAGAGAGATTCGACATATAAAATTTCTGCCGAATTACTCGGAGGCAGTTCCATAGCCACTATAAACGTTTATGATGAAGATGATATGAACATTATTGGATTCACCGGCGGGTTCAGATTAATATTCGAACCGGATAGATTGCTGCGTGTTGGCATTGAAGGCGGGCTGCTTCATCTCGCTCATTCAAAAGAAGAAAATATTCAAACGGAATTTGGTTTAACTAAAAGATCAAATTCCTTAAATGCATATCCGATCATGCTACATTTCGATATGAAGGTTTGGAAATTTGACATTATGCTTGGACTTGGAGTTGCAATTATTTCCTCTAAAATTTTTGCATTCAATGATGTTTCTGAGAGCAGTGTGATCACTTCCTCTAAAATGTACGGAGTCGGTTATACTTTTCCGGTTACGGAAAGATTTAGTTTGGGATGTGAGTTTAAATACTATTCATTCTCAACACCCGGGCTAACTGTAGCTACTGTTCAGCTAAAAAGTAAATATTCAATTTTTATTTGGTAACATATTTTTATGAAAGGTAGCATGAAAAATATTAATCCTTCTCTTTTGACAAAGATTCTTCTGTTCGCAATTCTTCTTCACACAACATCATTTTCAGATGAGCCATTAAAAGACAAGAATTCAAGAATTATCATCATTGGGGATACGCAGCATATCGGTTTCTTGGAAAGTCTTTATTGGGATTATTGGAATGAACACAATGAATTGAAAACGAAAAAAATACTTAAGGAAATTTCAAAACGTGATCCATCATTTGTTCTGCACTTGGGGGATTTAATTTATAATGGCTCGTGCGAAAGCGAGTGGAAAAAATTTGATGAGGACAACAAACCAATTTTCCAAAAGAAAATTCCTTACTACCCAATTTTTGGAAACCATGAGTACTTTGGGTTTACTTCCAATTTGTATGATAATTTCAATAAGCGTTTTCCTCATCTGAACCGTAAAAAATGGTACAGCTTTGTTTTTGAAAAGATCGGTTTTATAATGATCAACACCAATTTTGACAACCTTTCTTCAGAGGACACTTCCGCTCAAAGAGCTTGGTACCTAAAGCAATTGAGGGAAATGGAAGGCAACGACTCAATTACAAATATAATTGTGGCAGGCCATCACCCTCCGTTTACAAACAGTAAAATTGTTAGTCCAAATAGAATTGTCAGTAGAGATTATGCTAATCCTTTTATTCGGAACAAAAAGACTTCCCTTTTTTTCAGCGGACACTGCCATTCTTATGAAAGGTTTTTAAGAAACGGAAAATATTTTATAGTTAGCGGCGGGGGCGGCGGTCCAAGACAAAAACTCAATATAGATGTGAAGAGTAGAGAATTTGAAGATCAATTTAATGGTCCGGCGGTGCGCTTTTTACATTTTTGTGAAATTGAAATTAAAGATGATCAATTAATTCTAAATGTCGTCAAACTAAATAATAAGTGGGCATTTAGTGTAACCGAAAAATTAATAATACCGCGATTAAAAAATTATGATCCGGATAAAAAAAATAGGCGCTAGTTTTAAGTTAGCGCCTATTTTTATCAAATTGAATTGACTATTTATTACTAGAAGTTATTACCTATTGCCTCTGCGTCCACCTTTTGGACCTGTACCATCATGTGTGCCGGTAGCGGTTTGATTTCCGCCTTTATTGCCGAGTCCTGTTCCGTCTTGTGGTCTTACTTGTGTACCGGTTCCATCTTTTTTACCATAACCTTTACCGGTTCGGTTTACTCCTTGGAGTGATGTACCGACATTATCACAAATGCCGTCTCCATTTGCATCAACCCAATTTACTTTAACTCCGGTTGGGGTTGTTTGTGCATTTGTGTTGCTGTTGAAAAGAACTATTGTAAATAGTGCTACTGCGAAGATTAATGCTGTGCGTTTCATTTTGTACTCCTTTTATTTGTTGTTGAATAATGTTTCGCCTAATAATAGATAAAGATTGTGCCAACTCATTTTTCTTTATTATTTGATCAAATGTGAGGATTATTTTTTTAGTTCATCGTATAAATTGTTTTTTAGGTCGAATCAATCGCCATACAGGTCGAGATGTTCTTTGAATCCTTCGTCTCTTTCAATCATCTTATCTACAATTAATAAATAGGAGAAAAGAAATGCTTAACACCAATTTAACTCACGTTTTATCAGAACAGGAACACGCAAAGCTTTTACAAGAAAACGAAAATGTAATGATCTGCTGCGGAAGAATGGGACCAATGTGCATTCCCGTCTATGAAGTGATGGAAGAACTTGAAGGTGAATACACTAATGTGAAATTTGCCGATATGGAATTCGACACTGCCGATGCAAAAGTAATCCGCAATCTGCCGGAAGTACGCGGTTTTCAAGGAATCCCTTTCGTAGTATATTATAAGAACGGAAAAGTTGTTAAAGCAACAAGCAGCATTCAAAACAGAGATCAAGTAACAAGTATTCTTGACGAAAAGTTCGGCAAGTAAATATTAAAAGACTGCCCCTATAGAAAATATTTCTTAGTGATTCTTTGTGTCTCCGTGTCTTTGTGGCACTTATTTCACCACTAAGGCACTAAGAACACTAAGGTTCACCAAGACTTTTGAAACAACATCCTTTCTACATTTGAGGAAAAAATGGAAAATCATTTTGATGTAATTGTAATTGGCGCGGGTGCTGCCGGTTTAACCGCGGGAATTTATTTATCGCGCGCAAAAGTAAGCACTCTTATTCTTAACGAAGGAGCCGTTGGCGGACAGATGGTTCTAACACACGAGATTGCAAACTATCCAGGCGTTGAAAGCATTAGCGGATATCAGCTTGCACGTAATATGAAAGCTCAAGCACAAAAATTCGGATGTGTGATCAAATCGAATATTAAAATTACAAATCTAGAACTTGAGGGTGAGATAAAATCAATTGAAGTGAACAACAAAGATATCTACACCGCGCATTCGGTAATTTTAGCGACTGGTGGAAAATCCAGAACACTCGGCGTTACGGGTGAAGATCAATTTAAGGGAAAAGGAATTTCTTACTGCGCTACTTGCGACGGAGATTTTTTTCAAGATAAAGAGATAATTGTTGTGGGCGGCGGAAACTCTGCATTAGAAGAAGCCGTCTCTCTTACAAAGTATGCTTCGAAAGTAACCATTGTTCATCAATTCGATAATTTTCAAGCGCTTGAACATTATGTTGAAGAGGCAAAGAATAATCCGAAGATCAACTTTGTAATGGGATCCAAGATAATTGAATTTATAGGTGATGAAAGTCTGCAGAGCGTCCGCATTCAGCATAAGGCGAACCAAGAGATTACAGAGATTAACATTGACGGCGTTTTCATTTTTATCGGCTACGTTCCAAATACGGAAAAGATAGGCGATAAAGTTGCTCTCAACAATTACGGTGAAATTATTGTTGATAAGAATATGGCAACAAATATCGCCGGTGTTTACGCCGCGGGAGATTCGATCGCTAAAAGATATAGACAGGTTACAACAGCAGTTGCCGACGGAACGATCGCCGCTCTAAGTGCTTCCGAGTATGTGAATAATATCAAGAAAGAATTGCAATTGGTTTCTGCAAATTAAAAGCCCATCCCAACCCTTCCCAAAGGGAAGGACTTTTTATAACATCGAAGCAAGCTTCGAGCAATTTATTCGATTACATATTGAGAGGTTTTTATTATGGATACGAGCAGGAAAATTAGAATAGGCATAGGCGCCGCAATTATTATAGCCGGATTAATTTCTCAAGCCGGATGGTGGATCGTTGGAATATTTCCGTTGATCACCGGGATATTTAATGCTTGCCCCGGTGGAACGTGTGCTGTGCCGCCGCCTAAGGTTAAGCCGCCGGAAATTAAGAAAGAGATTGAGTAATTATTTTTAATCAAGATTTGGATGAACGGCTATCGAGAGATAGCTTTTTTGCATAGAGCAAAGTTAGGGCCGCAGCAAAAATTGAAAAAATATATTGAAAGTATTTATTCGAGTGTTTTGAAACCGATGGACTTTAGAAACTCAAAAATGGGATTATAAAACGAAGGAATGCGTGTTGGATCTTCCGAATTACCTAGAGGAACAACAATCACCATCCCTTGACGAGCACGTGTTAGAAGTACGCGATAAGCATTTTTTAAATAATTCTGTTTTTCAATTTTATTTATATGTTGCCATCGATTTCCACGAAAGGACCAATGTTTCCAACCATTTTCAGTGAATCTGAAATCAGCATCCCATGTTACGCAAACCCAATCAAGTTCTAGTCCTTGGACATCAAATTCAGTTGCGACATCCTCAAGGTAATATGATGAGCGTACATCATTTTTCTCGTCAAGGAACCAATGAATTGGATCCATCGGTGATTTAACGAATATGGAATGCGGTTTTAATCGCTCTGCTTGAGATGAAACCACGATACCGTAACGCTCTGAGCCACGCGCCTGTTGTTTTAGCCATTGCTTTGCTTTTGTAAGATCGCGTGTGATAACAATCGGATATTTCAATTTTACTTTTTCGAATGTATTTCTTGCATCATCGATGTTGAGATCGAGCAATTGTTTCACTAATAAAGAAACATGTTCTGTCCGAAATGAACGCATTGAAACTGCAAGATGTAACGAATCGTTGTATTTAACATTCGAGCGTGATTCCAATTTCTTCAACGTCTCCCCTGCGGCATACTCACTGTCGGTAAGCTGGGAAGAAATATAAATATCCCAGTTTTCAAAGGAACGCTCAAGCGATTGAATCCATTCACTTATGCCAGCCTCGCCAATATTTATCTCTTGCCCACCGCCAACCAAGCAAACCACGACAGCCCAATCTGAATGGCGATCAAGACAGGAAATCAGAAATTCTGGTTCGGACTGATTGAAATTAGGTCTCTTCTTTTTCCTACTCATAAAATTTGTTGTCTGTTCTAAATTCCAAGCACGTTGGGCTTCATCAAATAATGCAACATGCTCGATAGGTGGCGATTTTATATTAATAAGGCATTCATCACGGAAGTTGTGAACATTCTGGATAAACATTTTTACTTCACTCATCGCCTCGCCTTTCTTAATTTTCCCACCTTTTTCTTTTTCACGTTTCACTTTATTGCGGGCTAATGCTTCACGCAATATTGCTACGAGCGGGCCATTACCTGAAAGGAAAACGCTGTATAGATCGTTGGATTTATCAAAGTGAGTCGTTGCGACATGGAGTCCAACTAACGTTTTTCCAGCACCGGGTACACCGGTTACAAAACAGATAGACTTACGGGATTTTTCTTTTGAAGAACGTATGATGTTAGAAATCGAATCGGATGTTTGACTAAGGTTAATCGCACTCGCATCACTTCGCGAAATTTCTTGAACAGAGTGATTATTGTAGAGCGCCATTGCCGCTTCAATAATGGTTGGTGTTGGACAGTAGCGCCCTTGTTCCCATTGCGTTCGATTTATCACTTTTCCATCACAAAATTGTAAAACGTCTTCAATGATTTTGCCAAGTAATTCCAGATTGCTTTTAATAGGAAGAAGTAGTTTATCGTTTTGCGGTGTTGTGACTATAACCGAATAAATGTTTTTTGCTTTTGTAGCTATAAGAATTGGTGCAATGAATTGTTCATGACTCGATTCATGGAAATTCTTTAGATCCAGAGCGTAGTCCATAACTTGATCTATGGCATGTGAGGTATATTCTTTTTCACCGATTTTGAATTCAAGAATAAAAATAACTGGACCGATAATGACAACCACATCAATTCTTTGTCCCATCCGTGGAATAGAATATTCAAAATAAATTGATCCTTTATATGGAATTAAAATTTCTTTAAGAATATTAATTTCAACCAGCCAAGCATCTCTCTGGGTTTGTTCTAATGTGAACTCGTTCTCTATCGCAATTGTGCCAAGAATCTCTTCTGAAGAAGTCTTCAAGAAATTTTCAATCGACTCAGCATAAAATTCACGCTTCATAAAATATTCTCAAGTTTCTCTATATGAATATGCAAATTCGTTCGAGTGATAACTTGGAGATGCATCAGCAATGTGTTTTTACAAAAAATCAACATCTGTTTTCTTGTTAAGATTGATCGCAACTTCTCCAACTTTCATTTCAATATCAAGTAATTTTTCTAGGCAAGGGGGGAGGTTAAAACCCAATCTTTCTCTTCGGTTTTTCTTTCTCAACCATCAATTCTTTAATAGCGTCAAAAATCAACTTAATTTCAGACTGTTGTTTGGCAAATTTCTTTTGGGTTTCTTTTTCAAGCTCGTTCAGTTTCTTGGCAAGCACATCGCTGCTTTGTAAAAATTTTCTCATCTGCACAAACGCTCGCATTATTGCTATGTTAACGTGTACTGCCCTTTCGCTGTTCAAAACAGAAGACAACATAGCAACGCCTTGTTCTGTGAATGCAAGAGGCAAGTATCTTCTACCGCCCCAACTTGTCTTTTGTCCGGGCAAACTTGAGGTGCCAGATTGGCGCCTCAAGTTTTCAGTCTCTTCTTTATTTAATTTGAACATAAAATCAGCGGGAAATCTCTCTAGGTTTCTTCTCACTGCTCGGTTTAATTGTTTTACTTCTACATTGTAAAGTTCGGCAAGATCGCTATCGATCAAAACTTTTTCTCCGCGCAGAAGATAAATCTTTGAAGCAATTCTTTCGATCGGAATAAGAGAGGAGGATTTAGTTTTCATATCACTCCTATTAATTTATTGGGTCGAACAAAATGACCGTAATATTTACAATTATAACTTCCCCAACTTATTTTTCAATATCAAGTAAATTTAATTTGCTATTATAAGTAAAGACGCCCCATGGGGCGTCTCTACCATAGCCTCGAAATTATTTTAAACCATTCCCTTCATTTGAACTTCTTGCACTCCAGCCCGGTTTTATTGTAAATTGTATTCAATCATTAGAGATAAAACGGTTAGAGGTAACAATGAAATTCACAAGAAAAGAATTCCTAAAAGCTTCGTCACTAATAGCGGGAGGTCTGCTGCTGCCCGGTTCAAATAATTTCGGCAGGATATTCCAGCAATCAACAGGCAACTTTAAAAATCTGCGCGACAACCTTGGCATCTACACAGAACGGGGTGGAACAATCGGCTGGTATGTTTCAGATGACGCAGTAGTTGTAATTGATTCTCAATACCCCGAGACGGCAAAAAATATGCTCGCCGGATTGCAGAAGAAAACTTCACGCAAGATCGATCTTTTATTCAACACGCATCATCACGGAGATCACACATCCGGAAATATGTATCTGAAAGATTTCGCAGAAAGAATAATAGCGCAGGAAAATTGCAAAGCTCTTCAAGAAAAATCGTACGGCGGCGATGCAACCAAGCCGCAGGCATATCCAACTGCTACTTTTAAGAAAGAGTGGACTCAAGAGATTGGCAAAGAAACAGTTTCGGCAAAATTTTTCGGTGCTGCACATACCGGCGGAGATTCTGTAATTCATTTTCAAAAAGCACATGTTGCGCACGTCGGTGATCTTGTTTTTAACAGAACTTATCCTTTCATAGATTCGAACGGCGGCGGCTCGGTTGCCGGCTGGCAGATGGTTCTGGAGAGAGTTATTAATTATTATCCTAAAGACACAACTTTCATTTTCGGGCACGGTATAACGGATGAATTCGCTACGGGTTCAATGGCAGATGTAGTCCTAATGAAAAATTATCTCTCGGCACTATATGAGTTCGTATCAAAAGAGATGAAGAGCGGCAAAACGAAAGAGCAGATTGCCTCGGCAAATGAAATTCCCGGATTCGGCGATTTGAAAGAACGCCACGAGGGGATGCGCAAAATGAATCTTGAAAAAACTTTTGATGAGTTGAGTTCCAAATAAAGAACTTGGCTTCCTAGAGATTATAGATAGAACGCTGATGAACACAGATCAAAATCCGTGAAGATTCGTCAAATCCGCGTCATCCGTGTGCTATTAAATATATCGCAATACTGCACATGACTGAATTTTATCCTTGCATTTTATACGGCAAATTATAAAATTTCCACCGGCAGATAGAATGGAACGATGAAAGAGATCTACAAAATCATAATAACTTTACCGCTGCTTTTAATTTTAAGTTGCACACAATTTTCCGAGATTCCCTTTCCCGGCATGGAGTCCATCCACGTTGGAGACGAACCCGTAACATTGCATCTCAACTTCAAACAAGAAGTAGTTATAGACAACAAACTCAAAATAGGATTTGAAGGTGTCGGTGCGGATTCACGATGTCCAACTGATGCAATCTGCGTCTGGGCGGGTGACGGTGAAGTTTTCTTAAATATATCAACAGAGAATTCTTCACAGCGATATACTCTTCATACCGGTTTAGAGCCGCGTGAAATCGTTATTGAAAATTATCTTATTCAATTGATAAACCTTCTTCCCGTAACTAGATCCGATAGGCGTATCAAACCCGAAGAGTATAATGTTGATATCAGGGTTGCAAAACTAATCAGAAAATCTCCGTATCCGGTGCAGCTGATCAATGCAGCTAATGCCGGGATGATAAGGAAAGATATGTTGAATATTACCGAAGTTTCTCTCGAAAATAATATTCTGAATTTTTCTGTTGGATATAGCGGAGGCTGCAGGGAACATCTTATCGAATTATTCGCATTAAAAGAGATAGCGAAATCAAATCCTGCCCAAGTGACAATTAATTTATCTCACTTTGCAAATGGAGATATGTGCGAAGCATATATTACCAAAAAAGTAGAATTCGATTTAACGCCGCTGAAGCAATTCTTAAAAAGCCATTATGGAATAAATGACCGCGTTATACTTGTGATGTTTGATCCATCCGGCAGACCGTTAAAAAATCCAGCTATTGAATATAAATTTTAAGACGCCGCTGCCACAACAGCGCCCGCCGATGAATCCATTTGGAAAGCGACTATTAAATACCAACCAAGTAGAACCATAATTGAAAGCTCGGTAAAATCATTTATCTGTTCCGGAATTTCAACGCGTGCCTGGGTCTTGAACCAATCTTTTAACTTGGGCTCTTCTATTCCGGATCGGAATGTAACAACAATTTCTTCCTTGGCATCTTTGAATTCAAATTTGGTTTCCCAAAAATTTGCAGCATGCCATTGAAATTTTTTACCGTCGGAAAATTCCAAAACACCGCTCGAAGCCATCAAGTTCGGTTTGAAAATCGCAATATCGTTTTCGTCACCGCTTTTTCTAACAGTTATTCGCGTGCTGAAAAACCCGACCCGCTTGAAAGTCCATTTACCCTCAAGTGTTTCAGCCTCGGCAAACGAACCCACTGATTTTGGAAACAGCAGTGTCCCGAACAGATCATCTTTGAATTTCAGTTCAAACAATTGATGCGTTGTTTTTGGCTGGGTCCAATTTAGATGTTCTTGTCCCCCTTCTTTTAATGATTTCATTCTTCCCTCAAGACTAATTTTATTTTCTGTTCGAGATTTCTAATTAAGAAAATTTGTTTACTGCTTCAACAAAGGAATTCGGAACGGGTGCTTCAACAAATAGTGTCCCGCCGTTAGGAAGTTGAAACTCAAGACTTTTTGCGTGTAATAATATTCTGGAAAATTTTTCTTGAATTACCTTCTCGCCGTAACGAGTATCTCCAACAATGGGATAACCTATGCTATAAAGATGAACTCGCAGTTGATGGCGTCTGCCGGTTGATGGGTTCAACTCAAGCAAAGTATAATCTCTGAATCTTTTTACAACTTTGAATTTTGTTTCGCTCGGTTTTCCTTTCCGGTCATCAATACCCATTCTTCCGGAACCAAATTCACGAATTGGTTTCTTTATCACGCCCTCATTTTCTTTTATCGCTCCGTGAACCACCGCGGTATAATATTTTTTTACTTTTCTATCGGCAAATTGGTTATTGATATATTTATGCGTAACTGAGTTTTTTGCATAGAGGATTACACCGCTAACTTCTTTATCAAGACGGTGAACCACAAAAAGTTCGCCGTTCAATTTCTTTTCTAAGAGTGAGTGAAGCGAGTCCAATTTGGTATCGTTCTCAGTGATTGATGATAGTCCTTCCGGCTTATCTGCGGCGATTAGATTCTCGTCTTCATATAAAATCTTGATGCCGTTAATAATATTTGTTTCATTCATCTTGCTCATGCTCTTGCTCTCACTCTTTTTAATATCTCCAGCTTGAAAGGTCTGCGTCTTTCGGCGCGGATTCCATTATTCGTTCTACAATTTTAGGAAAACACATCTGCGCGTATCTCAATCTTGATATTGCATTCGGCTGATTATGGTCGCCGTTCCAGCAATGTTCCGCGCGGGCGCCGTAATCAACTTCACCATCATAATACGGGTCTTTGGTATTTCTTAAAAAATCTTCCATCAAATAGACTGCATTGTTAAGATAAAAATTATCAGCTTCACCTACGTAAATATGTATCTTCCCTTTTAATTTAGCACCGAGTTTTTTCCAATCGCGCTCTAATATATACCTCAAATCAAAATTTTCTTTCCAGTATTCGGCAACCGAATGATCAATCTCTCCCGTTAATTTATTCCATATCGGTTTGGGGTAACCATCTTCACCCATTGGCGAATAAACCGCTTGCCAAATATCCCACTGTCCACCGGATCGGCTGTTCTGCCCGAGTGCAAGTTCTAAATGATTCGCCTCTTCCAAAGTTGCGCTGATATGACCAAGATAGTTGCGTGTACCGGGACGAGGTGTTTTCTTCCAGGTGTTATCAAGATAGTACGCGTTCTTATCTTCATAAATATTTACAACAGTATAAGCACGGAAGTCGATCGGATCCGGACATGCAGCCCAGCATCCGTTGTATTCATCCGGATAGAAAATTTGCGCAGCTAAAGATTCCCATCCACCGGTTGATCCTCCGTATAGAAACCGTGCCCAACCCTTGCCGATACCGCGGAATTTTTTTTCAATGTACGGAATTAATTCATATATGATGGCGTCTCCGTACGGTCCAAGGTTAGCAGAGTTTACCGCATATGAATCATCGTAATAAGGATTAGCGTGCTGAATTTCTATTAACAGCATTCTTGGAAATTCCGGAGAAGTCCATTCCTTAAAAAGTTTGTAAGAATATTCTTGAACGGTTTTGTTGTATCCCTTCCAGTGAAAACGATCACTATAATCGGGAGCTAAGTTTGTATCCGGCGGTACTTCTCTGAATGCAGAGATTGATGTTGGAAAATGCCCGTGATTGATCACCAAAGGATAATGTGAATTCGGATGTTCCTCGAATCCGTGAGGCAAAAGAACAAATGCAGCCAGGTACATTGGTCTTCCCCAAAACTCACTCAACATTTTACTCTCGATTTTAACATACTTCACGTATTTACTCTCTGTCGGTTCGGGAAGCGGTGGAATGATTTTATCAAGAATAATTTTTATCGATTCATTTTTTGATGGGTCGATCAAAATCTTTTGTGGTGTGCTATAAAAATTACCAGGTGCGGTGTTCCAGTGCTGTCCCTCACCTCTATCCATTGGAAGTTTTACCATCTTTCCATTTGCAAGATGGAAAGTTTCATACTTATGAAGAAGTGCTTGAACATAATATTCACCTTTCGGTATCTCTCCAATGCTTTTTACAGGATATCCGAAAACAGATTTATCTATAATAACAGCATTGTCGGCTTTAAGATTGTTCGCGTCAATACCAAATACAACTTGAGTTGCAGGTCCTTCTGCAATTTGAAAGCGCGGTTCGGCGGAATCATTGTTGGATATTAATAAAAGAATTCTTCCGTCTATAGACGATTGGCTAAGATGATCACTGAATGAGATAGAGAATTTTAATTCTTGCGCATTAACTGAAAGAACCGATACGAGCAACAAGAACAAACTTGCAAGATGTTTATTTATCATTACATTTCTCCGGAAATTATTAAAGAGATAGATCTTATTTCGCAGCATGTTTCGAATTTTCAATGGACTGTTTTATTGCTCTAATTCTTCCGGCAGATGGTGTTGTGCTTTCTTCGAGCAGATCGGCACACAGTTCTATTCTATCTGCCACACGTTCTTCAGCCGCTATTGATGATCCGATTAAATCAACACACGCCTCAAATAATATTTTTGTTGCAGCAGACTTTCCCAAATAATTACTTCTGATTGCTTTCGAGGGAATAAACCGGTTTTGAGTCAAGGGTCGTTTTTGCAAAACCCATTCGCCGTAAATACTGCTCGTGTTTATTATTCCCCGGCTCACTATAGATTTTTTTCACTTTTCGTTTTTCAAATATTTTAGGAAAGACATATTTCCCAACTTTAAAATCCCGGTAACCCGGAATCGCAAAATCTAAATTTAGGAAGAGATGGTCTTCATCGTGGTATTCCGCGCAAACAAGTCCGGCGGGAACGGTATCTCTAAGCACAAACAATACAATCCAATGTTCGCCCGGTTCAAAAGAAAATGTCGGGATAAATTTTTTAATATCGTTTTCGTGGAATTTTAAAAAATATTTCAGATACTCGGAATCATATTTAACCTCAAGTACCCGAAAATATTCCTTCGTAGAAAAGATTTCGATAATGTAGTAAATATCCACAAGCGCGATGAATCCGTTAAGAAAGCCGACCGGCAGAGCGCCGATTATAAACCCGTATGTTGAAAAGACTACCGCGCCTATTAAATTTATTAATCTGAGTTTTACTATCGAGCTCATCATTAGTGATACGGCAACCAACACAGAGCCGGTGTATCCAATTATTTCTATTAGATGAATTTCGTTAAACATTTTACTCCGTTTCTTTCGTGTAATTATTTGTTAGCAACTTATTTTTACTTATACGAAAGTTAATGATAATTACTTTGCTCTCATATCTTCAGCAAACACAGATCTTAATCCGTGTGTAACGACAAATGGAATAATTGAGTAATGAGTTTCGCTCTCCGCTATTTCTGTTTTCAAGTTCAATCCTTCGTAATTGCGTTCTTGCATTTTATTTATCAAATGATTCCAGTGTGTAATGAATGCCTCGCTTTCCATCGAGCCTACTGCGGTGTAAATAATTACATTCAGTGATTTTTTGTTCTCAAAGAAATTGCTTTCTTGCTTAAGGATAAAGCCACCATCCCACGACAGAGCAGGACTAATTGCAATATATCTTTTAAAAAGTTCCGGCTGCTGAAATAACGAGTAGAAAACAAAAAGCCCGCCCAACGAATGTCCGACTAGGGTTCGATCGGCAGAAGTAAATCTGTACTTCGATTCCACAAAAGGAATTAACTCTTCCTTTAAGAATCCGAGAAATTTTTCTGCACCTCCTGAAACAGGGATTGACGATCTATATGCCTCTGGCAATTTTTCCTGTGGAATTTGAGTGGGAGTGTAATCGCGTGAACGATTGGAAATAAATTCCTTCGACCCACCTTCGGATGAAACTCCTACAATAATCACTTCAGGAACTTCTCTGTCCGATGCAAGAAGTCGCGCCATCTCGGTCATAATACCAAATGATGAATATGCATCTAGCATATAAACAACAGGATATGTTTGGTCAGAGGAATAATAACTTCCCGGCAAGGCAATCTTGATTGGGTAAGTCTGCCCGTTGATTGACGATCTTAATTCAACGACCTCACTTCGATGCAAAGTGACCGGTTGGTTGTTCGATTGGTTCTGGGCTTCTAATTGCGAAGTAAACCTCGCAATGAAGCATAAAAGGAAGACCATATAATATATTTTTGCTCTCTGTTTCATGTTGATCTTTTCCTATTAATAAATGAGTCCACTCTAAAAAGTATCTATTGAATGATGGTAACAACTCCATCATCCAAATCGTAACGAGCGCCAACTATTATTAATTTCTTGCTATGAACAAATTCTTTTAATATTGGTTCTGAGTCTTGAAGTTGTTTAACAACCATATTGATGTTTGATAGAACTGCATTTTCCAGTAAATCGCCAGATTGTTTTTTTGCTTTCTCTACAGCGGGGTTAATTTCTTCTATTAATTTAGCTATATGACCGGGTGCTTCTCCACCTTGAACCGCCGCAGACACTGCACCGCATCGTTCATGACCTAACACAATAATTAATTGTACGCCAAGATGTTCAACGGCATATTCTATGCTGCCCAGCCCAATATCATCAACAAGATTTCCGGCTGAACGAATCACAAACAGATCGCCAAGACCTTGATCAAAAATAATTTCCGGAGGAACTCGGGAATCTGAACAGCTCACTATCACCGCAATAGGATGCTGTCCTTTTGCAACTTCCTCTCTTCGTTCAGCCGATTGATTTTGATGGAACATTTTTGATCCGACGAATTTTTGATTACCTTCGATTAATTTTTTAAGTGGCTCATTCGAGTTCCATTGCGTTTCGTTCTGGGCATAAATGTTCAACCCAAATTGTGCAGCTACAATTAAAAACAAAACAATACTATAGTTTTCCATTTTTCTCTCCTTATTGAATTATTGAATTCATTTTACTTTTGTGACTACTTATAATCCGCAATCATTATTCCTTATAAGCAGAAAGAGGTCAAATCCTTTTTCGATGCACAATTCAGAACATGCCGAGCTTATAACTCCGGTACCACCGATAAATAAAATCTTTATTTCTTTCTGATAGTTGTTTATTATTAGATGCAAAATAACAGAGTTAATACTAAAGTGCAGAGAAAGAATTTTGTATAGTACAAAAATTTTATTTTTATAGTAACTAAAACGCCACGCAAATGAATAACTCAATAAATTACGCAACCATCAGTGTTGATGATATTATTCGCCCGACACGCCTCGAGATAGATTTAAAAATTCTCGCAGAGAACTACAACAGAATAAAAGCACACACTGCACCCGCTAAGATGATGCCGATACTTAAAGCTAACGCATACGGGCACGGGCTTGTACGCGTTGCACAATTAATGCAATATCTCAAAGCGGATTACATCGGCGTCGCAGTGCTTGAAGAAGGAATTCTTTTGCGCTTGCAGGGAATAACTATTCCCATACTTGTTCTTGGAGGTATCTGGGGAAATCAAATTCCTCTTTTCATAAAACATGATTTAATAATCACCGCTTCTTCAAGAGAAAAGCTGAATCAGATAGATGTGCTTGCCGGACAGATGAAAATAAAAGCAAAAGTTCATCTTAAGATTGATACCGGATTGGAGCGAATCGGTGTTCACTACTACTCTGCGGAAAAACTTTTAGAAGCGACATTAAATTGTAAGAACGTTGAGATCGAGGGAATATATTCTCACTTTGCAACAACAGACACGCCCGATTTGAGTTATGCCTTTTTGCAGCTTGAGCGATTTAATAATGTGGTAAGGTTTTTTGAAAAACATTCTATCGCCACGCCCATGCGGCATATTTCGAAATCCGGATCTATTCTTCAGATGCCAGAGGCCAATCTTGATCTGGTTCGACCCGGAATAATGCTTTTCGGAGTTTATCCCTCTAACGAAACTGCAAAAACAATTTTTGTTAAACCTGCGTTAACGTGGAAATCACTCGTCGTTTATTTTAAGGTTATCAAAGCTAATCATCCGGTCGGATACGGATTAACGTGGCAATCCGATCACGATGTGCGGGCAGTTACCGTGCCTGTTGGTTATGGCGATGGATATTTTAGAAGTATGTCTCACAAGGCACAAGTGCTGCTTAGGGGTAAACGCTATCCTGTTGTTGGAACAATTTCCATGGATCAAATAGTTGTAAACATAGAATCTGATTCTGCTTACAATGGTGATGAAGTTATTTTATTTGGAAGCGACGGTAAAAATACAATCACGGTTGAAGAGCTTGCCGATTGGGCGGGAACAATTCCTTATGAAATTCTAACCAACATTAATACACGCGTGCCGAGAGTCTATTTAGAAAAATCGCCCCCATAATTAAGCGCTTTCTTTAAATTCTCTATCAATCCGTTCTTTCAAAAATATTTTTATTAATGATTGATAAGGAACGTCTCTTTTGTTAGCCGCTGTCTTTAGCTCATTCAATAACGACGAGGGAATTCTTAACAAAATAGTGGTTGTTGATGGTTTTAGTTTTGGAAATGAAACCGAACCCGCTTTCTTCCATTCCACGAAGTGAGAAGAATCGTTTTTTAACCAAAAGACTCTTTCTTCATTTTCGGATTTAAACTTTGGAATGTTTTTTAATTTCTTCATTGTAAATCTCTTTTTATTCTCTGGCAGAGATAATTCTTATTAATTCTTTTCTTGTTGTAAAAACTACGAATAGCTTTCTATCTATATCCGTTCTGCCAAGAAGATAACATCTGCTTTCTACTTTTGAATGTTCTTCATCGCTTGCAACAATTAGTGGCTTGTCAAAAAAGACCTGTTCACATTCTGCTAATGTTACTTTATGTCCTTTCCAATTCTTTTCGGAATTTCCTTCGTCCCACTTAAATCCCTCATATTTTTCAAAAACTTCTTCTTCCACAATTGTATATTAAAAAAGTATACACACAATTACAGGATATTGCCTTCTGGTTCTATAGTGCGGGGAATAAAGAACGTTGGGAATTTTGATGGTTGGGAAATGTGGGTTTTGGTGGTATGCTTAAAACAATCTACTCAATCTATTTCCACGGAGATAGAAAGTATCGTCAATAGTTTCTGTTCTAATGCTGCTATCCCATCTTTAATTTTTTCTCTTGTTGTCTCCGATTCTTCTAAGATATCAGAAATCATCTTTTTGTAGTAGCTGATACCTTCTAAAAGATTTGCAGAGAACAGATTATAAAACTCTTCATTTTTTGCAGAAAACTCACTTCCATTTTCATCCATCTTTTTCTGCAGGTAATCGATATAGAGACCGAGCTCTTTTACAAATAAATTCGGACGGCTCGCATCGGTTATTAAATCAATTCTTCCGTAGATGTGATCAACCATCTCCTTCAGAGTTACAATTTTAGAATAGTATGCAAGGTTTGGACCCGGGCAAACAGAAACCGCACGGCTCAATTTTGGTGTTTCAATATTATTTACGATTAACGCCGGGACAGTCAACCCTTCACATAAGCAAACTTTGTTTACAATCTTATCAAATTGTTTTTGATACTCGCCTTCTTCAACACCGCTGTTTTTCAAATCGGTAATTTTTTTGTTGATGAATGTTATAGAGGCAGTGCATAAGGGTTTATCGGAATATTCTTTATTCGAGATCAAAAATTTCTTTGGACACGGACTGCCCGGTTTTCCATTTCCAACTCTTTCCATCTTCTCAACGTCTTTACTGTTACCCCGCAGACTATTGAAAGGAACTCCCAATGGAGAGATGTCGCTTAAATATAAATCCTCTTCACCCGCAGCAGAAAGTTTTTGCAATGTATAATCATCAACATTCATCACTTCCGGCACTAACAGAAACGGACTTCCCCAACCAACTGATTTAACTCCGTAATAGCGAAGAAGGAAATCTTGCTCGGTTGATTTTCCAACGCCTCCTTGAACAGTAACATCATAAACTAATTTTGTATCATCAATAGGAATTCCTTTTTTGATGAGTGCCGGAAGATATATTTCCTTCAATGCAATCATCAATTCATCTTTTCTGTTTTTGAATTCTTCTAATATTGGACCAAGAAGCAAACCGTCCGTTGCAAAAGCATGTCCGCCGCAATTCAACCCCGATTCTATTCGAAACTCTGAAACCCATAAACCTTTCTTCGCTAAGAATTTTCCTTGAATGAGCGCGGAACGGTAGTCGCTAACTTTAATAACTATCTTCTTTTTAAAATCACATTCTTTGTTTGGATAAAAATCCTTAAACGTTTCTATATAGCTGTACAATTTGGGATTCATCCCGGCAGAAAAAACAATAGAACTTTCCAAATCGCTCATAGCAAATCCACGTAAAGAGGCGTGTGCATCATTATATTCTGAAGGAAGCAACTCATTATTCGAATCATAGTTTGCTTTATCTAACTTCGTCATGATGTTTACATCAATTGAACCAGGACAAATTTTTTCTCGGATTTTCTCTTGTAGTTCTTTTGCTACGTTCAAATCCTTTGTGCTCATCATCTCATAATATTTCATTTTTAATTCAGAATAGTCCGGCAGCATTTCAAAATATTTTGTTATCTCGCTTCCCGATTCAAAAGGTGAGTTCTTCAATTCTTCAAACTGTTCTTTCACCATCCGGTTGATCATATCCAAGTAAGCAGTTACTCTGTTAGCGCGGGCATCTTCTGCATCGTCTTCAATTTTGATATAGAGTCTTCCCAATTTTTCAAGGTAATGTTTGCGTAATCGTTCCATTAATGTATCATCCACCAACGACATGACAGATGAGATACCATACTTCGCTACTTTTAGGGGCGCATCAACAGAAAAGGCAACACCGAGAACCGGTATGTGAAATGTATGTCCTTGTGACTTCGTCATTCTATTTCCAAGAAATTAAGAATATATTTAATGTACTATTATGGCTTAGAAAATATAACTGTGTAGTTATTCTTTCACGTTTTAAAATAGTAATTATATGATGCGCTAACTATGGTTGGAAGTGGTTCTGCGGTTACTTTTACAATACTTTTACAATACTAAGGGGGTTGGGAATAGGCGCTCCCTAAAACTTTCCCATTTGAGAGCAACACTGTCAATTTAAAATTTTATAGAACACGGATGACGCAGATTTTACAGATTATCGCGGAATGAATCTCCCGGATCAGAATGACCGGTTCCGTTCATGTGCGTGTGGCTGAAACCAATTATAGTTTTATTTGTGTATTGATCTCCCCGCGCAATATTTGTAAACATCCGGATTATAAACTTTGCCGTAACTGTACAAAACAGAATCTGTCTCGGGACTTAGCTGCACCATCCCGAAGGGAACAACTGCGCCGGGATATGTATGCCCCATATCATCCGTGCCAATGAGCGGATTAACATAATCGAATGGAGTTTTTTTTGATTGTGCGAAAAGATTCAAGGAAATGGTTGCAACAAAACAAAGAAGTAGTCTTTTCATTTGGGATTCCTTAAGAAGTAATAAACTGCGAATGGTGTTGACAATTTTGACTCACGCCGACATAGTATTATTTTCAAAACCGGAATATTTACTTTTTTATGTAAGATTTCAAAGAGTCTGAAATTGACTTGGAGTAAATATCCATCAGTTCATCTTTACTTGAAACACAAACGCCAAGATCGTTTAATAAGCCATCGTGCAAACCGTAAATCCACCCGTGAACAGTAAGGTTTTTTCCATCCTTCCATGCATCTTGTACAATGGTTGTTTGGCAAACATTAATTGCTTGTTCTATTACATTAAGCTCGCTAAGAAAATCTTTTTTATTTTTTTCATCATCCAATTTGTCAATCAGATCATTATATTTTTTATGAATGTCCCGAATATGCATTAGCCAGTTATCAACTAATCCGTGTCTCTCGTTTTTATAAGCTGCATTAACACCACCGCAGCCATAGTGCCCGCAGACAATAATATGCTTTACTTGCAGAACATCAACCGCATATTGAATAACCGACAAACAATTCAAATCAGTATGCACTACAACATTGGCAATATTTCTATGAACAAATAATTCACCCGGAAGAAGATTAACAATTTCATTAGCCGGCACTCTGCTGTCCGAACAACCGATCCAGAGGTATTCCGGTTTTTGCTGATCAATTAGTTTTTCAAAAAAATCAGGGGTTCGGGCTTTTATGCTTTCTGCCCATACTTTATTGTTATTAAAAAGGTGGCTAAGTTTTTTCATCTTTACTTTCAATCGTATTCTAAAGTACTTCCGCCGATGAACTCGCGCAGAACAGAATCGCCCGGAATGGGAGAATCATCTTCAACCGGCTCTATTAATTCCAACATTTTTCTAACACGCGCTGCGCGAATGTATGCGTCCTCTCTCAAAGGATCGTTCAAGTATTTCTTTTCCCATTCAGCAAAATCCGTTAACAACCTTGGTCTATAAAGAGGAACTTCGAACGGCATTGATGTATTTACAATATAGTCCGCCGTTCCGTTGTAAGGAAGAATATTTCTTTTTTCCGATGAACGTACATAATGCCAATGCAGAAGTGTTTGTTCCGGTTTGTATGCGCGGTGAACAGAATCCCGCAACATGCGGCGTATTAAACGTAAGTCCGTCCAGCGGATGTATTGACCATCGGGCATTTTCATTTGAAGCAGCGGTTCTAAGTACAATTTAAATTTCTGCGCCGCCGGAATTTCACGACTGAAATCGGGGAATAAGCCATGCAAACTATCAATAAGCAAAACTTCATGATCATGTAATTGAAGCGGTGTACGGTCGGGAAATCTTTTCCCCATCTTAAAATCATAATAAGGAATTTTTACTTCTTCGCCGGCGGCAAGACGTTTAAGATGATCGTTGATCAAATCAAGATCGAGCGCTTGCGGAGTTTCAAAATCGTAATCGCCAAATTCATCTTTCGGGTGCATTTCCAGATCGAAGAAATAATGATCAACAACTAACGGAACGAAGCTCATACCCATTTTTTTCAAACGCTGTTCAAGTTTAAGTGTAGTTGTTGTTTTACCCGATGATGACGGTCCGCTAACCATAACCATTTTTAGTTCCTCGCTTCTCTCTTTAATCATTTCGGCGGCGGTGTCAAGCTGTGTTTCATAAAACGTTTCCGACTCATGAACTATATGAGGAAATTCTCCTTTCTTGATTCTTTCATTTACAGATTCAACTGTATGAAGATTATGCGCAGCAGCCCAATCTAAAGAGCGCCAAACTTTTTTCCACGGAATGAGTTCGTTCGGTTTTGAAAAGTGGCGCGAGTTTTCTCTTCTTCTTTGAGCTGCTTCTTCGCGGTAGAGAATAAATTCCTTTGCTACTTTTGCGTGTCCGTTCTCAATCAAAACTTTTTCAATTAAGTCCTGAATCTCTTCTACATGCGGTTTGTATCCTTCTTCAAAAGTTTGTTCCATCAAAGCAACTACTTGTACAGCCAGTTCGGCAGCTTTTTCTTTATCGCGCCCGCCAACAGAAACCGCAGCTCTATAAATTACATTTGCAATTCTTTCGGGATTGAAAGGAACAACCGCACCGCTTCGTTTGATGACATACTTGAATTTGCTCATTGAATACTCCATTTACTTTGTGAACTTTGCGGTGTTGCGGGAAATTTTCTTCGCTTCAAACATACTGCTTTTATCTTTTTTTCTCTATCTCATTCAGCGTTTCGGATATTAACCGTTGTGCCTCACAGAATCTTCTCTGCATAGGAAAATATTGACGGCGTACCTCCGGTGTGCCAGAATAAAACCGTATCATTCGAGTTAAACTCTCCTTTTTCAATTAGATCAACCAATGCGCCGAATGTTCTGGCTGTATAAACCGGATCGAGAAGTATTCCCTCAGTTTCAGCTAACAGCTTGATCGCTCTTTTTTCCAACTCTCCGACGATGCCATATCCTTCACCAAGATATTCATTCTTAAGAATGAAGTCCTCTTTTGTAAAATTGTGATTAATTCCTAAAGACTTTGCTGACGAATTAGTAAGATTCAACAGATGTTCGGAATAGATAAAACCCTCAAACTCTTCTTTGTCTATTTGAATACCAATCAATTCAAACTTCTGATCATAAACATGTTTGCCCAGAACAAGTCCGGCATGTGTTCCTCCCGAGCTTGAGGCGAATACAACGTGAGAAATCTTTTCATTTATTTCATCCAATTGAGTTTTTAACTCGTTAACTGCTTCGACAAAACCAACAACACCAATATTATTCGATCCGCCATAAGGAACAATGTAAGGCTTCTTGCCGAGCTGAATTAATTCTTCTGAAATCTGCGGAATCTTTTCCCCTTTACGAAACACACCCGTCCAGTGAATATATGCGCCGAATAATTTATCGAGCAAGAAATTTCCTTTAGGAAATTCCGGTTCAGATCCTCCAAGAACAAGATGACATTCTAATCCGCTCACTGCACAAGCTGCCGCTGTTTGCCTGCAGTGATTAGATTGTTCTGCCCCGCCCGTAATAATTGTATCGCAACCTTTCGATAGCGCATCACCAATCAGAAATTCCAACTTGCGTGTTTTATTTCCTCCAAAGGCGAGCCCCGTTAAGTCATCTCTCTTAATAAATATTCTTGGTCCACTCAATTTTTTAGATAACCGTTTTAGCTCGGTAATTGGAGTAGGAAAAAACCCTAATTGTTTTTTGGGCAAATCAATATTTATCATTTAGGATAACCAACTTTCTTTAATGTTGAGCAACCTTAGCGCGATGAATATGAATTGTTTTCCAAACATTGCGGGAAGGATAATCACAGACTATCATCGAACCGATCATTTTTTCGTTATCGTCTAGTATCGCGGATGCATATAGCCACTTTCCCGCGTCAAACATTTCTTGTGCGTACTTCAAATGATTCTCGCGAACAGCCATTCTTCTTTCTAACGCTTTATCGTCTGTGCCGTCATAACCTAAGACTATGAATTGCATATTTAATCTCCGTTACAAAACTGTTTTGATTTTTATCCGTTAACTAATTTCATCCCCGACTCACTTTTCCTCTGACCTTTGATTTGGTTAGCTAAAACATTGATCCGCTCTAACTCGTTTTTAGTAAGCTCAATCTCCACCGAATGAATATTTTCCAGCAAATATTTTCTTCTCTTTGTCCCGGGAATTGGGAAGATATCCTTTCCCTGTTCAAACAACCACGCAAGAGCAATCTGGCTTGCAGTACAACTTTTCTCTTTGGCAATTTGTTCAAGCGCCTCAACAACTTTTAAGTTTGCTTTGAAATTTTCTTCTTCGAACAAAGGCACTTTTTTTCTGAAATCGTTTTGGTCGAACAGATTTGTGTCTTTTACTTTTCCGGTTAAAAATCCGCGACCAAGCGGACTGTATGGAACAAGAGCTATATTAAGTTCTCTGCATGTTGATAAAATATTGTCTTCCACATCTCTCACCCAAATCGAGTATTCTGTTTGAAGTGCTGCAATCGGATGAATTTTAGATGCACGTTTCAAGCTTTCGGCGGACGCTTCCGATAATCCGAGATATTTTACTTTGCCTTCTTTCACCAGATCTGCCATTGCACCAACCGATTCTTCAACCGGCACATTCGGATCAACTCGATGAAGATAGTATAAATCAATGCATTCAATACCGAGGCGTTTTAGACTTGCATCGCAAGCTTGCTTCGCGTATTCCGGTCTTCCGCTAATTCCCGCTTCATTCGGAAGGAAACCGAATTTTGTAGCTATGATTGCTTCGTCCCTTTTTTCCTTTAAAACTTTTCCCACCAAAATTTCGTTGTGACCGTTTCCATAAACATCGGCGGTATCAAAAAAATTTAGTCCGGCATCCAGTGCTGCATGTATAGTCGCAATCGATTCCTCATCATTCGTTGGCCCGTACCATTCGGACATTCCCATGCATCCCAAGCCAAGGATTGACGCGTTGAGATCACTATTCCCAAGTTTTCGTTTTACCATTTTATTTTTCCTTCTTCCTTCATTTCTTGTTTCCTTTCTTTATTTCTTGTTTCCTCCCTTCACTCTCATTCTTTTACAATTTCAATCACATCTTGTTTGTTTGGAACGACACATAAAAATTCAAACGATTCATCCCCCAAAGTTTTATAGCAATGTGGAATTCCTGCCGGAATAAAAACTACATCATTTTTCTTCGCTTCATAAGTTTGATTACCAATAATTACTTTTGCACGACCGTTGAGCACAAGTTGTTCGTGCTCAACTGTGTTTGTGTGCATAGGCATTTCCCCGCCCGGCTCGATTGTGAATTTTCGCATTGCAAAATTTGGTCCTTCGCTTGGACTAATCAAAACTTGCCGTGTTGTTTTTGTTCCGGCTTTTACTTCCTCTGCAGCAACAGCGCTCATCTGTTTGACAAACATTTTTACCTCTTAGCAATTATTTGATTTGGCATTTATAATCTCTACAACTCGTTTGATTCCTTTTCCGGTCTAAAACTCCGAGACTTGTTTCGTCATTCCCGCATGTGCCGCTTTTACGGAATTCCGTACAGCGGGATTTTAAGCGGGAATCCATTTAATTCATGATGGACTCCCGATAAAAGTATTCGGGAGTGACAATGGAAATACTTCGCCTTGGCGAATTGCCGTAAAGATGTTTTATTTTATAGAACAATTTAACCAAAAGCATAATTAGATTTTAACCTATAATAAGTTTTTGTAATTTTCCGTCAGTCATTTTTAATTCGGTAATTTCAGAACATCTTACTAGGATCGATCATGAAATTCATCAAACCGATTATTGTTATCTCTCTAATCACAGCGTCATTTTTAACTGCATCAACAAAAGAAAAACTTCTTACCGTAGCGGAGAAATCCAACTTTGAATCTACTTCGCGCTACAGCGAGGTAATGGATTTTTTCAAACAACTCAAACAGATCTCTCCCAACATTAGAATAGAATCGATCGCAAAAAGTATTGAGAGGAGAGATGTTCCTCTTATCATTATGGGCAAGCCTCTTTCAAAATCTCCAAAAGATTTGAAGAAGGATAAACGAATTGTAATTTATATTCAAGCCAACATACACGCCGGCGAGGTTGAGGGTAAAGAAGCCGTTCAAATGCTGGCAAGAGATATCTTGCTAAAAGAAACTCCCGACTACATGAAAAATGTTGTTCTTCTCATCTGCCCGATCTTTAATTCTGACGGCAACGAGCCAATCAGTAAGCAAAACAGAACAAATCAGAACGGACCGCTGAATGGCGTAGGAGTTCGTTATAACGGACAAATGCTCGATCTGAATCGCGACGCAATGAAAGTTGAAACTCCCGAAGTTTACGGAATGATCACAAACGTTTTGAATAAATGGGATCCGGCAATTATGATGGATCTTCATACAACAAACGGATCATATCATACAGAGCCGTTAACTTATACGTGGATGATGAACGGCAACACAGATAGAAATCTTGTCAACTATATGCGCGATAAAATGATGCCCTGGATGAAAACAACTTTAACGAAAAAGTATAACACGCCAAATGTTTTCTACGGCGAGTTTAGAGATATGCGCGATCCAAGCAAAGGATGGGATTCATACGCATTCGAGCCGCGCTACATCGTAAATTACATCGGTTTGAGAAACCGTCTATCTATATTAAATGAGAATTATGTTTACGCCGATTTTAAAACTCGTGTGCTAGGCTGTTACAGTTTATTGAAAGCGGTTTTAGACTATGCCTCTGCGAACAAAGACGAAATTAAAAAGATATTGAAGGATGCAGATGATAGAACTATCGCTCGCGGAATGAACCCAACAGAGAAAGATTCTTTTGCAGTTGAGTTCGTAAACAAACCAACACCAACTCCGGAAGTTATCGTCGCTTATGAAATGGAATCTTATAAAGACGCAAACGGAAGCGATAGATTGAAGCCGAGCGACCGGGTTAAGCAAGTTACCGTCCCTTACTTTGCGGATTATTTTCCAAAACGAAGTGTGCAATTTCCTTACGCATACATTATCACTATTCCGGATGCACAAGTTGTAAATCTTCTTAAGGCGCACGGAATCAAAATTGAAAAACTTGAGAGTACCGTAACGCTTGATGTGCAGACAATCAAGACAAAAGAATTAAAACCCGCAGCGCGGTTGAACCAAGGTCACTACAACAACTCGATTAAAGTTGAATACGTAAAAGAGAAAAAAGAATTTGCAGCGGGAAGTTTAATTGTGCATACATCTCAACGATTAGCAAACGTAGCTGCCTATTTATTAGAACCCGAAACTGATGACGGTTTGCTCTACTGGAATTTCTGGGATAAATATCTTGTACCCCAATGGGGCGGAGCGTTTTTACCTTTTCCGGTTTCTAAAGTTCTTAATGCTGTTGAAATTAAGTCAAAACCTTTTTGAATGGAAGGAGATGATCGAAGTTAAGATTTACTATTTCTTTTCTTCGTCCGATTAATCAAAAATTGTTTGGAGTAAACTTCGTTATGAAAAGAATCTCATTTGTAATAATAGCGATTCTGATTTGCCTAACATCATCCGCTCAAACTATAAAATCACCGGGCGGAAATTTAACTCTTCACTTTTCGATTAATCCTGAGGGAATTCCAACTTATCAACTTTCATACGGAAAACAATTCATCGTAAATGAAAGCGCACTTGGTATTGAGGTATATGACCAACCCTCGTTCATTAATAATTTTTCGGTCGTTAAAGTTGATTCCTCTATTGTTGATGAATCATGGAATCCGGTTTGGGGCGAAGTAAAAACAATTCGCAATAATTACCGAGAGCTTGCCGTTACACTTCAGCAGATAAATGTAAATAACAGAGTGCTCGTTTTACGTTTTCGATTGTTCGACGACGGGCTTGGTTTCCGTTACGAGTTTCCATTACAGGATAATCTGAATTACTTTACTGTGATTAATGAATTAACTCAATTCAACCTCGCCAAAGATCACACAGCCTTTTGGATTCCGGGAGATTACGACTCAAATGAGTACTACTACAATAGGACACGTTTAAGCGGCATTGACGCAACTCTTGGAAAAAATGTTAATGAGATTGCCGTTAAGACCATAATCGGCAAAAATTATATCCAAACACCGTTGATGATGAAATCCGATGATGGATTATATATCAACATTTTTGAAGCCGCATTGATTAATTATCCCGCAATGCACATCGAAGTTGATCAATCAAAGTTTATTCTAACTTCACATCTTGTCCCCGATGCTGTTGGCAATAAAGCGTATCTGCAGACCCCATGCAATACACCGTGGCGCACAATTATTGTCAGCAAAAAAGCGGAAGATATTCTGGCATCAAAAATAATTTTGAACCTCAACGAGCCATCAAAAATTGAAGACGTGAGTTGGATAAAACCAATGAAGTATATCGGCATCTGGTGGGAAATGCATGTTGGTAAATCAACATGGAATTATGCCGATGTAAACAATGTGGATTTATCGTCAACAGATTGGAATACTTTGAAGCCCAACGAAAAACATGGTGCTACAACAAAAAACACAAAACGGTATATTGATTTTGCAGCCAAACATGGATTTGATGGTGTGCTGGTAGAAGGCTGGAATGTTGGCTGGGAAGATTGGTTTGGAAAATGGAAAGAAAATGTTTTTGATTTTTTAACTCCGTATCCTGATTTTGACATTGCCGGGCTTTCGAAATATGCTTCAGATAAAAACATTAAGCTTATCATGCACCATGAAACTTCTGCTTCCGTAACAAATTACGAACGCCGAATGGATGAAGCATACGCCTTAATGAAAAAATTTGGTTATCCCGCAGTAAAAACCGGTTATGTTGGAAAAATAATTCCGCGCGGTGAATTTCACGACGGACAATGGATGGTTAATCATTACGTTCGTGTTGCGCAAAAACTTGCAGACAACAAATTGATGTTGAATGCTCATGAACCTGTTAGACCAACCGGGTTGCATCGTACATATCCCAACTGGCTTGCTTGCGAAGCTGCACGCGGAAATGAATTCAATGCGTGGAGTGTTGGTAATCCACCGGAACATGAAACCATCCTTCCATTTACCAGATTGTTAGGCGGACCGATGGATTACACTCCGGGAATTTTTCAGATTAAAATGAATTTTTACGATCCCAACAAAAAAGAACATGTTCACACTACACTGGCAAAACAGCTTGCGCTTTATGTAACAATGTATTCACCGCTTCAAATGGTAGCCGATCTTCCGGAAAATTATGAAAAATATCCTGACGCATTTCAATTTATAAAAGATGTTGCCGTTGATTGGGATGACTCGAAATATCTTGAGGCTGAGCCGGGGGATTACATCACGGTTGCAAGAAAAGCTAAAGGAGAAAATGACTGGTTCGTTGGTGCAATAACGGATGAAAATTCCCGCACCGCAAATATCAATCTTTCATTTTTAGATAGAGACAAAAAATATACCGCAACAATTTATGCCGATGCCGATAACGCACACTGGGAAAAGAATCCTATGGCTTACAAAATATACACAAAGCAGGTTACGGTAAAAGATATTCTAAAGATAAAACTTGTAGAGGGCGGTGGGTGTGCCGTTAGCATTAAACCTTTATAATAAATCCGGTTTGCAGTATTACAGTTGGCATTAATAATACAGAGCTTGCCTCAATAATATTTTAAACAGAGTGTGATCTATATGCCAAAAGAAAGTCCGAATAACTCAGCTTACCTTTTTATGTGGGAAGGTAAATTCCTTTACATCGGATATTCGATAAAAACAAATATACACGAACATCATGCTTTGCAAATTGCGATCAGCGAAGAAAAACCATTTATGATGAGAATAGCGAACAATAAATGGAAAAAATTTCGTTCATTAATTATCAATTCAGATCAACCACACGAGTGCGTTCTTCAAAACGGCAGAGTATATTTTCTAAGTTTGGATCCCGAATCTATTCCTGCTAAAAGAATAAAAGGAAAATTTCTAAGCGGTTCTAATTTCTCTTATGTTCCTCAAGATTTACTCACCCCCTATATAAAAAGGATTAAAAAACAATTCTCGTACAAAATCAATTGTGCCAAAATCTCCAAAACGACAGACAATTTTATTAATGCTTTGTCAGATTCTTCAGTCGGCATCAAAAAAGTCGACGAGAGAATTAGTACCGTAATCGGAATATTAAAAAACTCGCTAGATAGTAAAATCAAATTAAAGCACCTGGCAGAAAAAGTATTTTTATCAGAAACGCGTCTTGTTCATTTATTCAAAGAACAAACCGGTATTCCGGTCAGAAAATATCTGCTCTGGCATAGAATAAATATTGCCGTAAAAGAAATCATCGCCGGAAATAAATTAACGGGCGCTGCACACACCGCCGGTTTTTCCGATTCAGCTCACTTCAGCAAAACATTCAAAAGAATGTTCGGAATATCTCCAACTGCTCTACTAAAAAATAGCCAAAACATACAAGTCTTCTCTTGCAATAAATAATATTATTGCCTGGCAGTTTATAAAAGTAATTTCAACCAGAAGGATTAGTATGCAGTACAAACGTGTTTTAATCTTACAGCGCGGCGGACCCGAAGCTTTGCATGTAGTTAGCGATACATTAAGGGAACCTGTAAAGAATGAAATTAGAATTAAGGTGATGGCCGCCGGAGTATCGTTTGCAGATGTTTTAATGAGAGAAGGCGTTTATATGGGTATGCCTAAATTTCCTTTCACCCCCGGATACGATATAGTTGGACTTGTTGATAAACTTGGAGAGAGTGTTACCGGGTTCAGCAAAGGAGATTATGTTGCAGCTCTCACCGTTTATGGCGGATATTCAGAATATATCTTCTTGCCGGAATACGATTTAGTTAAGATACCCAATGAGATTGATCCGGTAGAAGCTGTGAGTCTGGTATTAAATTATATAACCGCCTATCAGATGTTATTCAGAACCGCAAATGCAAAAGAAGGGGAAAAAATTCTCGTACACGGCGCTGCCGGCGGGGTTGGAACTGCTTTGTTACAATTGGCAAAATTAAAAAGCTTAACCGTCTATGGAACGGCGTCCGCCTCGAAACATCAGCTAGTTGAAAATCTTGGTGCTATACCGATTGATTATAAATCTGAAAATTTTAAAAAGAAAATTAAGACACTAACTAACGAAGGTGTTGATATTGTTTTTGACGGAACCGGAGAACTTGGAAATAGATCATATAAAATTTTGAAGAAAAACGGACGATTGATTATTTATGGAATATCATCCATGCTTAAAGACGGGCGAAGAAATATTTTAAAGTCAATTTCTGTCTATCTCAGATTTTCCATTTTTCTAAGAAATTTAATTCCTGATAATAAACGTGTTCTTTTGTATCAAATTACCAACTATAAAAGACTTCATCCGGATTGGTTCAAGATGGATTTAGAAACTCTTTTCGAATTGCTGAAGGGGAAAAAAATAAAACCAATTATTTACAGAGTACTCCCATTAGATAAAGTAAATGAAGCTCATGACTTATTAAACAATTCTTCTATACAAGGTAAAATAGTACTAAGCTTATTAAAAGATTAGATGAGTATGAAAAATATAAACAGAGAAATAGATATTTTAGAAAATCCGGTGATTGGAGGAATTAAGCAATGGATTTTGATAAGGGGCAGAAACTCTTCAAATCCGGCTCTACTTCTCCTACAAGCCGGACCTGGTTTTCCAATGATTTCCGAATCCGACTCTTTCGAAAAAACATTAAAATTGGAAGAGCATTTTACAGTAGTTTATTGGGATCAAAGAGGTTGCGGAAAATCTTACAATAATAGAATTCCGGCTGCCTCAATGAATTTACAGCAAATGGTTGTAGATACAAATGAAGTAACAGAATTTCTTAAAGTAAAACTAAACAAAAAGAAAATTTATATAACCGGATTTTCACTCGGCGGTTCCGTTGCATTGATAACAGCTTCAAAGTATCCTGAAAATTATTTTTTGGTTGTCGGAGTCGGAATTGATGTTGTGATGAAAGAAGCAGAAGAATACGCTTATCAATTTGCTGTTTCAGAAGCTGAAATAAGAAAACAAAAAAAAGCTCTGGCACAACTAAAAAAAATTGGTCCGCCGCCGCATATGTTAATCAAAAATTTCCAAGTAAGGGTAAAGTGGATTACAAATTTTGGAGGCGTTAATCTTAATGAAACTTTCTTTTCATTACTTCTGAAAACAATGAGGAACTTGTTTTTTTCTTCTTTTTATTCTGCAAAAGATATTTTTAAAACACTGCGCGGGATCAATTTTTCGCAAAAACATCTTCTTCCAAACATTGTATCATTAGATCTTTTTGAATCTGTAAAATCTCTTGATACAAAAATCTATTTCGTTCAAGGAATGAATGATGCCGCAGCACCACCGGCACTTGCAAAAAAATATTTTGATTTTCTTAATGCGCCCAAAGGAAAATATTTTATTTCTTTCGACAACTCAGCTCATATGCCTCATTTGGAAGAGCCGGAAAAGTTTAGAGCGCTCTTAGTTAACGAAATATGAGTGAGTGAGTGCCTTGCCTTAGTACTTCTATAACCGATGTCATCAGCTTTAGTTTATTTATTGACCGCTGATTAAACGGATATTCGATTTCGTTTCATTAAATATTTACCGGGATAAAGCCAAAACTCGTTTATTAAGTCTAATTGTTTCGAACCAATCGACTGCGCTTATAATGCTTGGCAAAGCGGATGAAGTATGAGTTCCCCCCGGTATAGTGATTAACTCAACAGTTGCGCCAACCGATTTAAAATAATTGAGCGCTGTAGTGGAGTTTTCATAAGGCACATATTCATCGGCACTGCCGTGATAAAACCGGAGAGGCGCTGTGGGAGTCCAATTCAACAAGCTGTTATTTGTAAAAGCTGTGGTCAGATCAACCTCGCTTCCGTTAAGGTACGAATTCAAGAAATTCTGTTTAAAGAGTTGACTGATATTAGTTGTTAACTGTGCGTTAATTTCAGAAGTTGATTTTGTTCCATCGAACAAAGAGAGTATTTTTTCGGCATAAGGAGAATTGAACACTTCACTCAATTTGTTCCATCCGTAAATTTCGTTGTAAGCAACCACAAAAAAGGAAAGGTATGCCGGTTGATTGTAAGTTTGCTTCTTCAGAATTGTCTTTGCGGTTAAGTTGAGATCGTATGCCCCCGCCATTGGCGCCGATGCTGCAATTTTTATTTCACTGCTGTAATTTTTTTCAATCTCTTTGTGAGCAGCAAGTGTAACAAATCCTCCTTCGGAATAACCCGCAAGAAAAACTTGTCCGTTTAACTTGATATTAGATCTGCGAGCGAACTCTCTACCGGCTCGAATTAAATCAATCACGCAGTCAGCCGATGACTTTGCATGATGATATGGATGAAGAATTGTTGATTCTCCCAAACCAAGATAATCCGGAACTAAGGCGTAATAACCGAGAGACGCTCCGGTGAGACCATCAATTGAGCTAAGCGGGCTTACAGAGGCTACAACATTTCTGTTTGTTTCTGTTCCATGCTGCAAACTAATCAACGGAAGATTATCTTTTCCTTTAGGAATAAAAAGCGCGCCGGATGCAACAGTAACATTTCCTTTAGGATCAAGTGTGCGGTAAACAATTTTGTAAGCATCAACATCATATTTAAGAGTAACATTTATCTGCTGACCGGCGGCGGCGAATGTTATCAAATTTTGGACAACTTGCGTGCTGTATCTTGCAAGAAAACTTGTCCTTACAATATCACCGCGGTTCTGTGAATCCGGTTCAACCGGTGAATCTTCACTTTTGCATGAAATGAAAAAAACGGCACTTGTGAAAAGGAGTAGATAGAAAAACCGTTTCGAATAAGTATATTTATTGTTGTTCATCTTAATCTTCATTTTTTGTTTTGTCTCCCCGCAAGCCATTCATAAAAACTTCCCGGCAGCATTCCAACAAGCCATGTTAAAAAAACCATCTGCCACGGAAATTGAATTATTCTTTTCTCTTTTTTTATTCCATCTAAAATATTGAGTGCGGCTTGTTCGGGTTCCATCAGCAACGGCATCTTAAATCTGTTTTTATCTGTCATTGGCGTTCTAACAAATCCAGGTTTAACCGTTATCACTTTAATACCGTAGCTTTTTAATTCAACGCGCAGCCCTTCAAGAAAAATTGATGCGGCTGCTTTACTTGCACAATAGAATCCGCTGCCGGAAAATCCGCGGTTATCGGCAAGACTTGATACACCGACAATTACACCCTCCTTTTTCTCAACAAATTTTGGAAGCAACTGTTCAACCCAATAAACAATGCCAAAAATGTTAGAGCCAAATGTATCTTCGGCAAACCTAGAGTTATAATTTTCAACAGTGACTTCATGACCATAGCCTGCATTTAGTATTGCAATATCAACACCGCCGAATTTTTCTTTTATCAATCCATACGCATAAGCAACATCCTCTTTTTTACTAACATCACATTTGATAATTAGCGATTGGTCATTAGTCAAATGCAATTCATTACTTAACTGTTCGAGCAATTCAATCCTTCGAGCAAGTAAAACAAGTTTGCAATTTTCTTTTGCCAGTTGAACAACTATTGCTTTCCCGATTCCGGAAGATGCACCTGTTACCAATACAACTCTATTGTTGAATTTCAAAACGACCACCTTTTTAAATGCAATTTACTGTTTACAATTTAATTCTACACTTTCAATCTGCCTGGGGGCAGACAGGTTCTTAATTATCAATTAGTAGAAGCTTGTTTTTTTTGATAGGACAAAATTTGTATCTTTTCACAAAAATTTTTTTGCCCCTTAATGCTTTGGGTATTTACCTGCAAAGAGAGAAAATGAATCCGGAATTTATTGAAGTAGAAGAAGTATTTATTAACAAAGAGATAGTTGATACAAATTTCACTTGCGATCTTTCAAAATGTAAAGGCGCGTGCTGTACTATGGAAAGCGAGTTTGGTGCGCCCATAACAGAAAGTGAGATAGAAGAGATAAACAAAGTTCTTCCGATTGTAATGGAGTATTTACCTAAAGAGCATTTCGATATTATTGAGAAGAATGGGTTTTGGATTAACAAGCAGAACGAGTTGACGACAAGGAGTTTAAACAACAGAGCCTGCGTTTTTGTAACTTGGGATGGTGATATTGCTAAATGCGGAATTGAGAGAGCATTTCGTGATGGAAAAATTGATTTCATCAAACCTATATCGTGTCATCTATTTCCTATTCGAATTTCGAAATTTGGCGGAGATGTTTTACGGTTCGAAAAATATTCAGAATGTCAGCCGGCGTTGGATAAGGGAAATAATACACAGATAAAAATTTTGGATTTCTGCCGCGATTCACTCGAACGTGAATACGGTACAGAGTGGTTTAGTAAAGCAAAAAAGGTCGGTCAGTAATTAATTATGCTATCGCTTCAACATAAATTATCGCTTCAGCAGAAGCTTTCCCCTCAGCAGATTCAATATCAGAAACTGCTTCAGTTAAATACGCTCGCTCTGGAACAGCGTATTAAAACCGAATTGGAATTGAATCCTATTCTCGAGGAAACTCTTGATGAGGAATACGATCTCGAACAAGAAAAAGATGAAGACGGCGACGACACAACAAGCTCCGATGAAGAAGAAGAAAAATACGACAGCAAAGAGGATGAGTTTGAGATAGAAGATTATATGAACGAGACCGAATCCGAACATGAATTCGACCGTTTGAATAGAAGCCGCGATGAAGAAAAAATCCAACCGATCGCACCGCAAAGAAAATCAATGCGCGAAAACTTGATTGACCAGCTTCATATGCTCGATTTTACCGAAGAAGAAACCATTCTTGGCGAAAATATTATTGGGGGCTTGGACAAAGACGGCTACTTCAAAGCAGATCTGGAAAAGATTGTTGGCGAATTAAAGATGTTTGAAAACATCGATGTTACTTTAGAACAAGCCGAAAAGATTTTAAAACAGATACAAACATTAGAGCCGGTTGGTATTGCCACTCGAAGTTTACAAGAATGCCTTCTCGTCCAAATTAAGAATTCATCATACGATCCGTATTATTCCTATCTCGCCGAAAAAATTCTTGCTGAACATTTTGAAGATTTTGCCAACAGACGTTTTGATACGATTCAGAAAGAAATGAATCTATCGAAGGAAACCTTACGCACTACAATTGATGTAATTCAGAAGCTAAATCCTAAACCCGGCGAAGGAAATATTGATTCCGAAGAGATGAACCAAATCACTCCGGACTTCCTGATAGAAAAAGTTGAAGACAACTATATTGTTACCTTAAATGATAGAAGTGTTCCGTCGGTTACTATCAGCCGAACATATCTTGAGATGATTGATACTAAAAAGCATAAAAGAAAAATTTCTCCCCGCGAAAAAGAAACATATAAATTTTTGCGAGAGAAGTTTGAATCTGCAAAATGGTTTATCGCTTCCTTACATCAGAGGCGCAACACTCTTATGAAAATCATGCGCGCTATTCTTGAAAGGCAATACGAATTTTTTGAAAGCGGTCCGCGTTTTCTAAAACCGATGATCTACAAATATATTGCAGAAGAGATCGGTATGGATATTTCGACTATCAGCCGGGTTGTCAATGGAAAATTTGTGCAAAGTCCTCAAGGCATTCATGAATTGAAATATTTTTTCAGCGAAGGGCTCTCTACCGATTCCGGAGATGAAATTTCGAATAAACATATCAAAGAACTTATAAAAGAAATTTGCGATAACGAGCCAAAGGATAATCCTTATAGCGACGATAAGATCGCGATCATACTACAAGAAAGAGGAATACACGTGGCGCGCCGAACCATTGCCAAGTATCGCGAAGCTCTTAAAATACCTGTCGCACGTTTGCGAAAGGAACTATGATAATTGTTGATGTAATTCTAATTATCCTGCTATTTGCACTTTTCGCTTACTCTCACACATGGTTAGCCTCAATAAAAATAAAGCGGGCTCTGGCAGAAAAGTTAGGCAATAAGATTGCGTTCTATCGTTTGTTCTACAATGCCTCTTCCATTATCTTCTTCGCGGCATTTTATGCTGTCTCGCCAAAACCCGATATAATGGTTTACGATTTACGCTTTCCATTCGATATCATTACATTTGCACTGCAAGTTCTTTCACTTATTGGATTGTTTTGGGCTTCGCGCGGAATTGATTTGAAAGAGTTCATTGGAATTGCTCAGATAAAACGTTACATCAACGGCGAATATAATGTTGATGACTTGGATGAAAAACAGACTTTGAAAATTGAGGGCGCATTTAAGTTTGTGCGTCACCCGATCTATCTATTTTCGATTTTGTTTTTGGGGTTTCGACCTACGATGACTTTGTTCTATTTAACAATGTACATTTGCGTAATTGTTTATTTTTATACCGGCTCAATTTATGAAGAGCGAAAACTTATTGAAATATTTGGTGATGAATACATAGAATATCAGAAGAGGGTATCGAGAATATTTCCTGTAAAAATTAAATAGACATGCTCCTGTCTGTGGATGGTTATAGAACAATCAAAAGGAATTAAAAATGAAAATACGATCAACAACAATAATTGGAATTATCAAAGACGGTCAAGCTGCTCTTGGCGGCGATGGACAAGTAACGCTTGGCAACACGGTAATGAAACACAACTCAATGAAGATCCGCAAACTTCTCGATGGAAAAGTTATCTGCGGATTCGCCGGTTCAACGGCTGATGCTTTCACCCTCCTTGCCCGCTTCGAAGAAAAACTTGAGCAATACAGAGGCAATGTATCACGCGCAGTTGTTGAACTTGCAAAAGATTGGCGTACTGATAAATATTTGCGAAAACTTGAAGCGATGCTTGCTATCGTTTCGGAAGAAAAAGCATTTATTGTTTCCGGCACAGGAGATGTAATTGAGCCGGAAGATAATATAGTTGCAATCGGAAGCGGCGGAATGTATGCTCTTGCTGCGGCAAAGATGTTAATAAAATATGGTAACCTTTCCGCCAAAGAGATTGTAGAAGAATCCCTAAAGGTAGCTGCGGATATCTGCATATACACAAACGAAAAAATTACAGTTGAAGTTATTACCAAATGAGGAAACAAGTAATGAAGAACATCGTCACAAAAGATCTTACACCTACACAAATTGTGAAAGAGTTAGACAAATATATCATCGGACAAGACGATGCAAAACGCGCTGTTGCAATTGCATTGCGGAATAGATGGAGACGCCGGCAAGTTGATGAGAGTATGCGCGAAGAGATTATGCCGAACAATATTATTCTTATCGGACCAACGGGTGTAGGCAAAACAGAAATTGCGCGCCGTCTTGCAAAACTTTCCGGTGCGCCGTTCATTAAAGTTGAAGCTTCTAAATACACGGAAGTTGGTTACGTCGGTCGAGATGTTGAATCTATGATTCGTGACTTAGCGGAGCTATCGGTTAGCATGGTTCGTTCCGAAAAGTCTTTTGAAGTACAAGAGAAAGCGGAACGGATGGCAGAGGAAAGAGTATTAGATCAATTAATTCCGCCGGTAAAGAAAGCAAATTCGGTTGAAGATGAAAACGGCGAAAGCGAAGAATTGCGAAATGAAAAAACACGCGAATGGATGCGAGAGAAACTTCGCAACGGTGAAATGGATGATAAACTAATTGAATTTGACACAACGGCACCCGCTTTTGGAATGCAAGTGCTCGGACCAATGGGAATGGACGACATGACGATGAATTTGCAAGAGATGATGAGCAGCATGGTTCCGAAGAAAAAGAAGAAACGCAAAACTCCAATCCGTGAGGCAAGAAAGTTAATTGCGCAGGAAGAAGCTGAAAAATTGATCGATATGGAAGTTGTTCAACGCGAAGCGATTCAACGAGCTCAGGAATCCGGAATTGTCTTTATTGATGAGATTGATAAAATTGCCGGGGCAAAAAGTCAGCAAGGACCGGATGTCTCACGAGAAGGTGTTCAACGTGACCTTCTTCCTATCGTTGAAGGATCAACCGTTAACACAAAATATGGTCCGGTAAAAACAGATCATATTTTATTTATTGCTTCGGGTGCGTTCCATGTTTCAAAACCGAGCGATCTTATTCCTGAACTTCAAGGACGTTTCCCTATCCGGGTTGAATTGAAAAGTTTGAGCGAAGATGACTTTGTAAAAATTCTTACACTCCCAAAGAATGCATTGCTCAAACAATATTCTGCGCTGCTTCAAACAGAAGGTGTTGATATTTCATTCAAGGAAGATGCTATTAAGGAAGTGGCACGCACTGCCGCTGTGGTAAACGATCAGGTGGAAAACATTGGCGCCCGAAGACTACACACAATTCTTACAACCCTTCTTGAAGATATTCTCTTTGAAGTGCCTGATAAGATGCCGGAAGGAAAAATTGAAATTACCGGCAGTATGGTAAATGAAAAACTGGATAAAATTGTTAAGAACAGAGATCTGAGTAAATATATATTATAGAGGAAGCAACTTTAAGTATGGGCGTCTAGCAAGTCACATAAAATCTATGAGCAACATGAGATCAATAAAAATATTTTCCGTTATTCTATTTTCCTTTCTACTCGCAAATTGCAGTTCAACCGATCCTACTCTTCAAATAATGAATCTCGACACAGCAAAAAAACTAGTTCGGCACTATTATGAATCCGGTGACTTTGATAAGGAGAGCGAGAAAATTATCGATGATGCTATTCGCACTATCGATAAAATGGAACTTAACAATAGCTCTGTCGTTGTTTTTGATGTAGATGAAACCGCTCTTTCTAATTATAAGATTACAAAAGAAACCGGTTTTGGATTTATACCTAAACTCTGGGATGAGTGGCAGTTAAAAGGAATTGCAGAAGCATTACCACAAACAAAACGTTTTTATGATTATCTCATTTCAAAAAACATTCATATAATTTTTCTTACAGGACGAGCAAATTTTGTTCTGGAATCTACACGCAGTAATCTAATTGAAAAAGGTTTTGTAAAGTTTGATACATTAATAGTCCGGGGAACAAATGAAAGCAAAACACCGGCTGCAGAATTTAAATCCCGCAAAAGGGAAGAGCTTGTTAAGGATGGCTATGATATCATTGCATGTATCGGCGATCAGTGGAGCGATCTAACTGGCGGTAACACCGGGTATAAAATAAAATTACCAAATTATCTCTACATTTTAGATTAAAGCTGAAGTCTTATGAAAACAGCAATTGTTGTTGGTGCAACAGGTCTCATCGGACGGTTCCTAACGATAAAATTATTGAAAGATGTTCGCTATGATGTTGTGAAAGTATTTGTCCGGCATTCTCTGGGAATAAGTAACCCGGGGTTAGAAGAGCACATTGTTGATTTTGATAGCATTGAAACTTGGAAAGATATAATTACCGGTGATGAATTGTTTTCTGCAATGGGAACAACCATTAAAAAAGACGGGAATAAGGAAACTCAGTATAAAATTGATTTCACTTATCAATATGAAGTTGCTAAAGCGGCATATGAAAATGGAGTGGAAAAATATATTCTCGTTTCATCGGCGGGCGCAAATCCAAGAGCCCGTAATTTCTATCTAAGAATAAAGGGAGATCTGGAAGAAAGCGCCGCAAAACTTACATTCAAAAAGTTTTTTATTTTCAAACCATCAATTCTTGTTGGCGCACGGAACGAAAAAAGAATCGGTGAGAAGATTGGAATTTCTATTGCAAAAGTAATTATAGGCATCCTTCCTTTTCTCAAAAAATACCGCCCCATCGAAGGCGAAACAGTTGCCGACGCGATGATCAACTCCGCTAACGATGTAAGTCACGCAAGAGTAATGATATATTCATTAGACCAGATCTTTCATATTGCTGAATGACGACCCACTTCAATAAATAGAGGAAACAAATCATGGCAACAACACAAGAAAATCTTAAAGAAGCATTTGCAGGCGAGAGTCAGGCAAATCAGAAGTACCTGGCATTTGCAAAGAAGGCAGAGAAAGATGGATTCGTCAACATCGCTAAGCTTTTCAACACTGCGGCAGAGGCAGAAAGAATTCATGCGGAAGGACATCTAAATTCTTTAGAAGGAATCGGTTCGACCGTTGAGAATTTAAAAGCTGCAATTGCAGGCGAAACATACGAGTATACAGAAATGTATCCGCCGATGCATGATCAATCTGTCAAAGACAATCATAAAGCACAACGCATGTTTAAATATGCACTCGATGCCGAAAAAGTTCATGCCGATCTATATAAATTAGCACTTGCTGCTGCTGAGCTAGGAAAAGATCTTGATGTGAGCGAAATATATTTGTGCCCTATTTGCGGACACATAGAATTCGGTAAACCGGAAAAGATTTGCCCGATCTGCGGAACTCTTGCATCAAAATATGTTAAGGTGTAACTCACCTTACGCAAAATTGTCATTCTGAACGGAGTGAAGAATCTCGACACCTCGATTTCAAACTGTTTTGAGATATTTCGCTCCGCTCAATATGACAATTACAATACTTTGCGTAAGGTGACTGAATAAGGAGGAAGTATAAACATGAATCTTGATTTTGTTAGAAGTCAATTCCCATCACTCTCCGGTGAATGGGCGTTTATGGATAACGCCGGTGGTTCGCAAATTCCACAAACAGTTGCGAACAGAATTAGTGAGTATCTGATTAAATCAAATGTTCAGCTTGGCGCATCATATGAAATATCTAGAATTGCAACCGAGCGTGTAAACGAAGCTCCTAAAATGGTTGCGGAATTCATTAACGCCAAAGAGTCTTCTGAAATCATAATTGGCTCATCTACAACTATGCTCATCAGAATATTAGCTCTGTCCATTAGCCAGACATTCAAACCGGGGGATGAAATTGTTGTGACCAATTGCGATCACGAAGCCAACATAGGTGCATGGATTGAATTGGAAAAGAAAGAAATGATAATCAAACAGTGGAAGATCAATCAAGATTCTTTTCAAATGGAACTGGCTGATTTAAAACCGCTGATGACCGATAGGACACGGCTGGTTGCGGTTACACATACTTCCAATATTTTGGGCACACTGAATCCGATAAAAGAGTTCGCAAAATTTGTTCATTCATACAGCGCGTTAATCTGTGTTGATGGTGTTGCACACGCACCACATAGATTGATTGATGTTCAAGATATGGATGTTGATTTCTATGCTCTAAGTTTCTATAAAGTCTTTGGTCCGCACATAGCAATGCTTTACGGAAAGAAGGAATTACTTCTTGGTATGCCCGGAATTTGTCACTTCTTTATTGAGCCGGATAATATTCCTTACAAGTTTCAACCTGGAAGCGTGAACTATGAATTGAGTTATGGCTTGCTTGGAGTCCGCGATTATTTTAACTCGTTAGCGTCAGCCCATAACTTGGTAGATAAAAGTTTCAGAGAGAATGCATTGCTCATTTATAAATTAATTGCCGAGCACGAAGAACTTCTTGCCGACCATCTATTGCGTTATCTAAACTCCAAACCTAATATTAAAATTATCGGCGAAACTTCTTCGGATAAGAGTAAACGAGTGCCAACTATTTCATTCATTGTCAAAGATAGAATGAGTAATTCAATCACCTTAAAAGTTGATGAACACAAAATCGGAATTCGCTACGGTGATTTTTATGCGCGTCGGTTGATAGATGATCTCGATTTATCTAAACAAAATGGAGTTGTTCGCGTAAGTTTGGTTCACTACAATACATTAGAAGAAGTGAATCATTTAATTGAGGTTTTTGATAAAGTCTTGTAAAGAGTTATCCTAAATTTCAAAAATCTCTCAATCTACTTATCTAGTACAAGCGCAAACCCGCCAAGAATTATTTATATTTGCACTCAATTATTAGAAAACTCAGAGTAATAAATGCACCCGAAGAATCTTGAAGATATTCCGAAAGCATACAATCCCAAAGACGCCGAAGACAAATGGTATAAGTACTGGGAAGATCACAAACTATATCATTCAGAAGTTGACGAAAGTAAAACGCCATACACAATTGTAATTCCGCCACCGAACATCACAGGCATTCTTCACATCGGACACATTCTCAACAACACGCTTCAGGATATTTACATTCGCTACAAACGAATGAAAGGATTCAACGCATGCTGGATTCCCGGTATAGATCACGCATCAATTGCAACCGAATCTAAAGTTGTTGCTCTGTTGAAAGAACAAGGAATTACCAAAGATAACATCTCCCGCGAAAAATTTTTAGAACATTGTTATGAATGGAAAGAAAAATACGGTGGAATGATTTTCCAGCAATTACGAAAAATCGGCGTAAGCTGTGATTGGGAACGCGAGCGTTTCACAATGGACGAACATTATCATAAAAAAGTGATCGAGGCGTTCGTTCATCTTTACAAAGAGGGATTGATCTACCGCGGCTATAGAATGGTAAATTGGGATCCGGCTTCAAAATCCGCTATCTCTGATGAAGAAGTTTTCTTCAAAGAAGTACAGGGCAAGCTTTGGTATTTCAAATATCCGGTGAAGGATTCTAATGAATTTGTAATCGTTGCAACAACACGTCCCGAGACCATGCTTGGCGATACCGGCATTGCCGTTAATCCGGAAGATGAGAGATACAAACATCTCATCGGCAAAAATATTATTCTCCCAATTGTTGGAAGAGAAATTCCTCTCTTCGCAGATGAATACGTAGATAAAGAATTTGGGACCGGCGCCGTTAAAGTTACTCCTGCTCACGATGTTAATGATTATGATATGGGGATACGTCATAAACTTGAAATCATAAATATTTTCAATGAAGACGCTACAACAAACGGTAATGTGCCGAGAGAATTTAGGAAACTCGATAGATACGAGGCGAGAAAGAAAGTAGTAGCACGGCTTGAAGAACTTGGACTCGTTTACAAAATTGAAGACTACACAAACAAAGTCGGTTACTCTCAGCGCGGAAATGTTCCTATTGAACCGTATCTCTCAGATCAATGGTTCATGAAGATGGATGATCTCTGCAAGCCTGCTCTTCAGGTAGTACTTGATGGGAAAGTAAAATTTCACCCGGAACATTGGGTAAAGACCTACGAGCATTGGATGTCCGGAATCCGTGATTGGTGTATTTCGCGCCAATTGTGGTGGGGACATCGAATTCCCGTTTGGTATCATAAGCAGACACATGAAATTTATTGCGCGGTTGAACCGCCTGAAGATATCGATTCGCCGGAGGCGAATTGGCATCAGGAAGAGGACGTTCTGGACACATGGGCGTCAAGCTGGTTATGGGCACAAGATGTTTTTACAAATGAACGAGATCAAAATTATTATTACCCAACCGATCTTCTCGTAACGGCACCGGATATAATTTTCTTCTGGGTCGCCAGAATGATTATTGCCGGACTCTATTTTAAAAATGAAATTCCTTTCAAAGATGTTTACTTCACAAGTCTTGTGCGCGATATGCAAGGCAGAAAGATGAGCAAGTCGCTCGGTAACTCTGCCAATCCGCTCGATCTAATTGATGAGTACGGCGCCGACGCTTTACGTTTTGCAATTATTTACATCGCACCGCTAGGACAGGATGTTTTGTTCAGCAACGAGAAGTGCGAGATCGGAAGAAACTTTGCGAACAAGATGTGGAATGCCGGAAGATTTTTATTGATGAACGCGCAGAATATTCAAGTTGATCCGCGGCTGAAATACAAACACATGGATTTCACAGATAAATGGATTCTTTCTCGCTTCAACAAAACTATAAAAGACATTAATGAAGCCTTTGATCGTTTTGAAGTTAATGCCGCGTCAAAAATAATTTACAGCTATGTGTGGAATGATTTCTGCGATTGGTTTGTTGAGCTGGCAAAAAACCGTTTGTATCATGGAAGTGATGAAGTTAAATCTGCCGTGCTTACGCGTGCAATTTCTTTATACGAAGAAATGCTGATGCTTGTTCATCCGTTTATGCCGTTTATTACTGAAGAGATTTGGCAATTACTCGATGAACGTAAAAGTGGTGAAAGCATTTCGATTGAGAAGTTTCCGAAGTTTGATGAAAAAATGATTGACGAAACCGCCGAGAAAGAGATCTTTTTCGTTCAAGAAGTTGTAACCGCAATAAGAAATATACGCGGAGAGATGAATATCTCGCCGGCAAAACCGATAAATGTTTTTCTAAAGAGTAGTTCAATTACAAACTCGCAAGAGCGATATATCAAAACACTTGTAAGAATTGATCAGCTTACGGTTGAGGCGTATCTTGATAAACCAAAAGCATGCGCCTCTGCCGTTGTTAAAGGTTGTGATATTTTCATTCCGCTCGAAGGTCTAATCGATCTCTCCGTGGAACGCTCCCGAATTGAGAAAGAGATTGCGCGTCTATTGTCTTCCTTTGAAGGTGTTCGCAGAAAATTAGAAAATCAAAATTTTGTTGACAAAGCACCCGCAGATGTTATTGAACGCGAAAAAATAAAACTTGCAGATTGGGAAAAAGCATTGGTAAAGCTTCAGTCGATTTTGGAAGACCTTGATTGAACAAATAAAAGAAATTAATTAGCTTCCATTCAGCAAATATTTCAATAACTTTTATAATAAAGTCCATACTTCTCTGAATAGATTTTTCTTTTTCAAAAGATTAGCAAAGCACTGTGGGCTTGACCACCAAATTCTTGCCATTTACCACAAGTCGGTTCGAGTGTTGATTTGTCCTCAATTACACAACAAAGAGATTGCAGTACCTTGGTAGCAAACAATGGAATTAAGGTACAGCCCGGTCAAGGAACTTAGTCCTTTCGCTTCTGAGCAGATTCTATTATATTGTGAACGAGTGTTCATTAAGAATTGGCGCAAATGAAATTCCCGGATACAAAGAAGAAAATACTCAATTCGGCTTTAGACTTTTTTTCTCAGCATGGTTATTCCGGCGCATCCATCCGGCAAATTGCACGTGCTGTTGGAGTTCGCGAAAGCGCTATTTATAATCACTATAAATCGAAAGAAGAAATTTTCCAGGCAATACTTTCCTCATTCAAACTAAGAACAATCAGTAAAGAAATCTTAAGCGATGATCTCCTTGATGAAGTCGTCAATCCGCAAAGGTTTCTAAAAAAATTCGCTACACGATTAATTGAACATTGGAATAAGCCGGAAGAAAGAAAATTTATCCGTGTACTTTTAATGGAACAGTTTACACACATCGGAAATATTGAATTATCTACAACCGATTACTTAAGTGAACTGCGGAAAATCTGTCAGTTGATCTTTAGCGAAATGGTTAACACAAAAATTATCAAAACTTTCGATTCTTCTCTTTTAGCTGATGAATTTACCGCTTCGCTTTTTTTAATTAGAACAGAATTTTTATCTTCGGACAATCATACAAACATTAATGCTGTTTATGAACGAGTTAATAAACACGTGGAATTTTTCTGGGAAGCAATTAAAGCTAATTGATTTTTTTATTTATTGATTCATTCATCCCATTATATTAGGTTGCAAGCGAAAGGCGAGCAATGGCAACAAGAGCTACAATTGGTGGAGGAAATATGTTTTTACAATACGAACCCGGCAAACATAACATCATTCAAGCGAGTGAGTGGATCCAGAAGATGATTCACCGAACACCAATATTTTCCTCTAAATCCTTGAACGCAATTCTGGAATGCAGGTTGTATTTCAAATGTGAAAACCTGCAAAAAGTTGGCGCGTTCAAATACAGAGGAGCCAGTTTTGCTGTTCTGTCGCTCCCAAAAATTGACTTCAAAAAAGGAGTCGCAACACATTCATCAGGCAATCATGCCGCTGCTCTGGCGCTTGCGGCAAAGATGAGGAACATACCGGCTTATATTGTAATGCCCCGCACGGCACCGCAAATAAAAAAAATTGCTGTTGAGGGTTATGGCGCAAAAATAGTTTTCTGCGAACCAACACTTCAAGCCCGCGAAAAAGCGCTTGCAAAAGTAATTACTGAAACCGGCGCCACTTTCGTTCATCCATACGATAATTATACTATAATAGCCGGACAAGCCACTTGTGCAAAAGAAATTTTAGAAGAGCTTGGCGAATTAGATTATTTGATCTCTCCGGTAGGCGGCGGTGGATTATTAAGCGGGACATGCTTGAGCGCAAAATATTTTTCCCCGAACACAAAAGTTATTGGTGCAGAACCGAAAGCCGCCGATGATGCATTTCGATCGCTGCGTGACGGCACAATTCAGCCGTCTGTGAATCCAAATACAATTTGTGATGGACTGCTAACCCAATTAAGTGAAAAAACTTTCTCTATTATTAAGAATAATGTAAGTGAAATAATTACTTGCAGTGAGGAAACAATTATTGCTGCGATGCGTATGATTTGGGAAAGAATGAAAATTATTGTTGAGCCTTCAGCCGCCGTTCCTCTTGCTGTTGTATTAGAGAACAAAAAAAAGTTTTTAGGCAAACGCATCGGTTTAATTCTTTCCGGCGGAAATGTCGATTTGGATAAATTGCCATGGAGTAATGAATGAAGAGCGTAGAATGATGAGTAATGAGTAATAAATATTATTTAACAAACACTTCTAACGGCGTTGCTTTTCACCCGTCCGCCCAGAATAGTAATGACGAAATGATAAGCTACTGTCAATAATTTTTAACAAATTTATTTTTTAGAACAACTTTATTTGCATTGCTTACCTTGTTAAACTAACCCGATAATTCTAATAATGCCGCAATGAAAACGCGGTCGGGTGGAAAAGCTGGTTAGGTGGCATGTTATCATTGCTTGCCTTTTCTCGAATTTATTACATTAATATTTATCAGTCTTCCATCAAGATATTATCTACATATGAAGCGCACCATTGAATAACATCAGAGCGTTCTTTAACCTCTAGTTCCCAAGGAATTACTCTTGAAAATTCACGCTTAGCATCATCAGATACGTAAGAACTTGTCACTAAAATTGCCTTTCTTGCCTTATGAAGTTTCTTAACTCCATAAAGAGCCCTCACAATCCCCACACCAACTGGTCTATTGGGCGCAAAATGCTTTACTTCTATTAGCAAAGTTTCAGATCGAATTTTAGAACCACTAATTGCAACAATATCATAACCACCATCACGTGTTTGACTGGTAAGCTCTACTTGAAATCCATGATTCTTAAAAATAGCAGCAATCAATTCTTCAAATTGACGGGAAGTTAAGTGACTTAAATAGTCTGGACGTACACCACAAATAATGGCCATCTCTTCAGCAACAGGTTGAATTAATAAACTCTCTTCAGAACAAATAACATTCTCTCTTGCATTCTGCCAACGATTCAATTGTTGAATACAGAAGTCTACTCCATCTGGTACTATTGAAAGCTTAGACTTGAAAAATATACGTGAATCAATTTTACACCACTCATTAATTATTTTTATTTCCTCAGAACAATAGTATGATCCTGCAAAAATTTGAGTAGACTCTGGTATATAAGCGTCAACAACGTACGTTGAAAAATCTCCACAAACTCCATCAGACCCTATTAAAGGTGTCTTTGAGGGGCGAAGTTTCTTCCAAGAACTTATAATCCGACTTTGAGAACGGTTTGAGTCTTGGAGAACCATAAAAATCATGTTTCTGTTTTTAAGTATAAATTCTATAGCTTTATCTTCTTCGCCAAAAAGAACCATTTCAAATTTATTCATTGCTTTTCTTGAGAGGAAACTGCAGAATGTGTCTCCATTATTATCAGCCATATTGTCATCAATCCAGACTGCAATTGGTAAATCAAAAAGTTTTTCTTCCATATAAATTAATTTGAAGTTAAGCCACCTAACG
>CAYVBQ010000007.1:89321-122454 GCA_964449775.1 uncultured Melioribacter sp. | reverse complement strand
CATTTTCTTCTGATGGAATCATTTTAACCATGAACTGACCGAGTGAATCGGTTAATCCGGTTGCAAACGGTTCATTCTGTGAATCTACCTTGACAGAAATTTCTGCACCAAAAACATGTTCTTCAAAAACTTTTTGTTGCGCTGGTAAATTTGTTTGGCAAAGAAAAAAGATAAATGCCAATACAAATACCTGTTTTGTTAAATCGGTTTTCATTTTTCTCTCAATTATTTATGCAGTGTTTCTACCACTTACAGCAAAAACGCCTTTATTTGCGCCTACAGGAGGTGTATATTTTAAAACATACGTAAACTTTGCATTCTTACTTCTAGCGTTTAAGTTGAAATCCGCAAATACAATAATTGGATCTTCACGGAGTATTGCCGGCGGGAAAATTTCAAAACCAAATTGACCTTGAATCGGCAGTACAATTTGAGCAGGAACTGAAAAAGTTATTTCTCCCCGGGAATTAGATGTACAAGTAGCAACAATTCCGGCTTCAAAATGAACAACGACTTTTGCATTTGCAAGCAATCTTTCTTGAGCAAAGATATTCGAACCAAACACTGAGACTAGTAACATTAAGATTACGATTATTGATTTTACTCGTTTCATTTTTTCCTCCATTATTAAATAGTTCATGTTGCTTTTTTCTCAAAACAAAATCTCTACTGTTTTATTTACTCATATTAGTGCTTCTGCTTCCTGTAGCTTTAGCTTCTAATTTAATAACGAAAACAGCATTCTCTTCCATATTACTATATGAGCTTGAGTATGGTCCCCTCATTGCTTTGGTTGTTGGCAAATAGGTTATATTCTTTGAATAAGTTTTTCCACCTGCTATAATTTTCAATTGACACGTGACAGGAGTTACATTTTTTGATAAGTACTCGGGAAATTTTATCTTGATACTAATTGTTAGTTTTTTAGGAATTTTCATTCCTGGTGGCAAAGAAAATGAAAATGAGCCGTCTTGGTCTGTAACTCCATTCGCAATTGGTTGTTCATTCGGCTCTTGTTCCACAAAAACTTCCGCGCCAATAACAGGCTCGCCAGGTACTAAAACATATACTTTTGAAGTAGAAGATGTAAAAAGTAAAATGGTAATAAATGCTAAAAGATAAGAGATTGATCGTTTCATATTTCCTCCTTTAATTTATGCAGTGTTTCTACCACTTACAGCAAAAACACCTTTGTTTCCTTTGACTGTATTCAATTTCAATATGTAAACAAAAGGTCTTGGTGTTTTAACTGTAAAGTTTGAAGTGAGTGTTTGAATGCTTTGTGCCGATTTTGTACCGAGGTTAATATTTTGACCCGGCTGCTGCGGTATTGTTATTTCAAAAATAAAAGTACCGCTTGCCGGAGCCGGTAAACCTTCTTGAAAATCGAAAGTGAATTCACCTTTTTCATTTGTAACGCATTGAGCAATTAGCACATTACCTGCTTGCAATTTTACTGTTACAGGTACGTTTGCTATGCTTTGCTGAGCCATTGAAATTGATGAAGTAAATAATAAAATGATAATAAATGCTAAAAGATAAGAGATTGATGTTTTCATATTTCCTCCTGCTAGATTATTAATTTTTCCGAACAATACAGTAAAAGAATAGAAGAACGGAATTATTTAATTTATTTAGTAAAGAATATTCTCAAGCAGAAAAGGAAAAACAAAAAACTATGCTGAAGGTTCAATCTTCATTGCGATGAGGATATTAATCGGTTGAATAATCTCAATGAAAATCTCAAATCAAATATCTCGAACTGCTTTTACACATACAATAAAAATCAATTCAGATAGCTACTCCTACTATCTCATTGTGATTTAGGCTACTAATTCCTTCTTGTGTTAAAGAAAAGAAATAATTAGATTAATTCCAAAATTAAAGCAGTTTCCTTTCCATCAAGAATAAAAGGAGTAGTGATAATGAGAAGAGTAATTGTAATGCTCATACTATTCATTTCACTTATCTTTCCAACCTATGTAAGATCACAGCAGGCAAGTATTTCATTGGAGCTGTCTGATCTAACAAACCTTGATTTGGGAGGATTAGTTATGTCCGGCGGATTAACCAACCAGCCGAGGATTGCCAGAATTGTAATCTTACCCGAAAACAAAGAAGTCTATATTGAATTAGTAGCAGTTTGGAAAAAAGATGTAAGCAGCAGTTTCCGCCAGATTTCAACATTTAAATCCAATTCATTTTTATCACGGGTTGTTTTCAATGATGACTTTGAAATTATCGGTGGGGACGGAAATTGGGATAAAGATTTAGTAAACGACTTAATTTCCAAAGGTAAACCAACCGGTATTCTTGGTTTTACAGTCCGTTTGTTTGATAAAAATAATTTGTTTTTAGCTCAAGATTACAAAGAATTCTTTTTTCTAAATCCTTCTCCAACTATTTCAATTATTTCTCCTCTTGAAGGTAATGCGTATGATGTTGGTTCTGTTGTTGCTATATGGACTCCGGTACAAGGCGCAATCAATTATAAAATTTTAGCTAGTATAGTTCCGGATGGAAGTTCAAGTGCAGAAGCTGCATTAAAAAGTGCAAATCCTTTAATTGATAATAGAGAAGTGGGAGACGTAACAAGTGTTGATCTGAGAACTATTTTGGATCGTCAATGGCTTGGCGGTCAAAAAATTGTGTTCTCAGTAACTGCAATTATTCCTGGCACAGGGGGCGGCAGTTCATTATCAAGTGTACCGGTTACTTTTATTCTAAATAAATCCGGTGAAGTCTCTATTCCAGTAGTTAGCCCCGAGTTATTAAAACTTGTTGAAGTTATCAACGGTCAGGTGAGTCAAGATTTTATTAACAGAATTATGAGAGGGGGAGTTACTATTGAAAGAATTACGGATGAGGCAGATCAAAATATTGATCAAAATGATCTGCAAAGAATACTTAACAATTTGCTGGCAAACAGAGAATCAATTATTTCAATAAAATTCACTCCTAAAAACTAAGACCGGGAATGACATGAGAGCTAAAAGTTTATTATTCATTTTTATTCTCCCAATTGTTTTCGGATTTACATCGGACAATATTTTAAAGTCTGTTGATGATACTCCGGTTGCATTAGTAAAAAAGATCATCAAAGATGTTACTTACAAGAAAGCCGGTGTTTCCGATTGGGAAGTTGCAAAAACCGGGTTACCATTAAAAGACGGTGAAGAAGTAAGAACGGGTTCAAAATCTCTTGCGTTAATTTTATTTTCCGATGGTTCCGGATTGTTGAGAGTTAGAGAGAATGCTATTCTTCATATTTACGGAGCTAAGAATGAAAAGAAGCTCAACAAAAATACTTTTATTGAGAAAGGACTAATTGGATTTGATGTGAAGAAGCAAGGGGATGAAGAATTTAAATTTACTACACCAACAGCAGTTGCTTCTATCCGCGGGACAGCGGGATTTATTGACGTTGATGATAACAATACTACTACACTTTCTTTGGAAAGCGGAACCGTAGAATTTGAATCAACGAAAGGCGAGAGAAAATCCGGAACTGTTACCGGCGGCAATACTGCTACAATTGATTCTGAAGGTAATATAGCAATAAACCCAACTTCAGAGGAAGATAAAAAGAAAAACGAGCAGACAAGATCACTTACTACAAAGAAAGTAATAATAAAAACTAATCGCGGTACTGTTGTGCTGGAATATTATTCATCCGGAAATTAATTAGTGTAAAAATCAATAAGGTTCCTTAAAAATCTTGAGGAATGAATTATGAGCAGAAAATTTTTTTTTAGAATAGACATTTCATTTATCTGTGTATTGGCAATCATTCTTGTTCTATCGGTCGGATTTGTATCGGGACAAATAAGCAATATTGTATCATCGGTACGTGTAAGCGATGCTAAAGAACAGATGCCGATTATGATAACAGCAGATCTTTATTCTACGGATAATATTTCTTCAATTAGTATTGCTTTTAGATCGTTCGGTCAAACCGAATTCCGGAAAAATGAAATGATAATAATGGGGAACTCTGCTAAAGTTACTATCCCAGCTGAAGCAGTCGCACCGCCGTTTCTGGAATATTATCTTTTTATTTCAATGAGGAATGGTTCTACACAAACATATCCCGTCGGCATCCAAGAAGGAGTAACTCCGTTGCAAATTGCTGTTTCATCCTTTTCTGAAAAGGATAAAGAAATTCTTTTGCTTAGTCCTACTATAGGGGAAATATTAACACAACAGGAATTAATGATCTCAGTTTCATTTATTAAAGCACCGGATAATATTGATGCGGCAAAGACTAAAATATTTATTAATAATGAAGATGTTAGTTCTCAAGCAGTTTATACAGGCGATATTCTTGTTATCAGCGGTGAAAATCTTTCCGGAGAATTAAAAATTGGCCCGGGTTTGCTTCGAATTGATGTCTATGATAAAGAAGGAAATTTATACCATACAATTTCAAGAAACTTCCGTTTGATTAGTACAGAATTAGCAGCTGTTGCTTTTTGGAGCTACAACGGTTCGTTAAAAGGTGAATCAAGAAGCGAGCAGTTTAATTCCCAATCTACCTTGTATAATAATATTACTGCAGATATAAATGCAGAATCGGGGAACTGGTCCATAAATGGAAATGCTTACGTAACTTCTGAAGAAGTTAGTGATCAACAGCCGTACAACCGTTACAGCTTATCCTTAAAAGGAGGCGATTGGTTAGAATTGCAAGCGGGTGATGCTTTCCCGCGGTTCCCAAATTTAATTATGGATGGCAAAAGAATTCGCGGTTTTAACGGTTCTTTGAATTTTGGATTCTTAAATATTCAAACAGCATACGGAGAAACTGAACGCTCGATCGAAGGAAAATTAATTGAGAAATTTACTGCGGATGATCCGGCAACTCTTGAGAGTGATGTAATTCCTATTAATGCACAAAGATACACTTTGCCTTACGGAAGAGTTGAGCTTGGTACATTTAAGCGAAAAGTTTTAGCTGTTCGTCCTTCTTTCGGAAGCGGAGAAAATTTCCAGCTTGGATTCAGTTATTTGCACTCGAAAGATGATGTTGGTTCAATTGAATTTGGAGCCAGACCGGAAGAAAACCTTGTTCTCGGTACTGATTTTATGTTAGCATACGATAGCCAGAATATAATGTTTACAACTCAAGCTGCTGTTAGTTTGAATAATAAAGATATTTCTTCAGGAACGCTTACAGATAAACAGATTGATGAAATATTCGGAAGCAACAGCAACTTTAGTATAGATCCGAGCGATGTTAAAAGGGTTAGAGATTTAATCGGAAATTTTATTACAGTAAATCAATACTTAGGTCCTTGGAATCCTCAAGAGTTTGCGTCTCTTGCTGCAGAAGCGGCTTTAGCGCTTAATTATTTCAATAATAATGTTAAAGCTTCTTATATCTACCGCGGCAATGATTTTCAATCATTCGGTCAATCATTTCTGCGGACCGATGTAAAGGGAATTAATCTTGTTGATAGAATAAGAATGATTGATAATAAACTTTTCTTGTCATTCGGTTATGAAGAACTGAAAGACAATCTTCAGAAAACAAAAATTGCGACAACCACATTTCAAACTATTAACGCTTCTATTTCACTTTTCCCAAGAGCGGATTTTCCAAATATTACTTTAGGTTATACGCGTAACGCTAACAATAACGGATTGAGCCTATCCGATGCTCTGCGGAAAATGTATGTTGTAGATGATATTACCAACCGAGCTATGGTGCAGTTCTCTTACGATTTTTCTGCGTTGGTAAAACATAGTTCATCATTATCGTTTTCTACCTCCACGAAAGATGATAACGGTATGATGAACATTGATGCAAAATTCAGTATGGGATCTCTTAACGTTACAAGTTACTGGACTTCACAATGGACTTCATTATTCGGCATTGTAGTTAATAACAGTGAACTATTTGGAAAAACATCAAGTTATGTAACGCTGTCATTCGGTGGTAAACATAAATTGTTGGAAAATAAATTGCAATTATCCGCAACGCTGAGTCCGAGCTTTGGAGATTTTAAGCGTCAAACTCTCGAGTTTGTTGCAGATTACAACGTGCTTGCAAATTTCAATCTAATGTTTCAAGCAAGAGTGTTTAGAATACCAGGTGCTTCAACAAATTCTATTATCGGGTTAGTTACACGGCTCACTATTTAACATGAAAATTTTCATATGAAGAGCAGTGCAGGTAAAAAGAAAGATTTTTTCAAAAAGATTTCAGTTGTACTAAGTGCCGCTCTTTTCACTATTATTCTCACTCAAGATTATATCTTTACTTTCGCTCCTCTAAAAGAACTTGAACTGAAATTAATTGATGCGCGTTTTTCAAAGAGAGGACCTATAGAAATAAAAGATTCTTCCAAAGTTATAATTATTGAAATTACACAAGAGACCTACAACCAAATTCCACCTCCCAATAATAAAGCACCGCTGCCCCGATCAATTTATGCTAAAGCAATAAAGAATCTAACCAAAGCCGGTGCTAAAGCAATTGGGATTGATCTTATAATGTCGGACGCAGATAAATATTCTGTAATGAATGATACAATGTTGATGCGAGCGATAAAAAAATCCGGTAAAGTAGTTGTTGCCGGAAAAATTGATGAAGTACGAGAAAAACAAATTGAAGATTCCACATATTCAATTACCAGTTATACAAATTCCAATTACAACAAAATCAAATATAACTACGAAAGTATTTTTTATGATGCAGACAGCTCATTAGGAATTGTTCAAATGCCGCCTGACTTCGATGCCGTTTACCGCAGATATATGCCTTTCCGATGGACGGCAATAACTAAAAAGAAGATTCCAAGTTTTGGATTTGCATTAGTCAATAAGTATTTGGGATTGAAGGGGACTGATACCGCCAAAATTGATAATGATTATTTCATCATAGGGAATAAAAAAATACCAAAGTTCGACCGGGCAAGTGTACTAATTAATATTTATGGACCAAGCCGTACTTTTCAGCATTTCAATTTGATAGACATAATAGATGATAAAGAGTTTAAAACAAAAGATGAACTTGAAAGCGGGATTGATATTAATCAATGGGAAATTCTGAATGAAGAATCCTCATACAGAAATTTATTTCGCGACAAGGTCTTCATCATCGGTTCAACTATGCCGGAAGATCGGGATTTGCTGGCGTGTTCATTTGCTGAAGGGAAACGCAAAGGTGATAATTTAATTTATGGTGTAGAATTCCATGCTAACATTATCCAGAATGTTCTAAGCAACAATTATCTTTACGCTCAATCGAAAGAAAGCGAACTTCTCGTAATTCTTTTTCTCACCGCTATATCATTTTACATTTCGTCATTCATCAGAAAAATAAAACTGAGAATTGGTTTCTTAGTGGAAGTTGCCAACTTTATTTTCGTTCTTTTTTCTATTTATGGAATTTATGAATTGAGCATCATATTTTTTATTCATAACAAACTGGTCATAGCAATTGTTAGTCCGTCACTTGCCGTAATTATTGGATATTTCAGCAGCACCGCTTATCATTTTTTAAAAGAGCGCCAACAGAATGTGATGATCAAAGGAATGTTCAGCCAATACGTCAGCAAAGAGGTTGTAAATCAATTATTGGTTGATCCGGAAAAATTGCGGCTCGGAGGTGAACGGAAGAATCTTTCCATTCTATTTAGCGATATCGCCGGTTTTACAACTTTTGCAGAAAAAAAACAACCGGAAGAACTTGTAAGTTTTATTAATGAATTCTTAAGTGCAATGACTGATATAATTCTTGATCACAAAGGCACGCTCGACAAATATCTGGGCGATGCAGTTATGGCTTTTTGGGGTGCGCCTGTTGAAGTTAAAGATCATGCATACAAGGCATGCATTACTGCTTTACAGATGCAAGAAAAATTAGTTGAGATGAGAGAGAAATGGTCGAATGTCGGTGAAACTCCTATACGAATTAGAATCGGTATTAATACGGGAGATGTGATCGTTGGAAATATCGGCGGTGAAAAACGTTTTGATTATACCGTTCTTGGCGACAATGTAAATTTGGCATCGCGGCTTGAAGGAGCTAATAAAGAATATGCAACAAATATTATGATCAGCGATGCAACTTATGATTGCTGTAAAGATAAAATTCTTGTTAGAGAGCTTGATGTAATCCGCGTAAAAGGAAAGAACAAGCCGACTAAAGTTTATGAATTGATTAGTATTGTTGGCGACAAAAAAGCAGAAGAAGCAGTTGAGAAGATGGATTTATATTTTCAAGCATTGGAATTGTATCGGCAAAAAAGCTTTGAACCGGCATTGGATTATTTCAAAAGGTCGTTTGAAAAACTTGGTGACTATCCTTCCAAAGTTTATATGCAGCGCTGTGAGTTCTACCTGAAAAATCCGCCGAACGAAAATTGGGATGGAGTGTTTGAGATGAAGACCAAATAGGAGCTATCTCCGTTAGGAATATCGAATTAATTGTTTTTTTCAAATATATTCTCTATTATTCAATTGTTCAATTGAATGCTTAATTAAAAAGATATTATGACCGGCAGAGAATTTAAAGACCTCACTTTTGAGCATTTTGCAAAAATAGCAAATGCCTTTTCAAGTCCCAAAAGACTTGAAATAATTGATCTTCTTTCTCAAGGTGAAAAGGATGTTGATACTTTGGCTAAAGAAACAAATATGAATTTTGCTAATGCTTCAAGGCATCTTCAGCTTCTGAAATCTGCAAACATCGTTAAAAGCAGAAAAGAAGGTATTCGAGTTATTTATTCCTTATCAACCGATGAAGTGATTGTTTGTTGGAAAAACTTACAGAACTTAGCCGAAAAAACGGTTGCAGAGTTAAGAGATATTGCTAAATCTTTCATGGATCAAAGGTTGGTGCTTGAACCAATCTCGGCATCGGAACTGCTTTCAAAAATTCACGATGATGATGTTATTGTAATTGATGTGCGTCCTAAAGAGGAATTTCTCAATGGGCACATTCCTGGAGCTGTATCTATTCCTTTAGCAGAATTAAATGATAAAATTAAGGATTTACCAGCCGGCAAAGAGATTGTTGCTTATTGTAGAGGAAAATATTGTGTACTTGCTGCCGAAGCATCAAAATTGTTAAGCTCAAAAGGATTCAAAACTACAATCCTTAAAGATGATGTTAATTCCTGGCGTTTTGCAGGTCATGAAGTTGAGAGATAATTTATATGGATAAGCAAATAAACAAATTAATTAGCGATCTTTTTTCCGATCCTACTTACATCGAAATACTTTGTTCTATTTATGAAAGCGAAGTTACTGCATCTTCAATTGCAAACTTGTTAGATCTTAATGAAGATGAAGTTGTTCAAAAATTAGATACTCTTGTAAAGAATAATTTGGTTTATCGCAAACCTAAAGAACAGTTCTATATTTACTCTTTAGCAAATCCAAAAGTGTGTGATTCAATTCTTAGTCTAAAAGATTCCTTTTACAGCATTCGCATTGTTCAATGATTAATACTTTTAGAAACCTAATAGAAGACCGGAGTTAATATGTATAAAGCAGCAATTCTAATTCTTGGCGGTGGTGTAGGAGGCATTGTTACTGCTAATAATCTTAGAAAAAAATTGCCTAAAGATTATAAAATTATTCTTATCGAAAAAAACAAAGAACATTCTTTAGCAGCGTCGTATCTCTGGTTAATGGTTGATAAAAGAACTCCTTCTCAAATCTCATCTCCATTAAAAAAGTTAGTTTCAAATGATGTAGAAATAGTTTATGAAGAAATCCAAAAGATAAATACAGTAGAAAAATTTGTGTCGTTACCAAATAGCAGTATCAAATACGATTATTTAATCATTTCTTTGGGCGCTGATTTAGAATATCCCACCCTTCAAGATGAATCAAAAGGAACTGATATTTTCTCGTTTTATACTCTTGATAGCTCAATAAAACTTCGTGATAGATTAAAAAACTTCAGAGGCGGTAAGATTGCAGTAACGGTTTCATCTTTGCCATACAAATGTCCCGGCGCACCTTTTGAAGCTGCAATGTTGATTTCCGATTTCTTCAAAAAAAAATCGGTAAATGTTGAAGTGAGTATATTTACCCCCGAACCTCAGCCGCTCCCTGTAGCCGGTCCGCAATTAGGACAAGCAGTTATTGATCTTATTACTTCAAAGCAAATTAATTTTTATCCGCTTCATAAAATTTCTTTAGTTGACACAATAAATAAAAAATTACTCTTTGATAACAATAATTCTTACAACTTCGATTTACTGATTACTATTCCAAATCATAAAGCCCCCAAAGTTGTAGTGGAATCCGGATTGACTAACGAATCCGGTTGGATTCCAGTTAACAAAAATATTTTGGAGACAAAGTTCGATAATGTTTTTGCAATAGGCGATATAACAACAATTCCGCTTCCGGGAAGATGGAATCCTGATAAACCTATGAATCTTCCTAAAGCCGGAGTATTTGCGCATTCACAAGCTATTGCCGTATCGGATATTATTTCTGCGCGGCTGCTTAATAATAAACATCCTGCGGATTTTTGTGCTGATGGTTTTTGTATGCTGGAAGCCGGTGAAGAATTAGCGGGTTTTGCTTACGGTAATTTTTACGGCGAACCAAATCCCGATGTTAAATTAAAACAACTTGGGAAAATTTGGCATATTTCAAAAGTTCTTTTTGAGAAATGGTGGTTAGCACCTATTGGTTTTACTAAAGAACTCTACAAACAATTAATGACAATCGGGGCAAAACTTTTTGGCGTCCAGATAAAACTTTAAGATTTTGAAAGTAATATTACAGACTAATTTGAAAGAATAAAGAAAGGAATAAAAAATGAGAGTCAAAGTATCAACAATCTTAGTTATAATCATTTTGGGGGGATTTGCACAAAATATTTTCTCTTATCCGCCGGCAGTCGGAATTTTAGGGAATGCAAAATCTTGTATGTCCTGCCATGTAAATAATGGACCCTGGTCGGATGAGAATAAAACAATAATCGACATACTTGATAAAGAAACAATGAAGTCATTGCGTCAGTCGAACGGTGAGTTCCTTCTCGAAGTAAAACGCGGAGAGCAAAAAACTGTTCTTACAGTTATTGGGCGAACAAAAGATGATGACTTGCCCGCTCCATTTAGGAATGCATGGACTTATGTTGATTCCTCAATGATTGGGACAAACTCGATTTCGAAATTTGTACCGGGCTGGGCTGTGAATCTTCAAATGGCTTGCCGATTAATTGGTGATAAACTAAAGGGTTTCGAGAACGCAGAAATAACTGCTCTGCCGATGACAGTTCAGCCGCTTTACGATGCTAATGATGGCGAGTTAATACTACAGGTAATGATTACAAAAGGAGAATCCGTAAAAGGAAATGCTAAGATCGGTATGCTTGGAAATTACTTTGAACGTAAGGTGATTTTAAAGGTAATTGAATAGCGCCGGCAAGTATTTTCAGCGCAATCTGAGCTATAATAATCTGGTAATCAATATCTTTTTCTTATAAGGAGAAATATGAAATATTTATTCATCATTAACGATGCGCCTTACGGAACAGAAAAAGCTTATAATGCTTTACGAATGGCAATGCAGATTCAAAAAGATTTCCTGGAAAATGAAGTAAGAATATTCTTAATGGCTGATGCCGCAACATGCGCTTTGCCAAATCAAAATACACCCAACGGATACTACAACATCGAACGAATGTTGAAATCTGTGATTCTCAAAGGTGGACAAATTAAAATTTGCGGTACTTGTGCTGATGCTCGCGGAATAAAAGATCTTCCATTAGTTGAAGGCGCACAAATTAGCACTGTGGCTGAATTGACTGCATGGACGGTTGATTCGGATAAAGTGCTTGTATTCTAAAAAGATTACTCGCACTTCTCGCAATTATTTGTTTCGGACGTTAACTCTAACTGAATTGTCGGATGCTCTATACCAAATTCATATTGTGCTTAACGTATGTGCAAAACCCGCAATTGCGGTGATACCCATCGTTAATTTTTCATTCCACTTTTCTAATTTTGATAGAGCTACCAAAGGAATCAAATGGTTAGGAATTGATGCGTGAACTATGCTGAGTAAAAACGCACCTATAATTATTTGTGATAAACCGGTCATCATAAATATCCTAAAAATTGTTTTTTGATATAGTTCTTTTTTTTCATTTCAAAACTCTCATTGCATTTAAGATAGCCAATACCGCAACGCCCATATCGCCAAATACAGCTTCCCACATAGTCGCAATTCCAAACGCACCCAGAAGAATGAAGAATAATTTAACTCCCATTGCAAAAGCTATATTTTGCCAAACTATCTTTCGTGTTTTCTTTGCTACATCAATTGCGGTTACAACTTGCAAAGGTGAATCAGTCATAAGAACAACGTCCGCAGTTTCAACGGCGGCATCTGAACCGAGAGCACCCATAGCAATACCAATATCCGCACGTGCTAAAACCGGCGCATCGTTTATCCCATCTCCAACAAAAGCAACTTTATTTCCTTTAGCAGTGGTTTGTATTATTTTCTCAATATGATTTACTTTATCCTCCGGAAGTAATTCATAATAGAATTTATCTATTCCTAACTTCTTTGCAAAGAATTCAGCAGCAGCTTTATTATCACCGGTAAGCATTACAGAATTAATATTTTTCTTTTTCAGTAAACTTATTGTTTCTTGTGCGCCGTCCTTCAACGTATCGGAAATGATAATATATCCAGCATAAATAGAATTAACTGCGATGTGAACTACTGTTCCTTCAACATCACATTTATCGTGCTGAATATTTTCTAAGTGAAGAAGTTTATCATTCCCAACAATAACTTGTTGTCCGTTTACTTTTGTTTTAATTCCTTTGCCGCTTATTTCCTGAACATCGGTAATCAATTCTTGATCAATCTTTTCCCCATATGCTTCAATTACAGATTTCGCTATCGGATGATTAGAATGCGATTCTGCATAAGCTGCAAGCCGTAATAATTCTTCCCGGTTAAATCCGTTTTTCACAACAATTTCAGATACTTTAAATTCTCCTTTGGTCAGAGTTCCGGTTTTATCAAAAACTACTGTCTTAACTTTTGTAAGAGCGTCCAAATAGTTAGAACCTTTTACGAGAATTCCTCTTCGGGAAGCGCCTCCGATTCCGCCGAAGTATCCAAGAGGAATACTAATAACTAAAGCGCAAGGACAAGAAATTACAAGCACAACTAACGCACGATAAATCCAGTCCGAAAATGTTTGCCCCGTAAATAAAAGCGGTGGTAATACAGCCAATAACAGAGCGCCTAAAACAACAACGGGCGTATAGTATTTGGCAAATGTTGTAATGAATTTTTCGGTCTCTGCTTTTTTAGATGTGGCATTTTCAACAAGCTCAAGTATTCTTGATATGGATGATTCGTTAAACAATTTAGTAACTCTAATAGTCAACAAACCTGATTGGTTTATCATTCCGGCTAAGACAATATCTTTTTCTTTAACTTTTCTTGGAACGCTTTCTCCGGTTAACGCAGATGTATCCATAAAAGAATTCCCTTCAGTGATTTCACCATCCAAAGGGATTTTTTCTCCCGCCTTAACTAAAATATATTCGCCGACTTTTACGCTCTCCGGTGAAACTCGTTTTACTTCACCATTGCTTTTTAGATTAGCATAATCCGGTTTTATTTCTAATAATGCTTTAATTGATTTTCGTGATCGGTTGACGGCAATATCTTGAAATAATTCTCCAACAACATAAAACAACATTACAGCTACTGCTTCCGGCATTTCATCAATAGCAAATGCGCCGAGTGTCGCAATCGTCATTAAAAAATGCTCGTTAAAGACTTGTCCTTTTAAAATATTTTTTACAGCACTAATTATAACTTTCCATCCGCTCAATAAATAAGCAGTTAAAAAGATTGTTAGCTCGAGAACACGGTAAGGAGTGTTATGGATCTGTTTCTCAAAGATCAGCCCTGACCCAAGAAATAACATTGTTATAAATATCTTAACGATTGCAGTTTTATTCTCTTTCCAAAGCGACAAGTCAATTCCATTTGGAGATGAAAGTATTTTCTTATCTTCCTCTTCAATCAGTTCCACCTCCGGCTCTATATCTTTTATTTTATTCTTTACTTCTTGAATATCCGGTGTATCTATTAATAAAGTAGAGTTAGCAAAATTGACTGAGACAAACTTAACTTGTTCTAATTTTGCAACTCCTTCCTCTATCTTAACAGCACAAGAGGCGCAGTCAATATTTTTTAATTGATACTTTTTCATAGAAGTTCTCAGTTAACACAACGGCTAAAGGATATCAATTACTTTCTTCAATTTACCTTGTATTGTTTCGGCTACTTCACCAAGCTTATCATTCTTTACTGCTTGCATAGATGCAATTGGATCTATTGCCGCAACAACTGTTTCTCCGGTATCATTCACATAAACAATTACGTTGCAAGGAAGCATTAAACCTATTTGTTCTTCTGATTGAAGCGCTTTGTATGCAAACGACGGATTGCAAGCGCCAAGAATTTTGTATGGCTTAAAATCAACATCCAATTTTTTCTTAAGTGTTGCTTTAACGTCAATTTCCGTCAGCACTCCAAATCCTTCTTTCTTTAATTCTTCAGTTACTTTTTCAATTGCTTCTTCGTAACTGAGATTAACTATTTTTGAAAATCCATAATTTGTTTGTTCCATTTTTGTTACTCCTTTTTTATTGTTATTACGACTCCAAATCTTTTTTTCTTTTCGTAAACTCTTCTGTATCTATTTCTCCTTTTGCATACCTTCGTTTGAGGATTTCCAGAGCGGTTTCTTCTTTTCTACTCACTTCCGCAGATCGATTAGTCAAGTTAGGAATCAATCGGAATATGGCGTAAATAATCACTGCCCAAAAAACTAGTCCGATTATCATACCGAAAGGTCCTCCGAAAAAATATCCGGGTCCCCACCACCATGAACAACCTGAATTCCACATTGTAATTTCTCCTTCTATTAAGTTTAGAGAGCAGAGTTAATTTACTCCGCCCTCAAATTGTTTGTTAAATAATATATCAATCCAGCTATTGTTAAAACGAATATCTAAATGCGAGCGAGAGCGACTTACTCTGTTCATCATATTTAAGAGCATAATTTGTATTGTGCCACTCGGCTGAATAACCTGCATCAAATGCGCTGATGACTTTGACTATAATGTAACCAGCCAGTAAATAATAAAAGCGATCCCGCTCTGCTTTTGTCCAATTAGTGTTGCTGTAGGAAGTATTATAGTAACCATCATAGCGGTTGTGTCCCCACCAGCCAGAATTGTCAATCACTAAAATCATTCCGGGAATAAATAGGGCTAATTCTACAGCAGAGTATAAAGTCCCTCTTCCCCAATCACCAGTATAAAAATTTCCCGCAGCTATTGGCAGCGGCTGCAAAGAGAGTAAAGCCGCAGTCGCTGGATTTATATAAGAGTGAGAACCCGATCTCTCATGACTTCCTAACCTCCACCCAGAGCACTGTGCATGAGCATTGTACGAGTAAACAAAAAGCAATCCCACAAAAATCAAAAAGCGGCTTGTCAATGTTGTGAATTTTTTCATTTTTATTTTCTCCTTATCAATAAAAACTGAGTACTGGACTTATGACTAAAATTGTAATGGCTAAGACCAGGCACACGGTGCAAAATTTTCTTCTTTTGGTTCGAAGGGCAAAGAATTTATCCAAAACATCGGCTGGCGGCTGCTCATTTGGTTTGAAGGTTTTGAATATTCCTTGTATCTGCTTATCAATGACAAACATTCCATAATTAACAATCCCAAAACCTATAAAAACCAAAAACGTTTTTATGGAGAGCGCCCAATAAACCAATGCAGTTCGTTGCTGCAATTCACCGTGAAAACCATAGTGAATCAATGGGAACGCAAAGCCAGTAACAATTAGACCGATGATGAACCAAAAACAAAGTCGGGGCTGCTGACTCAGAATTTCTTCCATCAAACTATCCATTTCGTAATATATCTTCTTTCCAAATTTCGCTCTCTTGTAAACCATCCTGAGTTGATAAAATGGTGCCGCAGCACAAGCTACGAGAAGCAAATTGTGAACAGCTAAGTTGATTGTGTAAAGAAAAGTTTCCATTTCTTAGTCTCCTTTGTAAATATTTGAGAGAATGGAAGTAATATCCTCCATTCTCTCATGGTTATTCTCATTACTATTCGTTGGATTCAGACATCATCGGCACATATCGCGCATGCCCATGTCACTTCCCATATTGCTCATCATACCACCGTCCATATCCCACCCAACAAAGTTATCGCTGAAGTATACTCTCTGTTCTTTAGTGAGAATCTTATTGGTTGTAGCCCTTGCATCGAGGCGGAGATCATCAATCTTCCCCTCAAGATCGTTAATATCTTTCCGGTACGATTTGATCTTTCCTATCTCAGCGTTTGAGCGGGAAGCATAACCTCTTGCTTCAATTCTCAGTGAACGAAGTTCTCTCTGCAATGGGATGATTTCGTCATCATATTGAGAACGTATCTCTCTGATCTTAGTTATTTGTTCAGGGGACAACTGGTACTTATCTGGAATGTTGGAATTCGACCACCATGCATCAGAGCCGCTCATCCGGCACCCCATACTTTGTGCTGTAGCTGAACTTGAGAATAACGAAAGCAGCATGATTGTTCCAAGTAACGGAACAATTAGAGCAAGTTTCTTGTGTTTGGTAAACATGATTTTTCTCCTTAATGTTGTTGTGTGATTTTGTTAAATGGATTATAAATTATAATCCTCACACATAAAGACGCACTACAAATTAAAGTGTTATGCAGTTATTGTTCTCCATAAAGTTTCATCTCATCCAATCGCATCCCGGTCCCCATTGTAACTTCTTTGACTTTTGCTTCGATTGATGGGGCAGTTGTTTTGAAGGAGTCGAATCCGATTCTCCGGGGGAGCTATCATACTCTTCGTTCATCATTCTTCTCATCCAGCGGCTGCGCATATCGCACATATTGATTGCCTCATCAACAATTTGGCGGTTTGATTGATTAACGCGAGGACGAATTTTCTCCAGCACATCTTTTTGATAAGCATTAGCGTGACTTAATTTGGCTGCAAAGATAGATGCTTTATCACTTGGTATTTCGTTTTCCTCTAAAGCTAATTTTGCTTCATCCAGCATCTCCTTTAACAATGTTGTATCAAGCTTACCGGACTGCTGGAAGACCGCAATCATTTCTTGCAGACGCTTGTCAGAGAACGTCAGCCGAAGTTCTGCTTTCTTCTCCGAATTAAATGTAAGCAGGAACTTTACCTTCTCCGTTGCTAACTTCACTGGATACAGGATATCACCAGGAACGCTATTTGCAGAGATTGTTGCAACACTGAAGAGGACAACTATCAATATTAAGGCAGCGTTGAATGCCCACATTAATTTTGGTTTCTGGAAAATATTAAAAAAAGAAATTGTTTTCCGTTTCTTCCCACGCACAACGGGTGTTTCTGAAGTTATAGTAAGCTGTGCAATTTCTTTACCGATGTTGATCAAAGTTGATGATATCGCTTCGGGTGAAGGCGCTGGTTGAGGCAAAGCTTCAATTTGCTTAACAAGTTGCAACAAAGGTTTTAGTTGGCTGGCGTATTGAGAATATTCTGCCAAGCATTCCTCAATACTTTTCCCTTTGTGCATTTCATTGATACAAATATCTAAAATCAATTCAATGTCTTGTTCCATTTAATTTTTCCCTTCATTTCGTCGCTGTCCTTCTTCGTTAAACATAGTTCGCATTGTAGTTAATGCTCTAAATTGAATTGCCCGAACAGCCCCCGTGGACTTTCCAAGCAAATCTGCTATCTCATCGGTTCCATATCCTTCAACGAATTTCAATGCGATAACTTGTTGCTGTTCTTCTGTCAGTTGGCTTAAGTTTTGTCGTAGTTCTTGTTGTTCGAGCAACTCAATCGCTGTATTACTATGATCATCTATTTCTTCAATTGAATCTCCTATTGACTCAACAGTTGATCGTACAGCACGGCGACGATAGTGATCCGTAATCATGTTAGAGGCGATACGATAAATCCATGCATGAAATGACCCTTTTTGTTCCTGAATCGATTGAAGCACCCTAAGGCATACTTCACTTGTCAAGTCTTCGGCATCTTCGATCCTCTTGACACGGTAGTAAATAAAACGGTACACCTTTGGTAGAAAGTGATCACAAAGTTTACCTATAGCTTTGGTGTCATCAGCTTTAACATCTACTAAAAGTTGAAGAAGTATATCATTCTCTAAATCTTCGGATCTACCTTTCATTATGTATTCCTATTATAAAGACGCATATGAGGTAAAAGTGTTACGTTCGCCGCGCCCAAAGCGCAATCAATATTTTTTAGTTGATATTTTTTCATAGTTAGTTCAATTCATTTTATGATCATTTTAGAACAGAAACACTTGCCGCAGTAAAGTTGCTTCCGTGCATATGCCCCATAAGCTCAATCACTTTGGCATTAACAATTTCTTCCGTCGCCGGTTCGTGAAGTGTAATTTTTACTTCAACGTTATTTTTATCTTTAGCATAAAAGGAAATGATTCCACCGCTTTTGTTTTTTTCAAATGCTTTGGATTTAACAACTGCCACATTAATATTCTGGTTAATCTCGCTGCCTGCACTGAATTTACTGAAATCCCCTAATTCTTTTGTCGGGGCAAAATATGTGTAATAAATCAGTGCAAGAACTGCTGCTGAAATTATTGGCAAAATAAGTTTGGATAGTTTCATATCGCACTCTCACCGCGCTCATTCGTTCTAATCTTCACCACATCTTCAACATTAACCACAAATATTTTTCCGTCTCCCGGATTACCGGTGTGGGCATTCTCTTGAATCGTATTCACAACTGTTTCGGCAAGCTCATCAAGTACAACAATTTCTATCTTTACTTTTGGAACAAATTCGTAAACGCCCTCATCACTTACTTCTTTTTCCTTTTTCCCTCGTGTTCGGCCAAATCCTTTTATTTCTGAAATAGTCATTCCCGGAAGCCCTTCAATTTTATGAAGGGCTGTTACTACTCTTGTTAATATAAATGGCTGAATAATTGCCTTTATCTCTTTCATCTTATTCCTTATTAAATTTGTTTATAGTTGTTTTCTTCAATCTGTTTTGGCGGACATTTAACACTACCATAAGAACAAAATACACAGCATTCGCCTTCTTTTGGCTTTAATATTTTCTTACATGATTTGCACTCATAGAAATGCACACACACATATAGCGGCATTTCTTCTTCTTTCTCAAAACCACAATAAGGACAAGTAATTCTTGTTTTTATTATGATGTTTTTCATAACTCCGGTTCTTCTTTTTGTTTTTCAAACCACATATAAAATGTTGGAAGAACAAACAAAGTCAATATTGTTGAAGTTATTATTCCGCCAATCACAACTGTTGCAAGCGGTCGCTGAACTTCGGCTCCGGCGCTGGTTGATAGAGCCATTGGAATAAACCCAAGACTTGCTACAAGTGCTGTCATTAACACGGGACGTAATCTTGTTTCTGCGCCTTGCAAAACAGCATCCTCTAATGATTTTCCTTCTTTACGTAATTGATTTATGTATGATACCATTACCACGCCATTTAAAACGGCAACTCCAAATAGCGCAATGAATCCAACTCCGGCAGATATACTGAAATGCATTCCACGGATTAGAAGAGAAAATACGCCTCCGACAATTGCGAACGGAATTCCGGTGTAAATCAGCAGCGCATTCTTCACAGAACCGAATGAGATAAACAGTAAAACAAAAATCAAGAACAAGGAGAGCGGAACAACAATTGCTAATCTTGTTCGCGCGCTTTGTAAGTTTTCAAACGTGCCGCCCCATTCTAAATAATAACCGGTCGGCAGTTTTATTGTTTCATCAAGTTTTAACTGCGCTTCTTCAACAAAACTTCCGATATCCCTTTCTCTAACATTCGCTTCAACAACAATTCTCCGCTGGCTTCGCTCGCGGCTTATTTGCGAAGGACCTTCTTCAATATAAACATCTGCCAATTGACTAAGAGGAATACTCGAACCGTTCGGAGCCGAAACAAGAATATTTTTGATCACATCAACACTGTTTCTGGCATCTTCCTTAAATCTGACGGTAAGTTCAAATCTCTTTTCACCGTCAAACACTTCGCCGGTAGATTTCCCGCCGATGGCCGTTTCAATAATTTGATTAACATCCGCCACGTTTATTCCATACCTGGAAATTTTTGAACGGTCAATCTTTATCTGAAGCTGTGGCAATCCGGTTACCTGCTCAACTTTTACATCCTCAGCGCCATCAATCTTTGTTACAACTTTTGCAATCTCATCAGCTTTTTCTTTCAATACTTCCAGATCTTCGCCGAATAATTTAATTGCCACATCAGAGCGCACACCGGAAATTAACTCGGCAACTCTTAATTGTATCGGCTGCGAAAAACTGAATGCTATACCGGGAATTTTATTTAATTTTTCACTTATTGCATCCACTAACTTTTCTTTATCGCGCCCGGTATTCCATTCTTCTTTTGGCTTCAGTTCAACAAATATATCGCTTATCTCCACGCCCATCGGATCGGTTCCAATTTCGGCGCGTCCGGTTTTTGAAACAATACTTTTTACTTCCGGAAATTTTAACACTTCTTTTTCAATTAAAGCAGAGGTATTTACTGAAGTTGTAAGCGATACGCTTGGAAGCCGCCAAGATTGGATTGCAATTGAACCTTCATCAAGCTGGGGGATAAATTCGCTTCCAAGAAAGGGAAAGATAATTATGCTGATTGCTACAAAAGCCGACGCAGTTCCCGTAACCAATAATCTCTTATGCAAGACTTTCTTTAGAAGCGGCACATAATATTTTTTTGCGTACTTAATTATTGGACTTTCCTTTTCCTTCACTCTTTTCTTAAACATAATAACAGACATTACCGGCACATAAGTTAAACTTAATAATAGAGCGCCGATTAAAGCATAAGTTACCGTGTAAGCCATCGGCTTGAACATCTTTCCTTCTATTCCGGTAAGTGTCATTATCGGAAAGTAAACTATGATGATAATTCCAACAGCAAATACAACCGGTCTGCCGACTTCCACCGCCGATTCTAAAATTAATTCGGTATTGCTCATTCCGTTTTTCTTTTCGTGAAGTTTTCGGATTGCATTTTCAACCATTACCACGGCGCCGTCAACTATCAGCCCAAAATCTAGAGCGCCGAGCGACATCAAATTCCCCGATACTCCAGTTGCAACCATCATTATTACCGCGAACAGCATTGAAAGAGGAATAACCGAAGCGACTATAAATCCGCCGCGTAAATTGTAGAGCAGTAAAACAAGAATCAGTATTACAAGGATGCCTCCTTCTAATAAATTCTTTTCGACAGTCCATATTGTTTTATTGATAAGTTCGGTTCTATCATAAAACGGCTCTAATTTAACCGAGTCGGGTAATGCTTTTTTTATAGTTTCAATTTTTTCTTTTACTCTGTCAACAACGGCGCGGCTGTTTTCACCTTTTAGCATCATTACAATACCGGCGGTTACTTCTCCTTCGCCGTTCATTGTTACAGCGCCTTGCCGTATTGCCGGACCGAGCTGAACATCAGCTACATTGTGAACATAAATCGGCGTTCCACTTTCAAGCGTTTTTACAATTATACTTTTTATATCCTCAATGTTTTGAACCAAGCCGGAGCCGCGTACAAGATACTGTTCGTTTGCGTGCTCTATATAAGCTCCGCCTGCATTTGAATTATTCTCAGATACGGCTTGGAATACTTCTCTCAATGTTAAATTATAGCTCAATAATTTTTGCGGATCAATCAATACTTGATACTGCTTTTCAAAACCGCCAAAGCTGTTTACTTCATTAATTCCCGGGACTGTGAGAAGCTGCCTCTTGGCAACCCAATCTTGAAGAGTTCTCATTTCCATTAAAGTTGCCGCATCGTTCTTTGTCTTATCCTTTGGTCTAATAACGTATTGATAAATATCACCAAGCCCGGTGCTTGTTGGTCCTAATTGCGGTTTGCCAAACTCCGGCGGAATATTTTCCGATGCAACTTGAAGACGCTGGAATACAAGTTGACGCGCAAAGTAAATATCAACATCGTCTTGAAAGACAACCGTAACTAACGACAAACCAAACTTAGAGACCGAACGGATTTCCTCAACATGGGGTATTCCGTTCATTGCAACTTCGATTGGAAATGTAATGTATCTTTCAACTTCAACCGGCGCAAGCGTTGGAGACGAAGTTAATATCTGAACCTGCACATTCGTTACATCCGGCACGGCGTCAATCGGCAGCATGCGGAATGCTACTATACCACCTGCTATCAATAAAATTATTGCAAAGATTACAAGCAGTTTTTGTTTTATCGAAAACCTGATTATTCGCTCTATCATTTATTCCTCCTCTGCAAGTGTTTCTTTAAGCAATTCTGATTTTAGGAAGAATACTCCCTTGGATGCAATTTTATCTCCTTCTTTCAAGCCAATCTTAATTTCAACTTTACCGTCAAGCTCGCCGCCGATTTCAACAAGTTGCTTTTTGAATATCGAATCATTCGCAACCGTGAACACATAACTTTTACCGTTTTCTTTAATAATGGCATCGCCCGGAACAACTATTCCTTTTATGTTACCGCCAATAGGGATAAACATTTCGCCAAACATCTGCGGTTTAAGTCTGTTGCCCGGATTGTTAAGTGTCGCTCTTACTTTTATTGTTCGTGAATGCTCGTCAACTGTTTGTCCGACAAGAATTATCACTCCGTTAAAACTTACGTCCGGATATGCTGAGGTTGTAAATTCTATTTTTGGTTTGCCGCTTAGTTTCGATATATCTTTTTCATAAATCTGCCCATCTGCCCACAATGTGGATGTGTTCATAACTTTGAATGCATTTGTATTCGGTTCCACTAATTGTCCTATTACAACATTTCTTTCTGTAACAATTCCATTGATGGGAGATTTTATTGGAAGAATTCCGGCGAGATGTTCAAGCGTCACATTTTCCAAAATATCCTCGTGGCTCAAACCAACGGTATGTATTCTTTTATCTTCTGCGTTGAAATCTGCCGTTGCTTTTTCATAATCAGCTTTCGCTTCCTGCAAGGATTTTTGCGAACCAATATTTTGTTCAATTAATGTTTTTTGTCTTTCGTATACGACTTTGTAATAATCGAGGTTCGATTTTGCCTTCAGATAAACTGCCTTTAATTCGCCTATCTCAAGTCCTTCAAGCTGCATCAACACTTGTCCTTCTTTTACGTAATCTCCCTCTTTTACTAAAACTTTCCATACTCTTCCTTGAACCAAAGAACCTACTTGCGCCTCGTAATCTTGATTTGGAATAAGTTTAGCGGCTGCTTTTATGAAGCCGGTTAAGGTTTCATTTTTAATGGTTTGTATCTCGATTCCCATTTCTTTAATCGCTTTGCCGGAAAGAATAATTTCATCCTTTCCGTGCGTTTGGCTTTCTTCTTTTGCTTCTTCATTTTTCTTTTCGCCGCATCCAAAAAATAGGAATGCGGTTATCAGCAGCACCGGTAAGAATTTTATATTAAATCTCATTTCATTTTCTCCGTCATTATTCATTTGGTTAAACTTTTTCCAACTATTTCCTCAAGCGTAAATATTGAGCGGTTGTAGTTGAATAATATATTAATGTAATTATTTCTCGAATTAATTATTGTCTGTTTCGCCTGAAGAAATTCAATATAAGTTATCTCTCCAGCTTCATAACTTTTTACTGCGGTTCTGTAAATCTCTTCTGCTTGCGGAAGAATATCATTCACATATAGCTTTACTTGTTTTAGATTATTCTCGTGATCTGTGAAAACGCTTTTTAATTTTAAGGCAATTTCATTCTTTGTTAATTGCAGTTCCGATTCAGATATAGACTGATTTGCAACCGCTTCTTGTATTTTTCCTCTTTGGTCGAACATAAACCAGAGCGGAACGGATATACCGAAGGAAGCTCCGTAAAATCCGGTATCGCCGTCGCGCGTTTGTTTGAAATAAGCCAGATTAATATTCGGCAGAAGTGATGACCACGCAAGCCCTTTTTCTACTGATGCTATTCCATAATTTAGCTCCGCAATCTTTATCTGCGGATTTGTTTCTTCGAATGATTTAAAGATTTGTTCTAAACTTATTATATGCTCAACAAAAACCAGCGAATCGGTTAGACCGAACTTCGAATTATAACTTTGTTTTCCAAATCCAAGCGCATAATTCAGTTCGGCGAATGCAGTCGTAAGTTCGTTCTTGACAACTTCCAGATTGTTCCGGGCTTCAGTGTATTGAACCTTTGCAGTTAGTCTTTCAAGGTTAGTTCCTTCTCCAACATTTTGCCTTATCTCCGCTTTCCTAAAAAAATCTTCCGATATTTTAACGTTCTCCTCAGCAAATTTTCCTTGATATTGTTTAGCAAGAACTTTGTAGTAACTTGTCTTTATTTGATTGATAACACTTCTCTCAGTCAAGTTTAGTTTGTAAACTGAAATCTCTTCTTCTTTGCTGAATTTGTTTCCTTTTAAAAAATAGTTTGTAGGAAATTCAAAAGATTGATTAACCTCTTGAGTTCTCTCGCTGAAACTTCTTAGACTTTTGTCTTTTGGTGTCCATTCATAACGCACAGATATTTCCGGTGATGGAAGGGAAATTCCACTCCAAAATCTTCCTTTAGAAGCTGAAATATTTTCTATTGCACTTTTTACTTCCGGATTATTCTTTAATCCAATTTCGATGGCTTCATTTAAACTAAGTTTTTTAATTTCAGTTTGTCCGTAAGCGCAAAGCGGTAACAGTGCGGCTGCGAGCAAAACAAAAAGTTTGTTCATACTTTCTCCAAATAATTTTATGATTTAAAAACACTTATCCCGTAAAGGGATTAACGAATTGAAAAACGATTGGTTAAATCAGAAATGTTCTGTTAAATAGATATAGATCGGTGAATGGTTTTGCTTTTAAATGATGACCAGTTATTTCAAAAGAAGTTTGCACTGCCTGCGCTTCAATTGTTTCAAAACAATGAATACAGAAATCTTTATTGACTTCAAGTTTTGGCAGCTCATCTTTTAAGGTCTTTGAATGATTGTTTGTATTCTTAACAATTTCACAGTAATCATGCGCGCCGTGATTATTACCGTCATAATCCAAGAGTCCTAACTCTGAGTGCAAAAACGAGAATACGAAAAATCCCAGAAGCAGAAGTGCTATTATTTTTTTTACGCTATTTCTAAAAATATTTTTCATCCTTCACAAATTTATTGCTTTCTATATCGTAAAACAATTGAAACAGAATAAAAGTTTCATCTAAACTTTTCCATTTAGCGATATTTTATATTGGTGAATATTTCCCGCATTGAGATAATCCTGGTTTCGGATTTTAAATAATCTTAGTCTAGGTAACCAATAAATCTTTCATAAACCATTTTAAAGCATACTCACAATCCAACTGTGAGTATACTCTATTTCCCTTTTCCTTAAAATTTATACAAATAAACTCAACTGGATTATTCTAAACGGTTGTTTGAAAAACTTGGTAATTATCCTTCAATAGTTTATGTGCATCATTGCGGGTTTTATCTTGCAAATCCGCCAAGTGAAAACTGGGATGATGTGTTTGAAATGAAAACAAAATAAAGGGTGGTTCCAAAAACTATCTGTTATAGTAATTTAACTCAGAGAACGCAAAGTCCGCAAAGTTTTTTTACCAACAATTTCTATTTTCACTATTTCATTATTCTTAAAAGTAATGGACATAGTTTGAATTTTTAATGACAAATTTGTTATTAGAAAGCCCTTCCCTTTGGGAAGGGTTGGGATGGGCATCTATTTCTGAGCCCGTTTTATATTGTATATCGCAGCTAATAAGAAAATAAAATTTGCCAGCCAAGCAGTTGTTAATGGATCCAATTGCCCGCTCTTACCAAACGCTTGACTAACCTTCATGAAAACGAGATAGATAAAAGTAATTAGTAAATTTATACCAAATTGAATTGCTAAACCGCCCCGCCTTCTATTTGCAGAAATTGGCAAACCGAATAACACAACAATCATACTTGCAAAAGCGAATGCAATTCTCGAATGATATTCAATTTGAGTTGATGTAGGATCATTTCCTGTACGCAATTGTTCTGCTGCAAAATTTTTAAGATCGCTTAGAGTCATCTCTTCCGGCTTACGCTGCTTTTGGATAACATCGCTCGGTTTGAAATTCAAATCCTTGAATTCCCGCACAATAAATTTTTCAATAACCTCGGATGAATCGGAAAAAGTCCGGGTAATTCCGTCATATACGAACCACGCTGCTTTTGTAGAATCATAGTTCATGCGGTAAGAATCGGTACGAGAGAGAAGTTTTGTCTTATCGTTTTGATCAAATTCTTGAATACTTATTTGATTTGCTTGCCCTTGTGTTACATCATAATAACTAATTGTTACTATTCTTGTTTTACTGTCCTGAAAAAAGATGTTACTTCCCCAAAAAACAATTCCTTTCTTCATCGAATTTTGTTCGATGAAGATCTTATGCTTGTTTGCCATGGGAACTAAATAACCGCCAAAATAAACAGAGAAGATGCTGATCAAAATCGCTGTCATGATAAACGGCGTCATGAATCTATACAGACTTACACCGCTTGCTTTTATTGCAGTAAGTTCATTGAGATTTGCCATCTTTCCGGCAGTAAATAAACTCGCAAGCAGAACTGCCACAGGTGTCATTAAACGAATCATTTCCGGAATGAACACTATATAGTATTGGAAGATCAAAAGAAGCGGTACGTTTTGATCTATGAAGTCACCGAGGTTTTCCATCAAGTCTATCACTACAAAGAGGAGGGTGAATGCCAGCAATCCGAATAGAATTGTTTGAAGAAATTGTTTTACAAGATAGCGGTCAAGAATTTTCATTATTCTCTTCTTGTGATCTCCATGATTTGGGGATTAGCTTATTAAATAGATCAAAACTGATTGTGACTTTTTCTCTAGCGCTTTTTATCATTAATAGAATTCCAAGAATCCCTAGAAAAATATTTGCGCTCCAAACTCCCAATAACGGCGATAGTAAGCCACGGTCTGCAAGTTTTTCGCCGCCAATTAAAAATGCCCAATAGACTAGAAAGAAAATTAGACTAATACCAGCCGCCATTCCAAATCCGCCCTTTCGCATCATTGTTCCAAGAGGTGCACCTATCAAAACAAAAATAATACATGCAAATGGCAGCGCATATTTTTTATGTATCTCAACCCAGTATTTGTCATAATCGTTATCATTATAATCCAATCGTAGTAAAATATCATTCAAAGAACTTTCATCGGTACGTATTTTTTGCTGAGCCTTCAAGTAAACAAATTGTCCCGATGAATTATTCATATTCTCTAAAGGAGAGCGGCTGTCATGAATCAAAGCTCTAATCCGCTTATTATAATCGGCAAGAAAATTTAATTGTTTTTTTTCAAGACTGTCCGCTATCGATTTAAGCTCTTGTGCCCCAAGTTCACGGTCACCCCGCTGTCCTCCCGGTCCCGTTTGCTCAAAAGTAAATTGTTCAGCGGGCATTGCTATTTTATGTCTTTCAAAACGAAGCTTACGGTAAGATTTTTTTTCTGTGTTATCTGATTCATGGATCTCACCCTTGTTTAAATCCATCATTAATTTTTTTTGATTTGGTGAAAAATAAATCTTTCCTGTTGCTGCCGTTACAATATTAACTTTCGGTAGATGGGAATAATCATAAATAGTTATCTGTTTTAACTGATTTGTTGTCTGATCAATTTCCCGAACAAGTATTGAATAATTTGGAACTTCTTGAGAAAAAACTCCGGGTACTAACGAAAGTGTCGGCTTCTTTCTTGAGATATCTTCAAGTAAAATTCGGAGTGCATGATTAGCATCAGGATAAATATTGTTGTTGAAATGGACCAGAAAAAGTGCAACAAAGATACTTGCTGCAAAAGGAGGGATCATCATTTTGTATAAGCTAACGCCGGTTGCTTTGAGGATTGCCACTTCATTGTTTTGCGACATTGACCCGAACGCCATCAGAGTTGCAATCAATACAGCCATTGGTACAACAAGTACAACCATCCACGCGAGACTATATGTAACCAATTGAATAATTACCCAAGCGCTTAATCCTTTTCCAACTAAACGATCCGCCATCTTTACCATATACTGAAGTATAAAAACAGACAGTAAAATGAATATCGAGAACAGAAATGGAATGAGGTGGTTTTTCAGTATGTATTTTATAATTATCATTAATCTTTTTTAATGAGCTTTGTACTCGAAATTTACCATAAATAGAAAAGATTCAAAAGGGAATAGTCATTTAGTTACCATGAGTCTCCTTTAGTAGAGGCAATATGAACTCGATATTTCTATTAAATAATGGGATATGAACTTGAATACAGAAATTGATAGATGTAAATTTGATTTGGTAAGTTATATCTTATTCATTTTCTTCTTAGAAATAAAATAATTGGAGGTATTAGTGGAGGTTGTGGTAAGCCATCTGAAAAGCAATTTAGATAATTATCTGGAAGAATTAAAAGAGTACTTGAGAATACCTAGTATCAGCACTCTCTCTACACATATTGATGAGATGATAAAATGCGCAGATTTCGCCGCTCAAAAGCTGAAAGATGCGGGAATGACACGAGTAGAAATTTTTCCAACTGCCGGTCATCCAATTGTTTACGGCGAATGGCTTGGTAAACCTGATAAACCAACGGTTTTAATTTATGGGCATTATGATGTACAGCCTGTTGATCCGTTAAATCTTTGGACTGATCAGCCATTTGAACCTGTTATTCATGATGGAAAAATCTGGGCACGCGGCGCAAACGATAACAAGGGTCAGCATTTTGTTCACATTAAAAGTGTTGAGGCGTATTTCAAAACTCTGGGTGAACTTCCTGTTAATGTAAAATTTATTCTCGAAGGAGAAGAAGAGATTGGCAGTTCTAACCTGGTTGCTTTTTTGAAAGAGAAACAAGAATTGCTGAAGTGTGATGCGATCTTAATTTCCGATACTAGCATGTATGCCCAAGGTGTTCCAACAATTACATATGGTTTGCGAGGACTGCTGTATATGGAAGTTGAAATAATCGGTCCCGATCGGGATCTGCACTCCGGAAGTTTCGGTGGGGCGGTTGCAAACCCGATCAATGAGTTGGCAAAAATTATCTCCAAATTGCATGATAAGAATGGAAAAGTGACTGTCCCGAATTTCTATAAAGACGTATTGAAGTTAACAAAAGAAGAAAAAGAAAATTTCAGACGGTTCAAACTTTCCGATAAGCAATATGCCAAGGATATCAACGTAAAAGAATTGCAAGGAGAGAAGGGATTTACAACTTTGGAAAGATTGTGGACCCGTCCTACTTTGGATTGTAACGGAATAATTGGCGGATTTACCGGGGAAGGTGCTAAGACTGTTCTTCCATCAAAAGCTAAAGCAAAGATTAGCATGCGTCTCGTTCCAAATCAAGACCCGGTTAAAATTGCAAAAGAGTTTACTAAGTTTGTTTACTCAATTGCACCAAGGAGTGTTAAAGTGGATGTACTCACACTTCACTACGGGTATGGTGTTGTTATTCCGTTGGGAAGCAAAGCGATTAATGCTGCTGCAAAAGCTGTTTCAAAAGCATTTGGCAAAAAAACATTTTTCACGCGCGAAGGTGGGTCAATTCCTGTTGTTGTTGATTTTGTCAAACAACTAAAAGCTCCGGCAGTGCTGATGGGTTTAGGATTAGACAGCGATAACATTCATTCACCTAATGAACATTTTCTTCTTGAGAATTTTGAAAAGGGATTATACTCATCTGCATATTTTCTTGATGAGTTTTCCAAAAGTTAATTGAAACGAAAATTTAATAACAAAAAGGAATCACAAGATGAAACTCTATAAAAGGCTTATAGTGTTTTCTCTTTTAGGTTTGTTAATTTATACATGCACATCCAAGCAAGGAGAAAGCGGTGATGCTGCTACCTCGAGCGCTAAAGATGAACAGATTCGAGAGTATAATATTGATGTTCAGAAAGGACAAACGCAAAACCGATTCCCATGCGATACTATTTCTTTGAAAGAATATGTCCTCAGCAATTATGACAAAGGCACTTATCTCGTTCAGTTTGATAGAACTTTTACATACAATGTTCCTAAAGAAGCGGTAGTGTATTTTAAGGATGGTGGAAATTTTATTCTTGCCGTGATTGCTAAATCAAAACAGAGCGAACGTAATATTGAAACAAAAAATGTGGTTGGGTTTGAGTCGAGTTACATTAATTTGGACAGCACAAAACTCGGTACAGCATTCTTCTGGTTAACATTATTTGAATGCAAAGATGGTCAGTTTGAAAGACTATGGGAATCAGAAGTTCCAATTCATGGCGGGTTCAACCGTATTACAATTAAAAATTGGAAAGTCAAAAACATGAAGTATGTGGAGCTAAATTATGAAGATGGAATTATCTCAGGGCATCGGAATTATAATTTCTTTTTAACCGATGGCTGGCGCAAACCACCTCATCTTTTAGAAACATACGTTGGAATTGCTCATAAGAGAGCCATTGCTAACGTAAACAATGACAAATTTCCGGATTACTTTGAATTCCGATTTACAGGAAATTCATGGCAGGATTCACTTAATGCAATCCGTATTCTCGATTCAATTCCTTTTTACTGGAGTGAAAAGAGGCTGCTTTATATTACAGACAAAAATCCAAGATGGTTTAGAAAATATTAAAATTGCCTCTAAGTTGGCAGAAAGGTTAGAATGTTTCAGGAGAATCAAATAGTGTTATCTCTTTCCGAATTTTTGAGTTATAAATTTCCGAATGCAATAAAAAACGAAGAATCATTTCGCTTTTTTACTTCGGCGAAGGAAGAATATGAATCGTTGCGTAACGGTGTTGGATTAAGAGTTAATTCTTCTTTGGTTTTGATTCAGATGTTTGGTAAAGACGTACTAGACTTTTTACATCGCGTATCAACCAATGCTGTTAAAGATTTGAAAACATTAGAGAAGAGAAACACAATCTTCTTAAATGAAAAGGGAAGGTTTATTGACCGCACAACTCTCATCAGCTTAGAAAATGATTTTTTTCTGATTGGCAGTGCGAGCGAGAATAAACGTCTCTTTAGCTGGGTGAACAAATTTATCATAACCGAAGATATTCAGACAAAAGATGTCTCAAGCAATTATGCTATTGTTGATTTTGTTGGACCACAGGCAGAATCTTTTTTGACTCTTCTTCTGGGGAAGGAAATCAATACTGTTGACTCTACAAAAGTACGAAGATTTGATGTTGACGGATTCACCTTTTATTTTTTTATGAATCAAGAAAATAACGGAGTTAAAATTTACAAAGCACTCATTGACTCAGAAAAGAGCGCCGGTCTAATCGAGTATCTTTTTAGTATCAACAGTGTCTTTGATCTACATGTTGTTGGAGATGACGCCTTTGATGCATTTAGGATCGAAAACGGAATTCCGGCATTCCCAAATGAAATCAATGATGAATCCAATCCGCATGAAGTAAATCTTATTCATGAGGTATGCTTTAAGAAAGGATGTTACATCGGTCAAGAAGTGATTGCACGGCTTGATACATATGATAAAGTTCAGAAAAAATTAGTTAAAGTTACTTTGAACGATTCAATCAGTTCCATTGACCCGCTGATTGTTATTGATCATGAAAAAAATGAGTCCGGCAAGATCACAACTCTATCTAAAGATGAACTATTAACCGTACAGAAAGGTTTAGCTCTAGTAAGAAAGAAGGCTTTTGAAAACGGATCTCTCTATTCTGCCATATCCAATAAAAACGAAATTGGAATAAAAATTTCTGAACTACCTCATACATCATGAAAATTTATACTAAGACAGGAGATAAAGGAAAGACATCATTATTCGGCGGCAGAAGAGTTTGGAAAGATGATTTGAGAATTTCTGCTTACGGTACTGTTGACGAATTAAATGCAGTTCTCGGTGTGGCAATATCTGAGTTGATGAATAAGGAACTGATAGAAGTTATCGAAAGTATACAGAACGATTTATTTACCGTTGGGTCTGATCTGGCATCACCGCTAGATAAAGAAAATAAAAATTTTGTGATACCGCGTGTTGATGCAAAATTTATAAAGCAGCTTGAAGTATTGATTGATAAATATGATTCACAACTTCCCGAATTAAAAAATTTTATTTTACCGGGAGGGCTGAAAGGTTCTGCTATTTTACATCATGCAAGAACTGTCTGCCGCAGAGCCGAACGTGAAGTTGTTGCTCTTGCAAAAGTAGATGGGATTAATCATGAAATAGAAGTATATTTGAACCGTCTATCGGATCTGCTTTTCGTTCTAGCACGGTTTGAAAATTTTTCGAACGATACAAACGATCTACATTGGCAAAAATAAGTTTGTTCTTTAATTCCTTTGTAACTGTTTCTAATCACCCTGAGAAATAGAGATTTAGAGTTAATCACTCTTCACTCTAAATTCTTCGTTCTTCACTCTTTTAAGGGGGTGACATTGGCTTCGACGGGGTTATTTGTTCTTTGGACTGCGCACCGTGTTCTCCGTAGACACGTAAAACGACGGTAAAAAAACTAAAAGGCGAATATAACTACGCTTTAGCTGCGTAATTTACGCAGCCGTTCTTCGATTCCACTCATGCCTGGGGTCGAAAGAACGCCGCATGGCATGATAGCCAAATCGAACTTCCGAATAGACGAGGCGAAACTATTTTCGGAATAGTCCCGACATAATTTGTCTATCAATGCTGTCGGGATGAAATTAAAAGACAGAATATGTGTGTAGACGTTCATAGGATTATAATTTCGGACGCGGGTTCGACTCCCGCCACCTCCACTCGGCTTCGTTTTGAGCTTGCGAAAAAAGAAGCCGAACACGGCGTAGTCCCGTATTTTGGGACGAAGCCGGTAAGTTCGGCTTTAGGATATACATGCTCAAAACTACGACGTAGTACTACTCGGATATGTTTTATTACGTTTATATATTAGAGAGTATCATGTATCCCGAAAATTATTACTTTGGTTTTAAAATCGATGATACACTTGCTTCAATTGGCTTCGTTTTGAGCTTGCGAAAAAAGAAGCCGAACACGGCGTAGTCCCGTATTT
>CAYVBQ010000007.1:0-89221 GCA_964449775.1 uncultured Melioribacter sp. | reverse complement strand
TGGGACGAAGCCGGTAAGTTCGGCTTTAGGATATACATGCTCAAAACTACGCCGTAGTACTACTCGGCTATGTTTTATTACGTTTATATATTAGAGAGTATCAAGTATTCTGAAATTATTACGTTGGTTGTACCATAGATCTTAAAAGAAGGTTAGACCGACATAATCATGGGGGGTCACCTCATACATCAAAATACAAACCTTGGCGACTCACCACTGCAATTTCATTCTCCGATAAACTCAAAGCCTACTCCTTCGAAAAATACTTGAAGAGTCATTCCGGTAGAGCATTCTCAAAAAAGCATTTTTAAATTCTATTGGAAATTATTCTTCATCAACTGCTTCCAACGCGCCGGAACCATAATCCTTTTTACAGCAAGGATTTCAACAATTCGGTTGCCATAACCGTGTTTGCAACTTATTACTTATGTAAATCATTGCTGAATTATTACTAAGTTGCATTAGGGGACTTCTAAAAACTCCAAAAATAATCCGCGTGAATCTGTTTTATCCGTGTTTATCTGCGTCCTATTCATTTAAAAAATAGTTTATAGAAGTGCCCATTATTAATTCACAGTATTTGAGCAGGGAACAGAATTTGAAGTATAATCTCAGAGGAAAAAATTATTGTGATAGGAATGCTTACGGTTCTAATAATCATTGCAAAAGGCGAAGAGGTAAAACGCCCTGCCGGATTTGTAAATACTAAGGTGGTTTGAAAAATAATTCAAGAAGTAGGATAGAATGACATTACGACATAAAATAAAATGACTCTTTAAAACAAAAAACCCCGGTTCATCGCCGGGGGTCTTTGGTACAAAAATCTGAATACAAATTCTTAGAAAGTAATTTTACTCTTTGTTCTATTCGCATATTCTAAAACGAAAGCGCTGGCTACGAAGATAGAAGAGTAAGTACCTGTAATCATTCCTATAAATAAAGCGAAAGCAAATCCGCGTAATATTTCTCCGCCGAAGATGATCAGTACAATAATCATAAACATGGTTGAAAGACCTGTAATGATTGTACGGCTGAAAGTGTTATTGATTGCACGATTCATATTCTCTTCAAGAGGAAGAGTTTTGTGAAGCTTTAGATATTCTCTCACTCTATCGAATACAACCACGGTATCATTCATGGAATAACCAATAAGTGTTAAGAATGCCGCAACAACTGTTAAGGTCACTTCGAGATTTAAACCCGGGATTACTCCATATAAAATGGAGAACAGGCTAAGGGTGATAAGTACATCGTGAAAAAGCGCAATAACGGCTCCAATCGCGAAAGAGAATTTAAATCTGAACCCGATGTAGATAAGAATTACAATCAATGCGAGAGCTATCGCCACAACAACATCTCTTTTTAATTCCTGCCCCACTTTTGGTCCAACTTTATCTTCTTTCTGAACAACGAATGGATTGTCCTTAAATTTTTCCGCTAAATTATCTTTAATCCAATCAGAAATGCCTAACCGAACTATAATTCCTTTGTTACTTGGTTCTTCACTTACTTTTGATGTCTGAAATCCGGACTCAAAAAGCTTATTTTCAACAATGGTTGCAGCGGCTGAATCGGAAAATTCATAAGTAATGGAATTACCTGAAGAAGCGATTACTTGTTTTTGCATACCGGGAAAGTTTTCACTGATGATTGTTTCTATTCTGGATTTAACTCTGGGTAAAACGTTTGTTGGAACTTCCTGCAATTCCGATCTTAATAGAATTCCTGTAGAACCGCCAAAAGTTTTTACTTCAATTTCGCCCAAACCAATTTTATCAATTTCTTGTCTTACGAATGAAATATCTATCGGTTTCTCGAATTGGAGAGCAATTTCTGAGCCGCCCTTAAAATCAATTCCAAAAGATAATCCTCTAAAAAGGATGTTAATCATTCCTAAGAGAATAATTACTCCCGAGATGAGGAAGAACATCGAGCGCTTACCCATGAAGTCGATATTTATGTTTTCAAAAAGTCTCATCTAATTTTTCTCCTAATATTAACCGACATTAATTTTGTAGCCCTTGGCAATCATGAAATCGAAAACTACTCTCACTAAAACCAATTGACTGAATAAACTTGTTACAATACCAATCATAAGTGTTAATGCAAACCCTTGAACCGGACCGCTGCCAAACTGATAAAGAATGATACCGGTAAGGAGTATTACAATATTAGAATCGATGATAGCTGAAAGTGAAATTTTAAAACCAGCATCAACAGCAGCCTTGAATGTTTTACCGGTTTTAAGTTCTTCGCGAATTCTTTCGTAAATAAGAACGTTCGCATCAACAGCCATACCCATAGAAAGAACAACACCGGCAATACCGGGCAAAGTTAATGTTGCCTGGAAAGCGGCTAAAACTCCCATGGTTAAAAGAACTGTCAATATAACTCCCATATCTGCAAACGAACCCGCTGTTTTATAGTAGAAGATCATGAATAATGCTACAATAAAGTAACCAATCCAAGCAGAATTAAATCCTTGACTAATGGAGTCTTGTCCGAGAGATGGGCCAACTACTCTTTGTTCAAGAATTTCAATTGGAGCAGGTAGAGCTCCGGCTTTCAAAACGATCTCAAGAAGTTTTGCTTCTTCCATATTTGCAGAACCTGTAATTTGTGATCTGCCGCTTGGAATTTTGCCCTGAATAGTAGGAGCTGTATAAACTTGGCCATCGAGAATGACCGCGCATCGTTTACCAATATTTGCGCCTGTAATTCTTGCCCATTCGCGCGCACCCTCATTGTTCATATCCATTGTAACTTCAGGAGCTGATGTAGTTGGGTCAATATTGGCTTGAGCGTCAACAACAACGCCGCCTGTCAGTTCAGCCACCTTATTCACCATATACATTCTGTAATAATTGATTCCGTCAGTGCCTTTTTCAGGTTTCGCATCATATAAGAACTCAATATTATCAGGCATAACTTTTTTCACTTCAGGATTTTCGAGTAATGCACTAATTCTATTGCGATCACTCTCTTTGACAAAAGCATCAGCTATTCTTCCCTGTGGATCAATCAATCGTGCGAGTGCAAAGAAAGGATGTTCTTTAGCAAATTGTTCTTCAGTAAGTTTTTGGTCTTTCTTGGTTGTGTCTGTTTTTGCGGCTATAGCATTTTTTGCAGTAGCAGAGTCAATTTTATTTAGTCCCGCAAGTACCTCATCAATTTTATTCATTACAGGAATAGCAAAATCAGCTTCTTTAACCATCTTGAATTCTAGTAATGCTTGTCCCTGTAACAAACGTTTAGCTTCTTCTTCTCTGGCGATACCCGGTAGTTCAACAATAATTCTACGAGAACCTTGTTTCTGAATACTTGGCTCGGAAACGCCATACTGATTAACTCTATTACTGATAATTTCAATTGCTCTTGTAACCGCATCAGATTCTTGTTGCTCTAATTTTGTAGCAATCGCATCATCATCTTCGCGAATTGAACCAAAATATCTGCTCATGCGGATGTTTTTTGCTTTCATCTTGCGTAGAAGAATTGTAACAACGTTTTCATCTGTGTTTTTCGAATCAGCTTCGGCTTGCTTTAAAATTTGTTTGAATTGGTCGTCAGGATCTTTAGCTAATTTTTCAAGAAGCCTAGCGGTGTTAACTTCCATAACAAGATACATTCCGCCCTGAAGATCGAGACCAAGCTTCATTCTTTTTTCTCTTGCGGATTTGTATTCAGGAGTATTAACAAGAATACTATCTCTGATGGATGAACGTTTATCTTTTAATTCTGCTGCACTGATTGACGGATTGCTCTTTTTAATCTTTGCCTCAAAAGAGACTAACTTAGCATCGACTTCTTTGTTGTTTCTGGAATCTTGATAAGTTGGATATAGGAGGTAAAGGCAGAGAGCAATGGCACCGGCGATCATTATGATTCTGAATCTTAGCTCTTTCATTCTGGTATGTAATTTTAGTGATAGAAATAGTCTAATTATAATACAATAAATAATAAGGTTGTTTCAATAGAACGTTTGTCATCACAAGTCCCGATTCATCGGGACGAAGTGATCTCATTTTTTTCGATAAAAACAAAAGATTGCCTGCCTGGCGGCAGGCAGGCTCCTCGCAATGACTGTTTATCTGACTTTTGATACACCCTCAAAAAACTAAATGAATCTATTCTCTTACAACCCAAGTTTTTACAACAGCAGAAACACTCGGGTGAATTTTAATTGTCACGCTGTAGATGCCAAGAGCTTTAATTGGTTCCGTAATTTCGATTTTTCTCTTGTCAACATCGTAGCCTTTTTCTTTCATTGAATCAGCGATCATCTGACTGGTAACAGTTCCGAAAATTTTGTCTTCTTCACCAACTTTAACAGGTATGGTTATAGAAACTTTTTCAATTTCGTTAGCCAGCTTTTGTGCGATGTCCAATTCTTTAGCTTCTTTTTTAAGAATTTGTTTCTTTTCTTCTTCGAGAGCTAAAATATTTCCCTTAGTTGCCTGATATGCAATTTGACGCGGGATCAAATAGTTTCTTGCATATCCATCTTTTACGTTAGCAACGTCTCCAACTTTTCCAAGCTGATCAAAATTTCTTCTTAGTATTACTTTCATTGCCGCTCCTACTTAACTGCTTCTGAAACAAATGGTAAAATTGCCAATTGACGTGCTCTTTTTATTGCCTGAACTAACTCTCTGTGCTGCTTTGCTGTTAGTCCGGTAATTCTGCGTGGAATAATTTTACCTTGATCGGTAAGAAATCTTCCAAGTTGTTTAGTGTCTTTGTAGTCAATGTAACCATCAATGACTCTTTTGACCTTTTTCTGGTTTTTCATTCTGTCATTTCTCATGATTTGTTACTCTTCATTAAGTCTGATTCTTCATCGGTTAGAAATTTATCGAATGAGTTATCTTCATAATCAGCTTCGTCAGATTCAAGAACAATATCTTCACCGTTTCCGGCTGCTTTTGCAAATTTATTCAGGAATTGAATTCTCTTAGCTTTGATCTCAACGATTGTTCGGTTTTTTCCATCTTCAGTTTTGAAAGTTCTGCTTTGAAGTTCGCCATCAATTAAAACAGCACTTCCTTTTTTAAGACGGTCTTTACAACTGTCTGCTAATTTATTCCAGGCAACAACGCCAACATAGCAGACATCTTCTTGCCATTGATTGCTGCTGTCTTTATATCTTCTGTTTGCTGCAACATGAAAATTCACGACCGGTGTATTGTTTGAAGTCTGTCTAAATACAGGGTCTTTTGTTAAGTTCCCTGCAACAATAACACTATTCAGTTCTGGCATCTTAAGATCAGCCATCGTTACCTCCGCTTCTTAACTAAAATTAGTTATACAATACTTTCTGTTGTTTTTAATAGAGCCTCTGCGGCTGCTGTAGCAGAAGCAGCTTCTGCATTTTTAAAAGCTTCTTTTTGTTTAGCTATTGCTTCAAGTGCAAATTTATCTAATTGAATGGTTAAATAACGAATCACGTTTTCATCCAATCTGTAATTACGCTCTAGTATTGCAATTAGATCCGTTGATGCAGTGAATCTAAAGATAACATAGTAACCGCTTTTTGCTTTGTTGATTGGATAAGCGAGACGTTTTCTGCCCCACTTATCAAGATCAAGCATTTCGCCGCCATGCGTGGTAATTGTTTCTTGCATTCTGGAAATGGTTGATTCGATTTGATCGTCTTCTATTGTTGCGTTAATAATAGCAACACTTTCGTAGGTTCTCTTACGCATTGTGATACTCACCTCCCTATGGGCTTTGTCCCTCCGACTAAGCGGAGAGAAGGGTTTATAAATTGGGCTCAAAAAATAGGATTATTTAATAAGCCGTGCAATATTTTATTGAATAAATAAAAATTATTAATTTTTTCCATTTTCAGGCTGAAATGAACCTTTTTCTTCAATTTCAGGGGTGGATTCGTCAATACTATCCAGAGATTTCTTTTTAGACTTGCTATAAAAGTCTAACATAGCTTTGTACCCGCCGGAAATGAATTTTTCAATCAGCTCAACCGAAAACTCAATACTTTTATTTACTGTTTCAAATTCTTCTTTAGTGAATTTGGCAAGAACAAAATTTGCCATTTCTCCTTTTTCAAACTCGTTCCCTATACCAAATCTTAACCGCGGAAAAGAATCATTCTGCAAATGATAGATGATTGATTTTATTCCGTTGTGCCCACCATCGCTTCCGGATTTTCTTAATCTTATTTCTCCAACAGGTAAATTCACATCGTCAACGAGAACCAGTATATTTTCAATATCTACCGGGTGATCATCCAAAAAGTCTGAAACAGCTTCACCGCTCAAATTCATGAATGAAGTTGGTTTCACCAAAAAAAAATCGGAAGAGTTCATCACACCTTCCGAATAATTGTAATCCTTCTTTGAGGATTTGAATTTCATCTTATACTTGAGGGCAATCCGGTCGAGTATTTGAAAACCAATGTTATGTCGTGTCAACTCGTATTTTATACCCGGATTACCTAATCCAACAACTAGGTACAACTAAATTAATCCTCTTCTTCGGTCTGTTTACCTTTGGTAATAATCTCAGGTTCAGTCTTATCTTCACCAGGTACTTCTGCAGCCGGTGCTGCTTCAACTGCAGCACGCGGTACAACAACAGAAACAATTATGACTTCCGGGTTTTGTAAGAATTTGACTTTGTCGATAGCCAGATTACGAACGTGAATTGAATCGCCTAAAGCTAAATCGGAGACGTTTATTGTAATGTGTTGAGGAATATCTGCCGGTAAACACGAGACAGTAACTTTGTGCAAAGTTTGCTGAACAATACCGCCTTCTTTAACTCCTTTGGCTTGTCCTTCGAACATGATCGGAACATCAATTTCAATTTCTTGATCTGCGGAAATTCCAAGAAGATCGAAGTGAACAACGCGATCTGTAACCGGATCGAACTGCACATTTTTTAAAATTGATTTAAGCTCTTCACCATCATCTATTTTTAAATTGATAATGTGAGTTTCAGACGTAAAAACGATTGGCTTTAAAGCTTTTTCTGAAACAAATACTGGAATCGGTTCAACACCCTTCGTATAATAAATTCCCGGCACGTTTCCATCTCTTCTCAATTGGTTAACAGCACCTTTTGTGGAAAGAGTTCTTTTACTTCCATTTACTAGTATTTCTGACATTTCTTAATTATCTCCCAGAATAATTTCTTCTCTAATTTTTATCTATTTCAAACAATGAACTAATCGATTCATTCCTACTGGAACGAATAATTGCTTCGGCAAATAATTCGGAAGCCGATCTTACTACAATTTTACCACCCGCATCAAATTTCAACGGGATGCTATCTGTTACATACAATTTCGTAAGCTCAGAATCTGTTATTCTTTTAATTGCATCTCCGGAAAGAAGAGGATGTGTTATAGCACCAAAAATATCTTTTGCCCCTCTCTCTTTTAATGCTTTTACAGCACTTACAAACGTTCCACCCGTATCAATTAAATCATCAACAATAAGAACATTTTTACCTTCTACCTCACCAATAATGTTCATCATTTCAACTTGATTCTGCTTAGGTCTTCTTTTGTCAATTACAACAAGTCCCGCGTTTAATCTCTTTGCATATGAACGCGCCAATTTTATTCCACCCATATCTGGAGAAACAACCACCAGATTTTGAAGTTTATCTTTGAATAATCCTGTAAATGTAGGAGAAGCGTACAAGTGATCAAAAGGAATATCAAAAAATCCTTGAATCTGAGCCGCATGCAGATCCATTGTAATAACTCTATCAGCTCCGGCTTTTGTAATTAAATTTGCAACAAGCTTTGCAGTAATAGCAACTCTTGGTTGATCTTTTCGATCTTGCCTTGCATAGCCAAAGTAGGGAATTACAGCGGTTACTCTTGTTGCGCTTGCCCGCTTAGCAGCATCAATTGTAATTAGCAGTTCCATCAGGTTCTCTGCAGGAGGATGTGTGGACTGTACGATGAACACATCTCTGCCTCTGATGTTCTCCATGAACTTAACCCATATTTCACCGTCACTAAACGTTCTAAAGTCAATAGTTCCGGGGGTCAAATTCAAATAAGTACAAATTTTCTCGGTTAATTCTTTGCTGGAAGTACCGGAAAATATGAGCGGTTGCTGCTCCAATTATTAAATTATCTTATCTAGTTCTAAAAACGGTGGGCAAATATAAAGAAATCAGCAAGGCGTGTCAAATTAATCAGATTTATGTTTTATTCCTTTGGTGTCGCAATCATTTCATCCTTTTACTGAAAAGAAAAACTACGACTACTAAAAAAACACTTAACGCGATGATGAAGATCCAAACCGGGGTTTCCTTTAGTTTGAATGGACGGTATGTTGCCGTAATATATTTTCCGGTTCCAATATCATCAAGGGAATATTTCCATGTAAGCTTATTCCTATCAATCTCGGTGGCGTTATGACTTAATGTTTCTCCGGGAAGATAATACACATAGTTGATAGAAAAATTTTTACTGTTAAAACCAAAACCGGTTGCAATCGGCGGAACAAACTGGGAAAATATTTTTGTGTTTTTTGCACCATCTTTGATCGACAATTCGGATTTTCGGAAAGCGGGGGTCAAGTTTAATGAATCTAAACTGTTAAAATCTAACGACACTTGTGAGTGAATTGTACTATCATTAAAATCTTTATATACCTCCACTTTTTTAATATAGCTGTATTGCGAAGAAAATTCCTTTAATACAGAATCTTTACTGAAAATGCCAAGTTGTTCAACAATGGATGAATCTTTTGGTGAGGTCCATTTCATCCAGTAATGGATAAACATATTGCCGGACCCGTCTTTTTTTATTGTTGTGATCTGTGTGTAGTTCAGGCAGCCATTGATGGACAGTATAGATAGAAGTAAAAATAATGGTAAGATTTTGCGATTCATGAGTCTACTCTAAAAAGGTATATTTAAAGTAAAAATATTGTGAATTGGGTTTGTATTCATATAGTAAAATTGCATAAAAGACCTTTTTAGATACGCCTCATTCATAATTCCGTTTTATTATTTGAACAAATATGCAAAAAAAACAATTAACAAAATAGAAGTTTGATTTATGGAACCTGCTCACTATTTTTGCAGCCGGATTTGAAAGATATTAAAGGAAAGAAATGCCGACATACGATTACAAATGTTTGGATTGTGGAATTACATTTGAACATTTCCAACGAATCACTGAAGAGCAGCTTACAAATTGCCCCGAGTGCAACGGACATGTGAAAAGATTAATTGGTGCCGGTTCAACACCAATTTTCAAAGGAAGCGGATTTTATCAAACCGATTATAAAAACAATTCTAAAAAATCGTCCGGTACTTCTACCGAAAAAAAATCCGAGTCATCCGGCACTGAAAAGACTGAAAAGAAGTGATTCGGTTAAGGGAAAACACTTCTTTTAAAAATCCAATCCAATCGAAATTAAATACCTTGGTTCCGAAAATTTATTCAAGTCATATTTCCATGCTATATCAAGCCGCCATAAAAAGAGCATGTATAATCTAAAACCAACACCGGTACCAATTAAAAGATCTTTTGTTACAGTTGAACCGTTCTCATTTTTACTTATAAGTTGGAGTTTGTCTGTATTATCCCATGCAGAACCGGCATCGATGAAAGCTACTCCTAAAATATTCTGGAAGAATAATGGTAAACCGCCTGTAAGCAGATATCTGATTATCGGAATACGAAACTCAAGATTGAGTAATCCGTATTTGGATCCTAAACGTTCAGCATAGTCATATCCGCGAAGAGGGAGAGCCGGGCTAAGGAATGCATAATCGTTTGCATTAGAGATCGGAATACCGCCGGTAGAGAAAGTTCGATTGATCCAGTTTTCAGTACCTCCAATAAAAAATCTTTGTGCAGTAGCGCCGCCGGAAACGCCTCCGGAAAGTCTAAACACAAATCCGTTATCGAAAAAGAATCGAAAATAATTTCTGTAATCAAAAGTGAAGGAGTAAAAACTTTGACTTTTTCTTACAAATCCGGGGTCGCCAAAAAGAGTAAGTGAGTAGCGTGTACCTTCTATTGGAGATGTGTACCCCCACAAAACATTATCTTGAACAAAACTAAAAGATGGTAGAGTGTATGTATTGTGATCTGATGGTATAGCTGAGTTATCAAGATTGTCGGCACTTACGCTTAGAACGCTCAAACCAAAATCTAAACGATGGAAGCGATCGAGAGGATAACTTGCCATTCCAATTAGACCAAAATTTGTAAACCGGTATAATTCTGATCCATAATAGCCATCTTTGTAAAGAAACCGTGCGGTGTGAAATGCTTGGATGCCAATATCGAGTCGTTCCTTCAAATAGTAGTAAGATAAACCGTAATCGCTGTTTTTAATATCAACTTGTAAACTCGTTATTCCAACCAACCTATGATTGCCAAGTACGTCGCTGAATGAAAGGACAGTTGTTCCAAGGAGACCATAGAAGGTGCTGTAACCGGCATTAGCATAAACTAAATCTGGGGTGAAATTAATCTTGTACTTATTGACAAGAAAATTTCCGTTTTGATCAAGTTTTTCCTTAAAGAGTTGATTACGTTTTTCGATACGAACGCTATCACTTTCCATTTTATCGTTTGTAAAAACATATTTTCTGTAAGCGTTATTCACGGAATCTTCCGCAACTTTTTTATCGCTTACATATTGCCCAATAAAAATACGTGTTTGAGCATTTTGCCCGGTGGAATCTACAACAGTTAAATTTATTTTTTGTGCTGAATCTTTTTGTGTTGTGAATACAACGGACTGATCATTCTCTTTCACATTTTTCGCTTTTATCAAGCAGGTCATATATTTTGTGAACTTAAGCGAGTCAACATCGGCGCTCATCTCAAACGGATTGTTAAGAATAAAAATATTATAACCAAGATTATAAAGTGCAGTAAAGACCAATTTTTTCCCGTCGTATGTAAGAGACAGTTGACCGATATCGCTTTGTGAATTTGTTAGTGGAGTTGCACTGTATTCAAGAGAAGACTTAACCGAATCCAAATTTGAAGATTTAATTTTTTTTCTATAGATGTTGTTAATACCATTACGGTCTGACACAAAAAGAATTTCTTTTCCATCAGCAGAAACAGATGCGTATTTCTCATTGCTTAAATCCCAATCTGTAATTCGATCAATTTTCTTGTCATTAATATCGATCGAGTAGAGGTCAAGCTGCTTGTAATTATGTAGATACATGTCGAAATCTACTGTAGGAACTGTTTGAGTTAGATGGCTGCCGCGATCGGATGAGAAAATTATCTTTTTCTCATCCGGAGTCCAGATTGGTTCAGCTTCACTGTAAATATCATCGGTTAAATTTGTGATTTGCTGAGTAGTGAAATCATAAATATAAATATCGGATTGAATCGAGTTTTGACCAATAAAGGCTAATTTCTTTCCATCACGCGACCAATTAACAGATTCGATACCAATAAGCTTAAATGGAAGTTCAAAGCTCTTTTCCGTTTCGGCATCAATAATTGTAATAACATCAAATCCACCGTTTGTTGAGGAAAGAGCTAACTGTTTATTATCCGGTGCCCACGTTAAAGATGGATGCAGAACAGTCAATTCTTCAAAATCAGTGGTCCATCCGCTTTCCACAATTTTCTTAATAATTTTTCCATCTTGCGCATTCATAATATAAACGTTTAGATAAATATCACGATCGGAAATGAATGCTATTTTATCTCCTTGTGGGGAAATAACCGGACTTGTATTGTAAAAGCCGCCAATTTTTTTATTATCGGTCAATCGTTTTGATAATTCATCCGGGTCTTGTGTTGTTGCAACATCAGGCCAGTATTCTTTCTTTAAGCTTTTTTTCCAGCGTTCGCTGAGATCTTCAATACTAATTCCGATTGTTGATTTCATAGCGGATTCCAGAGAGCCTGCACTCTGAACATTATTAATAAGCTCTCCAACTTTTTGTCTTCCGTAATTATCAGCAATGTATTTGAAGACAGATTGACCTCCACGGTAAGCAAGGTATCCATCAAGCCGATTAATATCTGGCAAAGATTCACTGATGATCGCATTACGAATGAACATGTCTGTGTTTGTTTCCCAGCCTTGCGAAAGATATTCCGCACTGCCTTCCATGAACCAATTTGGAAGTTGTAATGAAATTCCTTTAGCAATTATATTTTGTACTGTTCCTCCAAAATACATATCGCGCATAACCGCATGAACAAGTTCATGAGCAATCACGTGCTGAAATTTTTTGTATGAGCCCTCGAAGGGGAATACCACACGGTTTTTAAACGGCTCTGTAAAACCGCCTACGCCTTTACCTGTATATTCATCGGTAACATTCGTTTCCTGAAAATCGTTGTGAGAATTATAAACTATTAACGTAATTCTGCTGTTCACCTGGTAGTTAATATCTTTCTGAAGATGATTGAGAGCATCTTCAGCAGCAGCAGCAGTGAACTCTGCGATCTTTTCTCCGCCCTTAGAAAAGTAAATATCGAAATGGCGGGTCTGAATGTAAAACCACTCAAAATCTTTATAATTAACTTTGTTCTGCCCAAATTGTGCGAGCGAAACAGAAGTGAGAATAAAACCTAATGCTGCAGCAATAAAAACTTTTTTCATTACATACCACCTTTCAAAAAATTAATCTTCTAATAGAATGAAATCAATTTCCCGTTTTTCTTCGTCCACGCGTATGAGCTTAACATTCACTTTATCACCCAGGCGAATTCTTCTTCCGGTCCTTTTACCATTAATAGCGTAATTCTTTTCATCGTAAACATAAAAATCATCCTGCATGTCACGTAATCGGATCAAGCCCTCAGATAATGTTTGGCTCAATTCAATAAAAATTCCAAAATGTGTAATTCCTGAAACCACACCATGAAATTCTTCGCCTACTTTACTCTTCAAATACTCAATTTGTTTCAGTTTAACTGAGAGTCGTTCTGCATTAACAGCATTCCGCTCTTGGGCAGATGAATGATTACAAATTTCTTCTAATTCTTCCAGCGATAAATTTTTCTCTAAATTATTCGCGTTGAACTTATGGATCAAATTGTGAACAATAAGATCCGGGAAACGGCGGATTGGGGATGTGAAATGCGTATAGTATCTGAAACCCAATCCATAATGACCGATATTCTTTGTCGAGTAAATAGCTTTTGCCATAGAACGAATAGCTACTACGTTTACAACTGCTTCTTCTTCCTTCCCGATAATTTCCTCTAACAACATCTGAAACTGCTTCGATTTATTAGCGGAGTTGGGATCGAAATGATATCCCAGAGATTTTACAAACCGCGCAAACTCTACAATTTTTTCTTTATCGGGTAAATCATGTATTCTGTAAACAAAAGGAATTGATTTTTTGTGTTCTTTCGGTTTTACATGCTCTGCCACTATTTGATTTGCCAAAAGCATAAATTCTTCAATCAACTTATGACTGTCTCTTACCTCTTTAATTTTTATTTCAACAGGGACTCCATTTTTGTCTAATCCAAATTTCACTTCCGGAGAGAAGAAATTAATACTACCTTTAGACATTCTTTTGGTGCGTAAGGTTTGAGCGATTTTATTTAATTTATTAATCTCGTCCCAAAGTTCGCCCTCGCTCTTATCAATAATCTGCTGAACTTCATCGTATGTAAATCTTCTTTTACTGTTGATAACCGTTTTGTGAATTTCATAAGATACAATTTTGGCTCGTGGGGTCATCTCAACGATCACAGAATATGTAAGGCGATCTTTGTATGGAACAAGAGAACAGATTGTGTTGGACAACTTCTCGGGCAGCATAGGAATAACTTTACCAACCAGATATACACTTGTTGCACGCTTGGCTGCTTCTTTATAGATCTTAGTACCTTCTTGAACGTAATGGCTCACATCGGCAATATGTATTCCTACCAGTGAATTACCGTTGGGAAGAATTTCAATAGATACAGCATCATCAAAATCTTTTGCATCCTCAGGATCGATTGTAAAGATGACCTTGTTACGCAAGTCCAACCGTTTTTTAATTTCAGTCGGCGGAATAATCTCCGGGATTTCTTCTGCCTCTTTTTCAACTTCTTTCGGAAATTTATATGTCAAACCAAATTCACGGGCAATTGATGATATCTCCGCATCGTAGGTGCCTGCCTTCCCAAGAATTTCTTTTATGCAGCCTTCCGGATTTTGCTGGGGTGATTTCCATTCTATTTCACTAGCGACTACTTTATCGCCGGCTTTTGCGCCGAATAATTTGTTTGCTGCAACGTAAATATCACGATGAATTTTTTGATCGTCCGGTTTGATGAAGAAGAATGAATTACTTTTATGAAGTGTTCCAACAATCTCATTTCTCTTACGTTCAACAACTCTGAGAACTTCGCCTTCCAAATTTTTACCGCGCCGCGATGCAATTAATGAAATTTCTACAACATCACCGTCAAATGCAGTATCGAAATTTTTTCCGGTTACAAAAACATCTTTAATGTTTTTATCCTTCAAAACAACAAAACCATAGTCACCATCGCCAACAATCTGTAGTGCCCCAATCAATTTTCCGTGTGCGGAAGCGTTAAATTGATAACGTTTACCTTCTCTTTTTATAAAACCTTCCTCGGTAAGAGCGTGCAAAAAGTGTTTCAGCTCTGCATATGCGTGATCATCAACAATTTGCAGTTGTTTTGCGACATCCTTCGACTTAATTTTAAGTGAAGGGTGATTTTTAAAGAATGCTATTAATATTTTTTTCATCAGAACTCAAATTTATATTTAAGGGCAAATTCGCTAATTTTTTCTTCCGAGCCAAACGATGAGACAATTGGATCTTTCCTTTCAAGGCGAATTAAGAATCGGGGATTAAAAAGGTATTCGAATTTGATACTTGCTTTACCGATATTCTGAAAAACTTCGGTTGTACCTCCAAAGGTATAGCGAAAATTTTGATACCGCCCTGAAAGAGAAAATTTTGTTGCATAGCCTGTTTGATTTATCTGAATATTGTTTACCAGATCACCAACGGCAGAATTGACGAAACTCGTTAGAACCGAACCAAGAAATGAGGTAGCTGTGTTGCCAATAAGATTTGTTTGCCCGGCAACCTGAGTTTTGTCTTGCGCTGTTAAATCATCTTTAAATTTACCGATGAAGATAAATGAAAATGCATCGGCATAATCGTACCGACTTTCTCGTACATTGTTTTGAATGTTCTTTGATCCCACATAAACACCTATACTTTCAGTATTGCCTGCAAGACTTTTTCCCAGTTCAGAGAGAGGGGATCTAATTTTTATTTTAACAGCAACCTCCACTGGAGTGCCGCTCTCATCACGTGGATTGATATAATCGTTGGTATATGTTGCAACAATATCAAGATAGGGATCTGTAATATCACTCTCGAAACGTAAGAAACCGGTTGCCTCAAAAGTCTTAATAAATTCCAGTTTTGAGCCTTGTAATAATTCGAAGGCGCCTTGAGCTCTAGTTTCACCGCTGAAGTTGGAATATTTCAAATCTCCGCGCATCTCAATAGATAATTTTTGATTTACAGCCTGAGAGAGAATGATAACAGCTTTAGCGTTGTTCTCAGTGCTTATTCCAATTTCATAGTCAAAATTCAACGGTTTTTCAGTTTCTTCTTTAGTGTTTTGTAAATCTTTTTCTTTTAATAGAACCTGCTGGAATCGTGCGAGTTCTTTATCAATCTTTGAAGAATCTACAACAAAAATAAAGTTGAAATTTTTATTTGCAACTCCCGCATTATCTTGTCCCGTTGTATATATGAGATCAGTATTTTTCATTAGAATATTTCCTTTAAAGAAAACACGAACGCCATTTTTTGATAAAAGCCAATCACCATCAGTGCCGATCAATAAATCTCCATAAAATGATGGACTAACTGTTTGTGATTTCTGACCGAGCACAGCAAGATCTCCGTTGAAGAGAAGTTTGATCTCTTTCGTTTTGAACCCGTCAAACTCAATTCCGCCCCGACCGTTTATCATACCGGAATATTTTGTTCCACCAGCATTTGATAATACGAAGTTATCAACATTCATAGATTGGTTTTCGAAAAGCAATTTCATTTCGCACTTATAATCCAAATTATTGTAAGGTAATCTGAAGGCGCCATCTTTTAAGTTGACATATCCGGAATATACCGGAGAGTTAAATGTTCCGCTGATGTTCAAGTCGGTGGAAAGAATTCCGCTTTGATCAGCAATTCCCGGAAGAATTCTTCCAAGCGAACTCAAATTAAACCGGGAAGATTTAATTTGAATGCTCAACGGTTCATTTTGTAACACTCTCTCTTTGACCGTCGCAAAACTAAGATCAACAGGAAGTGTTCCGTCCATAGAGAAGAGCGGGTTATTTTCATTCGAAGTTGAATCTAAAAATGTAAAATTTGTTATAAGTTTTTTATCACTATAGTACAAAGAACCCTGGATATTAGCACGGGGAGTTGAAGGGAGCTTAACATCTTTTAGCTGAAGAGATAAGTTAAAAATTGGATTTGCAATTTCACCCTCAACTTTAGCAGTAGCAGAACCATTAGCGATCAGTTGATTATCTTTTAGCCCAAACATGTAACGTTCTAATATATTGCCCGAGATTCTGTCAGCCGTCAAAGTTAGATCTTGCTTACCTGAGCTTTGAATTATACCGCTTAGACTTATCAGAGAGGTGTCTTTCTTCATCTGGAATTGCACTACTTTGAAATAATCGGGATTGAATAAAACCTTCATTGTATCCTTGTTAGTCCATTCTATCCCTTCATAACTCAGTGAGAGTTTATCAACCAAAAGCTGCTGTTCGCGCGGGGTCATCAAAATTATTCCTTCAGCCTCTGTGGTAAACATATCGGCTATATTCGCTGAAGTGCTAAAGAATAACTTGCTCTGGTTGAATGCAACATCGGCTTCGATTGATTTTACATTACTGCCCGAGTAAAATCTTTTTCCGGTTAGAGACGCTGTGCCAAAGAGTTTATCGAAAGATAAGGAACGGTTATCGCGTGTGAAATTAAGTGTCGCATTAAAATCTGATAGATAAATCGTTCGGGCATTTTGCATCATAATAAAGTAGTCGAGATTAAGTTCTGTTGTGACTGAAAAATTACCCGATTCATTTTTAATGTTACCGTTAAAATCACCAGAGAGGTCAAGCCGGTCATAACCGATTAGTTTGGATAAAAGCTCTAAATCTTTGAATGTACATCCGAAATTGAATTTCAAGTTTTCATTAACAATAACAGGAAGGGATGTTTTTGTAGAATCCTCTCCAGTACGCGGCTGAACGATTGACAAAGGATTCAATTCGTTAATCTTTGCCGAAATAATTTCTGAAATTGTTTTCGATTCGTAAGCAACTAACTCAACCGCTTTGCTCAAAGCAAAATTACCGTCAATTTGAAAATCAGCAAAATCTGATGTTAGCAAAATTTCACGTTTAGTGGAATCTTTTTTGAATGTACATTGAATATCAGAGTTGCTAATCCTTTCACCAAGGAAACGCGAAGAGTCAATCCCGATATTGAATGTAGCTGTTAACTCGTCAGGATTAAAATTCCTACCATTGGCGCTAAGATAAAAATTGAAATTACTTTCATATTTCTCATCTTTCAAAAATTTCGCGAGGTTTAAGTTTTTTAATTGACCAACCAAATTGAAAGATGGAATTGTGTCTTTGTCGAATGAAATATCACCTGAAATCAATGTTGTAAGCTTATCACTCACACCTTCGATCTTTAAATTCATTGTACGGTCAGCTGCATGTGAATTGAAAGTTAATTTATCAATATCGTAGCCGTCAAATGTGGAACCGGCTGCATTGAAACTAAAATCAGCAATTATATCGGCGGGTGAAAAACCTTTGCCCTTGAGCGTTCCTCTTGAAATTAAACTTGTATTTATATCCAAAATGGGGAAGAGATCTAATTTATTTGTTGTGAATGCGATGTCATAAGTCATGGGCTTCGATCCGAGATTCATAGTAGCATCAAAAGTTAATTGCCCGTCATCAATATTTCCGGAAAAGTGTGATTTGAAATTTGTCGGCTCGCCCTCAAATTCCATGTTCACATTTGTAAGAAGAAGTTTTGCGTACTCCGGAAGTTCTAAAGATGGCAGAAGTGCGTTTATATCTTTGTAGTTAATATCAGTGTTGTTGATCTTAGCTGTAATGAAAAGATTCTCCGGTCTATTGAGGTTCTGAACATTTCCCTCAATTTCAAAATGAGTATCTCTAAAATCGACAGAGAATTTGTCAATCTTAAAATTGCCGAACTTACCATGTGCTTTCAATTCTAACGAGGGATTACCCTTTAGTATTTCGGTGCTGGTTATGAAAGATGAGAGATCATCGAAGTTGAATGATTTTGCCTTCGCATCAAAGGTGATAGGATAATTTTTAAAATCATGTAACTGCGCACTTCCGAAAAGGTTCAGACTATCCAAACGTGCGTTTATATTGACCTCGCTGCTGTCGGTTAAGAAATAAAAATTTCGAACGCTTGCAAACTCTTTGGTGATGGCAAACTCGCCCGAAATATATTTTAGATTGAAGCGGGTAAGATTTGGTCTAAACGATAATTCTTTTAGAATTAGTAAATAGTTAGAGTTTTGTACATCGGCATATGCTTGCGCAGAAAAATTCAGATTGTCGATGCGAAAATCATCTGCATTCAAAGTAGAATATACTTTCTGCGATCCCAAGTTTGTAAATGATTGTCTTGTGAAGGAGATGTTATGAAATTGAATATCGTTCGCTTGAATCATAAATGGAAAAGAAGATTTAGTTGTATCCTCCGGTTTGGGCTTAATTAGTTTTGTAAAATTCCATTCGCCCGTTTGATCTTGCAGCATAACAATTTTTACGTCTTCGATTAACAATTGTCTTATATAAATCTTTTTTAAAAGAAGTTGGAGTGGACTGGTTTTCACTTCAATCTTTCGTGCCGAAAGAAGTGTGTCGTTATCAACTACTATTGATACGTTGCGGAGAAAAAGTGAAGTCAGTACTGTTCCATCAATTTTTTCAATATTAAGTCTGCCATTAAGTTCTGCATTAGCAAGGTTTATTACTTTTTCCCTTAATATCTCTCTGAATGTTTTAGTCTGGGTAAAACCTACTACTATGACTGTTAGTAGTATGAGTCCTAAGAAAATTCCAATGAAGATGTTTACAATTTTGCGGAATACACTTCGTCGGACTTTCGATTGCTTTTGTTTCCCATCAGCTTGATCACTCAACCGATCATTTTCATGATCTTGCTCATGCTCTTTACTATTTGACTCTAGATCAGCCATTAATTCTTAAACCTTTCCAGAACAATTTTTATTATGTTAGTTGTGGATTGATCATTAATAAATTCGATAGTTTCAACTTTACCGCCATTTGCTTCAACTATATCCCGCCCAACAATTTTTTCTATTTCCCAATCTGCGCCTTTTACAAGGACGTCGGGCACTAATTTTGTGATCACTTCATGAGGAGTGTCTTCATTAAAAATTACAACAAAATCAACGGGTTTGAGAGAAGAGATAATAAAAGCACGTTCATGTTGAGGAACGATTGGGCGGAGTTCACCTTTTATTCTGCGTACCGAAGAATCTGAATTCACGGCAACGATTAATATATCACCTTTCTCTTTGGCTTTGGTGATATAATCTACATGTCCGGCATGAAGTATATCGAAAACGCCGTTAGTGAAAACAACTATTTTTTTTTGCCGCTTCAGATCATTTCTGATCTCGACAAGCTCATCAAGATTTTTTACGTAATTCATTTTAGCTCACCGGCTACAGCATTGAATAAAGTATTTAATTCGATCGGAATAATTCCAACTTCCTGGCATACAAGACCACCTGCATAATTTGCAAGATAAGTTGCGTCAAAAATATCTGCACCGGCTGATAGTGCCATTGTAAGTGTGGAAATAACAGTGTCACCTGCACCTGAAACATCTGCTATGCTTCTTGCCTTGGTGGAAACTCTTCTTTCCGGTTTATCTTTTTCAAAAAGTGCTATTCCATTTTCACCGAGTGTGAGCAGCACATATTTGCAATTAAGTTTTTCCAGTAATTTCTGTCCTGCTTTTGAAATATCTTCATCAGTCATAATCCAAATTCCAAAAGCGTCTTCAGTCTCCTTTCTGTTAGGTTTGAAAACGGTAACATCCTGGTATGAAAAGAAATTCAAAAATTTTGGATCGACAGTAATAATTTTTTTTGCTTTATGTGCTAAAGAGATAATTTGTTTTATCAAACTTTCCGTTAATACACCTTTATTGTAATCCTGAAGAATAATTGCGTCCAACTTGTTGATCTCCTTACTCAACAGAGCTAATATTTTCCTTTCTATGAGAGGTGAGATTGCGTTGGTCTTTTCCTTATCTATACGCACAACATGTTGTTTGTCTGCAATAACACGGGTCTTTGCAGTTGTCGGTCTTTTTGAATCAACTAAAATTCCTTTATCGGAAATATCCTTTTCCATCAAAAGATTTTTGAAAATTTTACCTTCATTATCATTCCCAATAATTCCGATCGGGAAGGGAATACCACCGAGAGTTAAAATATTATAAGCGACATTCATTGCCCCGCCAAACCGATAAAATTCATGATCGACTTGAAGAATTGGAACGGGGGCTTCCGGGGAAATTCTACTCACTCCGCCCCAGTAATAGCAATCCAACATCAAATCACCAACGACTGCGATTCGCTTTTCTTTGAAATTATTTTTTAACGCGTTCAGCTTTTTAAGAGAGACATTAATCATTTCTTAACTCCGCTTTTCCATTGTGCAAGCTTATTGAAGAAATTTACTTTTATCAACCCGGATTCAGTACCCAGCCAGAGATTTGTTCCGTCAAAGAAGATAGAATAAACCGTAGCGGGAATTCTTTCATCCCGGACCGGTATAACTTGATTATTCAAACGGTCTATCAATACAATTCCTCTGCCGAAAGATTCTTTGGTACTTTTCCCAAACTGATATAACGATACCCAAATATAATTGCCTGTACGTTCTAAATCATAAATTCCATTTGCAGGCAAACCGTTTTTATCGTCAAAACGCTGCCAATCGTTTCTCCGGTTGAAGCGAAATAATCCGCCAAGATTAAATTCCGGTCGCTCCGGAGTGATAAACTCATCAAGCCCGATCCAAATATTTTTTCTTTCCAATAGCAGCGATGTTATTGATACTTGTTCGCCTTCACCATCAAAGAAATTATATTTTGTGTCGTAGAATGTTATTGCGTTATTATCATTCAAGTCTTTGGATTTATCATACTTGTGCAAACCGGCTTCAGTTCCAAACCAAACAAGAGAATCGCCATCAACTTGAATTGTCTTTATGTTATTCGTTTTCTCATTCTTACGAACCGTTAAATCGTAATCGGAATATCTTTTATCTTTTAAATCGAACTTAGTCAAATATTTGAAACGCCCAATCCAGAGTACGTTTTCGTATTTATCGAATGCAAGTGCGCGAATCCAATTTGCAAGTTGACCTCCGAGACCGAATTTTCTTTTTGTCCAGGAGCCGCTTTTAACATCTAATATAAAAAGTCCGTCTGTAGAACCTGCCCAAACGTAATCTTTGTTTGCCGCAATGCAATAAAAGAAATCGTGCTGTAAATTGCCAACGGAAGTTGAGTAGGACATCCATGCGTTACTGCCGGGAATAAATTTGAAAATCCCGTTTCCGTTAGTGGCAAACCAGAGGTTGGTGCCGTCGCTTGTAATATCGGTTACCTGCGCACCTTTAAGAAAAAATTCAAGATCGTTTTGTTCTTGAGCCAGCAGATTTATTTCAAACAATATGAAAATCAGAAACAATATTTTCTTCATCGGAGAATTTGTTTAGGCTGGTTCTAAAAACTATCTTTTGCAAAAATTTAACGCAGAGATCGCAAAGAATACGCAAAGTCCGCAGAGAATATTGAAGTTTTTAGAACCACCCTTCAGTTAGTTAATAGCTTTGATTTCTAAGAAGAAATTTAACACTAAGAATGAAGGGATGGAAATGTTTAAGAAAGATTTTTATCTAATCTGAGGTTGGGGATGGGCATTCTCAAATTTTATCTCCCACTCCAATTCAAATCCGAAAATCAAACACGTTTTTAGTTCGTCGTAATCGATCTCTTCATTTAAGATTGTTTGCAGCTCGGTGGTTCTTTCATTTAGTTCAATCGAGAGTGAATGGCGCAAATCGTCATTACAATTTAGATATTCAACCAATTTTCTATGAAACGGTCCGCACAAAATAGAACCATGCTGGAGGACTACATTGTTTAATTTTCTTTGCGCACTGCCTATCAATTTTTTACCGTTGAACTTCACTTCATTCTTTGCAGTGCTGGTAAAACATAAAATACCGGATGGTTCTTCCAGCAGCTTTGGAAAGTCCGGTTGATAACTTTCCAATTCCGATTTAGCAAGTAGGGGATTATAAATTTCCAATCCTCTCATAAGAGCGTTAGAAATTTTGAAATAGATTTCTCGCGAAGAGAATTCATAATTAAGAGGAAGTATAACCGAATATGTTAACTCTTCCGCATGAAGAATAGCTCTGCCGCCGGTAGGTCGTTTTACAATATCAATTGCATCTTTCTCTGTTTTAGATTGATCGATATCGTTATAATTTTGATTCGCGCCGAGAGAGATACAGAACGGATTCCATCTGTAAATTCTAAAGTAAGCTTCTTCCGGATTGCAATTGTTAGCAAGTTCGAGATCGAACTCCATATTGTAAGCGCCAGTGTTGGAACCGGAATCGATGAAATGCCAGATCATTTACGAACTAAACCGCGTGTAGATTTGTCAATGAATTCGAGAATACTTTTTACGTGGGGCTGTTCCCCAAATTTTTTCTTAATTTTTTCTTTCGCGTCGGAAGGATTCATACCGGAATTGTAGTACAAACGATATGTCTCTTTGATCGCATCAATCTCTTCATTTGTGAATCCTCTTCTTCTCAAACCAATGTTGTTCAATCCCATAAAACGAGCCGGATAGCCGGATGTCATTATGAATGGAGGGATATCCATATTTGCCATTGAGCCGCCACCGACCATTGCGTGTTTGCCTATTTTACCAAACTGATGCACAGCCGATAAGCCTCCGATTATTACTGTATCTTCAATTTCCACATGCCCGGCAACTTGAACACCATTGGCGATAATACAATTATCACCAATGTGGCAATCGTGCGCTACGTGAACATACGCCATGAGCAGACAGTTTTTCCCGATGCGGGTTTCACCGGTGGCGTGTGTTCCGCGGTGAAGAGTTGCGAACTCACGTACTGTTGTATCATCATCAATCTTCAGTAAAGTTTTTCTTCTATCGAATTTTAAATCTTGCGGAACATTTGAAATCGAGGCACCTTGAAAGATTTTGACACGTTTTCCGATTCTTGCAAAATCATAAATCACCGCATGAGGACCAATTTCACATCCCTCGTCTATTTCAACGTCATCTTGAATAACTGCAAATGGACCGACTATAACATCATCAGCGATCTTTGCCTTAGAACTTACAACTGCACTTGGATGAATATTGCTCATAGATTTACTGGCTATTTTTCTTTTTGATTTTCTTTTTTAGTTATTGCGCCCATAAATTCTGCTTCTGCAACAAGAACATTGTCAACGTATGCAGAACCCTTAATGGAAAAAACTTTGCTTTTCCTGTGGATAACTTCAGCTTCAAGATAGAGCTGATCACCGGGTACAACTGGTTTTCTAAACTTCGCATTGTTGATGCTCATAAACATTACAAGATGATTTTCCGGATCGATGAACGAATTCAAAATAAGAATTCCGCTCACCTGCGCCATTGCTTCAACTATTAATACACCGGGCATAATTGGTTGACCGGGAAAGTGACCCTGGAAGAACGGTTCATTGATTGTAACGGATTTAACGCCGACAACTTTTTTATCAAGATCAAGCTCAACAATCTTATCAACAAGTAAGAAGGGATAACGGTGAGGAAGAATTCTCTGAATAGCATTGATGTCTAATACAACACCTTCTTTTTTTACGAACTGATATTTCTTAACTAATTTCTTCTGTTGATAAAGACTTCTGATTTTCTTAGCGAACTCAACATTTGCTTTGTGTCCCGGACGAGCTGCAAGTATCTGGGCTTTGATTGGGGCTCCTATTAAAGCAAGGTCACCCATTAAATCAAGAAGTTTATGACGTACAGGTTCATTCTTAAAACGCAGCTTATTGTTGTTTAAGAATCCTTCATGACTCATAGTTAAATCGTGTTGTAAACCAAGTTTGTCTTTCAAACGTTTCAGCCCGTCATCGTCAATTGCATGATCAATAATAACAACAGCATTATCAATGTTGCCACCTTTAATCAAACCCTTATCGGCAAGCATTTCAACTTCGCTTAAAAAACTAAAAGTTCGTGCCGGTGCAAATTCTGTTACAAATTCTTTTTCAAGATCGAATAAACCGGTATGCTGACTTCCGAGCACAGGATTTTGATAATCCACCATAACAGATATTCTGTAACTATCCATAGGAAGAGCAACAATATCAACTTGCTCTTCTTCATTATGATACATTACGGTTTGGTCTATTACCAAATAATCTTTAGGTGCTTCCTGGGCAACAAATCCGGCTTCAATTAATTTCTCTACATAAGGATTTGCACTGCCATCACCAATTGGAGGTTCAATTCCATCCAATTCAATTGTAATATTATCTATTTGAAGACCGACAATTGCGGCAAGTACGTGTTCAACAGTATAAACTTTTGCAGCGCCAAGACCGAGTGTAGTCCCTCTGGAAATATCAACAACAAAATCTGCATTGGCGGGAATTTCAGGCTTGCCACCGAGATCAGTCCGGACAAATTTTATCCCGCTGTTTTCAGGTGCAGGTGTAAAAGTCATTGTACATGATGTACCGGTGTGCAAACCAATACCGGAAAGTGAAACTGATTTTGCAATCGTTCTTTGGAGTTCGAGCATCATTGACCTTTGCTTATTTTCGAAATTTTCTCTTCCAAAGATGCAATTTTTTCTTCTAACTTTTTAATTTTTTCTGCATAGGTGGGAAGGTTTCTAATATGGGCTTCGATCTTCAGCATTTTTCCCAGATCATCGGCTGGTGAGCCACGGTATTTTCCGGGTTTGCTGATTGATTTTGATACTCCTGATTGTGCGCCAATAATAACTTGATCAGCTAATTCAATATGACCAACAATTCCAACCTGTCCGGCAAGAATACAGTGCTTGCCAATTTTCGTACTGCCGGCAACGCCGCTTTGTGCTGCAATGGCTGTGTTTTCACCTATTGAAACGTTGTGAGCTATTTGAACCAGATTATCTATCTTTACACCTTTCTTGATTATGGTTGATCCTAATGCCGCCCTATCGATCGAAACATTTGAACCAAGTTCAACATCATCTTCTATAACAACATTGCCAATCTGAGGTACTTTTAGGTAAACACCTTTTTCATCGGGGATATAACCAAAACCGTCCGAACCGATTACTGTATTTGAATGGATGATAACATTATTTCCGAGTATACAATTTTCTCGGATGGAAACGTTTGGATAGATCAAACAATTGTTGCCAATCTTCACCTTCTCAAGAATAACCGTATTATGGAAAATTACAGTATCATCTCCAATGCTGCAGCCTTCTTCAATCACAACATTTTTACCAATACCAACATTCTTACCAATTTGAACGGATGGATGAATATCTGCACTGGGATCGACTCCGTACAATTTTATTTTTGGGTTTAAAAATGAGATGATGATTTTTTGAATTGCCGCGGCTGGATTTTTTACTTCGATGTAGCTGATATCCGCCCGGCTCTTTTCAAAATCGGGACTAATAAGAACAGCGGATGCTTTTGTAGTATCAAGAAATTTTTGGTAAGCGGGTAAATAGAGAAAAGTAAGATCTCCTTCTTTGGCTTCTTCGATCTTAGCCAGACCGCTTAATTCAATTTCCGGGTTGCCGGTAACAACACCGCCGACAAAGTCGGCGGCTGCTCTCAAACTTATTTTCATAAATTCTCACTTAAGTTTTTCGATAACCTCTTTCGTCAGATCGAATTCTTCTTTTGCATATAGGAACATAATATCACCGCTTCTATCAAAAACAAAATCATAATCATTGTCTTTAGCAATTTGTTGTATCACGGTAAAAATTCTATTCTGGATTGGTTTCATAAATTCTTCTTGCTTTTGAAAGAGTTCACCCTTCACGCCAAATTTGTCCTGACGATATTTGGAAACTTGATCTTCCATGGTAACCAATTCTTTTTCGATCTCAACACGTTTCTGTTCGCTCAAAATCAATTTACGTTTGTCATAATCATCATACTTGGCTTTCCAATCTCTTTCCATTTTAGAAAGTTCTTCTTGCCATTCTTTGATGATTGCGTCAAGTTTCTTTTGCGCGTCCTGAGCATCAGGAAGCTGCTTCATTATTGTGTCGCTGTCAACGTAACCAATTTTCAACTGAGCGTTGAGTGTTTGCGTGAAAGCGGCAAACAAAATTAGCAATAAACCAAATCCGATCTTTTTCATTGTTTAACTCCGGTAATTATTTTTTACCTCGTTTAAGGAGATCGAGAACTTTATAAGTAATGTCGAACTGAGGATCAGCTTTAAGAAGAATAACTTCGCCCGCTTTATCAAAAACGAATTGCATATTCTCTTCTTTAGAGACTTCATCAATAGCTTTAAAGATTCTATCTTTAACAGGTTTCATTAGTTGGTCTTGTTTTTGGAAATACTCGCCATTCGGCTGTTTGAATTTCTGATCTTGATACAACTGAGCTTTTTGAACCTTCTCTGTATACTTTGCTTCCGCCTTTTGAGCATCTTCGGGCTTTATTGTTTTTGCTTGTTTCTGATAATCTTCAGATATTTTCTGGATATCGATTTTCATGCTGTCTAAGTCTTTTTGCCATTTAGTAACCATTCCTTCAAGATCACTTTTTGCTTTTATTGCCTCTGGAAATTGAGCAAGAATAACTTCAGAATCAACATAACCAATCTTCAAGGGTGCTGTCTGGGTTTGCGCAGCAAGTGTTGTAGAAAAAACAATTAATGCAAGTAAGATTAATCTTTTCACGTATACCTCTTTTTTAATGTTTGTTAAAATCCTTTACCGAATTGGAAGTGGAACAACCATTGCGGATCCTTTCCGTCAACGCTTCTTCTGTCAAATCCATATCCATAATCAAAACCGATTAATCCAATCGGGTTTAATAAAATTCTCGCACCAATACCTATGGAACGTTTCATATTGAACAAATCGGTTTTTTTGATATCCAAATAAACATTACCTGCCTCTGCAAAAGCAAGTAAATAAATTGGAATTGGTTCCATAGAAAGTGCAAGCCTAAGTTCTGTTGTAAACTTTGCCATCACACTGCTACCCCTTACGTTATTTGTAAGTGGGTCTCTTAAGCCTAAGCTACGATCCTCATAACCGCGTAGTGATGTTGTTGCAATGATCAATCCATTGCCGCCCATATAAAAATACTCAAATGGCTGTATAGGAGTATTATCTTTCAACTCACCGATATAACCCAGTTCAGCGGAAGTATAAAGTACAAATCTATTGCTTCTAAATAAAGGTCTGTACCATTCGGATTTAAATAAGAATTTGAAATAGTCTATATTCCCGGGTAAGAATGGTCCTCCGGAGAGTTCACCATTCAAACTAATTTTTGAACCGCGGGTTGGGAAGATAGGATTATCAATATCTGTTCTTGAAATAGCCGCACCAAGTGTATACTGACGTGACAATCCGGTCGGATAATATCCGGCTCCGTCAATTACATCGTTATATTGAAAACGCATTGTACCCTGTACGTAGAAGAAATCATCAGGCCATGTTAATCTTTTTCCTACTCTAAAAGTAATTCCAGATTGTTGCAGGTCATATACATATCTTTGTCGTGTATCAAAAACATCGAAACCAAGTGAGGTTGGTGTATCCATAAACCATGGTTCGGTAAAACCGAGTGAGAAAGTTCTATAGAAATTTCCAACACCAAACTGCCAGTTGAAGTTTAGGATTTGTCCGCCGCCCATACTAAGCGGTTCAGAAATCGAAAAATTTGATAGAGTAAAACCAACAGCGCCGCTAAAACCAAATGCACCGCTGTAACCAATAGAAGCATTTAGGTAATCGCTCGATTTTTCTTCTACTTTATAAATAATATTAACAATACTGTCGTTTGCCGGTCTGTAATCAACACCGGTCTTATAAAGACTTTCCGAATTGAAGTACTGAAGATTTGCGAGTTGTTGTATACTTCTCAAGATATATGAACGGCTGAAATAATTTCCGGGAATTGTGTAAAGTTCGCGACGAATAACTTTATCTTTTGTTTTATCGTTCCCAGTGATATCCACTTTGCCAACCTTAAAACGATTTCCCTCATTAATTTTTATTCTTATATCAATTGAGTCCGTTGCGACTTTCTCCTCTTTGGCGTCAAGTTGAAACCCGAGGTAGCCATTGTCCTGATAGAGTGAGGACACATCAGATTGTTTTTCGTTATAGTGAAGATTTTGATTAAATTTTTCGAAATCGAAAGTGTCTCCATTCTTAAAAGCAAGGCGCGCGGTTAATTCTTCGGATGGATAAACTGAATTACCCTCCCAGATGAGATTTCTAATTTTGTATTGCTCACCTTCATATACATCAATAATTACATCCAGATGTTTTTTGTCTTCTGAAAAAACAACACTATCACGGAGAACAACGAAATCTCTGTAACCATTCTTCCTATAAAACTTTGTTAACAGATCTTTATCTTTTTCGAATTTATCTTTCTTGTATTTTGGAGATGACCAAAATTTCCACCACCTTGGTTCTTTGGTTTCATCGAACTCACTGATAAGATCGCCATCTTCAAAAGCTTTGTTGCCGTTGAATTTAATGCGTTCGATTGTTATTTCATCACCCTCTTTGATATTAAGTAGAACGACTGTACGATCTTTTATTTTGCCAACTGAATTGATGGAGGAATTCTTTACCAATTCATAATCGGTTTTATATTCTTTCGAAAAATCTTTTTCATTTCGCCACGTAATAATTACTTTCTCGTCCACAGTATCCGCTTCAAAGAAAGTGTAGTATTCTGGAGTGATGGTAGCACTAAGATAACCATCTTCCTCATAAAGTGATTTTATTTTAGAGATGAGCCGGGTTATCTCTTGGGGTTTTAAAGTTTGTCCCCTAACAATATTAATTTTTTTGTTGATATTGTCTTCGCTTAATTCATCATTGCCAATTAAAACAATCTTTTCAAGGCGTGGATACTCTTGAATTCTTAATTGGAGAAAGATTCCATCATCAATTTTCTTTTCTATAATAATTTGAACATCTTGAAAAATGCCCAAATTCCATAGCCGTTTTATTGCATTGTTTGTCTGATCACCGGGTATGGAAACTTCATCTCCAACTTTCAAACCTGTATTTGCAATAATTGTGGCGGCATCTGCGGATTTATTTCCAACGACAGAAATGCCGAGAATCTTGTAATTAATCTTTTGCGCTTGCGGATAAACTTCAGCTAATGTTATAAGGAAAATGATTAGACTAAGCTTTAGCCACTTTTTAGGAGTGTGTTTTATCATTATGCTCTTTTGTGTGTTTGCTCGATAATTGTTCGCTAACCAAACCAAATCTTCTTTCTCTCTTTTGAAAATCTTTAATTGCATCTAATAAATGCTTGCATCTAAAATCCGGCCACAACACTTCCGAAATAAAAATTTCAGAATAAGCAATCTGCCAAAGTAAAAAGTTACTGATCCTAAATTCTCCGCCGCTTCTTATTAGTAAATCCGGTTCAAGCATTCCAGCAGTAGAAAGATTTTGTGAAATTGTTTCTTCAGTTATCTCACTAGGTTTAATCTTTCCAGATATTACCTGCTCGCTTATATCTTTTACAGCCTCAACAAGTTCCCATCTTCCGCTGTAACTTAGAGCAAGATTTAAGATCATCTTACTATTTTGAGCTGTTTTCTCTAATGCTGCTTTCAATTCATTTTGCACAATATTCGGGAGAGATGTTGTATCTCCAATTGTTGTTAGCCGAATATTATTACTGTTCAACTCATCAGTTTCGTTCTTTAAACTTCTCACAAACAATCGCATCAATGTTGAAACTTCATCCTTAGGACGATTCCAATTTTCTGTAGAGAATGTATAAAGAGTTAGAACTTTTACACCGAGCCCAACGCATGTTTGTACAACCTGGCGGACAGACTCAACACCACGTTGATGTCCTGCAACACGGGGCAAACTTCTTTTCTTAGCCCACCTTCCATTTCCATCCATTATTATCGCGATGTGCTGAGGGATATTACCTTTTGCTTTAACATCTTCAATCAATTTCTTATCAACGGCACTAAGTTTTGTAGCCAACTTATCTTGTCATCCTCAAATTTTGGCTCGAAAAAATAGTTCCCATGAGTGTAAATGTCAAGGTAAACTAACTTTCGTCATTCTGAAATGAAGGGAAAAGTTGAATTTATTTCGATGATGAATCCGGTAAAGTTATAATTTTGATATGCTTTTGTGTCTCTTCATCAAGCGAGGAGATGAGAAGTGAGGCTTTAACCAGCGAGTTGTTTGGAACTCCAAGAAAAAGTGTAATTCTATTCTGAGGAAATCGAACGGTGTAGTTAGCAAGAAAATCAAGTTTACTTAGAAATGAATGATCGTTCAATTCTTCTTCGGATACTGTAAGTCCAATTGCAATTTTCTTTTTATACTTTGCAACCGCATCAACTTCATATTTGCCCATTAATGGAGGAGCGGGAAGATACTTACCAAATTTTCGACTTAGAGTTAAGTATCCATGCTGCCATAAATGATCAATCAGATAGTCAACTCGTTCTCTTTTTAATCGTGGTGCCATCTCTTGCCCTAATTAAATCTTGGTATTATTGGAATCACCGGTGAAAATTTCTCAAATGAAAAAATCTTGATGTTGCACATTTTATCATATTCGAACATTCTGATTTCATTTGTGCTGCTTAACTTTCCGTAAAGAACTTTCTTGCCATTTTTATTCCTTGTTATATAGTAAGGTTCCAAATTCACTTCTTCGGAACCATATAAAAATTTTACTCTATTTCTATTGATAATGGCAGATGTAAACAATAATGATTTCATTTTTTCTCCGTTCATCAATTGTAGGTTCTAAAAACGCCAATTACTTTACCGATGATTGAAAAATCTTCCCGATTTTCAATTTCGATTGGATTATATTTTTCGTTCTCTGGCATCAAATAAATTTTGTTATCACGTGCCAAGAAACGTTTCATTGTTGCTTCATCCTGAAGAAGCGCAACAACAATATCTCCATTCGCAGCATTTTGTTGAGGAGAAACAATTACCAAATCGCCTTCAAGTATTCCAGCGTTGATCATACTATCGCCACTGACTTTCAAACCGAAGCAATCATTTCTTTTATTTAATAAACTTGCATCCACTAAAATATTTCCTTCAATATTTTCTACTGCAAGTATCGGTTGCCCGGCAGCAACCCGACCAACAATAGGAACTCCTAACATATTATCGAGAACTTGTCTTGATCTGTTTAGCGTATTTTCAACTAATGCAATAGTTCTGCTGGTTTTACTCTCATTGGAAAGGAATCCCTTTTTAACCAATGCATCGATATGTCTTTTAACGCCGAATGTACTAACGATATTGAAATGTTTTCCTATCTCGCGGTAGGTTGGTGGATAACCGTTTTCATTTGCGGATAATTGTATGAAATCCAGTATTTCTTGCTGACGGTCTGTAAGTTCATTTTTCATTATAGTGCTCCTTTGTTCACTTGCAATATAGTGAACGAATGAGCACTGTGTCAAGGAAAATTTTGTGGTTTGTAATATTTGTTGCTCAGAATTACATTCTGCGTAAAAGTATGTACGTCCGATCCGGCATGGCACAAAAGGTTTTTTAATTTTACAATTGTATTGCCATCTTTCTTTTTGTTAGGGGTGGATTGAAAATAAGTTAAAAAGGAGAGATATAAAAAACGGTCGCGGTAAGTAGCACTGCGACCGTTATATAATAGAATGATTTCTTAAGGCGGGTTCTAAAAACTATCTTTTGTAAAAATTTAACGCAGAGAATACGCAAAGTCCGCAGAGAATATTGAAGTTTTTAGAACCACCCTTAATCAAAAAGATCTCCGTAATTAGTCTATGAAAGTCATCCAGTTGTGCTTGTCTTCAACTCTGCCGTAATAAATGCCGGCTAATTCTTCATATAATTTAGTTCCAAGTTCACCGGCTTGAGTTTCACTGAATTGAAGTAAATGTTCGTTATATTTTAATTTACTTACTGAGGAAATTACTGCCGCAGTTCCGGTTCCAAACATTTCTATTAAATTGCCGGTTTTATAGGAATCAATAATTTCCTGTAGACTTATCATTCTTTCGGTAACATTATATCCCCAATCTTTTAAAATCTGAAGTACAGACATTCTTGTTATTCCAGGTAGAATAGTACCGGTAAGCATAGGAGTTGTAACTTCATTCTTAAAACGGACAAAAATATTCATGGCACCAACTTCTTCAATATATTTTTGTTCGATAGCATCCAGCCATAGAACTTGCGAGTAACCTTCTTTTTTGGCTACTTGCTGTCCCATAAGACTTGCTGCATAATTTCCGGCAGTTTTTGCCTCGCCAATTCCTTTCCGAACTGTGCGGGCATATTGATCGGTTGCATAAATGGGTACAGGTTTAAATCCTTCAGGGTAATAAGGTCCAACAGGACTAAGCATGATTATCAGCTTAAAATTATACGCACTTCTTACTCCAAGCAACGGCTCCGATGCAAACATTACGGGACGAATATAAAGAGAATGACCGGGTCGCATTGGAATCCAATCTTTATCAATTCGAACTAATTCTAACAGAGCCTGAAGAACAAACTCCGGGTCAACTTCAGGAATGCACATTCTCTTTGCTGAACGATTTAATCTCTCAATATTCTTTTCCGGGCGGAAGAGAGCAATTCTTCCGTTATCTTGTTTGTACGCCTTAAGTCCTTCGAATATTGATTGTCCATAATGAAATACCATTGCTGCGGGACTTAATTCAATATTTCCGAATTTTTTAATTGTAGGATTATGCCAGCCACCCAAATCTTCATCATAGTCCATCTCAAAAATGTGATCAGTATAAATTTTACCGAAAACTAATTTTTCTGGTATAACAACTTTGCTTTCTCTTTCGAGTATTTCAATGTTTAAATCATTCATATCACTCACCATTCTTACTTTTTTTAATTAATGGAATTAATTAAAACAAAAAACCCGATCACTTGGTAACCGGGTCATGTTACGCAAACTTCAATTGTGATAATTAGAATACCGAGAATATTATTTGAATTAAATTTTTTTCTCATTTTACAACCGGTTTCTTCTTTGTTGCGATTTATACGATGAAAAAATAGATAAAATTATGGAAAGTTACCAAGTTGAATAAAGTATGCATCTGAATGAAGGGATTATTCGACTATTTAGACTATTTCACTTCACGAGATGATCATTTTACAATTCTGCGAGATCATTTAATAATTATTTCAAAAGTGGAACAACTTTCTTAGTTTGCAATAGAATAAAAAAATAATTTATGATATCTCTGATCTTACAGAAAATTGGTAAACGGACTCTTGAGTTTTTCCGGGAATTCGGACAGGTTGTTCGGCTCCTGATAGAAGTAATAAAATCAGTTCCAAACCTTATTAGAAGCCGCGCAAACTTTTTTTATCAAATGGAACATATTGGTGTAAATTCAATACCACTGGTTTTAATCATTGCAACATTTACCGGGGCTGTAGCTGCATGGCAAGCTGCCTATCAACTGAAAGGGATTGCACCTTTGTCTTTTCTTGGCAGTGCAACAAGCAGATCTATCATTACTGAGTTAGGACCTGTACTTACGGCAATTGTAATAGCAGGGCGGGTTGGTGCTTCAATTGCTGCGGAACTTGGCTCGATGAAAGTTACTGAGCAGATTGATGCTCTTGAAACAATGGGGATTAATCCTGTGGCCTATCTTGCAACCCCCCGGATAATTGCCTCAATAATAATGATGCCGATATTAGTAATCTTTGCAGACGTAATCTCAATTATTGGTGCATATTTTATCTCAAATTTATTCCTTGGTGTTTCATTCAATGTTTTTTTTATCTCCGTTCAGCGTTATTTTTTATTTAGTGATTTTATGTTTGGTCTAATTAAAGGGATGTTATTCGGAGGAGTAACATCTCTACTTGGCTGTCATATAGGATTTAGAACGGAAGGCGGTGCTGAAGGTGTAGGACTTTCAACTATCCGTTCATTTGTTCTCAGTTCAGCCATGATTTTGATTCTCGATTACATCTTATGGACACTGATTTTCTAATTTCTTTATAAAAATTATTGAAAAGCCTATTTTTTCTCTTGCACAAGATTCGCAATGCACATAATTTGCAAGTGAAAAAAGAGTCATTCGTCTTTAGATGATAATTAGAAACAATTATCCCCAAAATAAATTTCTCCTATTCCTCTTGCACTCATCAACGGTCAGGAATTCCATTAAATATATTTGTAATTCATATTTAAATTTTTCGTCTTACTCAACTCACTTATCTAATCACTTTATCATAAAACAATATCGAGGCAGTTATGTCAGAATTTGTTAAAAATCTTATGGCGCAAGTGAAAGCCAAGAATCCAAATGAACCGGAATTTCATCAAGCGGTTTTTGAAGTTGCATCCTCATTAACAGTAGTTCTCGAAAAACATCCGGAGTATCGTAAAGAAAAAATTCTTGAAAGAATTATTGAACCGGAACGACTCATAATGTTCAGAGTTCCTTGGGTTGACGATCAGGGTGAAGTTCAGATCAATCGCGGTTTCAGAATTGAAATGAATAGTGCGATTGGTCCATACAAAGGTGGATTACGTTTTCACCCTTCGGTTAATCTTGGTATTTTAAAATTTTTAGCATTCGAACAAGTATTCAAAAATAGCTTGACCACACTTCCTATGGGCGGTGGTAAAGGCGGATCTGATTTTGATCCCAAAGGAAAGAGTGATGGCGAAGTTATGCGCTTCTGCCAAAGTTTCATGAGCGAATTATTCCGTCACATCGGATCTAACACAGACGTTCCAGCAGGAGATATTGGCGTAGGCGGACGCGAGATTGGTTTTATGTTCGGTCAGTACAAAAAATTACGCAATGAATTCACAGGTGTCCTTACAGGAAAAGGATTAAACTGGGGAGGATCTCTAATTCGTCCAGAAGCAACCGGGTATGGCGCAGTTTACTTTGCAGCTGAAATGCTTAACACACGCAAACAGACTTTAGAAGGAAAGAATTGTTTAGTCTCCGGCAGCGGTAATGTTGCTCAATATACTGTTGAAAAAATATTGGAACTTGGAGGCAAAGTTCTCACACTATCAGATTCTAATGGTTACATCTATGATGAAGCCGGTATCGATACCGAAAAACTAAAATTCGTTATGGATCTGAAAAATGTACGTCGTGGGAGGATGCAAGAATACACAGATAAGTTCAAAGGCGCAGTTTATACAAAATTAGATCCAAACGCAGAATTCAATCCATTGTGGAATCACAAAGCAGATTGCGCATTCCCATCAGCTACACAAAATGAAGTCAATGGTAAAGACGCAGCTAATCTTTTAAAGAACGGAGTTTATGTTATAAGTGAAGGTGCAAATATGCCATCAAGCATAGAAGCCATTGATCAATTTGTTGCGGCAAAAATTCTTTATGGACCTGGTAAAGCTGCAAACGCCGGCGGCGTTTCAACTTCCGGTTTGGAAATGGCACAAAACAGCATGCGCTATAGCTGGACACGCGAAGAAGTTGACAACCGGCTTCAATTAATTATGAAGAGCATTCACAAAACATGTGTTGATACAGCGGAAAAATATGGTACTCCGGGAAATTATGTTAATGGTGCAAACATAGGCGGATTTGTAAAAGTAGCCGATGCAATGTTAGATCAAGGAATTGTATAAGCTATACTTATTTCTATAGGTACGCACTCACATCATAAGTGGGCAATCACTATGCGTATATTTCAGTTTGTAGAGACTCGCCGCGGCGAGTCTTTACGTATAGCCGAAAAATATGGTACACCGTTTAATTTACTTGTGGATGCTTTTCCACTTTCTTGGTCTCATTATGTAATGCTTGTGCGTAGAGTTAAAGATGAACAGGCAAGAAAGTTTTATGAATCCGAAACACTGCGCAGCGGCTGGTCTGTTCGCCAATTGGATAGACAAATTGCAACTCAGTTTTATGAAAGATCTCTTCTTTCAAAAAACAAAGCAGCTATGCTTAAGAAAGGTGAAAAACCTTTACCGCAAGATATTGTAACCCCTGAAGAAGAAATTAAAGATCCTTTTATTCTCGAATTCCTTGGTCTTAAAGACGAATACTCCGAAAGCGATTTTGAAGAAGCTCTAATAAAACATCTTGAAAAATTTCTTCTCGAACTTGGAAGCGATTTTGCTTTTATCGGCAGACAGAAACGTCTACACATCGGCGGTGAATGATACCGTGTCGATCTTCTCTTTTTTCACCGCAAGTTAAGATGTCTTGTTGTTATCGATCTTAAAATTGGTAAGTTCACTCATGCTGATGCCGGTCAAATGCACCTTTATCTTAACTATGCAAAAGAACATTGGATAAACAAAGATGAAAACCCGCCTGTTGGTTTAATCCTTTGCGCGGAAAAAGATTCTGCTGTTGCTAAATATGCTCTGGAAGGATTGCCTAATAAAGTCCTAGCCGCCGAATATAAACTTACTTTGCCTAATGTAAAACTTCTACAGGATGAATTGAAGAAGACTCAGAAAAGATTATTTAAAAAGTAAAAGGGTCCATTCGGCAGTCTAACTTCCGCTAACAGCAGCTAAAAGATTTACATCCAAATGCTCAGTTTGCAGAGACTCGCCGCAGCGAGTCTTTACGTATAGCGGGAAAATATGGTACTCCGGGAAATTATGTTAATGGTGCAAACATCGGGGGATTTGTAAAAGTTGCATCGAGGGGAATTGGTGAGGTTTTTGTTTTAAATGATATGATTGACTTCCATAAAAAAGGAAGTTAATTTAAGATCAGTTGAAGTTTGTGAATTTAGTTTTGTTCTTTTTTTATAAGTAAAAATATAAACGCAGCTATTGCGTTGTTCTTAATAGAAAATCGGCAATTTTCAAACACACGAGAACATGTAAGAAGGTTGCGTCCAGAAATGGGAGCGCTTTACTTGTTGATGTGATTGAATCAAGTCTGATACTAAACTAAGCCGGAGTAAAGTTGTACTTCGAAATAATTAATGAGATTGAAGAAATTGATATTATTGCCGTTGAGAACGGTATTAGGGAAATTGAACGGTTAAAAAAGAAATATGGTGAAGGCAGATGGAGGAAACTAAAAGGAACTGCTTTGGTACGGCTGCATGATGGAACGATTGAAAAAGCTGAAATTCATTGGTATGAAGCAAATGGAATTGGGAAGAGAGATTTCAAAATAAAAAGATTTTTGAGGTAATTATGAATACGGAATTTGTAGTTTGTGTTAAAAATTCTGAAATGGAAGCATCGCTTGAACTCAGAAAAATATACGAAGTTATTGACGATGCTTCTGCGAAAGGAAAAAAATTAATACGGATAATTGATGAGTCCGGTGAGGATTACTTATTTCCATCGGATTACTTTGTGCCTATTACTATACCGCAAGCGGCACACTTTGTTTTTAACAGTATGTAATTTTTTGAAAGGAGCTTTTTAGCAAACTAAATAATACTAACGCAGCTATTGCGTTGTTCTTAACTGAAAACTGACAATTTTTAAACACACAAGAACAGGCAAGAGAGATGCGTCCAGATATGGACGCGCTTTCTTATGTCTTTGTGTGTAGGCATGTCAGTGCCTCTATGAAGGATGTAATGAAAGTTGCGTCCTTTTTATTTAAATGAAGTGGAGAGGATATGACGGGGAGAAAGTAAAATGAAAAAAAACATATTTTTATTTGTACTAATACTTAATTCTTTATTCTTTTTTAGTTGTTCTAAAAAACCTACAAATTACTTTAGAACAGTGACCATAGATAGCAAGTCGGGAATAAAAGGTAGATATCCATTAGATGATAATTTTGCACTTACAACAAAGTGCTATCATTTTAAATATGATGATAATGGAAAAGTTGTTTTGGTCGAGTATCTTGAAAATGGGAAAGCGAAGTTAGATCCAATATCCAAAGTATCAAAAATCAAAATTGAGTATTCTAAGGGAATTGAAAAAAGAACTTATCTAAATACTAACGATGAACCGATGTTGGATACTTTGAGTGGTGTTTATTCTAACCGTATTATTTTGGATGAAAATGATTTTCGAAAATCTCTGTTTAACTATGATCTTGACGGAAATATTATTGAAGATAAATTTGGTGTTGCGCAGTATTATTGGACTTTAGATAAAAGTGGTCAAAGGATTAAATCAATTAGACTTGACAAAAATGGAAACCGAACGACAAACATTTATGGTTTGCATGAAATTAGAATGAAATATGATGGCATTGGAAACCTTATAGAACAAAGCTATTATGACATTGAAGGGCATCCGATCAACAATAAACTGTCTGGCGTTGCCATTGAACGTTCAAAATATGATTCTGATGGAAATATAATTGAGACCCGTTATTATGGCATTAATGAAAAGTTAAAATTAGGTAAACCTTACGATGCTGCAATTATCCGTAGAAAGTATGATGATAAAGGAAATAATATTGAAACAAGTTTTTATGGAACTAGTGAAACATTAAAATTAAATAGTCAATCTGGTTTTGCAATTATTCGTTCTAAACATGATGATAAAGGTAATGTAATTGAGGAAAGCTATTATGATATTGACGGACAATTAAAGGGAAACATTCAGGATGGGATTCCGATGGTTCGGTGGAAATACGATGATAGAGGAAATGTAATTGAGCAATGCTATTATAGCATTGACGGACGATTAAAGGGAAACCTTAAATTTGGAATCCCAATGATTCGGTGGAAATATGACAACAAAGATAATCTAATTGAAAAAAGTTTTTATGGAATAAATAGTCAGCTTGTAAATGAAAAGGAGTCTGGCGTTGCCATAAAACGCTTCAAATATGATGATAATGAAAATCAGATTGAAAGAAGTTATTACGGCACAGACGGACAATTAAAGGGAGATCTTGAATCAGAAATTCCTATGGTTCGCTGGAAATATGACGATAAAGGAAATCAAATCGAAAAAAGTATTTATGGTGTCACTGGGCAACTCATCAATGACAAAATGTTTGGCGTACCAACTTTTCGTGCTAAATATGATGATAAAGGGAATAAAATAGAAACAACTTATTATGACAGCAGCGGACAACAAGTTAATGACAAAATGTTTGGAGTTGCAATAGTACGTAATAAATATGACGATAAAGGGAATCAAATTGAAACAAGTTTCTATGGAATGGATGGACAGTTGAATAATTCTCCAAGATTTGGTGTTGCAATAATTCGTTCGAGGTATGATGAAAATAATAAAGTTTATAGAACTTTTATAAATAAGGAAGGTAAAATAATTAAGCAAGAATAAGTTAGAAATGACTGAATTTTTAGTACTATTTATTAATTGAGGAATAAAAAGAATGAAAAGCGTATTAAAATTCTTCTTTATCAGCATGATAGTTTTTCTTCCACAGATAGTATTAGGTCAAACTAAAAATGTTACCAATTTAGTAAAACCTTTTAATTCCGATAATGAGATAAAAATTAAAGGAGCAACTCTCGATGATGAGAAAAACATTTCTATAACTATTGAATTAAATGATCTCTCAACAAAATGGGTTATGGCAGCGAACGAAATGTTTGGTGGTTCTAAAACTGCCGGAGAAATTAGAACAAATAAGATTTTAGACTATTTATTTAAATCTGCAAGAGGTGTATTTAAGAAAATACCAACTGCGGAATCAATAAAATTATATGTTGCTTCTTTTTCCATTGAACGTGATTCGTATGGACATAAAATAGGAGAAGACAAGACGTTAGATGGACAACTTGTTATCAGTAAAGAAACAGTAGAAAAATTAAACTGGGAGTATATTAACGAACTACTTCATAAAAGTAATTCAAATCAGGAATTGTTAGAATTTTTGGACGGATATAAATTTTATACTACACAGTTTGAATGAATTTAAGCAAGGAATAGAAAATGGTATATTTAATTATCATAGTAGTTTTAATACTTTTTATAGACGCTCTTTGGTATAAAGTCAAATTTAGTTAAGATAAACAAAGGACTCATCACAATCTTCGAACAAAAGATAAAAGACCAAATAACTAGCATGTAGAGAGAGTGAGCAAGTCGAAATACAAATATCCATAATTCATAAATAATTATTGGAGGAAGGAATGCCTAAACAATCCGAACTAAGATTAATCAAACGTTGCCGTTTGTATGAAAAAAGAGGCACATGGAAATTTGATTTACCAGTTACAAGAGGTTTTTATGTTCTTTATAAAAAAGAAAACGATGCTTACAAAGTAAAGTATATAGGTGTTGGTGGAATAGGTAAAGTCCAGAAAACGGGCATATTCGGTAGGCTAAAAAACCATGATAAAAATAAAAAAGATTGGGACTATTATTCTTTTTTTGAAGTACATGATAATATTACAGCGGAGGAAATAAGAGAATTAGAAATTCTTCTTTTAACAATTTTTCGCCATGATCAGAATGTACAGTTATTAAACAAACAATTAAAAGCTAAAGAAATAAAAAGGCTGTCTAATAACAATATGTGGCTCGATATTCGAAAAGAATAAAGGCAAGTAAAGGTGAATTAAACGATACTGAATATTTGAACAGCATTCCCTGTATGGCGGATTCAATAGTAAAAGAAGCAGCAACAGATCGCAGTGAGTATTCAGAACAGCTTGATTGGTAATGTATAAACTGATATTCTCACCTCAAGCACAAAAAGATTCTAAAAGAATTTCCTCTTCTAACTTAAAACCAAAAGTATAAACTCTTTTAGATTTGCTTTCCCAAAATCCTTATCAATTTCCACCCGTATAATTAGCAACCTCGAAGGTCACTAAGAAAGACCTTCGAGGTTTTCATCTTGAAGGACGATTTTTTAGTAGTATGCAAATCTTCAGTTCCTTAATTTAGTGCCGCACAATTTTGATTTTTATGGATCATCATACAATCAAGTTCGATAAAGAATTAATTCAGAGAAGCCGCTATTCAAAATTTCAGGATTTCCATAACTTGATGCGCTACCGCATCCGCGATATTCTACTCGTTTCCAGTCTGTATGATTCATACATCTTCGAAGAGGATAATCGTCTTTATGAATTGATCCGTCAAGAATATCAAGGATTAAATCTTAGTCATTCGCCGGAACTTATTAACGTTTCAAACGGTGAGGAAGCCATTCGTATTGCTAAAGAAGAAAAGCGATTCGACTTAATCATAACCACTCTTCATATCGAAGACATGTCCGCATTCACATTTGCTAAGAAAGTGAAAGAGAGTGGTTTAGATATTCCGGTTGTACTTTTAAGTTATGATAACCGTGAGATGACGGATTTAATTTCCACTAAAGATATTTCTGTTTTTGACAAAGTTTTTATCTGGCAAGGTGATTACAGAATAGTACTCGGCATAATAAAATTTTTAGAAGACCGTCTGAATGTTGAGCACGATACAAAGCACGTCGGTGTGCAATCCATAATTCTTATTGAAGACAACATTAGCTTTTATTCATCCTACTTACCTTTGATTTACACGGAGGTGCTGAAGCAATCTCAGAGTTTGATCTCTGAAGGAATTAATCTTTCTCATAAATTTTTAAGGATGCGTGCCCGCCCAAAAATTCTATTGTGCTCAAGTTTTGAAGAGGGCTGGGATTATTTTGAAAAGTATGAAGAACACATTCTTGGAATAATCTCAGATGTTGATTTTACCCGTGAAGGCAAGCGAGATCCGCAAGCCGGTATTTTATTTGCGAAAAAAGTTAAAGAACGGAAACCTGATGTACCGATTCTTCTTCAATCAACTAATAATAGTATTGGAAAATTAGCGTCATCAATCGGTGCAACTTTTTTAGAAAAAGATTCTCCTACGCTGCTTGAAGATGTGAAATATTTTATGATGCACCATTTTGGATTCGGCGATTTTATATTCAGAGATGATGATGGAGAGGAAGTAGGACGCGCCCAAAATTTAACAGAGTTAGAAGAGCAACTTGAAATTGTACCCGATGAAAGTATTCGTTACCACGCTTCACGCAATCATTTCTCAAATTGGTTAAAAGCTCGTACTGAATTTTGGCTGGCTCATCAACTTAGACCTAAAAAGGTTGGAGATTTTCAATCAACATCTGCGTTACGTAAACTTTTGATTGACTACGTTCGTGAATTCAGAAAGTCGCGGCAGATAGGAGTAATCTCGGATTTTCATAAAGAAACATTTGATGTAACAACAACATTTGCACGAATCGGTGGTGGTTCTCTTGGCGGAAAAGCACGCGGTCTTGGTTTTGTAAATACACTTCTCAGTAATTTTGAGATCCGGTACCGTTTTGAAAATGTAAAAATTTATGTTCCTCCGGCAGTTGTTTTAGGCACAGATGTCTTTGATCAATATTTAGATGAGAATGCTCTGCATGACTTCGCGTTAAAGTCTAAGGACGATAAAGACTTAATGAAGAAATTTTTTATCGCGGATAATTTTCCACGCTTTGTTGTTGAAGATTTAAGAGCGTTTCTTGACTTAGTACGTGAGCCGCTCGCAGTTCGCTCATCAAGTCTTCTTGAAGATTCACAAGGACAGCCATTCGCGGGTGTTTATGATACTTTTATGTTGCCGAATAGTCATCCTGATCCTGAAGTTCGACTTAAGCAGCTCTTTCATGCAATCAAACGAATTTATGCTTCAATCTTTTTTCAGAAGTCAAAGGATTATTTTAAAGTAACAACCTATCGTCTCGAAGAAGAAAAGATGGCGGTGATAATCCAAAAATTAGTTGGCGCAGAACACAACGGAAAATTTTATCCGGAGTTTTCCGGTGTTGCAAAATCGTATAATTTTTATCCTAACCCGCCCCTCAAATCAACCGACGGAACTGTTGCCGTTGCACCCGGTCTTGGTAAAGCAATTGTGGATGGCGGATTGAGTTTTCGTTTCTGTCCAAAATTCCCGCTACACCCACTTCAAATTGGAAGCCTCGAGGATATTTTGAAATACACACCGCATGATTTTTTTGCGCTTGATATGAATGAAGAATACACTGATAGAAACATTGATGAAGAACGGTTGGTTAAAAAATATCCTCTCTCCGATGCAGAAAAGGACGGCACTCTCGATAGTGTCTGTTCAACTTACTCTAAAGAAAATCAGATCATTTCTGATGGCATTGGAAGACCGGGTCCAAAAGTCTTTACACTCGCGCCAATCATCAAACAAAAAGTTTTTCCATTACCTGAAATATTGGATTTACTGCTCGAGATGGGAACGTGGGGCACCGGCTCTCCGGTAGAACTTGAATTCGCTGTTAACTTAAAAGTGCCTGAAGGAAAACCGAAAGAGTTCGGACTACTTCAAATGCGTCCTCTTGTTATTAATAATGAAATTGAAGAGTTGGATCTAGATAATGTTGAATCCGCTGCTTTGATCTGTAGAAGTGATCAAGTATTGGGACACGGCGTTGTAAAAAATGTCAAAGATATTGTTTGTGTTGATCTTGAAAAGTTTGACCGCAAGTTCACTCATGAGGTTGCTCACGAAATTGCACAGTTCAATTCCAAGATGATTAACAATGATCTGCCATATCTATTAATTGGTCTTGGAAGATGGGGAACGCTTGATCCGTGGCTTGGTATTCCTGTAACATGGGAACAGATCAACGGCGCTAAGGCAATCATCGAATCAAATTTTACTGACTTCAATGTTACTCCTTCTCAAGGGTCACATTTTTTCCAGAACCTTACTTCATTTAAGATCGGTTACTTCACAGTGGACGGTTTCACGCAACAAGGTTTTATTGATTGGAATTGGTTATTGCAGCAGAAAACAATTGAGCGTAAAAATTTTACAAAACATATTCAATTGGAACAACCGCTAACCATTAAAATAAATGGGCACAGGAATAAAGGGATAATCATCAAGCCCAATTAATGTAGAAAAATGAGTTTCATTAATTGTTTACAATTTTGTAGATTAAGTTGTAACAAAAAAAGGATAAGTAATGTCAACCGCTACAGTCCGTATAGATTCCAGAACTCATAAGCTTCTTCAGGAGATAAAGAAAATTTCTGGAGAACCAATGCAGATCATTATTTCCAAAGCACTTGAACATTATAAAGAGGTTCAGTTTTGGAATGAAGTGAATGAAGCATATTTGAAGCTCAGGACGGATAAAAAAGCATGGAGGGAAGAGCTGAATGAAAGAAAACTTTGGTCAAGAACTCTTAATGATGGTCAATAGAGGGTTTTTATGAAAATTCCTAGTCGCGGTGATATTTGGATGGTAAATTTAAATCCAACCAAAGGAAGAGAGCAGTCGGGAATTAGACCGGTATTAGTTATTTCAGTAGATTTTTTTAATAATAGCCTGGCGGATTTAGTGGTGGTAATTCCAATTACTTCAAAGAAAAAAGGAATCCCACTTCATGTTTGTATTTCAATGGAAGAAACCGGATTAAAAACAGAAAGTTACATCAAATGTGAAGATGTGCGCTCTATCTCTAAAGAAAGATTTATTGAGTATATGGGAAGTGTAACACCATCATCTCTTAATGAAGTTGAAGATAAATTAAAATTGTTGTTAGGATTATAAACTGAGGAAAGAAATGTCAAACTTTGTAATCAAACCAGCCGTAAGAACCGATAACATAACATATGCAGTTCGAGATATTGTTATACTTGCAAATGAAACAGCCAAGACCGGAAAGGAAATGTTGTATCTCAACATTGGTGACCCAAATCTATTTGATTGGGAGCCGCCGAAACATTTGATTGAAGCTACATACGAAGCGATGAAAAAAAATTACAACGGATATTCGCCTTCATCCGGCATTAAACAAGCTACAGATGCAATTGCTATAGAAGCTGAACGAAAAGGAATTAAAAACATTCAGGATATTTTTGTAACTACCGGCGCAAGCGAAGCAATTGATATTTGTCTTTCCGCTTTAGTAAACGAAGGAGAAAATGTTTTAACACCAACTCCCGGTTATCCGCTCTACACAGCTATTCAAAGCAAATTGCAGACAATGGAAAATCCATACTACTTAAATGAAAACAACGGATGGCAGCCCGATGTTGAGGATATAAAAGCAAAGATAAACAGTAAGACACGGGCAATCATTTTAATTAATCCGAACAATCCTACAGGATCAAATACTTCACCTGAGACACTTAAAAAAATTGTTGAGCTGGCGATAGAACACAATCTTGTAATTTTTGCTGATGAGATCTACGATAAACTTTTGATGAATGGGAAGACTCATACATCAATCGCTTCGCTCAATTCTGAAGTTCCGATGATTACTTTTGGCGGCTTATCTAAAAATTATATGGTTCCCGGTTTCAGAATTGGATGGGGAATTGTAAGCGGCAACAGATCTATATTAAAAGATTATATCGAAGCGATAAATAAAATGCTACGCGCACGTTTGTGTGCTAATCATCCCGCACAATATGGAATTGCACCTTCACTTCTTGGAGATCAATCTCATCTTGAAGTGGCGATGAAAAAATTAACCCGCAGACGCGATATGACGGTTGAAATGATGAATTCAATTCCCGGAATTACTTGTGTTGCACCTGAAGGCGCATTCTACGCTTTCCCTCGGTTGCATAATGTTACTAACGATGCTCACTTTGCAGCAGAGATGATTAAAGAAACCGGTGTAGTAGTGGTTCACGGAAGCGGATTTGGACAACTGCCCGGTACTCAACATATGAGAATAGTATTCCTTCCGCCTGAAAATATTTTGGAGAAAGCTTACAAAGCAATAGCCGAATTCCATGCGAAGTATTTGGATAAGTTTGAAAAAGTAAATGCAAGATAATGTTGGGAATTAAGTGCTGATTTGTTGTAAGAGTTGTATTTAGGTGTGAAAGAAGGTAATTTTTAGCTGAGGTATTATGAAAGTAAAAAATCTAAATCGTATAACTATCAATCCTCAAATCTGCCACGGCAAACCTGTAATCAGAAATTTGAGATATCCGGTTGAAACAATTTTAGAATTGCTTAGTTCCGGAATGTCGATCGAGCAGATTTTAAATGATTATAAGGATCTTGAGCGAGAAGATATTTTAGCTTGCTTAAATTACGCAGCAAAATTAAGTCGTGTAAAAAGCATCAACAGAATTGCGATATGAAATTTTTAGTTGATGCACAAATTCCAAAACTTCTTTCGGGTTAGCTGAACGAAAAAGAATTTGATTCAATCCATACATCCGAACTCCCAAATAAGAATTCAACGACAGATGACGAAATCAATAAACTTTCTTTTAAGGGAAAAAGAATTGTAATAACCAAAGACACAGACTTTCTTCAATCATTCAAATTAAATCAGCAGCCCTATAAGCTTCTTCTAATTACAACCGGAAATATTTCTAATGAGCAATTGAAAAAAATATTTGAAAAGCAAATAAATGAGATTACTTCTTTATTCGAAATAAATTCTTTCATTGAACTGACAAAAGATTCAATTATAGTTCATCAATAACTTTGGAGAATAATTTTTTCAATATGTTTTTAACGCAATCACTTAGTCCCATGATAAATATGTTGAGAAGTTTGCGAATCGAGTTTAGAACGAAGAACGTAGAGTGTAGAATGTAAACAAAACTCTTCACTCTTCGTTCTAAGTTCTGCACTCTTCACTCTACACTCTTCGTTCTTCACTCGACATTCATTATATTTGCCCCACATTTTTCTTAACTATAATAGAAACCCCTAATTGAAAAATATAAATATCACCGAACTGCCTAACGGAATAAAAATAATTTCAGAAAAAATTAGTTACGTAAAATCTTTCTCGCTCGGGTTTTGGTTTAACGTGGGTTCGCGTGACGAAACTGAAGAGAACAGCGGCATAAGCCATTTTCTGGAACACATGTTCTTCAAAGGAACAAAGAAACGGTCCGCCAAAAAAATTGCGGAGGATATTGAATCTCTCGGCGGATATCTTAACGCGTTCACATCAAAAGAACACACTTGTTTTTATGGAAGAGGGTTGACAGACCACGTTGAAAAAACTTTTGAAGTCCTTGCTGATATGATCCAAAATTCCGTTTTCAATCCCAAAGAAATCGAAAAAGAATCAGCAGTTGTGATTGATGAACTTCACGATATTGAAGATTCACCCGACGAATTGATCTTTGATAAGTTTGAGAGCAATGTATTTAAAGGTAACTCGCTTGGAATGCCGATCATCGGAACCAAAAAGAACCTGCGTTCCTTCAGGCAAAAAGACCTAATTAAATTTGTTAGGGAGAATTATACTACCGATCGTTTCTTCATTGTTGCTTCCGGAAATATTGAGCACCAAGATTTGATCATGTTTGCAAAAAAGTATATCATGAAAATGATGATGGCAGCAAGTACAACTAAACGTGATCTCATTCTAACACCCGCAAAAGATATTTACGTTGGAAAAGAAACTCAGCAAGTTCATTACATACTGGGTAAAACAACTTACGGAATCAAAGAGAAGAGACGGAATATTGTGAGTGTACTTTCTCATATTTTGGGCGAGGGCAGCAGTTCTCGTCTTTTCCAAAAGATACGTGAGGAGAATGGAATAGCGTATCAGATCAACTCGTTTCTAAATTCTTTTTTTGATATCTCCACTTTCGGAGTTTATCTTTCTACCAATAACAAATCGGTTTATAAAGCGCAGGATTTAATTTTCAAAGAGATTGAAAAAATCAAGCAGAAAAAAGTTGGAGAAATTGAACTAAGTAGAGCCAAAGAGTATTTAATCGGAAATATGCTGATGAGTCTTGAGAGCACGACAAACCGTATGCTTAGAATTGCACAATCGGTGATCTATTTCAATAAAATCAAATCGGTTGAAGAGACAGTTAAACATATTCAGTCAGTCACGGTGAATGATATTCGAGAAATGTCGAATGAATTATTTGAATCGACAAATAAATTTGAAAATGGTGGTCTAACAAGAGTAATTTTGTCTTCAAAAAATATACTGCGTCAGAAAGTCGCCTAAAGGAAAGTAATATGCCAACATTAACTGTTGACGGAAAACAGATAGAATTTAAGCAAGGACAAACAGTGATTGAAGCCGCGCGGGATGCGGGAATTGAGATTCCGCATTTTTGTTGGCATCCAAGTTTATCTGTTTCCGGAAACTGCCGCATTTGTCTAGTGGAAATTGAACGAATGCCGAAACTTGCAATTTCCTGTTCTACATATGCCTCTGATGGAATGGTTGTTTACACTCAGTCGGAAAAAACTTTGCAAGCACGCAATGCGGTAATGGAATTTATTCTTATCAATCATCCTCTCGATTGTCCGATCTGCGATGAAGCCGGTGAATGCAAACTCCAAGAATATGCTTATACACATGGTGCAGGTGAAAGCCGTTTTGAAGAAATTAAAGTACGAAAAGAAAAACGTGTTCAGTTAGGTCAGCATATAAAATTTGATGGTGACAGATGCATAATGTGTTCTCGTTGTATTCGCTTCTCGGATGAAATTGCGAAGAAGAATCAACTCACATTTGTTCAGCGTGGCGATAAAGTTACTATTACAACTTTCCCCGGAGAATCGTTTGATAATCCTTACACATTAAACACGACAGATATATGTCCCGTTGGCGCGTTAACGAATCAAGATTTCAGATTTAAGTCACGAGTGTGGGAGATGTCGAAAACGAACTCTGTTTGTGTTGGATGTTCACGCGGATGTAATACCGAAGTTTGGGTTCGCAACAATGAGATTTTAAGATTGACACCACGACAGAACCAGGATGTGAACAGTTACTGGATGTGCGATAATGGAAGATTGAATACATTTAAAAATGTAAATGCCGGTGATAGAATCAACGGTGCATATATTCGTAAAGAAGGAGAACTTCAAAAAGTATCTTGGGATGAAGCTTTAAAAGTAGCAGCAAAAAGTTTGAAAGATTACAAGAGCGGAGAAATTGCATTCGTTGGTTCAGCCTATGCAACTTGCGAGGACAATTTTGCTTTGGTGAAATTTGCTAAATCACTCGGTGTTACTAATCTTGATTTTGTAAAACATTTTATTGCCGGTGATCAAGATGATATTCTAATTCGCGAAGATAAAACTCCAAACTCTCTTGGTGCAGAATTGGTCGGAGTAAAACCGGGATCAAATGGAATGAATCTGGAAGCAATGATGAAAGCAATGAAAGAAGGAAAAATAAAAGCGCTTTATGTTATGGAAGATGATGTTGCCGCATTCAGTGATGAGTTTGAAAAAGTTCTTACCAAACTTGAATTGCTGGTGGTTCATGCTTCGAATGAAAATAAAACTACAATGCTGGCAGATATTGTTTTTCCGTCTTCAACATTTGCCGAAAAGAATGGGACATTCGTAAATTTCCAAGGTAGAGTTCAAAGAATTCATCCGGCAGTTGCAACAGTAGAAATGGATCGTGCACTTGATGGAATGGAAATGAGTCGCTGGGATAAATTCGGAACTGAATACGACCGCTGGATGCAAGGGCTAAAATTTGATTCGCACGCTGGTTGGAAAATTTTTACCATGCTCTCTGTACATTTAAACGGTAAGATGAAATATGAAATGGCTGAAGATGTTTTTACAGATTTATCACACTCGGTTGAAAACTTCAAAGGATTGGATTATGATGTGATCGGTGAATTGGGCGTACATTTAAAAGTGAAGCAAGCAGTACCGGTCTGAAAATAGAACGCTGATTCTTATGATCGTTTTTGATTTTTTGAAGATCATAAAAAATCTTAATCATCTTAAAAATCAGCGTTCCATTAGAAAAAAATAATTGGAGTAAACAGTTAATGAGCATTTGGGAAATATTAATTATCTCACTGATCAAAATTTTGATAATAGTTGTCATGCTGTTGTTGACGGTAGCATATTCAGTTTATTTCGAGAGAAAGATCAGTGCTTGGGTTCAAAATAGAGTCGGCCCAAATCGTGTAGGATGGCTTGGTTTGCTTCAGCCGTTTGCCGATGTTTTCAAACTCATGTTTAAGGAAGATATTATTCCTACTGCCGCTAACAAACCATTACATACCTTAGCTCCATTCATTGCTCTGTTCGTAGCATTTACTACATATGCTGTAATTCCTTTGGGTCCCCCTATTGAATTATTCGGTTACAAAATTAATTTAGTTGTTGCCGACGTAAACATTGGAATACTTTACGTCCTGGCTCTAACTTCTCTTGGAGTTTACGGAATTACATTTGCTGGTTGGTCTTCAGGAAGTAAATATTCGTTACTTGGAGGAATTCGTTCTTCGGCACAGATGATCTCATATGAAGTCTCAATGGGATTTTCAGTTGCCGGTGTTTTGCTGATGTCTCAATCTTTGAGTCCGGTAAAAATTGTTGAAGCTCAGTATGGATGGATGTGGAATGCAATTCTTCAGCCCATCGGATTTATAACGTTTGTAGTTTCAGCTTTTGCCGAAACAAATAGACTGCCATTCGATTTACCTGAAGCAGAACCCGAACTCGTTGGTGGTTATCACACCGAATACAGTTCATTCAAATTTGCGGGATTTTTCCTTGCTGAATATGCAAACATGGCAATTGCAAGTGCGATTATAGTTACATTATATCTTGGTGGCTATCAGGTTCCCTATATAGAAAAATTAGGACTTGGTCACACACTGACAACAATTATTCAAATTGCTTCGTTGCTTATAAAAATAGGAGCTTTATTGTTTTTCTTTATCTGGGTTCGATGGTCGATACCGCGTTTCAGATATGATCAATTGATGAGTCTCGGTTGGAAAGTTATGTTCCCTTTAGCTCTGGCGAATCTTATTTGGGTCGCAGCTTTAATAATGATTTTTGGATTATAAATTGTAGCGCGAACTTCAGTTCGCAAAAAGATTGAAAGGTAAAAGATGTCCGTGCAAAAAAGAGAAAAAGATTTGAACATTTTGGAGAAGCTCTACATTCCGGAAATCATTAAAGGAATGGCGCTTACCTTAAGAAGTATGTTCCGGCCGAATGTTACAATGCAATATCCTGAAGTAAAGTTTGAACCGCCGGCTTCGTACCGCGGTAGTCCGGTTCTCGTTCAAGAAAAAAATGGTGTTGAACGCTGTGTTGCATGTGGATTGTGTTCTCGTGTTTGTCCGGCATTAGCAATAGAAGTTCAAGCGGCTGAGACAGATCAAGAGAAAGAGAGATATCCACAAAAATTTGAGATCAATATGCTGCGCTGTATCTTTTGCGGCTTCTGCGAAGAAGTATGCCCCGAAGAAGCAATTGTGATGAGTAAAGATTATGAATTAGTTTTCAAAAATAGAAATGATGCTATCTATGGAAAAGATAAATTATTGGTGCCTATAGAAAACCTAAAAGATAGATTAGAATTTTTGAGGAAGTTCAAATAGAATTATATAGAGAACCCTCGACTATATAATAGTTTTTTGTTCTTGATTTTTTTGTTAGTTTAAATTCAAAATCGGCGAAAACATATGTTTTCTAAAGTCCTCTCCGGCGCCACATTCGGTATTGATGCTTATTTAGTAGAAGTTGAAACCCATTATGAAAAACAACTTCCTTCTATTACTATTGTTGGTTTGCCTGATAACGCAGTAAAAGAAAGTAAGGAAAGAGTACTCGCCGCTATAAAAAATTCAGGAATAGAATTTCCGCTTAAGAAAATTACAATTAATCTTGCCCCGGCAGATATCAAAAAAGAGGGCAGTTCATTCGACTTACCAATAGCAATCGGAATTCTTGCTGCAACAGAAATAATTAAAACAAATTTACTAAATCAGACTTTTATACTGGGAGAACTTTCACTCGATGGCTCACTCCGTAAAATAAAAGGTTCTCTGCCAATTACCGTTGAAGCGAGAAGACTCGGAATAAAAAAAATTATTCTTCCGGCGGATTCCGTTAAGGAGTCATCCATTGTTGAAGGAATTGAAGTTTATGGTTTACACAGTCTCACAGAAGTTATCCAATTTTTAAATGAGGAAGAAAAATTCGATCCGGTTTATACCAATAAAGACGACATTTTTTCTCAAGTAAATACCTATATGCTGGATTTCTCTGATGTAAAAGGACAAGAGAATGTTAAACGTGCGTTAGAAATTGCCGCCGCAGGTGGTCATAATATTTTGATGATTGGTCCTCCGGGATCAGGAAAAACAATGCTTGCTAAAAGATTTCCATCTATTCTTCCACCGCTCAATTTTGAGGAAGCTCTTGAAACAACAAAAATTCATTCTGTCGCCGGGATTCTCCGTAAAGATCAAGCATTGATTACTGAACGACCATTTCGCAGTCCCCATCATACTATCTCTGATGCAGCGTTAATTGGAGGAGGAACAATTCCGCGTCCGGGAGAAGTTTCGTATGCGCATCATGGTGTTTTATTTTTAGATGAATTGCCGGAGTTCAAAAAAAATGTTCTGGAAGTTTTGCGTCAGCCACTCGAAGATTACAAAGTGACTGTAAGTCGTTCTAAAATGTCGCTTGAGTTCCCTGCTAATTTTATGCTGGCTGCTGCAATGAATCCTTGCCCTTGCGGATATTTCACTGATCCGAACAAGGAGTGTACATGTAACACAATGCAAATTCAGAAATACATGGCAAAAATATCTGGTCCGCTTTTGGACAGAATCGATATTCATATTGAAGTTCCGGCTGTAAAATTTAAAGATTTGGCTTCAAGTTCTGTTGGAGAAAAATCAAGCAATATCAGGAAAAGAGTAATCTCAGCAAGAGAGATTCAGCGAGAGAGGTTTATTGGGATAAAACACATTTATAAAAATGCGGATATGGCTTCTAAAGAAATTCGCAAATTCTGTATTATAAATGATCAGTGTGAAGAGTTACTAAAAATGGCGATGACAAGATTGGGGCTCTCGGCGCGTGCTTATGATAGAATAATTAAAGTCAGTCGAACCATTGCTGATTTAGAACAATCGGAAAATATCAAGCCTCAACACATTTCTGAAGCAATACAATATAGAAGCTTAGATAGGGAACTATGGGGGCATTAAGCGATTTTTGGGCATTCAAATTATTTACTTATAACATTTCTTGCTTTTTTGTCAAGTGCATTCTATATTTGAAGCTCGATTTTTGAGATGTTGGGTGAAATTTGTCTGGGCGGACGCCGGAGTTGGAGAGCCGGGGCGGACTGTAAATCCGTTGGCAAACGCCTTTGGGGGTTCGAATCCCTCGCCGCCCACAAAATGTTCTTACGATTTTTGACATTTGCGGGAGTAACTCAGTTGGCTAGAGTCACAGCCTTCCAAGCTGTTGGTCGCGGGTTCGAGTCCCGTCTCCCGCTCTTAGCGCTGATGCATCTGAGTTTGTTAATTATTCCGCTTTATTGAGAGATCATCAGGAAATATTGAATCATGAGTTTGCTGATGTAGCTCAGTTGGTAGAGCACTTCCTTGGTAAGGAAGAGGTCACCGGTTCAATCCCGGTCATCAGCTCAAAGTGATATGAAAGTATCGCCCAAATTGAAGGGATGGATTCTTTTATTGTCGAAGTTTATATCGGAAAGTTTTATTAGAGGAATTATCAAATGGCAAAATCTAAAAATGTACGACAAATTATTATTCTAGAAAGCACAGCTAATACGGGCTTTCGTTACTCTACAAAAAAAAATAAAAGAGAACACCCAAATAGAGTAGAATTTAAGAAATACGATCCTGTTGTTCGTAAGCACGTTATATTTAAAGAAACTAAATAATGCGTCAGTGGCTCAATTGGCAGAGCAGCGGTCTCCAAAACCGCAGGTTGGGGGTTCGAGTCCCTCCTGACGTGCGAGAATTTAAAAGCGATAAAATTTTATGAAAGAAAAAATAATCAACTTCGTTAATGATGTAGTCAAGGAAATGAAAAAAGTTACCTGGCCTACTCGCGATGAATTAAAAGAATCTACTTCAATCGTTATAGTGGTATGCTTGGTCTTATCTGCCTTCACTTATATAGTTGATATGGCTGTTGCTAAGATATTGCAAGGAATCTTCTAGGGTTGGAAAACGCAAACGCAAAATGGTATGTTGTCAGAACTTTCTCAGGGCACGAAAATAAAGTTAAAACACTGATTGACGCTGAGTTAAAGGACAACGAAGAGTTGCGCGCAAGAATTTTTGATGTACTTGTGCCTACAGAAAAAGTTTTTGAGGTGAAAGACGGCAAGAAAAAAACCAAAAAGAAAAATTTCTTTCCTGGTTATATTTTGGTATGTGTGGACTTGGACATTAGAGTAAAAGATTTTATCATCAATACTCCTTCTGTAATGGGCTTTCTGGGATCTGCCAATCATCCTCTCCCGCTTCTTCCAGAAGAAGTAAAAAGGATTGTAGGACGACTTTCCCAAACGGAAGAAACGGAGAGAACTGAAACGATATTTAGAACAGGGGACTTTGTCAAAATTACTGATGGTCCTTTCAATAATTTCTCTGGGTTTATCCAAGAAGTGAATGAAGAAAAAATGAAAATCAAAGTGATGGTTTCAATCTTTGGAAGAAAGACTCCAGTTGAAATCGATTTTGCTCAAGCTGAATTTGAAAAATAAATATTAGATAGGTTAAACAATGGCAAAGAAGATTGATAGTTACATCAAATTACAAATACCTGCTGGTGCTGCAAATCCTTCTCCACCAGTCGGACCAGCATTGGGTCAAAAAGGCGTTAATATTATGGAGTTCTGTAAGCAGTTCAATGCAAGAACTTCTGCTCAACAAGGATTGATTATCCCCGTTGTTATTACTGTTTATTCTGATAAATCATTTACATTCATTACCAAGACTCCACCGGCAGCTATTCTACTTAAGAAAGCAGCCAAGGTTGAGAAAGGTTCTGCTGAACCTAATAAAACCAAAGTTGCAAAAGTATCAAGTGCACAAGTGCGCGAGATTGCCACTTTGAAAATGCCCGACTTAAACGCACACGACGTTGATCATGCAATGAGCATGGTTGCCGGAACGGCACGCAGTATGGGTTTCACTGTCGAAGACTAATTTTATAAAATAATTTTTCATCGGAATTAAAATGAAAGTTTCAAAAAGAATTAAAGCCATCAACAAAAATGTTGATAAAGAAAAAGAATACACAGTTGAAGAAGCAATCAAACTTCTTAAAGACAACTCGAAAGTAAAATTCACAGAGACTCTCAATTGTGCAATTCGTCTTGGTGTTGATCCCCGTCATGCTGATCAAATGGTAAGAGGAACTGTTTCTCTTCCACACGGAACCGGAAAAAAAGTTTCTGTTCTTGTGATTGCTCGCGGTGCGCAAGCTGGAGATGCTTTGAAAGCCGGTGCAGATTATGCCGGTTTCGAAGAATATCTCGAAAAAATTAAAGGCGGTTGGGCTGAAGTTGATGTTATCATTGCAACTCCCGATTCTATGGGTGAACTTGGTAAGCTTGGACGTGTTCTTGGTCCAAAAGGTTTGATGCCAAATCCAAAGAGCGGTACAGTTACGCAAGACGTTGCTAAAGCAGTCAAAGAAGTGAAAGCTGGAAAGATCGAGTTCAGAGTTGAGAAAGCCGGAATCGTTCATACTGCTCTCGGAAAATTAGATTTCGCAATAGAACAATTATCCGAAAATACACGTGCTTTTCTTCAAACAATTGTTAAAATGAAACCATCATCTGCAAAAGGACATTACGTTAAAAGTCTATTCCTTTCATCAACAATGGGTCCTGGCTTAAGAATTACGAAAGAAGAAACCGCAGTTTCTACTAAACACGTATAAATTTTACGCACTCATCCCGGTATATCGGGGTAAATAATGCTTCTACATTAATTAGTGTGCTGTTATAACTGAATGGGAGTACGATGAAAAAAGAAGAAAAAGGAGAGATGGTTGAGCAGATAAAAGAGCTCGTCAAGAATTCTTCTTCCATGTTTCTTATTGATTACCGCGGTGTAAATGTTGCCGATATCAATAAGATTCGTTCTGATTTTAGAAAAGAAGGAGTTACTTACAAGGTCTTTAAAAATACTCTCTTTAAAAAAGCTCTTGAGCAATCAGGTAGATACGAAAAATTTACTCCACAACTAATTGGAATGATTGGTATTGCTTTCACCGGAGAAAATTTTGTATCTGCTGCAAAGGTCATCAAAAAATATTTCGATGAAAAACAAAAGTTTTCCTTTAAAGGATGTTACATTGATTCGACATATTATGGTGCCGATCAACTAAATACTATTGCGGCAATGCCTACAAAAGACGAAATCATGTCTGGAATTGTTGGAAGTATTGCAGCACCAGCAAGCGGAATTATTGGAGCTATCAATGCGGTTATTCGTGATCTTGTTAGCGTTATTGATGAAGTCGGTAAAAAGAAAGCTGCATAAATAAAATTTGAATTGAACAATTAATTATTAGTTATAGGAGAAATAAAATGTCAGAGAAAATTGCAGAGATAGTTGAGAAGATTAAAGTCCTCACACTGGTTGAAGCTTCAGAATTAAAAAAAGCATTAGAAGAAGAATTTGGAGTAACAGCATCGGCACCAATGATGATGGCTGGCGCAGCAGCTCCAGCAGCAGCAGTTGAAGAGAAAACAGAATTTGATGTTGTTCTTGAAGCAGCGGGCGCAACAAAGATTAACGTAATTAAAGTAGTTCGTGCACATACAGGCCTCGGTTTGAAAGAAGCAAAAGACTTAGTTGACGGCGCTCCAAAAACAGTAAAAGAAGCTGTTTCTAAAGATGAAGCTGAAAAAGTTAAAAAAGAACTCGAAGAAGCCGGCGCTACTGTTAAAGTAAAATAAGCTGATTCAATTCCCCTCATTCGATTTATAATTGAAGTGGTAAGATGGTGAAATCCGTCTTACCACTTTCTTGCATTTTTTAATGTAAGAAAAACTGACTAAAAACCACATTGGAGGTTAGGGTTGGAAAAACAAAAAATTAACAAAAGCACAGGTAGAATTACTTTTGCTTCTATTTCTCAAACTGTGAAAGTACCGGATCTTCTGAATATTCAATTGGATTCTTTTGAAGAATTTATTCAATTGAAAGTTCCGCCTTTCCAAAGAGAAAATAAGGGCTTACACGCGGTATTCAATACCAACTTCCCAATCCTTGATAACAAAGAATTTTACAGATTAGATTTTATTGAATACTACATCGAGAAGCCAAGATTCTCTATGGCAGAATGTGAAGAGCGTGGTCTTACTTATTCAGCTCCTCTAAAAGCAAAACTCCGTCTATCTACAAAAGATGACGAGACTGGCGAATATGTAAACTCTGTTGAACAGGAAGTATATCTCGGCAATCTTCCTTTTATGACCCGTCGCGGAACATTTATTATCAACGGAGCAGAAAGAGTAATTGTAAGTCAGCTTCACCGTTCACCCGGCGTTGCATTTGCACAAACCGTACATCCAAACGGAACACCAATTTATTCAGCAAGAATTATTCCTTTCAGAGGTTCTTGGGTTGAGTTTGCAACAGACATCAACAACATTCTATACGTTTACATAGATCGCAGAAAGAAATTTCCTTCAACAACATTGTTGAGAGCACTTGGTTACGAAACCGATGAACAGATTTTGAATTTATTTGATTTGATTGAAGAGATAACAGGAAAACAGTTAAGCGTTGATAAGCACACCGGAAGGGTTGTCGCAAGTGATGTAATTGATACAGCAACCGGCGAAATTTATGCTACCAAAGATACTGAACTCACTGAAGAAATTATTCTAAATATCAAAAAATCTTCGTTAACAAAAGTTCAGTTGCTAAGCATAGATACTTCTTTTGAACATGATCTTGTTCTTAATACATTAAAGAAAGATACATCAACAAATAAAGAAGAAGCTCTTTATGCTATATACCGCCAATTACGTTCCGGCGAAGCACCGGATGTAGATACAGCAATTGGTCTGATTGATAAATTGTTCTTCAACGAAAAACGTTATGATCTTGGAGATGTTGGCCGTTTCAGAATGAATGATAGGTTAAATCTTAATGTCCCCGATAACGTAAAAGTTCTTACTGTTGAAGATATTGTTGCTATCGTGAAAAATATCGTCAAGTTAAAGAACGGAAATGTTGCTGTTGATGATATTGATCATCTTGGCAATAGAAGAGTGAGAACAGTAGGCGAACAATTACAACAGCAATATAATGTTGGCTTGGCAAGAATGTCGCGCACAATTAAAGAAAGAATGAATATGCGCGATAACGAAAATATGCAGCCTCAAGATTTGGTTAATGCACGCACCATCAGCAGCGTTATCAATGCATTTTTTGGAACCAACCAGCTTTCACAATTCATGGATCAAACAAATCCGCTATCAGAACTAACGCATAAGAGAAGAATCTCTGCATTAGGACCTGGTGGTTTAACACGTGAACGCGCAGGCTTTGAAGTTCGAGACGTACATCATTCTCATTATGGTCGTTTATGCCCAATTGAAACGCCGGAAGGACCAAACATCGGTCTTATCTCGTCCCTTACAATTTATGCACGTGTTAATAACTATGGATTTTTAGAAACACCATATAGAAAAGTTAAAGATGGAAGAGTTACAAATAGTGTAGATTTTTTAAGTGCCGATCAAGAAGATGAATTTATCATAGCTCAAGCAAACGCTCCTATTGATGAACAAGGTAGGTTCTTAGGTGAGAGAGTGAAGAGTCGCGAACGCGGAGAATTTCCTGTCGTTCCTCCAAGCGCACTTCATTATATGGATGTTGCGCCGGCACAAATCGTTTCTGCCGCAGCGGCATTGATTCCATTCCTCGAGCATGATGATGCCAACAGAGCACTGATGGGTTCTAACATGCAACGTCAAGCAGTTCCGCTTTTAGTACCGCAAGCTCCAATTGTTGGAACCGGTATGGAAGCTAAAATTGCGCGCGATTCACGTTCAGTTATTCTTGCAGAGGAGAGCGGTTACGTTGAATATGCCGATTCGAAAAGAATTATTGTAAAATATGATGTTGATGAAAGCGCACCGGAAACTTTGGTTTGTTTTGATGATGAACGAAGAGTTGAACATCTACTCACTAAATTCTCCGGTACAAATCAGGAGACATGTTTCAATCAAAAACCTGTTGTAGTCACCGGACAGAAACTTAAGAAGGGTGATATTATTGCTGATGGTCCTGGAATTGAAAAAGGTGAACTTGCACTAGGCCGTAACGTTTCTGTTGCATTCATGCCGTGGCGCGGTTATAATTTTGAAGATGCTATTGTTCTGAGTGAACGCCTTGTTGGTGACGATGTATTCACTTCTATTCATATTGAAGAATTTGAATTACAGGTTCGCGAAACAAAACGAGGTGAAGAAGAACTGACACGCGATATTCCTAATGTTAGTGAAGAAGCAACAAAAGATCTTGATGAATATGGAATTATTCGTGAAGGCGCTGAAGTTAAAGAAGGGGATATTCTTATTGGAAAGATTACTCCTAAAGGCGAGACTGATCCAACACCTGAAGAAAAATTATTGAAAGCAATATTCGGTGATAAAGCCGGCGACGTGAAAGATGCTTCATTGAAAGCACCTCCGGGGTTGAAAGGTATCGTAATCAAAACAAGATTGTTCAGCCGTAAGAAGAAAGATATTGAATCTAAAAAGGTTGAAAAGAAATTATTGGATAATCTCGAAACTGAATACAAGAAACGAAAAGAAAATCATTACAGAAAACTCGTTACAAAATTAACCCGAATTACCGAAGGCAAAACTACTTCGGGCATACGCGATTTGGATGGAAGTGTTGTCTTTAGAAGCGGAGCCTCGATTAAAGATGAAACATTTTCTGCTCTTGAAGATGTTACTAAATTAGATTATACAAAAGAGTGGTTCGAAAGAAAAGCTCCAAACGAATTGATCAAGCAACTCTATTCAAACTATTTTAATCTTCTTGCAGAAATTGAAGAAGATTACAAACGCGATAAATTGAAAATACAAAGCGGAGATGAACTACCTCCGGGAATTACTCAACTTGCAAAAGTTTATGTTGCCAAGAAGAGAAAAGTTTCAGTCGGTGATAAAATGGCTGGTCGGCACGGAAACAAAGGTGTTGTTGCAAAAGTTGTTCCTGTTGAAGACATGCCGTATCACGAAGATGGAACCCCTGTTGATATCATACTTAATCCGCTTGGAGTGCCTTCACGTATGAACTTAGGGCAACTTTATGAAACAGCTCTTGGATGGGTTGGAAAAAAACTTGGCGTCAAATTTGAAACACCAATTTTCGACAGCGCTCAAGTTTCTGAAGTTGAAGACTGGTTGAGAGAAGCCGGACTTGATGAAGGAAGTAAAACCTGGCTATATGATGGAAGAAGTGGTGAAAAATTCCATCAGAAAGTTACATGTGGTTATATTTATATGATGAAACTCGGCCACATGGTTGATGATAAAATTCATGCACGTTCAATTGGCCCATACTCGCTCATTACCCAACAACCTCTCGGCGGTAAAGCACAATTTGGCGGACAGAGATTTGGAGAAATGGAAGTTTGGGCTCTCGAAGGTTACGGTGCTGCTCATGTTCTTCAAGAAGTATTAACCGTGAAGAGCGATGATGTATTAGGTAGAGCAAAAACCTACGAGGCAATTGTAAAAGGCGAGAATATACCTACACCAAATATTCCCGAAGCTTTTAATGTTCTTATTAAAGAGCTTCAAGGTCTCGCTCTCGATATTAAAATTAAATAATCAACCAAGAGTTTGGCTAAAGGAGTATAACAATGCGATTTAAACCGCAAGAAAATAAAATCAAACTAATTGAAAGTCTTACAATTGGCTTGGCTAGTCCTGATGATATTCTGTCCCGTTCACACGGTGAGGTAACCAAACCAGAAACAATTAACTACCGCTCATTCCGTCCGGAAAAAGATGGATTGTTCTGTGAGAAAATTTTTGGTCCTGTAAAAGATTGGGAATGCGCATGCGGTAAGTACAAAGGAATTCGTTACAAAGGTATTGTGTGCGATCGCTGCGGTGTTGAAGTTACACTGAAAAGTGTTCGCCGCGAAAGAATGGGACATATTCAACTTGCCGTACCGGTTGTTCATATTTGGTTTTTCAAGGCGTTGCCTTCTAAAATTGGTAACATCATTGGAATGACAACCAAAGAACTTGAAAAAGTTATCTACTATGAATCTTATGTTGTTATTAATCCGGGTCCTACAGGGTTGAATAAAAAAGATTTGATTTCAGAAGATCAGTATTACGAGATAATGAGTTCGTTACCTCACGATAACGATTCGCTTGAAGCTGAAGATCCGAAAAAGTTTGTTGCAAGAATTGGCGGCGATGCTATTAAAGAATTGTTGAAAAAGATTAATATTGAAATAACATTTCAAGATTTGAAATCGCAACTTGGTCCTGATATTTCACAGCAGAAACGTGCAGATCTTCTTAAAAGATTAAGAGTTCTTGAAGCTTTCCGTGAGTATGAAGGAAAAGTTCCGAACAAACCCGAATGGATGGTGTTGAATGTTGTACCGGTTATTCCACCGGAACTTCGTCCCCTTGTACCGCTCGAAGGCGGAAGATTTGCAACATCGGATTTGAATGATCTTTATAGAAGAGTAATTATTCGTAACAATCGTTTAAAAAGATTAATTGATATAAAAGCGCCCGAAGTAATTCTTCGAAACGAAAAAAGAATGCTTCAAGAAGCTGTTGATGCATTGTTCGATAATTCACGTCGGGCAAGCGCAGTTCGAAGTGATGGCAACAGACCGTTGAAATCTCTCAGCGATATGTTGAAAGGCAAACAAGGTCGGTTCCGTCAAAACTTACTTGGTAAACGTGTTGATTATTCCGGTCGTTCTGTAATTGTTGTCGGTCCGGAATTGAAGCTACATCAGTGCGGATTGCCGAAAGATATGGCGGTTGAACTGTTCAAACCATTTATCATTCGTAAACTGATCGAAAGAGGACATTTTAAAACAGTAAAAAGTGCACGCAAAGCTGTTGATAGAAAAGATGCTATGATTTGGGATATACTTGAAAAGTTGATTGATGGTCACCCGGTTATGTTAAACCGCGCTCCAACACTGCATCGTCTTGGTATTCAAGCTTTCCAACCAATACTAATAGATGGTAAAGCAATCCAGTTGCATCCACTTGTTTGTACTGCATTCAATGCGGATTTCGATGGTGACCAAATGGCGGTTCACATTCCACTTTCGTATGAAGCACAACTCGAAGCATCGGTACTGATGTTGAGCAGTCACAATATACTATCTCCGCAGAATGGTTTGCCAATAGTTCTTCCATCACAGGATATAGTTCTCGGACTTTACTATTTAACAAAATTAAGACCTGGATCAAAGGGTGAAGGTAAAATTTTCAGTGACGTGGCTGAAGTAATAATTGCTTATAATTCAAAGGCAGTTGATCTTCATGCAAAGATTAAAGTTAGAATAGATTCACAGATAATTGAAACCACAGTTGGGCGTGTAATCTTTAATGAAATCGTCCCGAAGGAAATGGGTTACATCAACGAACTTCTTATTAAGAAAAGTTTTTCTGGTTTCATTTACAAGATGTTCATCAAGATAGGAAACGAAAAAACAGCAATATTCTTGGATGATCTGAAAGAATTAGGTTACAGATATGCAACTGCTGCTGGTATTTCTATCAGCTTTAGTGATATGATTGTTCCGGATGAAAAAGTAAAATTAATCAATGATTCGAACAAAAAAGTTTCCGGAATTTTGAATGAACATGAACAAGGATTAATTACAGATGCTGAACGTTACAATAAGATTGTCGACGTTTGGACTCATACAACAAATAACGTTGCAAAATCTTTGATGGACAGAATTAAAACCGATCAAGGTGGATTCAACTCTCTTCATATGATGGTTGATTCCGGCGCAAGAGGTTCACAAGATCAGGTTCGTCAGCTTGCCGGTATGCGTGGTTTAATGATGAAACCTCAGAAAAGTTTGACCGGTCAATCCGGTGAGATTATTGAAAATCCGATCGTGGCAAATTTTAAGGAGGGATTGTCTGTCCTAGAATATTTCATTTCTACTCACGGTGCACGTAAAGGTCTGGCAGATACCGCTTTGAAAACCGCCGATGCTGGTTATCTAACTCGTAGATTGTGCGACGTTGCTCAAGATGTAATTATCACACAGCTTGATTGCGGTACGATCCGTGGTGTTTACATCTCAGCTTTGAAAGATGTGGAACTTGAAAGAGAACCTTTAGCAGAAAGAATCACTGGTCGTGTTGCACAAGAAGATGTCTATGAACCAAGGACTGATGATTTGTTAATTGAGGCTGGCGAGGTAATCAATGAAGAAGTTGCCGAGAAAATTGATGAAGCGAACATAGATCAAGTGTACATACGGACTGTCTTAACCTGCGAATCAAAACGTGGTGTTTGTGCTAAATGTTATGGTCGTAATTTAACCACCGGTCAATTAGTAGAAAATGGAGAAGCAGTAGGTATTATTGCGGCACAATCCATTGGAGAACCTGGTACACAGTTGACGTTGCGTACATTCCACTTAGGTGGAACTTCTTCTCGTATTGCAAGTCAATCGCAAGTCGAAGCTAACGTCAACGGAACAATTAAATTAGATCGTTTAACTTTTGTAGAGAAAACAGATTTCTTTGGTAAAGTAAAAGTTGTCATCGGTCGTCGTGGTTCAATAGGTATATATGATGAAGATAATCGGCAAATCAAAAAATTTGAAGTTCCATATGGTTCTGAATTGATGGTTGGTGAAGGTCAAGAGATAAAGAAAGGTCAACCACTATACAATCACGATCCATATAACTCGGTAATTGTAGCTGATGTTGTTGGTAAAGTTTCATTCATTGATTTGATTGATAATGTCACTATTCAACAGGTTGCCGATGAACAAACTGGGCACGTCCAAAAAGTTGTTATCGAGTCAAAAGACAAAACTTTAACTCCTAGCATTCAGATCAAGGATAGTAAAGGGAATGAGAAAGTGTTTAACATTCCTACACGTGCCTATTTATCAGTAGAAGAGGGTGAAGAAATACAAGCAGGTACCATTCTTGCAAAAATTTCTAAATCTTCAACCAAATCGCGTGATATTACAGGTGGGCTACCAAGAGTTACAGAACTTTTTGAAGCCCGTCGTCCGCATGATCCTGCCGTAGTCTCTGAGATCGAAGGCAAGGTAAAGTTTGGAGCTCGCAAGAAAGGATCACGTGAAATTATAATTGAATCACTCGACGGCTCCATTCAAAAAGTATACAATGTTTCTTATGGTAAGCATATTCTTGTTCAGGAGGGTGATGAAATCCCAGCAGGTGAAAAAATAACTGATGGCCCAACCGATCCACATGATATTCTTAAGATCAAAGGTACAAACGCAGTTCAAGAATATTTAGTAAATGAGATTCAAGATGTTTATCGTTTACAGGGTGTTAAGATTAATGATAAACATATTGAAGTAATTGTCCGCCAGATGTTACAAAAACTTCAGGTTATCTCAGCGAGTGATAGTATTTTCATCGAGGAAGACTTAGTTGATAGAAATAAATTTATTGATGAAAACGAAAAAGTGAAACAGATGGTTTATATAATTGATCCCGGCCAATCGAAATTCAAAATGAGTCAACTTATTACACGTGCTAAGTATAGGGAAGTCAATGCTGATCTTACACGGAAGAGTAAGAAGGTTATCAAAGCTCGTGATGCTGAACCTGCCACTTTCGATAATGTTTTGCTTGGGATTACTCATGCTGCGCTGTCAACCGAAAGTTTTATTTCGGCTGCATCTTTCCAAGAGACAACAAAGGTTTTAACCAATGCTGCAACAGAAGCTCGAGTTGATACTTTGGTTGGACTTAAGGAAAATGTTGTCATGGGACATTTAATACCTGCCGGTACGGGTCTAAAGAAATATAAAAATATCATACTAACAGGTGATGAAATTGAGACGGTGCTTTCAGAAGAAGTGTTAGAGCCAGAAAAACAATCTATTCAAGAATAAAAATGAAAAATAAAAACAGACTTTCTTGACAATTGAAACGAATATCAATAAATTTCAAGTCTGAATTTTAATAAAATATTTAACTTGTGGAGGAATGTACGTGCCCACGATAAATCAGTTGGTTAGAAAAGGAAGAGTTGTTGTTTCGTCGAAGAATAAGGCTCCGGCGTTAGATGCTTGCCCCCAGAAAAGAGGTGTTTGCACTAGAGTATATACCACAACTCCCAAGAAACCAAATTCAGCTCTAAGAAAAGTTGCGAGAGTTCGTTTGACAAATGGAATTGAAGTTACAGCTTACATTCCAGGTGAGGGGCATAATTTGCAAGAGCACTCAATTGTATTAATTAGAGGTGGCAGAGTTAAAGATTTACCTGGTGTTCGTTACCACATAATACGGGGTACTCTTGACACAAGTGGTGTTGAAGATAGAAAGAAAAGTCGATCTAAATACGGTACAAAAAAACCAAAAGCAAAATAATCTACTATGAGAAAGAAAAAAGCAGAAAAAAGATACTTAAAACCAGATCCAAAGTTTAATGATATTCTTGTATCAAAATTCATTAATTACTTAATGTGGGCTGGCAAAAAATCTACAGCGCGAAGCATAGTTTACGACAGCTTCGATTTGATAGAGCAACGGACTAAAAAGCCTGCTATTGAAGTTTTCAAAAAAGCAGTGCAAAATGTTCAGCCATTAGTTGAGGTGAGAAGTAGAAGAGTAGGCGGTGCTACTTACCAGGTACCTATGGAAGTTAGACCGGAAAGAAGAACCGCACTGGCTTTTCGTTGGATTAAAAATTATGCTCGAGATAGAAAAGATAAGTCAATGGCATTGAAAGTGGCGGCTGAATTAATGGCTGCAGCCAATGGTGAAGGTTCTTCCGTAAAGAAAAAAGACGATACTCATCGTATGGCTGAAGCAAATAAAGCATTTGCTCATTTTAAGTGGTAATTGAGAAGGGAAAACAATTTTTAGATGTCTAAGCGTGTTGAAATAAAGAAAGTTAGAAACATTGGTATTATGGCGCACATTGATGCCGGTAAAACCACTACAACTGAACGTATTCTATACTATACAGGAAAATTGCATAGAATGGGTGAAGTTCACGATGGTGCCGCTACAATGGACTGGATGGAGCAAGAAAAAGAACGCGGAATTACTATCACAAGTGCCGCAACTACCACTTTTTGGAGAGAGCATCAAATTAATATTATTGATACTCCTGGGCACGTAGATTTTACAGTTGAAGTCGAGAGATCTTTGAGAGTTTTAGATGGCGCTATTGCGCTTTTCTGTGCTGTCGGCGGTGTTGAACCGCAGTCAGAAACCGTTTGGAGACAAGCTGATAAATATAGTGTACCTAGAATAGCGTTCGTAAACAAGATGGATAGAATAGGTGCTGATTTTTTTAATGCTGTTCAGATGATGAGAGATAAACTTGGTGCGCATACCGTTCCAATTAATCTTCCGGTTGGTGAAGGAGATTTATTTAGAGGTATTATCGATCTAATGAGTATGCGTGCTATTATGTTTATCGAAGAATCGTTAGGTGCTGAATTTGAAGTAGTCGCTATTCCACAGGATCTTCTACCCTTGGCTCAAAAATATCGAACACAAATGCTCGAAGCTGTTTCTGATGTTGATGATACTTTATTAGAGAAGTATCTCGAAGGAAAGGAAATTTCTGAAGTTGAAATAAAGAAAGTTCTGAGAGAAGCTACTATTCAAGCGAAGATTATCCCTGTTCTTTGCGGATCTTCGTTTAAGAATAAAGGTGTTCAACAATTACTTGACTCAGTCGTTGAGTTGTTGCCATCACCGCTTGACTCAGGAACGCTTTCTGCTCATCATATTTTTAAGAATGATCATGTTGAAAGAAAAATTGATCCATCGGAAAAATTTGCTGCTCTTGCATTTAAAATTATGACCGATCCGTATGTTGGAAAGTTAACATTTATTAGAGTTTACACCGGTACCTTAAAAGCGGGATCGTACGTTCTCAATTCTGTTTCAGATAAAAAAGAAAGAGTTGGCAGAGTCCTTCAGATGCATGCTAACACTCGCCTAGATTTGGAAGAAATCAGATGTGGAGATATTGCAGCTATTGTTGGGTTGAAACATACCAGAACCGGAGATACTCTTTGCACCGAAGAAGATGCTATCGTTCTTGAAAAAATGGTTTTTCCGGAACCGGTTATTCAGATTGCAATTGAGCCAAAGACCAAAGCTGATCAAGATAAACTTTCTGAATCTCTTGCAAAACTCTCTGATGAGGATCCGACGTTTAAAGTAAAAGTTGATGATGAGACAGGTCAAACACTTATAAGTGGAATGGGCGAACTTCATCTTGAAATTCTTGTTGATAGAATGAGACGTGAATTTAAAGTTGAAGCTAATGTTGGTAAACCTCAAGTGGCTTACAGAGAAACTATTTCTAAAACGGTTCAGGCTGAAGGTAAATTTATTAAACAGTCTGGTGGTCGTGGTAAGTATGGACATGTTTGGATCGAACTTTCACCAAATGAACCAGGAAAAGGTTTTGAATTTGAAAATGCTATTGTTGGTGGTGTAGTTCCAAAAGAATATATTAATCCGGTAATGCATGGTTTACAAGATTCATTGAGAAATGGTGTTTTGGCTGGTTATCCTGTTGTGGATATAAAAGCAAAATTATATGACGGTTCATATCACGATGTAGATTCAGATGAAATTTCATTTAAAGTTGCCGCCTCAATGGCATTTAAACAGGGTGCGTTGAAAGCAAATCCGATTTTACTTGAACCGATGATGAGTGTTGAAGTTATATCTCCAGATGAATACCTTGGTGATGTTATGGGAGACTTAAATTCAAGAAGAGGAAAAATTGAAGGATTCACATCTAGAAAAGATGCGCAAGTTATTAAAGCTTTGGTTCCTCTAGCTCAAATGTTTGGATACGCAACAACGTTACGTTCTGCAACTCAAGGACGTGCAATTTATTCAATGCAGTTTTCACATTATTCCGAAGTTCCGAAGTCTGTTGCCGAAGAGATTCAAGAAAAATCTCAGGCAAAAAAACATGCTGAATCACATTAAACGATAATTAAAATAAATAATTAAAGAAATAAAAATCATTAAGGAGAGTATTTAAGATGGCAAAAGAAAAATTTGACCGTAGTAAACCTCACGTTAATATTGGTACTATCGGACACGTAGACCATGGTAAAACTACTCTTACTGCAGCTATCACCATGGCACTTGCAAAAAAAGGTTTGTCACAAATTAGATCATTCGATAGTATTGATAATGCCCCTGAAGAAAGAGAAAGAGGTATTACTATCGCTACTGCTCACGTTGAATATTCAACAGCCAAGAGACATTATGCGCACGTAGATTGTCCCGGTCACGCGGATTATATTAAAAACATGATCACAGGTGCTGCTCAGATGGATGGCGCCATTTTAGTTGTTGCTGCAACCGATGGTCCTATGCCGCAAACACGCGAACATATTCTTCTTGCCCGTCAAGTTGGTGTTCCGAAAATGGTTGTCTTTATGAATAAGGTTGATGCAGTTGATGATCAAGAATTAATTGACTTGGTTGAAATGGAGTTAAGAGAATTATTGACTAAATATGAATTCCCTGGCGATGAAATCCCTATCATTAAAGGTTCAGCTCTTCAAGCTTTGGAAGCCGGTGCATCAAATGCAGAATCAACCGATCCAAGATATGATTGTATCTGGGAGTTAATGGATGCTGTCGATAATTACATCCCGGTTCCTGAAAGAAGTATTGATAAACCATTCTTAATGCCAGTTGAGGACGTATTCTCAATTACCGGTCGTGGTACAGTTGCTACCGGTAGAGTTGAAAGAGGTCAAGTTAAAATTCAAGAAGAAGTTGAGTTGATCGGTCTGGGTGTTCATAAGAAAACAGTTGTTACCGGTGTAGAAATGTTCCGTAAGGAATTAGATTCTGCAATGGCGGGTGACAACGCAGGAATTCTTTTAAGAGGTATTGATAAAAATGAAATTGAAAGAGGAATGGTTCTTGCAAAAACAGGTTCAATTACTCCTCACAAAAAATTTGAAGGCAAAGTTTACATTCTTTCAAAAGATGAAGGTGGACGTCATACACCATTCTTTAATGGTTACCGACCTCAGTTCTATTTCAGAACAACCGACGTAACCGGTATTGCAACATTACCCGAAGGAACCGAAATGGTTATGCCTGGTGATAACGTTACTCTTAAAATTGATTTGATCTCTGATATCGCTATGGATGAAGGTTTGAAGTTTGCTATTCGTGAAGGTGGCAGAACAGTTGGTGCTGGTTTCGTAACAAAGATTATCGAGTAAAATAAATTATTTGAGCCCTGCAATAGCGGGGCACTATGTTGAACAAGGAGATTATAAAAAGTGTCTGGTCAGAAAATTAGAATCAAGCTTAAGTCGTACGATCATATATTGATTGACAAATCAACCGAAAAGATTATTAAAACGGTTAAAAGCACCGGCGCAGTTGTTTCCGGACCAATTCCGTTACCGACACGCAGAACAGTTTTTACGGTTTTAAGATCACCACACGTTGATAAGAAATCCAGAGAACAATTTGAGATCAGAGCACATAAAAGAATTATAGATATACATAATTCAAATAATAAAACAGTTGACGCACTCAGCAAGTTGGATATTCCCGCTGGCGTTGACATTGAGATTAAGTTATAGGAATCATAGAAATGCCTGGCTTGTTAGCAAAAAAATTAGGAATGACAAATATATTTGCGGAAGATGGAAAAATTGTACCCGTTACTGTTTTAGAAGTCGGTCCGTGTAATGTATATGCAATCAAATCGAAAGAGAAAGATGGCTACGAAGCTGTTCAACTTGGGTTTGGCGAAAAGAAAGAGAAGAGAACAAGCAAACCTCAACTCGATTATTATAAAAAACATGGATTAAAAATTCCGCAGACAGTAAAAGAATTTAGGAATTTCGATGCATCACAGTATAAGATTGGTGATGAATTGAATACTGATGTCTTTACAGTTGGTGATAAAGTAAAAGTTTCCGGTAAGAGCAAAGGAAAAGGTTTTCAAGGTGTTATGAGAAGACACAACTTTAGTGGTGTCGGTGGAACAACACACGGTCAGAGCGATAGATTAAGAGCTCCCGGTTCAATTGGCTCCAGTTCATATCCATCCAGAGTTTTCAAGGGTCAACGCATGGCTGGAAGAATGGGTTTTGAAAATACAACAGCTCTAAACTTGAAAGTTGTAAAAATAATTGCAGAGAAAAATATTATTATGGTTAAAGGAGCTGTTCCAGGCTCAATTAATTCAATTGTTGCTATCAACAAAAAATAAGTTTGACAAAAATGAAATTAGAAGTTTATAAACAAGACGGTACTAAATCTGGCGAGACAGTAGAACTCTCAAAAGAAATTTTTGAAATCGAACCGAATGATCACGTTCTCTATTTAGCTGTAAAAGCTTTCTTGGCAAATCAACGTCAGGGCACACACAAATCTAAAGAAAGAAGTGAAGTAAGAGGCGGCGGTAAAAAACCTTGGAAGCAGAAAGGTCGTGGTGGCGCAAGAGCCGGTACATCTCGCTCACCAATTTGGGTTGGAGGCGGTACCATCTTTGGGCCAAAACCACACAGTTACAGGCAAAAACTCAACAAAAAAGTTTTGAGTCTTGCTAGAAAGTCTGCGCTCTCTTACAAAGCTAAATCAAATCAGATTATGGTAGTAGAAGATTTCAATTTCGATGGACCAAAGACAAAAGAATTCATTTCTTTGTTGAATGCTTTGAAAGTGAGAGGCAAGAGAACTTTACTTTTAACTAACGGTACTTTGGAGAATGTTTATAAATCCGGACGTAACGTTACAAAAGTAAATATACTTGAAGCCAACAAAGCGTCGGCTTATGATCTGCTGAACAATCAAGTTTTACTTTTACAGAAAAGCGCAGTTAGTCTTTTAGAAAACATAATTAATTAAACCGGTTTGAAAATGAAAAGTGTTCTAGTACGACCTTTAATAACAGAAAAGATGAGCGGCATTAGCGAAAAGTATGCAACCAAGTTTGGATTTATGGTTGCTATTGATGCTAACAAAATCGAAATAGCTAAAGCTCTCAAAGAAAAATTTAATGTAGATGTAACTTCCGTTAATACGATTAGATATAAAGGAAAAGTTAAAACTCAATTGACTAAAAAGGGAAGATTTACTGGAAGAACATCCAAGTTCAAAAAAGCAATAGTTACCTTAAAAGAAGGTCAAACAATAGATATTTTTGGTCAAGCATAGTATTACCGAAACTCGGAGCTGAATTAAATGGCAATTAGAAAATTAAAACCAAATACACCCGGAACGAGATTTATGAGTATCTCTTCATTTGACGAGATAACCAAAACCTCACCAGAAAAATCGCTCACGGCTGCGATCAAGAAATCCGGTGGTAGAAATAATCAGGGAAGAATAACTTCCCGTCATCGTGGCGGCGGACATAAAAGACGTTATAGAATCATTGATTTCAAACGTGATAAGAGCGGGATTCCGGCAAAAGTTTTTTCAATAGAATACGATCCGAACAGAACCTCAAGAATTGCACTTCTTAATTATGCAGATGGTGAAAAGAGATATATTATTGCACCTGATGGATTAAAAGTTGGAGTTTCAGTTGTGTCCGGCTCAGGGTCGGAAATTAAAGTTGGTAATGCATTACCTTTAAAAGAAATTCCTTTGGGCAGTTTTATTCATAACGTTGAATTAAGGCCTGGCAAAGGCGGTCAGCTTGGAAGATCTGCAGGATCATCACTTCAATTGATGGCTCGTGAAGGAAAAATGGCACAGCTTAAAATGCCTTCCGGTGAAATTAGAATGGTTGGTGTTGATTGCATGGCTACATATGGAGTGGTTGGAAATACTGATCATGAAAATATTAGTCTTGGGAAAGCTGGAAGAAGCAGATGGCTTGGTATTCGCCCTGCAAGTCGTGGTGTTGCAAAGAATCCAGTAGATCACCCGATGGGTGGTGGTGAAGGTAAAACTTCAGGTGGAGGTCATCCGGTCTCTCCTTGGGGTCAAAAAGCAAAAGGATTAAAAACACGAAAGAGAAAAAATCTTTCTAATAAATACATTGTCAAGAGAAGAAAATAAGACAGAGTAAATATGCCAAGATCAGTCAAAAAAGGTCCCTTCATAGACCTGAAGTTAATGCAGAAAGTTCAAAAATTGAACGATACTAATCAGAAGAAAATAATTAAAACTTGGTCGCGTACGAGTACAATTACTCCGGATTTTGTCGGTCACACAATTGCCGTACATAACGGCAATAAAATGATACCCGTTTATGTGTCTGAAAATATGGTTGGTCATAAACTCGGTGAGTTTGCACCAACAAGAATTTTCAGAGGTCATCCGGGAACTAAGGCAGAAAAAGCATCTAAAGTAAAGTGATTCTAGGGAAATAATGATGGAAGCTAAATCAATTCACAAATACATTGGAACATCACCGCGAAAAATGAGATTAGTAATTGATCTCATCAGAGGTAAATCGGTAGATCAAGCTATTGAGATACTACACTTTTCGCCAAAGCATTCTTCCGCAGATGCTGTTAAGGTTTTACGTTCCGCTGTATCTAATTTGATGAACAAGGACGAAAACACGAAACACGAAATTTCTGACCTTTTTGTAAAAGAAGTTTTTGTGAATCAAGGTCCTACCTTGAAAAGAATTTCGGCTGCACCAATGGGTCGGGCGTATAAAATAAGAAAAAGATCTAATCACGTAACTATCGTTGTAGCTACAAAAAAGTAATCTCAGGAGGAAGTTTTGGGTCAGAAGGTTAATCCAATCGGTTTTAGAGTTGGTATCATCAAGGGGTGGGAATCGAACTGGTACGAAAACAAAAGCTATGCTGTTAAGCTTGTTGAAGATAAGAAACTTAGAACCTATGTACGAAAAAGATTACAAAACGCTGGAATCTCTACCATCGTTATTGATAGAACTTCAAAAAATATTGTTCTCACAATTCATACATCAAGACCTGGTGTTGTAATTGGAAAGAGTGGTAAAGAGATTGCTCAGCTTGAAGAAGAATTAAAAAAATTGACCGATAAGGAAGTGAAGATTCAGATTACAGAAATTAAGAGACCTGAACTTGATGCAAATCTTGTAGCAGAAAATATTGCAAGACAACTTGAAGGAAGGGTATCGTTCAGAAGAGCAATGAAGCAATCAATTACAACAGCAATGAGAATGGGCGCTGAAGGAATTAGAATTATGTGCGCAGGCAGATTAGGCGGCGCTGAAATGGCTCGTACAGAACAATACAAAGAAGGCAGAATTCCTTTGCATACAATACGCGCCGATATAGATTATGGTACAGCCACCGCACAGACCATTTACGGTTCGCTTGGAGTTAAAGTTTGGATTTGCCGCGGAGAAATTTTAGGTAAACGTTCAACCGAATAATAAGTTTGAGGAACATTTTTCATGTTAATGCCCAAAAGAGTAAAGTTTCGTAAAGCACATAGAGGTAGAAGAGCCGGCAAGGCAACTCGCGGTCATCTTGTTAACTTTGGCGATTACGGTTTGAAAGCATTGGAACCAGCATGGATCACAAGCAGACAAATTGAAGCATGCCGTGTTGCACTTTCACGTCATATGAAAAGAGACGGAAAAATGTGGATAAGAATTTTTCCTGATAAACCTGTTACTAAAAAACCTCTTGAAACAAGAATGGGTAAAGGAAAAGGGCCACCCGAATTTTGGGTTGCCGTTGTTAAACCCGGAAGAATCATGTTTGAGATCGGCGGTATTGATAAGAAAACCGCTCACGAAGCAATGGCAATTGCTTCTCACAAGCTGCCAATAAAAACAAAAATTTGTCAACGCCCGGACTTAGAAGCATAAAAGGATTTAACGAAAATGAAGATTTTTGAAATAAGAGAAATGTCCACAGAGGAAATCAAAAAAAGAATTATTGAAGAACAGAAGAACCTCGTGGATTTAAAATTTCAACAAGAATTAAAAAACTTAACAAACACAGCTAAACTGCATGCTGTTAGAAAAGATGTCGCTAAGATGAAAACGATCCTTAAAGAACGAGAAATGCAGGAAGCAAAAACATCAAAGGCAATTAAATAAGGAGTATTCGAGTTCCATGGAGAAAAGAAGTCTAAGAAAGACCAGGATCGGTACTGTTGTTAGTAACAAAATGCAGAAAAGTATAATCGTTGCGATAGAGAGACAGGTGGCTCATCCTATTTACAAAAAATATTTTAAGAAGACCACAAAGTTAATGGCTCACGATGAGAAACAGGAATGTCACATTGGCGATGTCGTAAAGATTATGGAAACTCGCCCTTTGAGTAAAAGAAAAAATTGGCGCTTGGTTCAAGTTGTTGAAAAAGCCAAGTAATAAAAGTTTGAGGAGCAGCTAAACAATGATACAAGAAGAAACTAATTTAATTGTGGCGGATAACTCCGGTGCTAAAAAGGTTCAATGCATTCGTGTGCTTGGCGGTAGCGACAGACGTTACGCAAGTGTTGGCGATTTAATAGTTGTGAGCGTCAAATCAGCAATTCCCGGCGGCGGTGTTAAAAAAGGTGAAGTTAGCCGTGCGGTAGTTGTTAGAACAAAAAAAGAAGTTAGAAGAAACGACGGCTCATACATCCGCTTCGACGAAAACGCTGCGGTTCTTTTAAACGCTCAAGGTGAACCTAAAGGTACACGTATCTTCGGTCCCGTTGCAAGAGAACTCAGAGATAAAAAGTTCATGAAAATTATCTCTCTAGCTCCAGAAGTATTATAAGGATAGGGAAAATGAAGATTAGAAAAAATGATCCAGTAGTAGTTATATCAGGTAACAGTAAAGGTAAAACCGGAAAAGTTTTAAAAGTATTTCCCGTAGAGAATCGTGTTATTGTTGAAGGTGTTAATCTTTGCAAAAGACATACTAAACCGAATCAGAAAAATCCTCAGGGTGGAATTACTGAAAAGGAAGCTCCGATAAATGTTTCGAATGTTATGATCTTGGATCCTAAGACAAACGAAAAAACAAGAATTGGTGCTAAACTTATCATTGATGAAAAAACAGGCAAGAAAAGAAGCGCTAGAGTTAGTAAAGCTAGCGGTGAAATGCTTGCTTAATAAATTTTAAGGACTATTAATTAAGATGGCAAAAGAACAAAAACAACCAAAAGAGCAGAAAGAAGCAAAGGACAAGAAAGCTAAGGCAGTTGTAGAAGAAAAAAAGCCGGTAGCAAAAGTTGTTGAGACAAAGATTCCAGCTCGCCTAAAAGAAAAATATCGCAAGGAAATTGTTCCAAAATTAGGAGAACAATTCTCTTATAAGAGCATTATGCAAGTTCCACGTTTGGAAAAAATTGTTATCAATATGGGTGTTGGTGAAGCTGCTTCTGATGCAAAAATTTTAGATGAAGCTATACGCGATCTTGAAACTATTTCGGGTCAGAAGCCATCGGTTAGAATTGCAAAGAAAGCTATTTCTAATTTTAAGTTGCGCGAAGGTATGAAGATTGGTGCTAAGGTCACTTTAAGAAAAGAAATGATGTATGAATTTTTAGACCGGTTTGTTTCACTTGCTTTACCTCGTGTACGAGATTTCCGTGGAATTCCCGATAAATCTTTTGACGGACGCGGGAATTATACAATGGGACTTAAGGAACAGATCATATTTCCGGAAATCAACGTTGATAAAGTAACAAAGATTTTAGGAATGGATATTACATTTGTAACAACGGCAAAGACAGATAAAGAAGCTCTCGAACTATTAGCTGCATTCGGAATGCCGTTTAGAAAAAAAGAAATTAATTAAAGGGAAGTCATGGCAAGAAAAAGTTTGCTCGCGCGAGAAGATAAGAGAAAAGCACTAGTAGATAAATTCGCGGCTAAGAGAAAAGAATTGAAAGAAAAGGGTGACTATGAAGGGTTACAGCTTCTTCCTAGAAATTCTTCGCCCACCCGTTTACATAACAGATGTAAAATGACTGGTAGACCGAGAGCATACTATAGAAAATTTGGAGTATCTCGTTTGGTTCTTCGCGAAATGGCATTGCGCGGTTTAATACCCGGTCTTAAAAAAGCAAGTTGGTAACTGAAGGAGAAATGTAAATGCATACTACCGATCCGATTGCGGATTTTTTAACAAGAATAAGAAATGCTGTTAAAGCACAAAAGAAATTTGTTGATATTCCTTCTTCAAAAATGAAGATCAACTTAGCGGAAATTTTGAAGAATAATAAATTCATCAGAGACTATAATGTTGTAGAAGATAATAAGCAAAATATGCTTAGAGTTCATCTGCAATATTTTAACGGCGCTCCTTCAATCACCGGAATTAGAAGAATTTCAACACCGGGTTTGAAAAGATATGTGAGTAAAGAAAAACTTCCACGAGTGTTGAACGGACTTGGAATTGCAGTTCTTTCTACACCGAAAGGTTTGTTGTCAGATAAACAAGCCAAAAGAGATGCAGTGGGCGGAGAAGTTATCTGCTACGTTTGGTAAAAAAAATTTTAAGAGGTAAAGAAATTGTCACGTATAGGTAAAAAACCAATTCCGATTAAAGATGTAACTGTAACCAAAACCGAAGGCGCTATTAAAGTTAAAGGCTTGCTCGGCGAGTTGGAAATGAAAATACATCCGAACATCAAAGTTGATGTTACTCAAGAAGAAATTATTGTTACAAGACCGAACGACATGAAAGAGAATAGAGCACTTCACGGATTAACACGCGCTCTTATCAATAACATGGTTCAAGGTGTTACTGTTGGTTATATGAAATCGTTGGACATCGTTGGTGTCGGTTACAAAGCAGAGACAAAGGGTGAAGCGGTTCTGTTCACTATTGGTTATTCGCATCCAATTTTGTTTATGCCTCCGGCAGGAATTAAAATTGATGTTCCGACTCCGACACAATTAAAAGTTTCAGGATATGATAAAGAATTAGTCGGATTGATTGCAGCTAAAATCAGATCATTCAGAAAACCTGAACCATATAAAGGCAAAGGTATTAAGTACTCTAATGAAGTTATTGTTCGTAAAGCAGGCAAGACTGCCGGTAAGTAATAGGAGAATTTGAAAAATGTTTTTGAAAGACACAACACATAGAGCTACAAAGAAAGCAAGAATCCGTAGAAAGATTTCCGGCACTGCTGAACGTCCGCGTTTATCGGTCTTCAGAAGCGCTAACAATATGTACGCTCAATTGATTGATGATGTAAAGGGAACTACTTTGCTTGAAGCTTCTTCGCTATCGAAAGAACTTGCTGAAGAAATTAAAGACTCTAAAGGAAAGATTTCTAAAAGCAAAGCTGTTGGAAAATTGTTGGCAAAAAAAGCAACTGAAAAAGGAATTACTACAGCTGTTTTTGACAGAAGCGGTTATCGCTATCATGGTAGAGTTCAAGCCGTAGCAGAGGGTGCTCGCGAAGGCGGAATAAAAATGTAAGCATTGCCGGGTCGTCTAATGGCAGGACAACGCCCTTTGGAGGCGTCTGTAGAGGTTCGACTCCTCTCCCGGCAGCCAAAATTAGACGGTTCAAAAAAGATTATTAAGTTCGTAAACAAGGGAGCTAAAATTGAATTTCAAGTACAAAAAAGTATCGGGTCTTGAGAATCTTAAAGAGAAGATTGTTCACATTAACAGAGTTGCAAAAGTTGTTAAGGGCGGTAGAAGATTCAGCTTTAACGCAATTGTTGTTGTTGGAGATTCTAACGGTCATGTTGGTGTTGGTCTTGGCAAAGCAAACGAAGTTACCGATGCAATTTCAAAAGGTATAGACGACGCAAAGAAAAACGTTTATAGAGTATCTATCATCAAAGGAACTATTCCGCACACAATTACCGGTAAGTTTGGTGCAGGTTCGGTTCTGTTAAAACCCGCAACACCCGGTACTGGTTTGATTGCAGGCGGTGGAGTTCGCGCCGTACTTGAAGCTGCCGGTGTTCAAGATATTTTGACCAAATCGCTCGGCTCAAGTAATCCGCATAATCAAGTTAAAGCAACTTTAAATGCTTTATTAAATCTTGTTGATGCAAGAACTATGGCTCGTAAACGCGGATTAAAAGTAACTGAGTTATTCAATCTGTAATTGAGGTTATGATGATAAAGAAAATAAAAATTATTCAAATTGGAAGTGTAATTGATCGTCCCGTTCCGCAAAAGAGAACAATTGAAGCTTTGGGACTTGCTAGACCAAATCATTTTGTTATCAAGAACGATACTCCTCAAATTAGAGGAATGATCAGAAAAGTACACCATCTTGTAAAAGTAGAAGAAATTGAAGCGTTAGGTGATAAATGAATATTCTAAGTAATCTGAGACCTGCAAAAGGTTCGAACAAAAAAATAAAAAGAATTGGACGCGGCGAAGGCTCCGGTCATGGCGGAACAGCAACACGTGGTGAAAACGGTCAACGTTCACGTGCCGGCGCTAAGTTCCCAGTCTGGTTTGAAGGCGGACAAATGCCGCTTCAAAGAAGAATTCCAAAAAGAGGTTTCCACAGCCCGTTCAAGATAGTTAATCAAGTTATCAATCTTAACACATTGCAAAGATTAGTTGACGAGAAGAAAATTGTTGATGGTGAAATTAACGCTGTCTCTTTATACAAGAGTGGTGCAATCTCTAAAGCAGCGGCTCCCGTTAAAATTCTTGCTCAAGGTGAATTAACAGCAAAATTGAATGTTGAGGCAAATTATTTTAGCGCAGCAGCAAAAGAAAAAATTGAATCGCTCGGTGGAACCATTAAAGAGATTAAATTCTGATGGCTAAACTACAAGAAACTTTCCGGAATATTTTTAAGATTCATGAATTACGTCAGAGAATACTTTATACTCTTGCTCTGCTCATAATCGTTCGAATTGGAACTCACATAACGTTGCCGGGCATTGATACTGTATTATTGCATGAAGCAACAAAAAATGCTTCTACTGATAATTTATTCGGTCTTTATGATCTGTTTGTAGGCGGTGCTTTTTCTAATGCTGCTATTCTTGCACTTGGAATTATGCCTTACATTTCTGCCTCAATCATATTACAGATTGCCGGTGCTGTAATTCCGTATTTCCAAAAACTTCAACGCGAAGGCGAAGAGGGAAGGAAAAAACTTACTCAATTAACACGTTACGGAACTGTTGCAATTGCGGCTCTTCAAGCATGGGGAGTAACAATACACTTAATGAGTATGACTGTTGCCGCAGGTGGACCAATTGTTCCTGAAGCTGTTAGAGGTGTGGTTTGGAGCTTATCTGCCGTTACACTTCTTGTTGCAGGCACTATGTTTACTATGTGGATGGGCGAGCAAATTACCGAGAAAGGAATTGGCAACGGAATATCACTAATAATTTTTATCGGTATCATCAACCGTTTTCCTTTTGCTCTTCTCGATGAATACAGATTAATTGCCAGCGGGCAACGTAATCTTGTTGTTGAAATAGTCATTCTTGCCTTAATGGTCTTTATTATTGCCGGTGTTGTTCTTGTAACACAAGGGACACGAAGAATTCCTGTTCAATATGCAAAGAGAGTTGTGGGCAGAAAAGTTTATGGCGGTGTTACTCAATACATTCCATTACGTGTTAACACAGCCGGAGTTATGCCTATTATCTTTGCTCAATCAATTATGTTTATTCCTAGCACATTATTTTCGTTCTTTCCGAACAACGAATTTATAGGAACTATCGCGCAATATTTTACATATGAAAGTCTGACTTACTCTTTTATCTATGCACTTATGATTGTTTTCTTTACTTATTTCTATACGGCTATAGCATTCAATCCGGTAGATGTAGCTGATAATATGAAAAAGCAAGGCGGGTTTATTCCAGGTATTCGTCCCGGTAAACAGACAGCAGATTTTATTGATAATATTTTGACAAAGATTACATTACCCGGTTCGGTATTTTTGGCTATCATTGCAATTCTACCTGCGTTTATTTCCAAATTTGGAGTGAGCGGAAGTTTTGCATCATTCTTTGGCGGTACAAGTTTGTTAATCATCGTTGGTGTAGCTTTAGATACATTGCAGCAAATTGAATCTCATCTATTGATGAGACATTACGACGGATTTATGAAATCCGGCAAACTTAAAGGCAGACGATTCTAGATTAGATTGTGATATTAATAAAGAGTAATCGCGAAATAGATTACATTCGTGAAAGCTGCAAAATAGTAGCAGAAACATTACAGTTAGTGAAGCGTTACGTCAAAGTTGGCGTTACCACAAAAGAGCTTGATAAAATTGCTGAAGATTATATTGCAAGCAATAATGCTCGTCCCGCATTCAAAGGATATTCTCAAGCGGGTTCGATCGATTTTCCAGGCTCAATTTGTTCTTCAATTGATGATGAGGTTGTTCACGGTATTCCCGGCAACATAGTTTTGAAAGAGGGCCAAATTCTTTCCATCGATATTGGTGTAGAGAAGAATGGTTATTTTGGAGATGCGGCATTATCAGTTGCTGTTGGTAAGATTTCCGAAGAGAAACAGAAACTGATGGATGTTACAGAAAAGTCTTTGTATCTCGGCATAGATCAAGCAGTAGAGAAAAATCGGCTTGGAGATGTTTCGAATGCAATTCAAACTTATGTTGAGGATAACGGATTTTCAGTTGTTCGGGATTTGTGCGGACACGGTGTTGGAAAACATCTTCATGAAGAACCACAAATTCCAAATTACGGAAAAAAAAGAAACGGGCCCGTTCTTAAAAATGGAATGACATTAGCTTTAGAACCGATGGTTAACATGGGTTCTTATAAAGTGTTTGTGGCTGAAGATGGATGGACGGTTTTAACTTTAGACGGAAAACCTTCGGCACATTTTGAACATACGATTGTAATTATTGACGGTAAACCAGAAATATTAACGAAGTGTGAATAGAGATAGATGGCTAAACAAGGACCGATAAAAGTAGACGGAGTTGTAACAGATACATTACCAAATGCACATTTTAAAGTCCGCCTTGAAAATGGTCATGAAATATTAGCTCATATATCAGGTAAAATGAGAATGCACTTCATAAAAATTTTAGCAGGCGATAAAGTGGCAATTGAACTTTCGCCATATGATTTGAACAAAGGTAGAATTACATACAGATATAAATAACGGAGAAATAAATGAAGGTCCGCTCATCTGTTCGCAAGATTTGTGAGAACTGTAAGATCATTAAAAGAAAAGGGGTTGTAAGAGTGATCTGCAAAAACCCCAAACACAAACAAAGACAAGGTTAAACTTAGGAGGTTATAGATTTGGCTCGTTTAGCTGGTGTTGATTTACCAAAAAATAAAAAAGCTTTCATCGGGTTAACTTACATTTTTGGTATTGGTGATAAATCTTCTATGGAGATTCTTATCAAAGCAAATGTTAATCCCGATAAAAAAGTTTCTGAATTAACTGAAGAAGAAATTGCAAAGATCCGTTCTGTAATGACTGCAGATTATAGGGTTGAAGGTGCGCTCAGAAGTGAAGTCCAACAAAACATAAAAAGATTGATGGACATCGGTACCTATCGTGGTATTCGCCACAGAAGAGGGTTGCCGGTTCGCGGTCAACGTACTAGAACTAACTCTAGAACTCGTAAAGGTAAGCGTAGAACTGTTGCCGGTAAAAAGAAAACTCCGGCTAAAAAGTAATTAATAATTTTTTTTAGAGGAGTAAAATTGGCTAAGGTTGTAAAAAAGACTAAAAAGAAAGTTCACGTTGATGCTGTAGGGGTAGCTCATATTAAAGCCTCATTCAATAACGTGCTTGTTACGCTAACGGATATTTACGGAAATACAATTTCTTGGTCCTCTGCAGGCAAAAACGGATTCAAAGGTTCAAGAAAAAATACTCCATTCGCTGCTCAAGTAACTGCAGAAGCCGCAGCAAAAGAAGCGCACGCTTTAGGATTAAGAAAAGTTGACGTGTTTGTAAAGGGTCCTGGTTCCGGACGTGAAGCAGCAATTAGAGCATTGAGTACAGCAGGATTGGATATTCTCTCGATAAAAGATCAAACTCCAATTCCGCATAACGGATGCCGACCACCAAAACGTAGAAGAGTTTAATAGGAGAAACTTTAGATGGCAAGATACACCGGTCCCAGCTGCAAATTATGCAGAAGGGAAAAACAAAAATTATTTTTAAAAGGTTCTAAGTGCTTATCGGAAAAATGTCCGCTTGAACAAAAGAACTACGCTCCCGGTCAACATGGTTTGACCCGCCGGGCAAAGTTTTCTGAGTATGGCGTTCAGCTTAGAGAAAAACAGAAAGTTAAAAGAATATACGGATTGCTAGAAACTCAATTCCATAATATTTTCGAAACAGCTAACCGTCAAAAAGGTATTACCGGCGGTAACTTGATAAAACTCCTTGAGAGAAGATTGGACAATGTTGTTTATCGTCTTGGATTCGCACCTTCTAGAAAATCAGCTCGTCAATTAGTTCTTCATGGACATTTCTGGATAAACGGAAAGACTGTTGACATTCCATCGTATACTCTTGCACCGGGCGATGTTATCTCCTTGCGCGAGCGAAGTAAAAAAATGGATGCTATTCACAATTCCTTACGAAGAACAAAAGACAACGTTTACAATTGGTTGTCAATAGATAAAGCAACTTTATCCGGTACTTTCTTAAACGTTCCGGAAAGAGAAGACATTCCATTGAATGCAAACGAACAGTTAATTGTTGAGTTGTATTCTAAGTAATTTAAAATTATTAAAGAGGATACTAAATGAGCTATCCATTTATAAAGATGCCTGATGGCGTTGTTCTCGATGAATCGTCAAGCAAAGAGAATTTTGGAAAATTTATTGTTCAACCTTTGGAAAGAGGTTTTGGTGTTACTTTAGGTAACGCTTTAAGAAGAGTATTATTGTCATCCCTAACCGGTGCCGCAATTAATGCTGTTAAAATTGAAGGTGTACTTCATGAGTTTTCAACTATACCCGGTGTAGTTGAAGATGTTACAGAACTTATTCTTAATCTGAAAAAAGTAAGAATGAGAATTCTGAATAAAAAAGTTGCCGGATGTGAAATTTCTCTTAGCGGGTCAAAAGAATTCAAAGCAGGTGATATTCAAAAATATTGTCCCGATATCGAAATCTTAAATCCGGAACTTCACATTGCAAGATTGAATTCCGACGCAAAATTGAATATGGAATTACGTTTTGCTGTTGGCAAGGGATACGTTCCTTCTACCGAACAAAAAATCCTTGAAGCAACAATTGGTACAATTCCAATAGATTCAATCTATACTCCGATTGTTAATTGCCGTTACGATGTTGAAAATGTTCGTATTGGTGAAAAAAATGATTACGAAAAACTTGCACTCGAAATTCAAACAGATGGTTCGATGACTCCGGAAGAAGCTCTTTCAAGTTCTGCAAAAATTTTGAAAGATCACGTTCAGATGTTTATCAACTTTGATGCAGAGCCGGAAGAAGAAAAAATTGAAAATGAAAAAGACGTAGAAGCAGAAAGAATTAAAAAAATCTTATTGACAAGCGTTGATGATCTTGAATTAAGCGTTCGTTCTCATAACTGTTTGAAAGCTGCTAACATTAAAAATTTGTCCGATCTTGTAAGAAAAGATGAAAGCGAGATGTTGAAGTTCAGAAACTTCGGAAGAAAATCATTAGCGGAATTACTTGAGATCGTTGATAATCACGGACTCGAGTTTGGTATGGACGTTGATAAATACATAAAAGATAAACCAGAAAACAATTAGTATTCCCATAAGGTTGAAGAATGAGACATGGAGTAAAAGGAAGAAAATTAGGCAGAACTGCCAGTCACAGAGCAGCGACATTAAATTTGTTAGCTACATCTTTACTCAAACATAAAAAAATTAAAACTACTGCAGCTAAGGCAAAAGAGTTGCGCAGATTCGTCGACCCTATCATCACAAGAGCAAAAACGGATTCCGTTCATTCAAGAAGAATTATTGCTACTAAGATTAATGATAGAGAAGTTCTCACAGATTTATTCAGCAACATAATTCCCAAAATTGGTGATAGACCCGGCGGTTATACACGCGTTGTTCATCTTGGACAAAGAAAAGGCGATGGCGCTCATATGGCGATCATTGAGTTGGTTGATTTCAGCGGTGTTATTAAACCAAAAGCCCCAAAGAAAACTAAAGGCGAAGAGAAACCTACTGAAAACACAGGTGAAGTTAAAGCTGAAGAAAAGAAAGAGAAAAAAGCAAAGAAGGCTGTTGCTCCAAAACTGAAAAAAGAAAAATCACCTAAAGAAAAAATGACGAAAGAGAAGATCACGAAGACTGCAAAGACTCCACAGAAAAAAGGCAGTTAATTTTTAAGTCGTAAATTAATTTGAAAAGAGTAATCGTTTCTCGGTTACTCTTTTTTATTTATATGAAAAAGATCGAATTCATAAAAGCGGTTTATAATCTCAGCGAATTGCCAAAACAAAACTTGCCAACAGTTGTTTTGTGCGGTCGTTCAAACGTTGGCAAATCATCGTTCATCAACTCCATCTTCAATACAAAAATGGCAAAGACCTCCTCTTCACCGGGTAAAACGCGCTCGATCAATTACTATTTGGTTGAAAACAAATTTTTTATTGTTGATCTGCCCGGATTCGGTTACGCTAAAGTTTCCAAAAAGGAACGCGATGCATGGCAGCACCTGCTCGAAAAATATTTTTCGATTAATGAAAATATTAAACTGGCTATGCATATCATTGACAGTCGGCATGATCCTATGCAGTTGGATATCGAACTCAATGGGTTTCTCCACTCAATTAACATTCCGTATTTTCTTTTAATGAACAAAACCGATAAGCTCAAACAATCCGAACTCGCAGTTGCAAAAAGGAGAGTAGTAAAATTTTTTCCCGAAATTGCCCTCGGAGAGAATCTTCTTCTCTATTCCTCCATCAAAGGAACTGGTAAAAAAGAAGTGGTAAAACTGCTTACTTTTCTCTTCCTTATGTGAAAATTTCTTAAATCTTTCTTATTATTGAATTGGGAGTTGATGATTTTTGCAGCTTCTGATCAATTATCTCCTAATAATCATTTAGAAGGAAGATGGGAATTAAAGAAAAAATCAAAAAGAGAATTTTCATATTCTTGTTTATTCCCATTCTCATCGCAATTCCATTTTTCACCGAAGATTTTATTTTAAGAATCATCTCCGGTGTTATCCTTTTAATATATGCAGGGTTTATAATATTTCTGCGCGATTCGATGCGAAGTGAACTCTTAGATCAAACAATTCAACCCAATCTTATTGAATATGAAGAGAAGGACAAAAAAGATTTTTTTGAAACCGATGCGGGTGAAGATTTTAAAATAATTTCATCAGTGAAGAATATCGAGATCATCACCGCAGAAAATTATGGAAGCAGTATAACCCAGGGCAGACAAAATTTCTTTAAACCACCGGATTTTAAAACCAACTATGATAAAATTGTACATGAAGAAATACCGGACGATGTAAATCATGATGAGCAATTTGGTTTTGTTCTGGAAAAAATTCTTAGTGTAGTAAAAGATTCCTATATGGCTCACACAGTAGCATTTTTTTGGTACAATAAAAACAGAAAGCGATTAACTCTAGAGCGCTATGTTACAAGTTCATCCCAAATAAAGCAGCAGAAGTTCGATCTTGAAGATGATATACTTGGAAAGATAGTTCAAAAGGAAGAGCCTGAGCTCTTAACGAATATCTCTTCAAACGCCGAGACTGATGTTATACGATATTATGCCGCAGCACAAGGAATAAAAAGTTTTGTTGGTGTTCCCTTATTTTATGGAAAGCACTTGACAGGAATTCTTACATTAGATTCAAAAGTAAACGATGCTTTTGGAATTGAGCAGGTTTATTCTCTCGGAAGAATTGTACGGGTGATTTCGATAATCATTTCATTGTTCGAAGAAAAATTCGCAGAGTCACAAGCTGAGCAGCGCCTTAAGACACTTCTGAATATTTTGAGCGCCGATAGAAAATTTGAATCGGAAACCGACGTTCATCAAACTATTGAATCGTCGATGCAAGGTTTACTTGATTGGGATTCTTTTACACTTGTTTCATATAATCCCGCCGAACATAAATTCAAGACGACAAAAATTATTAACAAAACTTCGCTTAAATACGTTGGTGAAAATTTGGAAATTGATCTCAGCGGAACATTAGTCGGAAGAGCAATATTAAGCGCAACACCGGTAAAGATTGACGACACTTCAACATCGGATATTCCGCGCTTCGCAAAAACGGAAGATGTGAGTTTCGACGGTTCTTTCCTTGCCATTCCACTTGTATACGATGAGCATAATTACGGTGTTCTTTGTTTTGAAAGTCTGAAAAAAAATGTTTACTCAAATAGCGAAGTCTCATACATCAAAAACGCCACAAAAATATTTGCGTTCATACTTCATTCATATTCAACCATAAATATTTTGAAGGGATTGCTCTCTGTTGATATTGAAACGAAAACTCTGAATTATGATTCTTTTGTTGAACGCTTTACTATTGACCTTGTGCGCAGCAAAGAGCTTGGAATTCAAGGCGGGGTTGCGTTAATTAAAATTGATGAATTTCTTGAGCAAGAATCACTATTTGAAGGTGATCCATTTCCTAAAGTTCTGCGCATTGTAGGGCAAATTATTAGAGATGAAATGACACCATTGAATTTATTAGGACGAATAAGTGAAAAAATTTTTGCAGTGTATTTCTTCAATATGTCGCCTAAAGATGTTTTCCTATGGGCTGAAAAATTAAGGATCAAAATTGCACGCAAAGCTATTGCTGTTGCCTCCAAGCAAACGACATTCACCGTATCAATTGGTGTTGCAGCAACCACAAATAAAACCGATATCCAAGAAATATTAACACACGCAGAACTCGCTCTAAAAAAAGCTATTGAAAAGGGTGGGAACTCTGTTAAAAGTATCAGTTAAGGGTATCTCTAAAAACTATTATTTAAAAAATAGAACACAGATAAAACGGATAAAAACGGATTTTCGCAGATTAGCTTTTGAAGTTATTAGAGATACCCTTAACTACCGGAAAAATCTTTGAACAATTTTTTTGTTATAGTACTCGATGGTGTCGGGATAGGTGAACTGCCCGATGCAAAAAAATATATGGATGAAGGAAGCGATACGCTGGGCAATATGGCTATTCGTGTTGGGGGTCTAAGATTGCCTAACCTTGAAAAATTTGGTTTGGGAAACATCAAATCAATTCAAGGAATCGCTTCGCAAGAATTCCCGCTCGCTTCATTTGGCAAGTTATCAGAAATATCTCCGGGTAAAGATTCCACTACAGGTCATTGGGAGCTTGGCGGGTTAAAAGTCGAACTTGAATTTCCATTTTATCCAAATGGATTTCCGAAAGAGTTGATTGATAAATTTTTGAATGCTACCGGTGAAAGAGGAATTCTTGGCAACTACGCCTCATCTGGAACTGAGATTATTAAAGATCTCGGCGCAGAACATGTTCGCACCGGTTTTCCAATTGTTTACACTTCAGCAGACTCAGTTTTTCAAATTGCAGCTCATGAAGAAATTATCCCGCTTAAACGATTGTACGAGATATGTTCTATCACGCGCGAAAAAGTTTTGATTGGGAAGGATGCCTGCGGCAGAGTAATAGCCCGTCCCTTTGTTGGAAAGGAGGGGAATTTTACCCGTACCACAAATAGAAAAGATTTTTCTCTTGATCCGCCGGAACCAACAATACTTGATTATTGCTTGAACGCCGGTATCGAAACGTATGCAATTGGAAAGGTAAATGATCTCTTTAATTATAAAGGTATCAAGCATCAGCTCAAAACAAAATCTAACCAAGAGGGAATTGATAAAATTATCGAAGTCGCGAAAAATGTGAAGGGTTCATTCATCTTTACTAACCTTGTGGACTTTGATGTTTATTATGGTCATCGGAATGACCCGGAAGGACTTCACAAAGCTCTTCAAGAATTTGATGTGAGGTTACCGGAGATAATAAATTCGTTAGATGAAACTGACCATCTAATACTTACAGCCGACCATGGCAATGATGCTACAGATATCAGTACTGATCATACACGAGAGTATGTACCGCTTCTGTACTTTCAAAAAAATAAAGCTGGCAAAGATCTCGGAACTCGTGAAAGCTTTGCTGATGTAGCACAGACAGTGGCTCATTATTTCAAGATCAACAACGATCTATATGGAAAAAGCTTTTTGAATGAGTGATATCCAATTGATAAACAGTAATTCATTTGCGTTACAGTTTGACCATTACAGATTTTTTTAATAAAGTTGCAACCGCACGTGACGCTCTTTTCTGTTCTGTCGCGAAAAACAATAAACTTCCTATTTTTACAAAGGAAATTGAGAGATACAAAAACAGCGGAATGAAAATTATCACACCAAAAGAATTGAGAGGATGAATTGATACTTGGAAAAGTAATTGGTACAGTTTGGTCAACAAGAAAAGACGAAAATTTAGTTGGCGCAAAATTTTTAATCGTTCGTCATATTGATCTTGAATACAAACCGAAAGAAGCAACCGTAATTGCAGTTGATTCTGTTGGGGCGGGTGTTGGAGAAATTGTTTTGGTTGCTCAGGGAAGTTCGGCACGCCAAACTACATTCACAAAAAATAAACCCGTTGATGCGGTTATCATGGCGATTGTGGACAAACTTGATATCTCTGTTAAAGAAATACGTAAAGAAGCGGTGGAAGTGTAATGTATCTTGGCAGAGTAATTGGCACAATTTGGGCGACAAGAAAATATGAAACCTTAGTCGGTTATAAGATGCTGTTTGTGCAGCCGATCAATGCCGAGTATAAAAATATTGGTGAACCGATTGTTGCTCTTGATACGGTTGGAGCAGGACCCGGGGAAATTATTTTTTATGTTACCGCCAGCGAAGCCGTAATTCCGCTTGATGTTGATATGGCGCCTGTTGATGCTTCAATTGTTGGGATTGTTGATTCCATTAATGTTCAATCCAGGCAGGAGAAGTAATTTTGAAAATTGTAAAACAGTTCACTAACCGCGAAAGTCAATCT
>CAYVBQ010000006.1:0-149222 GCA_964449775.1 uncultured Melioribacter sp. | reverse complement strand
GAATAATCCAATATTTTGCTTAATTAACTTTTGCCACCAAATAATCCGGTGAGCCTTCTTGATATAATCTTTTAATCCTATCTCTTTCTTCCTTTTCTTTATCTCCTTTGTAGTATATTTCTACAAATTCAATTCTATCGTCATTTTCAAAATAGGAATAAATGATTCTTATACCGGATTGAACACCCTTGCCTTTGAGAGATTTGCATGCAAATTTCTTCACCTTATAAATCTTCGGCTCATTGATACCTAAATCACTAATATGTTCGAGAGCATTATTATCTATTCCAAGTTTATGAAATAGTTTTAGCTGAACATTGATGAAGTTGTCCAAATCTTCATCAATTGTTCGAAAGCGTTTTAACAGTTTCTTTTTATCCTTTTCGAACTCAGAGAGATAAACGATATCCTTGAATATTTTGCTCATGATAAAGTCATTCCGGCTGACCGGAATAATTCCTAACAGAATATGGTGGTGTACGGTAAAAAACTGATTCGTAAGGAATTACTTTCCCCTCATCAGTAGTAAGCCATGGAACATCGTGATGTGAATAATCGCTTATCTGGATTGCATTCATATCGGATAGTTTATTAATAACCTCGTCAATCAATTCAATTTCTTGTCCGGTAACAATAGAAAGATCGGGTCCGCGCAGAGGCAGATATTTTGTTTGTGGATGGCTAAAATACTTGTCTTTTACGCGCATCAATTCATTATCATTTTCCATCTTCTCAACTATCTTTACGAACTCTTTAGGAGTAGGACCAAAATGATTTTTGATGTAAGTAGCGCCGATCAATTGTTCTTCATATCTCTCGTAATAATCGAAATCGATGTAGAAAAGGAGTTTATAAAGAACAGTCTCGCCAATGTTCGGTTTGGCGCCAATTTTGTTTAGAATGTAGAGAAGCACTTCTTTGAATTTTTTGAGATTCTTTTGCGGAACCGATATACGAAGCGATTCTTCAGTGTGAGATTCAGATTCTTCATCATGAAGAATGACTTCACCTTTCAATTTGGGATTTATGAGTTCGTTAAGCGATATGTTGAAGAACTCTGAAAGCTTTAGAATTTCTTCAGGTGTTAGATATCTTTCCCCTTTTTCAATTTGTGTAATTGTTGGGCGGGAGATACCCAAATAATCCGCAAGCTTCTGCTGGCTTATGTTTTTAGAAGCACGAAGCTGATTAATTTTTTGACCGATTATTTTATTGAGTTTAGACATTTTTTAGTGCCTCATTTTTGCATGGTCAAAAATAAGCAATGTCAGAATAGCTGTCAAGTGTATGTAAGGATATCTTACCACTATTTTCTAGACGAAAATGCTAATTGCAAAAAATAAATTAATAATTATTGGTTTGTTTTTGCTTAATTAAAAAGACAACTTTTCTATACGAAGTAATTCCAAAAATTCTTTGCAAGGAATTTTCATAGCGTTACATACATCGGGAATGTAAAGATTTCTAAGTGGATTCTTTTTCTTTCGTGCTGAGGTTTCATGTGTTATAACAGTCCAACCCTTCAATTTTGCAAGAGCTATTATCCAGCGATCAGCTTCGTCAAAAGGCGAAGTATTATCGATAAGATCAGGATAGTTAAACTGAATTTCGTTGGCTTCTGCTTGTAAGTTTACATCATGCGACAAAAAAATATGCTTATAACTTTTTGCCCAAACTTTTAAGGGATTTGAACCAACATGGTTAATTTCTTCAAGAACTCTTTCCGGTGCAAAAAGTTTGCCTTGATTTATTAATTCTTCAATTGCTTTCTTGACAGATGGGAATACATCAGTTGGATACCGTCTTACCCACCAATCAATAAAAATATTAGTGTCTATTGAATACAAATTATGAACTCTCCAAAGAATGTAATGGTCTGCCGAAAGCATAGAACATACGTAGTTCTTCCACATGCGGATAATTGATCTTCAAATATTGAGATGCATCAACAGGAGTAATACGTTCAAATGAAAGTGCATCAATTACTAATGAAGTCAATATATTTCCGTTGCGGTTCAATGCTTTCTGTGCAGGTGTTGCAAAACCACCTTTATCCTTTGGCGGATTTTGAGTTAAGTACTCGTTCCAGTTATCCTTCCATCTACGGTAAGATAATGGCGACATAAGATTGAGAACTAATAAACGGGTAGCAAAAGCTAATGACGTTACCTTATACTTGTTTGCTAATCGTCGAATTTCTTTAATTGACCATTCTGAAGAGACAGAGCGATTCAGAAGAAGTTGTTCTTCTTTAACTGTGTCTTTAGGAATTAATACGGCGCCTGCTACTTGTTCCGAAAATCTTTCTATTTCATTCCACTCTGGTTCAGATCTATTTTCTTCGCTAGCAGGTTTCTCTTCTTTTCCCTTCGCTAATAAAATATGAACGAATTCATGCAATAATGTAAATGGGCGTGAAGAACTTATTTCATGACTATTTATTCCTATAACAGGCAAATTGGGATGAAATAATGAAACACCCCTAATCTCTTCGTTTTCAACATCGCTAAAAAGTAAGACAAGAACGCCAACAGTTTCAGTTGCATTGCGCCAATCTTTCCATGCTTCAGAATCATTTTTCCAGCTAAATTGTTTTTCTTTTGAAATGCTTAATAATTTTCTGATACGAACAGCAAGTTCCTCCGGATTTTCACTTAATCTTGCCGAAAGCGAAAATTCTTTTGGAGAGTCTCCCAATTCTTCCATTAGGTTTAGAGCGATACGTCTTCTGTAGATCATATCGCGCAGAGCAAAACGAAGCTCGGGAGATTCACTACCAGGTTTCACACCCGGAAGGCGGCGGTATTCTTTTGCAAGTGGAGTTACAACAGGTGATTCTTTTAGAGAAAAGATAGAAAATGAACAGTGATAATATTTTGCAAGTTTTTCTGCTTGACGTAATGAAGGAATTTTTTCTCCATCTTCCCATGCTGTGATTTTTTTCTCGGAGAATTTAGTTTTAGCTGATGCTTCTTTTATATTGTTATACCCGGCATGGACCCGTGCCCATTTTAACATTTCTTTGTTCACTAAAGCCGGAATTGATTTTGCCATGTTGTGGTTGGTTCTTATTACACTTTACAATTACTAAACTAATTTATTTTGATACTATTAACAATAATCGAGAATGAAGATTATTTGTTCAGTTTTTCTTTCGGTTCCAGCGCTTCTTTTAAAACTGTTTGCAATAGTAAGTTTGTTTGTTCTTTGGTTGTATTTATGCTTTGTCCTAATTCATCGCAGAATTGCATTAGCTGTTCTAATTTGGAAACGATTCTCAGTTGTTCGGCCAGTGGAGGGAGTGGAATGATGAATTGTTCAAGATTGTACTTTGGTAAACCTTCTCTACCAGCACCGGTTGTTGAATTAAATATTCTCTTTTGGAAACCCGGGGAGAGCATAACTTTATGTAAAAATGTAGCATTAATTTTAATAGGACGGATTATAGCTACATGTTGACTAACATTACCTTCTTTGAAGAAAGAGGAAACCAAAGCACATCGTCCCAATGATCCGCCAGTAATATTGAGTAAAATGTCATTTGGATATACGATAGTACTCTTCATTTCATGATGTACATCGTTAGATATGAATTTAATATCAACATAGACTAATCCATCGTCGTGAATATTTTGTGAACGAAAAAATGGAATTCCAGTTTTCGCATAGTTACTACCACGAGGTGTGCTTCCCGATCCAACTTTTGAGCATATTTCTCCCAATCTACACCAAACCCAAGATGAAGGAATTTCGTAAGGGATTCCCGTCTTGACACTAGGCAAGTCTTTGGGTTTAATTTCTGGTAACGGTTTCTGCTTTTTTATTTTACCTTCAGCAATTAGCTTTGTTTTTTCTGCTTTTATTTTTTTTAGTAGTTCGGAAGCAGGTCCATCATTTGGATCTTGAGGAACCAACTTACCTTGCATGGCTTCCCGTAAAAGTGACTGACGAAGTTTTGCAACATCCGTATCTTGCAAATTCAATTTATCTTCTAAATCATTTTTTAATTCGGTTGCTTTATCTTCTAATGCAATAATTTCCAACTGCCTTTCAAAACTTGGCACTTCAATTTCTACTTCTGCTAACTTATTCATCGGCAAACTCACATTAGCTGCACCTTTCATCAATGGTACAAACAAACTGTCTTTAAACTGTTGCAAATACAGGTGAAGATATTTTGCGTTCAACTGTTTTTCGTCATTAGGAATTAACGCACATAAAATATTACCCAAGGCAAATTTTCCTTCTTGATAATGCACACGCTTCATACATGCATGTCCGTGGCCGGTACCGCTGATTAAAGGAACAATCACTGCGTTGGCATCAAACTGAAAATCGTTGTGGCTTCTCCGTTCATCGCTCAAAGCAACCAACGGATATTTTCCCGGAATTGCTTTCATTATTCCGATTGCACCTTTTGTAATGCCGCAAATATCTTTTAGCTGATACTTCATTCTGTTGCTAACAATGATTTCAGTTTGCCAACTATTTCGTGAATTTTATTTTGTTCTGTGTCTATCCGAGCAAGTATTTCGTTTGAAGTTTCTTCGTTTTCTTTCTGTACAGCATTCGGGTTTTTAATATCCAAATCATAACCTCTTTCAATAATGGTGTCAATGGAAACTTTCCAAGCCACTTCATTTTCCACTCTTTTTTCCCACCATTTTTTAATCGGTTCAAGTTCTTCCAATTTCAACGGATTGGTTTTAGAATATGATTTTACCCCTTCATGATATTTGTGTTGGTAATACCAAACATCTTTTGTCGATTTTCCTTTTTCAAAAAATAAAAGATTGGTTGCAACGGTCGCATAAGGTTTGAAAACAGAATTTGGCAAACGGATGATAGTGTGCAGATTACAATCTTCTAGGAGTTTCTGGCGAATACGCTGCTTTACACCTTCACCAGTTAGTGAACCATCCGGAAGAACAATTCCAGCCCTACCACCAAATTTAAGAAGATGGACCATAAGAATTAGGAAAAGATCCGCGCTTTCTTTTGTACGAAAGTTTTGAGGGAAATTGTTCTCATTATTGTTGGCAACATTTCCGCCGAAAGGTGGATTAGCAATGATGACATCAACGCGATCTTTCTCAGTATATTGACTTAACTGTTTATCAAGCGAATCACGATAAGTGATATTAGGTAGTTCAATATCATGCAAGATTAAGTTTGTTGTTGCAAGAACATAAGGGAGAGGTTTCCACTCCCAACCTCTAACATTATTTTGAATGTTGTTTCTCTCTCTAACATTTTTTGCCGTACTCTTCAAGTGATCGATAGCAGAAGTTAAGAACCCGCCGGTTCCACATGCAGGATCGAGAACAATTTCTTTATTCTGCGGATTAACCATATCGGTAATAAACTGAGTAATTGCTCTTGGAGTGTAGAACTCGCCGTAATCTCCGGCGTTTTGTAATTCTTGCAAAATGGTTTCGTAAATCTCACCAAAGAGATGACGTTCGGTAGCGATATTAAAATCAATTTCATTGAGCTTGTTCAAAACTTTGCGGATGTTGATTCCGCTTTTCATATAGTTGTTGTTTCCCTCAAAGATTTCGCGCACCATAAAAGAACGGGGATTTGTTGAAGGCAATTCTTTTAGCTTGGGAAACAATTCAGTATCAACAAATTTTAATAGTTCATCGCCGGTAATACCTTCATCGTCTTTAGCCCAATTACGCCATTTATATTTTTTGGGAATTGGTGATTTGTATGAATCATCGAGAAGCTCAAGCTCTTTATCTTTATCATCAAAGATTTTTAAGAAAAGCATCCATGCCAACTGTTCTATTCTTTGACCGTCACCGCTTACACCACGGTCTTCTCTCATTATGTTTCTAATACTTTTAACAACACCGGAAACGTTTGACATTAAGCAGCCCTATAAATTTCTTGTTCAAGTTCTTTAATTGCTTGAAGGTATTTTTCTTTACTTCCGAAAGATTCTATGATTTCAACGACCGAACCAATCTTGTCAAAAGGGTTGACCTTCAGCACTTCGATATTCTCAAGGTTTGAGATACCTTCATAAGCATATTTATCAAGCAGAGTTTCCAAAACCTTTTTTGTTTTCTCACCATATTTGGTAAAATAGTTTCTCTTCTTGACATTATTAGCGCGTTCTTTACGGGTAAGCGGCGGCTGATCATAGGCGACATGACAAACAATATCGAACAAATCAACTTCTCTATTTACAGCATCAATCAAAGCATCAACAAGAACTCCTTGTTCTTCAAGTTCTTTTATGATTGCTTCCTTTCTATCGGATTCATTCCAGTGTGTTAGAAAATTCTGAAGAGTTGCATAATTACCTTTTATTATTTCACGTGTATGATCTTTTAGATTAGTTGTGATTGGTTTACCATGATTATCAAAATAGAGTTCGCGCGAAATAAGAACGGAAACATCAACACCGTTAACATAAATTTTTTCTCTTGGGGTTGACGGAGGCAGATCGACCGGCGGTTTCGGTAATTCAGGATCACTGAATATAATCTCATCACCGGTATTGGGATCAATAATAATTGTATCATCATTTTGTTCTTCATCAATTACATCGCTAATATTTTCATCCTCAGAAACGGATTTAATTCGAATCGGGTCACCGTCAAAATCTTTATCTGAGAACAAATCAGTCGCGTTTCTAAAATCAAGAATAGTGAAATAGAGTTTGTTAAAATCTTCTCTTATTCTTGTACCTCTGCCAATAATTTGTTTGAACTTGGTCATGGATTGAATGTTGGAATCGAGCACAATTACTTTGCATGTCTGAGCATCAATACCGGTTGTCATAAGTTCTGAAGTGGTTGCAATTACAGGGTAAGGTTCTTCGGGATTTGTGAAGTTATCAAGTTCGCGTTTACCTTCTTCATTATCGCCGGTTATTTGCATAATATATTTGTAATTGGATGCTACGAGATCTGCATTAAGTTTCGAAAGAGCAGAACGCATACGCTCTGCATGGTTGATATCGACACAAAATACAATTGTTTTTGCAAAGCGATCATAACCTTTAAGGAACTCAGTTAATTTTTCTGCGACTTTGTTGGTTCGTTCTTCAATGACCATATTTCTATCGTAATCACTTCGATTGTAAATTTGATCCCGGACAAGATTTCCTTCAGTATCAGTCTTGCCCGCTTCAGGCCGCCAACCTTCAAGATCAATGTTCAATCCAATTCTGGTAACACGGTAAGGTGCAAGGAAACCATCATCAATTCCTTGTTTGAGAGAATAAGTGTAAATCGGATCGCCAAAGTACTCTATGTTACTGACTTCTTTAGTTTCTTTTGGAGTTGCAGTTAAACCGATTTGAGTTGCGTTTGAAAAGTATTCGAGAATTTCGCGCCAAGCACTATCATCTTTTGCGCTTCCACGATGGCATTCATCGACAATTACTAAATCGAAAAAGTTACGAGAGAATTGTTTGTAGATATTACTATCTTCTTCTGACCCGGAAAGACCTTGATAAAGTGAAAGATAAATTTCATAGCTCTTATCTACTTGGCGGTGTTTAACTACAGTCATTTTATCTTTGAAATGCTTGAAATCATTTCTACGTGTTTGATCTATCAGAGCATTTCGATCTGCAAGAAAAAGAATTCTCTTTTTGGTCCCGGATTTCCACAGACGGTAAGCGATTTGAAAAGCTGCATAAGTTTTACCCGTACCAGTTGCCATAACGAGAAGGATCCTATCTTGACCTTTCGCAATTGCTTCTACAGTACGATTAACAGCAATCTGCTGGTAATATCTTGGTTGGTAATTTGGATCTGCGAAATGGTAATCTTGTTCAATAATTTTTTCTTCGTGCGAGGTGGTGATGTTTTTGAAATTTTTGTACTTCATCCAAAGGTGCTCGGGTGAAGGGACTTCTTCAAGACTAAGTTCTTTTTCGATGCCGGAAGATTTTTCTGTTTTATCATGGAATAAGAAACCATCACCGTTGCTACTGAAGACAAAAGGTAAATCGAGGATTGCAGAATAATCCAAAGCTTGTTGAATACCGGCACGAACAGAATGATTATTATCTTTTGCCTCAATTACAGCAATTGGTATGTTAGGTTTGTAGTAAAGAATATAATCAGCACGTTTAGCTTTACCTCGAACAGCAAGTCTACCTTTAACGAAAATCCTACCGTTAGTAAAAGAAACTTCTTCACGAATCTGTGATTCTAAATTCCACCCCGAATTTACTAATGCAGGCGTGATGAACTTAGAACAAATATCCCTTTCAGAAAGAGCCTTTTTGTTCATGTATTGCCTTTAATATAGTTCCATATGCTTAATATTTTTGTAGCATTATTCAAGTACAATCTTCACAAAATCCTTCTCCAAAGTTTCTTTCGGTGTTTCAATTATTCTTCCAATTTCCAAATCGTTCTTGTAAAAGATCAATGTCGGCACAAATTTGATGTCTAATTTTTCTACTTCACCGGCAGGTGTAGTTTTATTTCTGTCAACGCAGATCATTGTTAAGTTCTTCTTATCAAATGATAGCTTATCAAGTATTTTGAAAAATCGCGGCACTTCTCTTCTGCTGTCACCGCACCATGTTCCCAAAACGATTGTGATCTTCAAATCTTTCAGTTTATCCGGAATATCTTTTAGAGTAACAGAATCAACAGAGTAATTATCAAACTCGGAATTGAACCACCAGGAAAAACTAGTATCTGCGAAAGCTGTTCTATCGCAAATGCCAAGAAGCATCGGCTTACCGGATTTTTCATCCGTAACAAATTTGTTCTTTTCTTGAGCGTAAATTACTGCAGATAGGATAATCAATAAAAGAAAAAGCTTTTTCATTACTACCTCTATTTAGTATTATTCGATTTGCGAACGTCGAGTCCCCAATACAATTTATTGCGCAGGATTTCAAAATAGTTTGTACGGTTGGAATGAATTAATCTGACCGGCTGTTTATTTTTTTCTATTGTAAGTTGCGCCGGTGAATTAAAGAAGTTAACACGCTGACCATCGCAGCTCACTTGTATTTTTTCAGATGGTGAGTTTACAATCACCGTTACCTTTTGTTGACTTGAGATTACCAATGGTCTCATTGTTAAAGTGTGTGGCGCTATGGGGCTAAGTGTAATTACATCTGCCTTAGGATTTACAATCGGTCCACCTGTGGATAAGGAATAGCCGGTGGAACCTGTTGGAGTAGCTACAATCAACCCATCTGCAGAAAATGTTGCTACATAATCATCATCAACCTTTATGGTAAGTTCGATCATCTTTGACCACGAACCTTTATCAATCACAAGATCATTGATTGCAAACAATTCTTTACCGCAGCACTCGCCTAATAAAGTCATTCTTTCCTCAACAACATAATTTTTGGTTTTGATGTCTTGAAGAAAATCGGTGAATCCGGTAAGATCGAACTCGGCTAAAAAACCAAGTTTACCAAAATTAACGCCAATGATTGGAGTGCTTGAATGGCGCATTTCGTAAGCGGTGTTAAGCATTGTACCATCGCCTCCGATTGAAACGACCATGTCGCAGTTTTTACTTAACTCATCATGATTCAAGAATTTCGATTCTCCCTTAAACTCATCCTTATGATTCAGAAGAGATTCGCTCAGAATATAGTTGAACCCGTTTTGATGGATCTGTTCGATGATCTTTTTTACAATGATGAGAATTTCGTTTTTTGAAATGTTTGGAATGATTCCTATTGTCATTTTGATTTCGCTCTATTCAGTTCCCAAAGTTTAGTATACTTTGTAAATACATAAGCCGACGAAAATACTGCGAGTATCAATCCGTGAAGTCCGTCAAGAAATCCTAATCGTAAGATATACATTTTGAAAAAAAGAAAAACCGGACGAATTAGAATATCGTTCAAACCAGCTTGTTTCCCCTTTTCATCCAATTCTTTGGCTGCAAGAGATGTATAGATATTGAATTTAGTAAAGTAATGCTCGATTGAAGGATCGGTATAATGATTGAGATCATGATTAAGATGTCCGACCTCGCAGGCAACATTCAAATGTTCGTGGACTTCCTTCTCGTTGAAACTCACAACTTTTTTATTGAAGAGACGTGTAACCCGTGACGGATACCAGCCGCTGTGTTTTATCCATTTATCAAGAAAGAATGCACGGCGCGCAACATCGTATGCATTTAGATGAGGTTTAACCGTTTTGAATCTTTTCAGTTCTTCGATGAGTTCCGTTGTAAGTTCTTCATCTGCGTCAATCCAGAAGACCCAATCGTATTTGGTCTTTGAGACAGCGTATATTTTTGTCTTCGCATATCCGTTCCAACCGACAACTTCGCAATTTACATTTGGATAAGATGAAGCAATTTGGAGTGTTGCGTCTTTAGTACGTGAGTCAACCAATACAACGATATCATCAACAATAGCAAGCTGACTTTCGATGCACCTGCTTATGTTTTTTTCTTCATCACGCGCTGTGATGATTGATGATATTTGAAATAATCCTGCCACTTACTTGAATCCTATTTTAAAGATTTAATATGAGAACCATAAAACACTGTTTTTAATTCTTGCATAAACCAGATAGATGAACTTGTCAATCGTTTTACAATTTTTGTTTGTGCGAGTACTATTTAATCTCTGAATTGAAGTTCGTATAATTTTTTGTAAATACCTTTCTCCTCTAAAAGTAACTCGTCATGTTTTCCGTCCTGTACAATTTTACCTTTATCCAAAACTATGATTCGATCCGCATTTCGAATGGTGCTTAAACGATGTGCAATGACCAATGTTGTTCTTTCAGTCATCAAACGTTCAATTGCCTGCTGAACGAGCACTTCCGATTCATTATCAAGCGCGGAAGTAGCCTCATCAAAAATCATTATCGGCGGATTTTTTAGCAATGCACGGGCAATGGATAGTCTCTGTCTCTGACCGCCGGAAAGCTTTGTTCCTTTTTCTCCAATAATTGTTTCATAACCATGCGGAAGTTCTAAAATAAAATTATGAGCGTTGGCTGCTTTTGCAGCATCAATTAATTTTTCTTCAGAACAAGTATCAATTCCATAGGCAATATTACTTTTTACAGATTCGTTGAACAAAACGGTTTCTTGAGTAACAATTCCCATTAGTTTTCTAAGATCTTCAAGACGGATTTCTTTTATGTCAATTCCATCCAGAAGAATTTTACCTGAAGTAGGGTCGTAAAAACGAGGTAATAAATCAACGCATGTAGTTTTGCCGGCGCCGCTGCTTCCAACAAAAGCAATCACATTACCTTTCACCACGCTCAAATTGATATCATCGAGAACGAGTTCAGTATCATCTTCATAGTGGAACGATACATTTTGAAATTCAATCTTATTATTGAATTCTGAAATGGAGACCGGTGATTGCACATTTTTAATAGCAGGTTCTGTATCTAAAATTTCAAATACTCTTTCAGCAGCGGCACTCGATTCTTGAATTCTATTATTTACACTGCTCAACTCTTTTATTGGAGGCATCATTTGAAATATTGCGAGAAGAAAAACAATAAACTCGCTTGCATTTAGTGTTTTATCAACCAGGACGAGTGCGCCGCCATAATAAATCATCGCGCCGCCAACAACTACACTTAAAAATTCGGTCAAGGGAGATGCGGTATTTCTAACGCGAGCCATTTTCAGAACTAATTTAAAAAAGCTCTGTGTCTGTGCTCTGAATTTTCGGTTCTCATATTCTTCCATACCGAATGCTTTGACGATTTTAACGCCTGTAATTGTTTCATGCAGTGTAGTCGTTATATCAGCCATCTTTTCTTGAAGAAAGCCGCTCTGTTTTCTCAGGATTAGACCGATCCAACTTATAATTCCGATTGTGAAAGGTAAAACGAGAAGCGAGAATAGTGTTAACTTCCAACTTATAGAGATTGCCAATCCAAGAAAAAATATTATTGTAAGAGGTTCGCGGATCATATTTAGGAATACTGCAGAGACACTTGATTGCACAACGTTAACATCATTGGTTATTCTGGAAATTAAATTTCCGGTCTTCTCATTTTTGAAATAGCTCATCGGTAGTTTATGAAGGTGAACATAAGATTGATTACGCAGATCACGAATCATCCCCTGCTCAACAAAAGCCAAAAAGTAAGCCTGTAAATATCCAAACACATTCTTAAGAAAGAAGGCAAGTAAAATTAAGAAGCAGATCTTTAATAGTATTTCTCTATCTGTTCCACTGAAAATATAATTTTTGAATGATTCAACAATATCGTTTCCAATTTTTGAAAACCAGTTACCAACGGGATTATCTATTACTTGAGTTACGGTTTTGGGCTGCTGCCGTAGAGCTCCCTTCTCCTGAAATAGTGTGTTCAGCAAAGGAATTAACATATAGACAGAGACAGTATTTAGGAGTGCATATAAAATTGAAAATAGTACCGAGGCAGATAGATGTTTCTTGTAAGGTTTAATGTATTGTAAAACTCTGTAGTATGTTTTCATCAAATTCTCACATCGGAAGATTATTTATACCACATCCGCCGAACATTGATATAGTGTGCAAAATTTTGTCATGTTTACAATCGTAAACTTTTATTTGAGCAATCTGATCTGAGCGCTCATCAAATAATAATAACTTTCCATGAACTAATAAATTTTCATATCTGAATCCTGAAAAAGTTCTTACCAGCTTTTTTCCCACTGCATCAATAATAAAAAGCTCTCCGGTTGGTTCAGCTTTTTGCTTCTGAGACACAATTTTATCGGGCTCCGTAATAATATAAAGATAGTTGCCGTCATCAGACCAGCGCCCGTCTCTAATCTTCCGGTTGGTCGAAACTGTTAACTGTTCTGATTTATCGTTAAAATCTCTAAGGTAAATGTAAGATTCTCCTTGCGAAGATACTTCACGAAAACGAAAACGATTATTAGGAGAGATTTCTGTTGGGAATCGCTTTGGCGGTGCTGGAAAACCATCCCGGATTAAATCAAAACTCCTTTTTCGAATCTCGCCAAGCTTACCTTTCAGATCAAATGGAAAAATCTTCTGAACTATTTTTCTTGAATCGACAGTATCAATGGAAGTAATATTCACTTTGAAAGTATCCCTATTTTCCCATAATGTATAAAGTTGAACACCCTTTCCAATAACGGCAATTTCATTATTCTGTTCTTCTTCACGTTTCAACAGAAAAACTCTTGCATCGTAGATATATCTTATTCCGGAATGAATTCCATAACGATTTGCAGTTGTAATAAAAACAGAATTATGATCGTCAGAATGATTGAGAGCAACTACTTTTTTCCCATAATCACTCCACTCAACTTCTATTTGCTTTGTAATCAAATTGAAATTAAAGACTGACGGACGATCAAGATATCGCGATACAAATAAAACGTTGGCGTACTTGTCTAGCATTGGTTTACCATCACGCGTAATTTTATACTTTGTAATCACCGAATTGGAGTAGAGATTGTAGGCGACTTTGCCGGCTTCAAACGAAGAAGAATATTTTCCATAATACAATTTATAATTTCGATCATAAATTTTTTCGATGCGAATTTCATCCCATAAGACTGGGTTTAAAGATAATCTGAACTCTTCAACCTTATCTTGTGTTTTGAACTCACCAAGAAAGATCGAATATAATTTTTGCCCGACCTTACTATTGAATTTGTTGCTTTCTGTGCATGAAATAGAAAACAAAAGCATTGTTACAAAGACGAACTTAATTATTTTTTGCAATTGCCAAATCATAGTACAAAGATAATGAATAGGAGGACAAATTAACCGCGCGGATGATGATCTCTATGAACTTGCTTAATGTAGTTACGATCTACATGAGTATAAATTTGGGTTGTGGAAATATCTGCATGCCCAAGCATTTCTTGAACAGCTCTTAAGTCGGCGCCTCCTTCCAACAGGTGAGTTGCAAAAGAATGGCGAAAAGTATGCGGGTGAATCTCTTTTTTTATTCCGGCTTCATCGGCATAACGCTTTACGATATTCCATATTGTCATCCTACTTAGCTTAGCCCCGCGTTTCTGATTTAGAAAAACAAAATTCTGACTCTTCAATTTTTTTTCTAAATGCGGGCGAGAATGTAACAGATATTCTTTCAGCCAATGAATAGCACTGCTTCCCAAAGGAACAATTCTCTCTTTGGAACCCTTTCCTAAAACTCTTAAAACTTCGTCATCAAAAAAAAGATCATTGATTTTGAGATTAATGAGTTCCGAAACGCGCAATCCAGATGAATAAAATGTTTCAAGAATTGCCTTATCGCGTAAACCGGCTACATCGTTAACTTTAGGTGTATTAAGAATTTTTTCAATCTCTTGAAATGATAGAACCGAGGGCAGCTTTCTGCCTATTTTTACGGAAGTCAATTTTTCTGTCGGATTTTTTTCAATAAAATTATTGTTTTCCAGATAACGGAAGAATCCCTTTATCGAGGAGATATATCGAGCTGTAGTGGCGCTATTGATACCAATCTGTCTCTGGCAATCAAAATAATCGAATAAGTGAGTGGCAGTTATATCATTTAAATCAACTAGATCTATTTCTTCAACATATAAAAGGAATTTGTTAATGTCGTTCTTATAGGCATTAGTAGTATTTGTAGAGAGGTTTTTTTCGTATTGGAGAATTGCAAGATATTCTTTTAGAAATTGCTCCATTTGTTATTCTTGAGCTTTCGTGCTTTCTAATTCTTCCTGTTCCGGATATCTAATTCTTTTGTGATGCTGTCCAACCAAAATACTAAGAAATGAATCTTTTATTATTTTAACCTCCCTAAATGTGAGGGGCGCTTCATCTAATTGCCCATCGTCAATTCTACTGTTGATCAGATTGTTAATCACATTTTCAATTGTTTGTGAGTCAGAATTGGTTAAAGAACGCACTGTTGATTCACATGCATCTGCCAGCATTATAATTGCAGTCTCTTTCGTTCTAGGTTTTGGTCCCTGATAGCGATAATTACTAATATCCACCATTTCTTCTCCGTATAATTCCTTGGCTTTCGAGAAAAAATATGAGATAACCATTGTTCCGTGGTGCATAGGGATGAAATCAATTATCTCTTTTGGAAGTGCATACCTTTCAGCCAATTCAATTCCCTTTTTAACGTGATCTAAAATTAATACCACGCTTTGTTCGGGTTGGAGTTGTTCGTGGATATTATGAGAGTTAATCTGGTTCTCTACAAAGATTTCAGGATCGAGTATCTTACCAATATCATGATAATAAGCGCCTACACGAGCAAGAGTTGGATTAGCACCAATGGCTTCAGCAGATGTTTCTGCCAGAGTTCCCATGGTAATTGAGTGATTAAATGTTCCCGGTGCTTTCTTCGCAAGTTCTTTCAGTAAGGGTTTGTTGAAATCGGTTAATTCGAGAAGAGTGAGATCCGTTGTAATGTTGAAAAATCTTTCCACAAATATTATTAAGCCATACGTAATAACAGGACTAATCAGAGCATTGGAACCGGCAAAAGCAAAGCTTGAAAGCATCTGATTGATAGAGTCGTATCTTTCAAATCCAAATGCTATAATGCTGATTGCATACCCGATAAAAATAAAAAGAAACGAGCGGAAAATTTGCGTTCTGTTTTTGATATCGCGAACAGTATATGCCGCAAAGCTGCCGGCAATAATATTCATCAAAGTAAAAGCATAATCATTACCTTGCAGACCACCCGCAATTAATGAGGTCACTACCGTACCATAAAAGCCAATTCTTGAATCAAAAATTATCGTTAACAACATTGAAGCAACAGGGACAAGAACAAGAAACTCAATGGCGGTTGAAACATCAATTTGATAAATCAAAAATGATAACAAACTGACGAATAAAATAATAAAAGCAATCAGAAGAATTTTCAGATTGTCTTTATAGATTCTACTTCGAAAAAGTCGAATATAAATTATAAGCGGTAGAACAATGATCAGTATGTGTAAAAATTTACCAATGTTCTGCAAGGATTTGCCGACAAAGCCAATCTGTTCTCCTTTGGCAATACGATAAGAATCTATTTTCAGTTTTGTCTCGGGTTTTATCCTATCATGTTTGGCTACAATACGTTCATTCTCATTAACAATTCCAATATTTCTGAGCACTTTATCTTTTGCATTCTTTATTGCAATTTCTGTTAGCTGAGGACTGTAGACCAAATTCGGTTTAATGAAGTTAGAAATATATTCCTCGATGGCTTCATTTATTTCGGTATTCAAACCGATCTTACTTTTTAACAAAAATGCGGTAAAATCATTAACGCTGTTACGATCTAAAAAAGCAGATTTGGGAAATATCTTTTCGAATTTTCCATCACGCACAGAAATGCTATCTCGCGAAATTTCGTTATATGAAAGATTGAGCAATCCGCGCTGGAATATCTTTACTAATATTTCCTGCGAGTGAAAAAATACTTGAGATATCGAGATGAGTGTGGATGATTTATACAAACTTGACTGATTTGCCAATTTATGGAAGACCGCAAAAGAATTATCGCTCATAAAAGTAGTATTCTTAGGAATGCCTCTGGTTTTCGAGAGGAGCTTTTTTAAATATACGTTATACTTTTTGAGAGAGTCTATATAGATATTTGCAAGACTATTATCCCGAAGAAAAATGGGCTGAATATTTCTTACCGCGGCTATCTTTTCTTCTTCATAAAGTTTTGAATCTTTCAATATTTCAAAAGTAGTGGAGGCAATTAGATCATCACGTATCCAAACCGATCCTACTGTAACTTCTGATTCAATAGATTCACCTTGCGGAAACATTAGAACGACAAGCACTAGCGTAATAAAAACGATAATAAGTTTAATGCGTAAACTGGATCGTAATTTTATTTTTGTTTGTTTCTTCAACAGTTTATCTCTTTGCCTGAAGTAGCATTTTTAGAAATTCAGCAACTCCTTCTTCATTGTTGTTTCTTATAGTTACGAGATCGGCCATTCTTTTGATTTCCGGGACTGCATTGGCAACAGCAATTTTTAATGCGTCCGTGTCAAATAACGATTTATCGTTATACCAATCACCAAGTACGGCAGTATGATGCATCTTTATTTTTAAATGACGCACTAGTTTTCTTAACCCTTCACCTTTACTACTTCCCATCTTTCGAATTTCGAGAGCATAAGTTCCATCCTGACTTTGAGATTTATAATAGGAAGATTGAATTCCGAACGTATAAGGGAAAGACATTTTTTTCATTACATGTCTAACACTATCTTTATACTCACCCACGATAACAACTTCTAGTGTTTCCGAAACAAAATTTTCATATGAAAATATCTGCTGATATTTTGCACCGGACTTACCAAGAATATGAGAGATGTGTTCGTTTTCTTCTGTATGATAAATTGCAGAATCATGACATAAAACAACTTTAAGAAGATATTTATCTGCTAATCTGAGTGCGCGCAAAACATATTTTGCTGGTAAGTATGATTCAAAAATACTTTTTTCGCCGGGATATCTCTGAATGAGTGTGCCATCCAATGTAATGAGTGGAATTCTTATCTCTAGTATATCGGCAATTTCTGTTACTGCACTGAGCAAACGACCGGTGGCAATTGAAAATTTAACACCAAGTCCCGAAAGTTCTTTTACAAGTGTTTTTGTTTCTTCGCCAAGATTTCCATCGTTATCTAGCAAAGTTCCATCAAGATCAAAAACTACCAATTCAATATTGCGAAGCAATTCTTTATTAAGCATAATTATAATTGCTGAATGTTGGGGATAAAATCGTTATTTAAAAGATAATGAAAATGAAATTAAAGAAGTAACTACGATCTTTATTTACTCGTTCCATCAAAGATACTATAGGGCATATCTAATAACTTCAAAAGCTAATCTGTGAAAATCTGTTTTTATCCGCTTTATCCGTGTCCCATTTTTTAAAAAATAGTTTTTAGAGATGCCCTATAAGTAATCTTTAGCGCTGCCACGAAAATATTTGAGGGTGATTTTTATAAAAAGTGATTAGGTGGACTGTTTTCTTTACAATGTTTCTAATTCTTTAATAGCTTCAATCACCGTATTACAAACGTGAAGAACTCTATTGAGCTGAGATATCTCAATAAGTGTTTTAACATTTTTAGTTGGTGAGGCAATCCTAATATGACCTTCGTTTGATTGAAGGATTCTGAAAGCAAGTAATATTGCGCTGAGACCCGAGCTGTCACAATACTCAACCTCAGAAAGATCGATAATAAGTTTTTTAACATCTTCTGTATGAAGCAAAATTGTGAATTCACCTTTAACAAACCCGGCAATCGAAGCATCAAATCGCTTTTCGTTCAGTTTGAATATGGCTATGTCGCCAATTTTTTTTAGTTCGTAATTAAAATTATCGCTCATATTCCTACTACAATAAATTGAATTTTTACACCTCTAATCTACAAATTCGATCAAATAATCCAAACATTATAATCAAAACATTTTGAGATAACTCAAAAAACTGCGGTAAGATAGCTCGGGATCACTCTGTTTATCGGTTATTTGCATAGTATAATATCTGCCGGAGAGCTCCTTTTCAAAGCTCACTCTAATCTTTGACTGTACAATATTACTGATTGCGCTAAAGAATAGATCGTCTCTGCGGTTGAGATCAATAACAACATCAAATTCTTTCCCGGTTAACCTGCCTACAAGATTTTTGTCGGGCAAGTTAAACCTCGAAATCTGGAGTGGATAGTATGAAATGAATTTATATTTTTCTTTATCGGGAATCAGATTGTATTTGTACTCGGGCAAAAATAAGGTAATGACCTTTTTGTGAATTTGATAATACTTTAGAATATCTAGCGAATGAAAGAAATCTTTATCCTCTTTTGGCATAACAATAAACAGATCATGTGAATCACTTATGATATTAGTGAAAACCAATTGTTGGATATTCTTGCGCAGATATTTTCTTCGGACTATGTAATGCGCTATTTTTCTTTTTAACCCTTCAAACATGAGTCTACTCTAAAAAGGTATACTTAAAGTAAAAATATTGTGAATTGGGTTTGTATTCATATAGTAAAATTGCATAAAAGACCTTTTCCCATAGGGATGACTATGTCATTAGATACGCCTCAAACATGTTTTTCCGGTTTAATCATTTCTAACAATTGTTCTTCGGAAAGAACTGTAATTTTCAATTTTTGCGCTTTGTCTAGTTTAGAACCGGCACTCTCTCCGGCAACTACATAACTTGTATTCTTGCTAACGGAAGATACGACTGTGCCGCCATGACTTTGGATTATTTCTTTAGCTTCTTCCCGGGACATTGAAGAAAGTGTTCCCGTTAGTACAAATGATTTCCCTTCGAGCAAATTTGATTCATTCTCTTTCTTTTCGGCAGTAAAATTTAGCCCGATTTTCTTAAGGCGCTCAATTAATTTTTTGTTTTGATTATTTTCAAAAAACCTTTTAACACTCCAACTTATACTCGAACCGATCTCTTGAATTGATTCGATCTCTTCAACCGGGGCACTTGCCAATTTATCTATAGATAGAAAATGTTCTGCCAATTTCTTTGCAGCACCGGAACCAACATAACGAATCCCAAGCGCAAATAATACTTTATTAAAAGGTTTTTGTTTACTCGTTTCAATAGCACTAAGGAGATTATCAATACTCTTTTTGCCGAGTCGCTCAATCATTATCAGTTCATTCCGCTTATTCATCAATGAATAGATATCGGAATAATTTTTAAAAATATTTAGATCAACGAATAGATTTATTAAAGCATCGCCCAATCCTTCAATATCCATTGCGCCGCGTGCCGCAAAGTGTGAGATTCTCGCTTTAACCTGTGCCGGACAAAGATTGTTCTCGCAATAAATTGCAACCTCTTCTTCCGGTTGAATTAGTTTTGAACCACAAACCGGGCATTGCGAAGGAATTATAACTTCTATGGAACTCTTTGCGCGCTTCGAAATATCTACCGAAACAACCTTAGGAATTACGTCGCCTCCTTTTTCTATTATAACCCAATCTCCTTCACGTATATCTTTTCTTTTGATTTCATCCATGTTGTGAAGTGTAGCGCGGCTTATTGTTGATCCGGCAAGAAGTACCGGTTCAAGTTCTGCAACGGGAGTCAGAGTTCCGGTTCGACCAACTTGCCATGTTATTGCATTCAGCTTTGTGCGTGCCTGCTTCGCTTTGAATTTATACGCTATTGCCCAGCGAGGTGATTTGGCAATGCTGCCGAGAATTTTTTGCTGCTTGAGCGAATTAACTTTGATTACTACACCATCAATTTCATAAGGAAGTGCATCACGTTCCTCTTCCCATTTACCGCAGAATTGAAGTACCTCTTGAATATTTTCACACAATTTGTAATTCTTGTTGATTCGGAAACCAAGAGTATTTAGCAAATTCAAATTTTCAGATTGAGAATTGAGTTCATCATTTTCTGAAAATAAATAATATAAAAATATTTGAAGAGGACGTTTGGCAACAAGCCGTGGATCTTGCAATTTTAGAGTTCCGGCAGAGGAATTCCGCGGGTTTGCGAAAGTTTTTTCACCGTTCAGTTCGCGTTCTTCATTTAGTTTTCTAAACGCTTCTAATTCCATAAACACTTCGCCGCGCACTTCAAATTCATCCAGTTTCAGATTCAGTGAGTCTGTTTTTTTAACAATCAGTGGTACTGAACGAATCGTCTTAACATTATTTGTCACGTCTTCGCCAACGGCTCCATCCCCACGGGTAGCGGCAACATGCAATTTGCCATTAATGTAATGCATACTTACCGAAAGTCCATCTATCTTGAGTTCACAGACGTACTCTATCTTTTCATTTTTAGGTAAACCTTCACGCACACGTCTATCAAAATCAATAAGTTCTTCTTCACTATAAGAGTTTGATAAACTCAGCATTGGAATTTTGTGCTGAACAGGTTGAAATTCTTTTGTGAGATCGGATCCAACACGCTGAGTTGGAGAATCGGGAGTAATATATTGAGGATTGTCCTTTTCTAATTGAATAAGTTCATTCAACAAATGATCAAATTCAAAATCATTTATCTTTGGCTGAGCTAGAACATAATAATAATAATCGTGCTCTCTTATAAGCTCACGCAGTTCTTCAATGCGCTGTTGGGGATTTTTCTTCATTCTTCTTCGGTGGGATGGTATAATATTTAATACCATCTGAAGTGATAAAAAGATTTCTTATTTCGCCGGGCTTACCAACGTTCTCAACGGGTTTGTTATTAAAATACACTTTCACGCGTCCTGCATTTCCAATACTAACACTGAAGTTTTTAGTGGCTGCAAAATTCATTTTTAAATTTGCTTCAACTATTCCCTGTTGAAAGACTTTGCCATCGGTGGAGACTTTTAACCATACTCTATCGGTTGTCAATACAGATAGACGTAAACTATCTGTTGAGGGTAGCAGAGTATTAACCGGAGTTTGAATTTCTGCTTGATCCTGAGTTGCGGTTTGTTTTCCTAATTCAAAACGTCCGTTGTTTGTGCTAACAACATCTTGATCTGATGTAACCTGAATAATTTCCGATGATGAACCGTTGAAGAAGGAAAAGTAAATTATCAATAGGGCTACAACAGAAATTAAGCCGCCAATTATGTAATTCGTTTTTATTGCATTTATGGTTTTTACTTCTGGAATGTCTGGTTGAGCTGCTGGTGTTTCTTCAGAATTTAATGCTTTTGGAGATTGCGTTGTTTGTATCGTTTCAGCTGATGGAGTTATTGCTTCCTCTGGCTCTTTTTGCTGATGGTCTTCTGTATGAACTTCTTCCGGTGGTTTTTCTTCTTGTTTACCTGATCTTGCATTATCGAACTTTTGCAGTGTTTCTTTGGGATTGAGATCTAAAGTCTGTGAATATTCTTTAATAAACGCACGGATATAAATTTCAGGAAGAACATCAAAATTGGCATCCTCGATAGCTTGCAGAAATTTCAAATCGATTTTGGTTTTACCGGCAATTTGCTGTAGAGTAATATTTTTTGATTCACGCGTGAATTTTAATTCATGCGCAAATTTTTTGAGGGCTTCTAATGCCATAGAATTTACAAATTACTTATTAACTCATGTTACGCAGAAAGGAAAGATTCGCCACAAAGACTCTAAGGCACAAAGGTTTCACCAAGAAAAACATAAACTTTGTGAAGATTTTGTGTCTTTGTGCCTTAGTGGCTAAGTTTTTTCATGTGGACTGCGTAACGTGAATTATTAACTCTTTTCTAATTTCGCTGCGAATGAACCGTCAAGACCATGAATGTGCGGGAAAGTTTGAACAGATCCATCCTCAGCAACCAGTTCTGCCGGTAAAAAATTACCGGCATTAATCAATTTGAAATTTGAATTCTCAGATAAAAACTTTTTAATGATTTCACTATTTTCTTCAGGTTCAACTGTGCATGTACTATAAACAAGACTGCCGCCTTGTTTTAATAGACCAGCACCCCTCTTCAGTAATTCGTATTGAATATTAACAATATTTCTGATATCTCCCAAATCCCTTTTCCATTTTAGATCAGGTTTTTTTGTAAGAGTTCCTAAACCAGAACAAGGGGCATCCACCAAGACTCTATCAAATCCTTGTTCATCTACAAATTCATTCGCGTCAATCGTAATTGTTTTTACATTAGTAACTTTTAATCTATCAAGATTTTTTTGCAATATTTTAAGTCTGCTTTCAAAGCGGTCCAGGGCAACAATTTCGCCCTTATTCTGCATTACATCTGCAATGAAAGCGGTTTTCCCACCTGGTGCAGCACAAAGATCAAGAACACGCATCTCTGGTTGAACATCTAAAAGTTTTATTGGTAATCCTGTACTTTCATCTTGAACTGAGAAATATCCTTTGCGGAAATATTCCCAATCGGTGATGTTGGATAGATTTGCCATCTGAATAAATTCTGGTAAATATTTACCGTCGCTGAATTTCAGATCAACGCTGTTCAAAAGCGATTTCAATTCAGCAGCATTTGTAACTAAATTATTTACACGAAGAATCAACGAAGGTTTATTGTTATTAGCAATAAGAAATTTTTCAGTGGTTTCTTTTCCGTAACGGTTCACCCATCTCTTCACTATCCAGGTTGGATGCGAATAATAAGCACTCAGATATGCAACAACATCTTCATTCGGATCCGGATAACGAATCGAGTCTTTGCTTCGGATTATGTTGCGTAAAACAGCGTTGGTTAAATCGGCGGGTTTTTGCCCTTGCAGTTTTTTAACAAATTCCACAGCATCATTCACGGCTGCATAGTCCGGGACTTTATCTAAAAATAATATTTGATAAAGCGCCACACGCATTGCATTCTTAACATTTGGAATGCATTTCGAAAACTGCCCCTTATAGAATCCGTTTAGAATCCAATCAATTCTACCAAGCCACCGGGTTACACCGTGTACTATTTCGAATAATAAAGACTTGTCCAGACCGGAGAGGGTGGAGTTTTTTATCTCTATATCAAGAAGTTTATCCAAATATGCATCAGTTCTATCAATGCGGTTAAGAATCTTAACAGCATGTCCTCTAACACCCTGAAAGAGATTTAGTTCGAATATTTCGTTGTTCTGTTCCTGTTCCATATCAAACAATAAGTATTAGGTGCTTATTAAGGCTGGTTCTAAAAACTATCTTTTGTAAAAATTTAACGCAGAGAATTTTGAAGTTTTTAGAACCACCCTTAATTTACAATAAAAACGATTGAAAAAAGGGAAGGATTTTAAAAAGAGAAAGGGCTGCTGAAACAGCCCTTCATTAATTCTATAAAAGATTATACGGTTTTTGCTTCCTTAGTACCATATTTCTTTTTAAATCTTTCAACACGACCGGTGGAATCAACAAGTTTTTGTTTTCCTGTAAAGAATGGATGACAGTTAGAACAAAGCTCAATTTTGATACTGCTAACTGTAGAACGGGTTACGAATGCATTTCCACAAACACATGTAACTTCACATCTCTTATAATTGGGATGAATTCCTGATTTCATTTTAAGACTACTTCCTTCATTATTTTGGGCACAAATTTAGTTATGCTGGAGCTAAAAAACAAACTTGATTGCTTTGCTTTACGGCATTTTTTGGACTTTTTTCAAAGAATCTGCCTTCATTTGCGCTTTCTTGAGTGAATCGACCTGAGCCCGATACTTCTTTAACGTATTTTGATCAGGATTCTCTACGACAAAGAACCGATCAGAAGGTACTGATTCATTGCCGCTATTAACAATATTTCCACGTTGGAGATTTCTCGGATTATTTCCACCAGATATATAATCGTCCAACGAGACGGATCTTGAAGCCCCGAAAGGTATTCGAGGACTTACATTTTGTATCGGATAGTTTGGATCAACAGATCTTTCTGAGATAGCAGAATTTGAATTTTGCTTTGACGAAGGCTGATTAATAATTTCCTTTCCGGCAGCATCTGATTTATTTACTATGGATTGACTATCTAACTTTTGCGTTTGGTAGAGTAAAGGATTATCAGTCTGCTGTGATGATGGAAGAAAAATGAAAAGTAGAATGATTGTAGTAACCGCAACTGCCGAAGGGGCTAGAAACCTAACCCAATTAAAAACTGGTTTATCTTTTTCAATATTTCCAAAATTTTTGTTTTTAATCCGGGTCATCAAATTGTATTCAAAATTTTCCGGTGTTTCAACCCTTGGAAGATTTTGAAGATCTTTGATCATTTTAGAATGTTTGTTTTGTTTTTCATTGTAGATAGTTTTCATAGGCTACTCTTTATAAATATGTTTTAAGAGTTTTTGCAATTGCGCACGCCCGCGATTTATTCTTGATTTAACAGTGCCTATCGCGAGTCCGGTGATTTCTGATATTTCTTCATAAGATAAATTTTGTATGTCTCTTAATATCACAACTTCTCTATAAACCAGCTTAACTTTCAATAGTGCTTTTTCAATAATCTCACTTTTAATTTCGCCATCAGCTAACTTCTCGGGCGAAAGGAACATTTTATCTTCAATTTGTGGCGTTCTCTCATCGTCGCTGTTACTTATCGAAAAAATGACTCTTCTGCGTCTCCGTTTCAATTCATTCTTTGCAAGATTACCGGCAATAGTGTAAATCCAGGTGGAGAATTTTGCAAATGATCTATAGGAATCTTTATTAAGATAAAATTTTATCATCGTGTCCTGAACAATATCTGTGCATGCGTCTCTATCACCAACAAATCTATAAACAAAATTCATCAAAGAATCTTTGTAACGCTTAACCAAAATCTCATAGGCTTCAAGTGTATTACTATCTTGAAATTCTTTAATTAGCTCTTCATCTTTTAGTTCAGTTAACCGCTTATTCAATGAGGATTATACCCTGTTTGAAAAGAAATGTTTCAAAATATTCTGTTTAATTTTAGCCATATAGCAAAATAAAAGCAATCGCAGTTAGGTCATTAAATTGGAAGAAACTTCGTGACCAAGCATTTCCGAGACCAGAATCAATAATACGGTTTTTGGGTCCGCAGATGATGTTTTTGTTGCAACATCGGCATTTAGAAGCGCCCTTGATGCGTTTAGAAGCCTCTCATCATTTAACATATAATTAGCCTTTTTACAATTAACGTAATAACCCCAGCTCACACCGGCTAATCTTGCAGCTTCATTATCATTTATGCCGGATCTCATTAACTCCATTATCTGCGAAACTGTTAAAACAAATTTAGACAGCATATTGATAATAGCGACAATCTCCATTCCGGAATCTAATAGATTATATGCCACTTCAATAGCTTTCGATTTATTCCCTTTGCCAATAGCATCCTGAAGATTGAAAATTGAATACTCTTTGGTAGGAGAAGCAATTCTAACAACATCTTCTGTTGTAACTTTCTCTTTATCAGATAGATAGTTAAGAAGTTTTTGAAGCTGCATCTCTAATAATGTTTTTTCCTCACCAACAATATCTACTAACAACTGTGCAATATCCCGAGAAAAATTAATACCGTGTTGTTTGGATTTCTTTAATAACCAATCAATTAATTCTTCACCGGTCGCTATACGGGCTTCGAATAATACTCGCCGAGCAAGCAGGCTTGAATAAGGTTCTTTGGAAACATCTGAGATTTTTTCTGTTTGAGTGAAAACAAGAATAGTAAACTCGGGAGGATTTTTGATAAAACCGGCGAGTTCTTTTTTATCGCTGAATTTTTCAAAATTTTTGATAATAAATAATTTTTTGCCGCCTCCAAAGGGGAATGAAAATGCAAGATCGAGAACTTGAATTAAACTTTGGTTTTTCTCTGCACTAATTACTTCTTTGTCAAAATCGGAAAGAACAAAAGGAGTAACTGCCTTTTCAATAGCATCAAGAGCAAGATCAATAGTGTATTGATCTTCTCCACAAAGAAAATAAATTGGAAGAAATTTTTCCTTTGTGAGGAATTTTGATACCTCAGTTATTGATGGGATCTGAATTTTAGCCATTACTCAATCATTTAATCCGGAAAATTATTGTTCTAATCAATCAACCGGCTCGTTTTTCAATAATAATTTTTTGCATTACCATTTTTTCAATCGGCTTTTCATTATGATCAACTTTTGCTTTGCTGATATCAACTACAACATTCATCCCGCCGATAACTTTTCCAAATATTGTATGCATCCCATCCAGCCAGGGTGTTGCAACCGTCGTTATAAAAAACTGACTACCATTTGTATTGAGCCCGGCATTAGCCATCGCAAGAACTCCTGCATCATCAAAATGAAATTTACGAACAATTTCATCCTCAAAATTTTTTCCATAGATACTCTCGCCCCCTTCTCCTGTTCCCGTTGGATCTCCGCCCTGTATCATAAAGTCCTTAATCACTCTGTGAAATATTAGACCATTGTAATAACCTTTTACTGAGAGTGTAACAAAATTTTTGATAGTTAAAGGAGTTTCTTTAGCAAACAGTTCTAATTCGATTGTCCCTTTATTCGTTTCAACAACTGCAACTAATTTTTCCCAATCCTTCAAATCCAATAGCTGATCCACGGTAGCTCCTTCCTCGGAAGATTGAATGACTTTCGGGCCACAAGCTAAACAACAAAAGAGTAATACGATTGCCGAACTGATATAAATTAATTTTTTCTTGACCATTTGTTCCTCATCATGGTAAAATTACCCGGCTTTCAAGTAGAACCAGAATAATAATTCCAACTATGATCCTATAAACAATAAATACAAGAGTAGAATTCTTTTTTAAGTAACGGAGAAGAAATTCAATTGAGAGATAACCGAGTATCGCTGATGCTATAGTTGCGACTATCAAATTAATCATCCCATCATGATTAATATATTTAAGAGATTGGTAGAACTCAAGTAATCCGCTTGCCGCAACAGCCGGAATACTCATCAAAAAAGAAAAGCGTGCTGCGGTTTCACGATCGAAGCCAAGAAATAATCCGGCTGTAATTGTTGTGCCTGAACGTGAAGATCCCGGAATCAGTGCTAATGACTGAGCGAAGCCGATAATCACCGCATCGTACCATTTTATATCATTAGTTTTTCGAGTAAACCTACTCGTTTTTTCTGCCACGGCAAGAATAATTGCAAGAATAATTAAACTAATGGCAATGACATATAAATTTTTTGTTAGTGCTCCTTCAATGATATGTTTGAATCCCAGTCCGATCACTACAACAGGGAGAGTTGCGAAGACCAGATACCAACCCATTTTTGAGTTGATTGATTGCTCTTTAAATTTTTTACGGTTAATCAAGTTATCGAAGAGAAAAGCTTTCACAATCAGAATCAAGTCCTTCCAAAAATAAACCAAGACTGCAAAGAGAGTTCCAAGTTGAATAACAGCAATAAATGATGTCCAATGTTCAGGGTTCTCTGCTGATATTAAGTTCATCAATTTTCCGCTTAATGTCAGATGCCCTGTGCTGCTTATGGGAAGGAATTCAGTTAATCCTTGTATGATTCCGAGTATAATTGCTTCAATAATATTCAAAGTTCACCTTTAAAGAATAAATGTTACACCAAGATAAATTCCGAACGAAATCGCGTTTAAGTTGAGCATTTCACCGGTTGATCTATTAACCAGTGTATTTTGATCGTTAGAGACATTCTGTGTAACATCATATCGCATATTTATCCCGATCAAAGCATAAAAATTTTTACTAAGTAGAGTGTTGCCTTCTGCCTTCAATACAAAACCATATCCATTTACTGAATATTCTGTTGAAGTGATAATTCTTTCAGAAAGAGAAACGAACCTGGGTCCAACACCGCCGCCAAATTTGAACTGATAACCGCTTCCGGGAACAATATAGTATGCAATTAGACTTGGTCTCTGCATATTATAGGCGATCTCGTAAAGCCCTCCAGGACCGTTCGAAGCAGTATAAGAATCAATCAATAAATCGTATTCAAGTCCGATTGCAAATGTATTTGATAATTTATAATCTGCCTCGCCAGAAAAACTAACAGCGCTCTTAAATGATGGAATCAGATTATTGCCCGATGCAAAACTTGTGTTAATGTAATCCCGAAAGGAAGGAGAAGATTTAAAATCCAATCCCATCGAGAAACTAAGATCCCATTGAGCAGATAAGTTGTTCGCTGACATAAAAAAAATTATTATCGTGCAGATTCTTTTCATTTTTCTTCCGCACTTATATTAAAAACGGAAAGGAAAGATTCTTTCTTAAGTCCCTTTTTAAGGCGGCTTCTATTCACAATAAAGATAATGATGAGCGTTGAGAGAACAAACAACGAATAAGAGATAAAATGAGTAAGCAGTGCATATGCAGCACTGACCTCGATGCCGAATTTGAATAGTTGAGTTAGAACAAAAATAGATATCAGATGATAAGGGCCTGTTCCTCCCGGTGTCGGTATCATTGCACTGAAAGAGCTTATCGTCATTACTATCCATGCCATTGTAAAGGTTACTCTACCCGTTGCCTCCATTCCAAAAATATAAAATCCCACGTATGAATTAAAAGCGTATAACAGAATAGTTATGGCAGACCAGAAGACAATCATCAAAATATTTTTTGTACCCTTGATACTGGAAAGACCGCTTATGAGAGTATCAAATAATACTTCCAACCGAGTTTCAAATTTTTTATTGATTTTACCGGCGATCCTTAAAAATATTTTTCTAAAATTTTCTTGATATCTCACTAGAGAGAATAAAAATATTGTGGCTATGAATATTATAGCATATCCCAGGATAAGCGAAGGTTTAAGCCAGTTTACATCAGCAAATAAATTTCCGGAATAAAGACCGACACTAATTAGAGCGGCAAGAGCAAATAGTGTGATGTCAATAATCCTTTCAATGACAATTGTTCCGATTACAGTAGTGCGAGAAATATTTTCCCATCTTCCAAGGAATAAACCGCGGTAAAGTTCTCCTAATCTTGGAATGATGCAACTCACGCCATACCCAACCATTACTGATCCGAACAGATGAAATGTTGATACATCTTTCTTTACAGACTCAACCATATATCGCCATCGAATAGCACGCGCTAAATGTGAACTAAAAAAAACAATTACGTAAAGAAAAACAGCAAACAGAGAGGATTTAGCAATTAGGGCGAATGACTTCGTGAGATCAATTCCTTTGAAAGCTAGATATAAGAAAAGAACGGTTATTATAACCGGGGAAAAATAACCTGCTACTTTTGCTAATTGATTATTTATTTTACCTGAGGTCAATAATCTTCATTCCTTTGGAGGGGTAAAATATGAAGCGAGCATCTGATATATCTTGATCAATTTTCAGATCAGTAAATTGAAATGCGTAACGAATGTCGCCCAGATCAAGCACTTCTAATTTAGAGATCATTCCATCAGCGGTCAGCCAAATCTTCATGTATTTGAATTCCATATCCTGATCTTTCGGAGTCAGCTCAATATATTCGTCACCTTTTGAAAGAGCATCATCTGTTACTATCTTAATTTTGCACAACGGAGGATAATCAAAAACAAACCGTTCAAGTGAAAAAGATGTAGGATCATCGGAAAGATTGCTTACAACAACTCTGTTGAAGCGTTTGTCACTATTCCAGATTGTCTGCCCATCTGATACGATGGTTTGGTTTTTAAGATCAACAATAAATTTATTTTTCCTTTTGTAAGTAAATTTTCCGGATGTTTTTCCTTGATCCTGTCCTTGTGTGCTAAAATAGCTTTGCGAAAAATTCGCGGTAAAATTACTAATAGAATTAAATTTGTGTTGAAGTTTTTTGATAACCTGGTTAGCAGATTGAGGATACAAAAGTGATGAGGCTAAAAATGCACATAATAATAATTTAGTTTTCATTTTATAAAGATCTCAAAATGGTTTCGAGTTGTTCTTCACTATCCACAATAACTTCACGCGCTTTGCTGCCTTCCGAAGGACCAACAATTCCTGCTTGTTCAAGCTGGTCAACAATTCTCGCCGCGCGGGAATAACCTAACTTCAATCTTCTTTGAAGTAAAGATACAGAACCTTGCTGATGCCGCACAATGACACGAGCCGCCTCTTCGAACATCGGGTCGAGATCGCTCATGAAATCGCCCATTGCTTCTTTTCGTTTATCGTAGAGCGAAGGCAAAAAATATCTTTTAGAAAAACCTTGTTGAACGTAAATGAAATTTGTAATTTTTTCAACTTCTTCGGTGGAAATAAACGCATTCTGAATACGAATCGGCTTTGGCATTCCGCCCGGTAAAAAGAGCATATCACCCATTCCAAGTAATTGTTCTGCACCGTTCATATCAAGAATGGTCCGCGAATCAATCTTTGTTGCAACCTGATATGCCATACGCGCACTGAAATTGGCTTTGATAACGCCGGTTATAACATTTACGGATGGTCTTTGAGTTGCAAGGATTAAATGAATTCCAACTGCACGAGCAAGCTGAGCTAAACGAGTAATCGGTTCTTCAACTTCTTTACCGGATGTAATCATGAGATCAGCCAGTTCGTCAATCACTACAACAATGTATGGCATCTTATGATGTTTCATTTCATCTGTATCTTTTGGTCGTGACTTAGGATTCAAAACTTTTTTATTGTAATCCACAATATTACGCACACCTACTTTAGCAAGTTTATCGTAACGCTTCTCCATCTCATACTCAACTGCTTTCAAGGCAAGAAGTGCGTTGGATGGATTTGTAATTATCTCTTCCTCGAGATCAGGTGATACGGCAAGAAAATGCTTGCTAAGTTTTTTATAGAAAGATAGTTCGATTTTCTTTGGATCAATAATTACAAACTTTACATCTGATGGATGTTTCGCGTAGATCAAACTGTTGAGAATCATATTGATACCAATGCTCTTTCCAGAACCGGTAGATCCTGCAATCAGCATGTGAGGCATCTTAGCCAGATCGGTAATGTAAACTTCGCCAGAAATTGTTTTACCCAGCGCCAATGGCAATTCATCTTTTGATTCAGATATTCTTTTTAGAACCGAACTCGCTCTAACAATTGATGCATGTGCATTCGGAATCTCAACACCGATTGCACTCTTACCGGGAATCGGGGCAATAATACGGATACCACGTGCGGCAAGCGCAAGTGCAATATCATGTTCAAGACTAACTATACGACTTATCTTAACACCCGGTGCCGGAACAATTTCATAAAGAGTTACAACGGGTCCGGGAGTAACAGTGATATCATCAATTTGAATATCGAAGAGAGCTAATTTATCTTTGAGCAGAGCAGCGTTTCTTTTTAGTTCGATCTCATTCACCTTGATTTCTTCATCATCAGGTGGCGTAAGCAAATCATATGTCGGTGCTTTGTAATCTATTTTTTCTTCCCATTGATCCGGCATTGTAGCCTCTGCCGCTTTATCAACAACTGGAATTATATCATCGTCTTCTTTTGGTTTAGTTTCCCCTTTTTTTGATTTTGATTCGTATATCATTTCTGCGGAACGAATAACAACCTTCTCCGGCTGATCTTTTTTAACAATTGTAATTTTTGTTTCAGGCTCTGGCTCTAGTTCTTCTTCTTTAGCTTTGAAAAGAGATTTCAATTTGCTTTCATTACGCAGGCTTTTAATCTTTTCTAAATTGTCGCCAATTTTTTCTCCAATAGGATCTATGATTTTGACTTTTTCCTTCTCAGGATCCTTAAAAAGTTTTTTGATTATCTCTAAAATCGAGCTGAATTTAAAATCAAAGGCAATGATTAGAGTAATCAATATCCCCGTGCTTAAAAAGATTATACTGCCGAGCCCACCGAGCAATCTGCTGATGACAGTCCCGAAGAAGAATCCAATTTTACCGGAGAGCTCAGGATAATCTTTGAAGAGAGAAATTTCAGGAGTGAATTGAAGCATTCCGAAAAAAGTTGAAAGTAGAATTCCCATCACAAGAAAAAAATTAGAAAAGTAAAGCGGTAGTTTATAATTCTTTTCATTGCGCAATACAGAATAACCCCAGATAAACATTATCACAGGAAAGATGATGGAAAAATATCCGATTGTGGAGCGAATGAAAAAGAATGAAACATACGCGCCGAAAATTCCAAGCCAATTGTGTGTGGTAGCAGCTTTATTCATCAATTCGGGATTATTGTTAAATACTCCAAACTGATCGAGAAATTTGTACGAGAAATAAGATTCGTCGTCTCGCGAATATGAAATTATACTAAGCAAAATTAGAAGGGCTAAAACAATTAAAAAAATGCCCAGAAGTTTTTTCTTCTTTTCCGGAGAAACAACAAAAAAATTTTCTCCCGCAGAAGAAGAATTTTCTTTCGATTTATTTTTCTTCGGCATTATTTAGTAACTTTATGTTCGTTTATAAGATCACTGGGCGCAGTTTCGGTCTCTAATTTCTTTAACGCACCTGAAATATAATACGGAATCAAATCGGTAGTTCCAAATTGCGCGCAAACCTTTATATCTGGACCGAAACCGTTCTCAATTAAGAGTTGCCCATGTTCTGTTTCTTTTAAAAATTTAATGATGCTTTTCCCGAATGATTTATTTAAGACTAAACTCGCTCTACCGGAATCGCTTATCTCAAGATCTGTACTTTCTTTATCCATTTCGTTAATTAGTCGCCCGGCACATACAGCGTCCTCCAAATTAAAATTACCATTGGATCCAGCACAAATAATTTCAACGTCTTTATTGAGAACAAGTAAATGCCTTGCGATAAACGGAAGATTGTTAAAACTGCAGATGAAAAGATTTTCGGAAAATTTTGCTTTGACAATTGCTTTCGAACCATTAGTCGTGTAAAGGATAATCGATTTCCCCGAAACAACTTCCGCAGTATATTCTAGAGGTGAATTACCAAGATTAAACCCTTCAACTTTCTTTGTGTTACGTTCACCGCTTAGAATGGTCTGCCCGCCAAATGCATTGCCGGAAACTTTCATGGCAAAATCAACCGTACCAACGGGAATTACTTCCCGCGCACCGTTGGTAAGTGCCGTGACTATTACAGTCGAAGCACGAAGAACATCAATAACAACGGAAGTTTTTCCGCTGAAATAAAGATCATCAAGATGAAGATTTGAGTAATGGACGTTAATTTTCATTTTAGGAATTCATTCCTTTGGTATTAGTTTTTCACAAATGGTAGTTTAGTGATAACCGCCGGAATTTCTTTCCCGCGGATAATAAAATTTATTTTATTTCCTTCTTTGCTATATGCCGCATCTACATATCCAAGAGCAATTGCTTTGTCAAGAATTGGACTGACTGTTCCACTCGTAATATGACCGACGACTTTTCCGTCAACAGATAAATCATAACCATGACGAGGAAATGATTTTTCTTCCGAAATAATCGGGACTAATTTTCTTTTGAGACCATCTTCCTTCACTTTAAGTAAAACATCTTTAGCAATGAATTCTGTTTTTTTCAATTTAGTAATCCAGCCAAGTCCGGCTTCAAGAGTGTTGGTTGTTTGATCTATGTCATTTCCATATAAGCAGAAACCCATTTCTAATCGTAATGAATCACGAGCGCCGAGACCAACGGGTTGGATTCCAAAATCTTTACCGGCATCAAACAAGGCGTTCCAAACTTTCACAGCATCTGCTTCACTGCCTTTGAAATATAATTCATAGCCGAGTTCACCTGTGTAACCTGTTCGGGAAACAATCATATCAATACCGGCAACTTTTGCAAAGATGAAATGATAGTATTCCATATCCAGCGGTTTATCACAAATTTTTTCTACAACACTTTTTGAATAAGTACCTTGCACAGCAAGAAGCGAGTAATCATCGCTTTCGTCAACAATATCAACGCCGAATGTGTTGTTATCTTTCATCCAAGCAAAGTCTTTATCTTTATTAGATGCGTTTACTACAAGTAAAAATTCTTTTTCGCCAATCATATAGACAAGAAGATCGTCAACAATTCCTCCATCGGGATAACACATTGCCGAGTATTGAACCCTGCCATTTGTTAAAAGTGATGCGTCATTCACTGTGATATGTTGAACAAAATCAAGTGCACGATCACCTCGGACAAAGACTTCTCCCATGTGAGAAACATCGAACACTCCAACTGATGTACGAACAACTTTGTGTTCGGCAATAATTGATGAATATTGAACAGGCATCTGATAGCCGGCAAAGTCTACTATCTTAGCACCAAGTTTTTCATGTATAGAATAAAATTTCGTTTTTTTCATAATTATTTTTCGTTCAATTTTTTCCAATCACTAAGGAATTTTTCCAACCCAAGATCTGTAAGAGGATGCCTAAATAATTTTTCAATTACATCAAATGGCATTGTTGCTACATGAGCACCCATTAATGCAGCATCAACAAGATGAAGCGGATGGCGAATACTTGCAACCAGCACTTGAGTTTTGAAATCATAATTTTCATAGATCTGTACAATCTGTTGGATCAATGCCATTCCGTCGTGGCTGATATCATCTAAACGACCGACAAATGGACTGATATAAGTTGCGCCCGCTTTAGCAGCCAACAGCGCTTGTGATGGAGAAAAGCATAGAGTGACATTTGTGTTTATACCTTCATCGCTCAAAGATTTAACAGCTTTAATTCCTTCTTTGATGAGGGGAACTTTCACAACAATATTTTTGTGTATGCCAGCCAGTTCATGCGCTTCTTTCATAATGCCATTGTAATCGGTGGAAACAACTTCTGCGCTGATTGGTCCATCAACAATTTTGAGGATTTCATCGAGCAGTTGGCGAAAATTTTTACCTTCCTTGGCAACAAGCGATGGATTAGTAGTAACACCGTCGAGCAAACCATAAGAAGCAGCTTCTTTAATTTCATTAATGTTCGCAGTATCAATAAAAAATTTCATGTGATTACCTTAATTAGCGTGAATAGAATTTTTATCTATAGAAAAATAATAAAAATCCAAAACATTTTTCTGCCGTAATTCGGAAGCGTGTTTTTAGACAAAATCCCCTGTAATATCATTCCCGGTCTTTGTTGAAAGAAAACGAAAGCTCTGAGGACTATTTTTCTCACTTTCAACAAGCTTTACATGAACAAAATATCTTAGCTGCATCTTTAACAGTGGTGAAAAGAATCCTTCGGTCAATTTATCTCCAAGCGATGGATGAACTTGCAACGTAAGAGCAGTTCCTTTACCTTCGGATTTGAAACGCTTTAACCAACGGTCAATTTCGTGCATTAAGTTTGATTTCTTGGTAAGCAATCCGGTACCGGCGCAATACGGGCATGCATCGTTCATCGACTGCATAATATTTTCACGAATACGCTCGCGGGTAATCTGCATCAAACCAAATTCAGTCATAGGCAGCATAGCAATTTTTGCACGGTCTTTCTTAAATTCTTTCTTCAATTCATCATAAATTTTCTTACGGTTCTTTTCATCTTCAAGATCAATGAAATCAACAACAATCAATCCTCCAATATCACGCAGACGAAGCTGGCGAACAATTTCTCTTGATGCTTCAAGATCGGTTTTGAGCGAATTCAGCTCTTGCTCTTTTTTAGCGGCATAACGACCACTGTTAACATCAATTACTACCATCGCCTCAGTATGTTCAATCACAATGTGCCCACCGCTCGGCATAGAAACCTTGCGTCCCATCAATCCTTTAATCTGCTCATCAATCTTGAACGCTTCGAAAATTGAGATACCTTCTTTAAAAAGTTCTATCCTATCAATCAAGGCAGGTTGAATGAACTGAACGTAATTGCGGATTTCTTTGTAAAGTTTTTTCGAATCAACAAATACTTTAGAAACGTCGGGAGTGAATAAATCGCGAATAACACTTATAGTAGTACTTAAATCTTTGTAAAGCAAAAATGGCGGTTCTTGTTTCTTTGCATCTTCCTGCATGTCTTCCCAAATCTTGACGAGGTATTTTAGATCACCGGAAAGTGATTCCTCGCTCTGATCCTTTGCCGCAGTGCGAATAATAAGTCCGCAATTTGAAGGAAGAATTCCGCGTGCAATACGGCGCAATCTTTTTCGTTCTCTGAAATCATAAATCTTTTTTGAAACACCAATTTTATCATCGAGAGGGAGAAGAACACAAAACCTTCCAGGTATTGAGATTGAAGATGTACAACGAACTCCTTTGTCCTTAACCGGTTCTTTGATGATCTGAATTAAGATCTCTTCCCCTTTGTGGAGTTTTGGAATTTGCCTATACTCTTTTTGTTCCGCCCTCGGCTGCTGCTTAGTTTCGGATTCACCTGTTGCAGCGGCTTGAGTTCCGGCTTCATCTTTTCCGTCATCATCGCTGTCATCGGAATCATTATCCTCATCGAGCATGCTTTGCAATGCTTCTGTTCTCTCACCGATATCCGAGAAGTGAAGAAAAGCATCATGTTTTAATCCTATGTCTATAAACACTGCTCTGATGCCGGGCATTACTCGGGCAACTTTGCCGAGATAAACATCGCCAACCATCCTTCTTTTTTCTGGATGATCAACAAAGAAATCTACAAGATTTCCGTCTTCAGTAATCGCAACATGATTCTGCGAAGCCGAAGAATTAATGATTATTTCTTTATTCATGTTAAAACCTTTTTGTTCTTTTCAGATAACGCCGGCGTTTTCTTCCGCCAGCCAAAAAAGAACTTTCCTTTGAAATTTTTTGTGAATTATCGCATGCTCGTCAATATTGAACGGAGTATGCAAAATACTATCTGCGTGCTCATTTATTAGCGAACGCAGATCATTTAAATTTTTGATTGAAAATACTTTGTCGAGTAAAAATTTTACTCCACTGTGACTTTTGAAATACCATATAGAATGTTTTTTTGCTTTATCGAGAGCAAGCAGCTCACCGAATTCACTTTCTAAATTATTAATGTGCTGTAAAACTGTTTTACGCACAATTGAAGCATCCGGTTCTCCCGGATCTTTCCCAGTTTGCAGTAGAGTATTAAATCTTGAAAAAATAAACGGATTGCCTAATGCACCCCGTGCAATCATGGCAGAATCACATCCGGTTAAATCTAACATCTCCTTAACATCAGTAGGAGAGAACAATGATCCATTCCCAACGACAGGAATATCAATTACGTCTTTAACTTTTTTCAACCATGTCCAATCAGAATCCATATCATATCTATCTGCACGGGTTCTACTATGAACAAAAACTAAAGAACCGCCATTATCTTGAACGGCTTTAGCGTTTTCGATAATGTTGATGTGAGATTTATCTTTTCCTAACCTCAATTTTACAGAGATTGGAACTCCATTCGATCCATCAACCATTTTGCGAACGAGCATTCCGATCGTTTTGGGATCATCGAGAAGTGATGCGCCCATATTTTTGGAACATACTTTATCAACCGGGCAGCCGCAATTAAGATCGATCAAATCCGGTTTGTGCTTTGATATTTCTTTCGCGGCTTCATAAAGAATTTCCGGATTGTTGCCAAGGACTTGAACACCGATTGGTTTTTCTGAGCGGTTGAATGAGAAATGGCGAAGTGTTTCAAAATTATTTTTGATAACACCTTCTGCGCTTACCATTTGCGTAAATGTAATTCCGGCGCCATACTCTTTACAAATTTTTCGGAAAGAAGAATCGGTTACCTCCGCCATCGGGGCTAAAAATAATTTATTGCCAATATCGAGGTTGCCGATTTTCATTTAATAATTTCTACCCAGTCATTTCCAAAAAACAATTTGTTATTTCATCCCGTCATTCTGAGGAACGCAGTGACGAAGAATCTAATTACAAAAATCAGATTCTTCATTTCGCTACCGCTTCATTCAGAATGACAAATGCCGCGTCTGTCATTTCGATCCCTCCGCCTCGGCGGATTATCGGGAGAGAAATCTTTAACTACATAAGAAAAATATTGATTTCTCAGTCACTTCGTTCCTTTGAAATGACATTTTCCTACTTTCGGAACAACCTCATCTCAGAATAACAATTATTCTTTTTCCTCTGCTTCTTCAGTTGCAAGAGTTTCATTCATCAATGCTTTTCTTGAAAGCGATAATTTTCCACCTTCAATTGCAATTAATTTTACTTTTACCATTTCGCCTTCTTTCAATACATCCGTTACTTTATTCACTCTCTTGGTATCAACCTGTGAAATGTGAAGAAGTCCCTGTGTACCCGGAAAAATTTCCACGAAAGCACCAAAATCAGTGATCTTCATAATTTTTCCGGTGTAAATCTTATTGATTTCCGGTTCAGCAACAAGAAGTCTGATATAATCTTTAGCTGCTTTTGCCAGAGCTGCATCTTGACCTGCAATACTCACAGTTCCATCTTCTTCGATGTTGATATCAACGCAGAAATCTTTTTGCATCTTCTGAATAACTTTTCCGCCAGGTCCAATAACAGTTCCAATTTTATCTGTCGGAATCTTTGTTGTGAAGATTCTTGGTGCGTAATTAGAAATGTTTGGACGAGCAGTTGAAATAGCTTCATTCATAATTTTAAGAATATGGAGACGTCCTTCTTTTGCTTGAGCAAGCGCCTTTTCCATTATCTCGTAAGAAATTCCTTGAATTTTGATATCCATCTGTAAAGCGGTAATTCCATTTTCGGAACCGGCTACTTTGAAATCCATATCACCAAGATGATCTTCGTTTCCAAGAATGTCAGTAAGGATTGCAAACTGATTCTCTTCTTTAACAAGACCCATAGCAATGCCAGCAATAGCGCATTTGATCGGAACACCGCCATCCATCAATGCAAGAGATCCGGCACAAACTGTTGCCATTGACGATGAACCGTTCGATTCAAGAATATCCGAGTTCAAACGAACGATGTAAGGGAATTTATCTTCAGCAGGAATAATATTTTTAAGTGAACGTTCTGCAAGATTACCATGCCCCACTTCTCTTCTTCCAACACCGGAAAATCTTCCGGTTTCGCCAACACTGAACGGCGGAAAGTTGTAATGAAGAAGAAATCGTTTTTTATATTCAGGCTGAAGCCCATCAATTATTTGTTCGTCCCCTTTTGCGCCTAATGTTAGAGTTGTTAAACTCTGAGTTTCACCTCGTGTGAAAAGAGCTGTTCCGTGAGGGCGAGGCAGTATTCCAAGCTCGATGGAGATTGGTCTAACTTGAGTTGTATTTCTTCCGTCAAGACGCAATCCGTCATCAAGGATTCTTTTACGCATCAAGTCTTTCTCCATATCATGAAGAATTTCCTTGATGGCTTTTTCTTGTTCAGGATATTTTTCTGCCAATGCAGCAAGGACTTCATCTGTCAAAGCGTGGTTCTGTGCCGATCTTTCTTCTTTAGCAAGAACTGAAGCAACTATTGCTTTGAACCTATCATGTGCAATTGCGGATATGTCGTTGAATAAATTCTGATCAACGACTTTTTCAGCAACTACCCTTTTAGGTTTACCGCAAAGCTCGCGTAATTCTTTTTGAACTTCGATGATCTTTTTGATTTCTGCGTGAGCAAATTTTAGAGCGTCAAGCATCACTTGCTCGCTCAATTCTTTTGCTTCACCTTCAACCATCATGATTGAACTTTCCGTTCCGGCAATAACTAATTCAAGATCACTCTCTTCAGTTTCTTTTAGAGTAGGATTGATAATTAGTTCGCCGTTAATTCTTCCAACTCGAACTTCACCAATCGGTTCGAGAAATGGAATGTCTGAGATAGCAAGCGCAGCCGATGCGGCACATGCTGCAATTACATCCGAATCATTTTCGCTATCGTATGAATATACAAACGCAGCAACTTGAGTATCGTTTCTATAATTATCCGAAAAAAGCGGACGAAGAGGACGGTCAATGAGTCGTGCTGTAAGAACTTCTTTGTCTGTAGGTTTGCCTTCACGTTTAAAAAATCCACCGGGAATTTTACCGGCGGCAAATGCTTTTTCTCTATACTCAACGCTGAGCGGAAAGAAATCCACATCCGGGCGTAAATCACCGGCAACCGCAGTTACTAGAACCATTGTATCACCGTAGCGAACAACAACAGCGCCATTTGCCTGTTTGGCAAGTTTTCCTGTTTCAAAAATTAATTTTTGTTTTCCTATTTGTACTTCTTTGGTATAAACCATTTAGAAACTCCGTTACTTTCTTATGTTCAATTCTTTAATTATTGTACGATATCTTTCTATCGTTCTACTTGCCAGATAATCCAGCAGTCTTCTTCTTTTTCCAACCATTTGCATTAACCCGCGTCTTGAAGCGTGATCTTTTTTGTGCGCTTCAAAATGAGCTGTAAGACGATTAATCTCTCCGGTCAGCAGTGCAATTTGCACTTCGGCTGTTCCGCTGTCTTTTTCCGTTTTACCGAATTTTTTGATTATCTCAAATTTTTCCTCTTTTGATAAAGCCATTTTACTACTCCTTTATTTGTGTGTTCGATAGAACCCCAGAATGAACCGGAGTTTATTAGTTAGTTAACTTTTCTTTGTAGAGCAGATTTTTAATCTGCTCACAATAACACAGATTAAAAATCTGTGTTACTAATGGCATCTCTAAAACTTCAAAAGCTAATCTGTGAAAATCTGTTTTTATCCGCTTTATCCGTGTCCCATTTTTTAAAAAATAGTTTTTAGAGATGCCATAATGATTTCCTGAGCTTTTTGTTTATCAGTTTTTATCTGATGAATCAGCGCTTCTTTCGATTCAAATTTTACTTCGTCACGCAATCGTTTTAGAAATTCTATCTTTATCGCTCTTCCATATATGTCGCTATTGAAATTCAACAGGTGAACTTCCAAAACCAATTCGTGTTTGTTTTCAAAAGTCGGCCTAAAACCGATGTTCATAATTCCAAAATGTATCTCATCTTCCAACCGACACTTAGTGATATAGACGCCGTTCTTGGGAACCGCTTTGCGATGTTCATCTAACTTTACGTTTGCAGTTGGAAAGCCAAGTGTTCTTCCACGTTGAGCACCTATAACAATTTTTCCGGATAGAGAATAATTTCTTTGGAGAAACAGATTTGCCTTCTCAATATCTCCTTCAAAAAGAAAATTTCTGATCTTCGTGCTGCTGATAATCTCTCCGTTCATACTTTCAGCGGAGACATCGGTAACATCAAAATTATAGAGCTTCCCTACCTGGCTGAGTTTTACAACATCACCCAATCTGTCTTTTCCGAACTTATGATCATGCCCTATTACCATATGTGAGGCGCCGATCTTATCGACAATAAATTTTTTAATGAATTCATCCGATGTAAGCTGCGAGAATTCTTTAGTAAAGTTTATGACCATCAAATTTTCAATTCCGGCTTTCTCAAGAATCTCTTTTTTCTCGTCAAGCGAAGTTAGAAGCTTCATCTCAAAATCTTTTGAAAGAACAAAACGCGGATGCGGCTCGAATGTGATCAAGAAACCGGTTCCTTTTTTTCCAGCAACAACTTTTTTCACTTCATTTAAAATTTTGAAGTGACCTAGATGCAGACCGTCGAATGATCCAACGGTAACAACTGCATTTTTTGTTTTTATATTATCAGAAACTTCTGTATAAACTTTCATTTCAGTTCAATTCAGGAACAAGCGTATAATTTTTTGCAACCTCTTTGAATTCATCAATTGTCAATGCATCTTCAACCTTAAACTCGCCGATTCGAGTACGTCTTAATTCTTTCAAGTAAGCGCCGCATCCAAGTTTTTGTCCAAAATCGTGCGCAATCACTCTGATATAAGTTCCTTTTGAACAGCTAATTTCAAAGTGAACATCCGGTAGATCAATTTTATTTATCTCAAACTTTGTAATACTAACTTCACGCGCTTCTCTTTCAACTTCTTTCCCCTTACGGGCAAGTTTGTAAAGAGGCTGCCCATTCTGCTTTATTGCCGAAAACATTGGCGGTGTTTGTAAAATAGTTCCAAGGAACAGATCACGCGTTTTGAGAATTTCTTCTTCGGTAACGTGTTCATATTTTTCTTCAGAATCGAACTTACTTTCACCATCAAATGAGGGAGTAGTTTTCCCGAGCGAAATAATTCCGGTATAAGTTTTTTCTAGTTCTTGAATCTTAGATATTTCTTTTGTCATTCTTCCGGTACAAACTACAACCAAACCAGTCGCGTTCGGATCGAGAGTTCCGGCATGCCCAACTTTTTTTACGTCAAGCGCTTTTCTAACTTTATAAACACAGTCAAACGAACTCTTTCGCCAAGCTTTATCAATCAAAATGATTTCGCCTGAGATAAAATCCGGGTCAATTTCAGTTATCGTTTTTTTCGTTATCGCTTTCATGAATTTTTTTAAATAATCCTTCCATCTTTTCAACGTAGTCCAAAGTATCGTCTATAAAAAAATGGAGTTCCGGAACAAAACGAAGTTGAATTCTTCCGGCAAGCTGACTTCTAATCAAACCCTTAAGTTCGTTAACGCTTTCTAAAACTTTTGTACGCTTCGCTTTATCGAATACAGATATATAAATTTTTGTGTGCTTAAGATCCGGGCTCACTTTCACATTAGTTACAGTAATAAGCCCCAGCTTTGGATCCTGAAGTTTGTGCAGAAAAATCAAACTGAGTTCTTCTTTAATGAGACTCGAAACTTTATCTAATCTATGAGACATTTCTATTCTAACTTTTTCTTGGTTTCAATCATCTTGTATGCTTCGATGATGTCACCCGTTTTAATATCATTAAAGTTTGTTATGCTAACTCCGCACTCAAATCCTTTTTCCACTTCACGAACATCATCTTTAAATCTTCGAAGTGAACTGATCTCACCTTCATAAACTGCAATGCCATCTCTAAACAAACGGACTTTGTTACTTCTCATAATTTTTCCATCTTGAACAGAGCAACCGGCAATTGTTCCGGCTTTTGGCACTTTGAAAACATCTTTCACAAGAAGTGTTGCAACAACCTCTTCAGAAACAACCGGTGAAAGCATTCCCTCAAGAGCAGATTTGATTTCGTTTATAGCATCATAAATAATGTTATATAGACGGATATCAACTTTTTCAGATTCAGCAAGTTTGCGTGCGTTGGTATTAGGTCTAACATGGAATCCGACAATAATAGCACCCGAAGCTGCAGCTAATAACACATCACCTTCGGAAATAGCACCAACTGCCTTGTGAATTACACGCACCGATACTTCTTGATTAGATAATTTCATCAATGAATCTGATAACGCTTCAATAGAACCATCCACGTCACCTTTAACGATGATAGGTAATTCCTTAAATCCGCCATGACTGATCTGGCTTGCGATTTCATCAAGTGTAATATGATGAACCTGACGATGATCTTGTTCGCGTTTCAACTGCATACGCTTCAAACTGATCTCACGTGCATCACGTTCAGATTCGGCAATATGGAATGTATCTCCGGCTTGCGGTGCAGATTCAAAACCGAGAACTAACACCGGAGTAGAAGGACCCGCCTCAAAAACTTTTTTACTACGTTCATCGAACATTGCTCTAACACGTCCGTGAACAACACCTGCAATAAACGGATCGCCGACTTTTAGAGTTCCTTTTTGAACAAGAACGGTGGCGGTAACACCCTTGCCTTTATCAAGCTGGGATTCAATAATTGTTCCGCGAGCTAAACGATCCGGATTAGCTTTCAAGTCGAGGAGTTCAGCTTCAAGAACTAATTTCTCTAAAAGCAGATCGACATTTTTTCCAAGTTTAGCAGAGACTTCAACGCACTGATATTTACCGCCCCATTCTTCAACTAAAATATTTCTATCGGCAAGTTGTTGTTTAATTCGTTCGATGTTGCTATTCGGCTTATCAATTTTATTTATTGCGATAATAATTGGAACGTTTGCAGCGAGCGCATGATTAATTGCCTCAACAGTTTGCGGCATTACTGCATCATCTGCTGCAACAATCAATACAACGATATCTGTAACACGGGCTCCGCGCGCACGCATTGCTGTGAAAGCTTCGTGACCGGGAGTATCCAAAAATGTTACTTTTCTGGAGTCATCCAGAATAACTTTGTAAGCGCCGATATGCTGGGTAATTCCGCCTGCTTCTCCGGCAACAACATTTGCGCGACGTATATAATCAAGCAATGATGTTTTACCATGATCAACGTGTCCCATAATTGTAACAACCGGAGGGCGAGGTTTTAGTGATTCCACTGGATCCGGTTGGTCTGCGTCAACGTCGGATTGATATTCTTCTTCAAGTTCAATTTCAAATCCAAAGTCATCGGCAATAACTGTAATCGTTTCAACATCAAGCCGCTGATTGATTGAAACCATCAATCCTAATCCGATACATTTTTGAATTACATCGCTTACTGAGACACCCATCAAATGTGCAAGTTCATTGACTGCGATGAATTCACTAACTTTTATTTTAGATTTATCAATTTCCTTCTGTTGAAGAATTTGATTCTGAATCTCTTCTTTCTCTTTTCTTTTCTTTTTCCTTGCAGAAGCACGGCCACCAACAGAAGATTCATCAATACTAAGAAGTGTTCTTTTGATAGCATCTTCAACTTCACGTTTATCAATTTCGAGACGTTTAATTTTTCTTTTCTTCTTGGCAACAGTCACTTCTTCAGGAGCTTGTCCTGGAGTTGCAACTTTTTTCTTTGTCTTAAGAATTTTCTTTTTCTTTTTCTTCTTCTCTGCTTCTTCCTGTGAAGGAGTTAACGGTACGGCAGGTTTTTGAGGGACAGTTCCTTCCTTCGGTTCAACTCTATCACGTCGCTGCTTAAGATCAACCTTACCGACAATAGTTAAACCTTTTTTTCTTCCTTCAAGAGCAATTTCTGTTTCGGTTCTGTAAGATCTTTTTTCTTCGAACGGCTGTTCAATTTTTACAACGGGTTCTTCAACAATTTTGGGAGCCACAACTTGTTCGGCTATTTCGATAACAGGCGCGGCGGGAACTTCTAGCGGTTCAACCGAAGTCTCTTCAACTTTCTCGATTTTTTCAATTTTCAGCCCGGCAGGTTTCTCCTCTACAACTTTCGTGGGCACTACAACCGGGGCTTCCGGTTCATCGTGTTCGGTTCTCTTTTTCTGAAAATCCGAAATCTTCTTGTAATGCTTTTCAGCCTTCTCAATATCTTTTTTAAAAAATGATTTGATTTCCGAGACCATATCATCAGTCAATAATGACATGTGAGACTTTACATCGTAGCCCTTCTTCTGAAGAAATTCTACCAACGAATCAGTTGAGAGATTATACTCAGTAGCAAATTTGTAAAGACGTAATTTTTTTTCTTTTGCAGTTTCCGGCATTGTGTAATTATCCGTTTAAATGTTCTGTTTATTCTTCTTCTTCAAATTGATTTTCCAGAATCTCGATTATCTGTTGTGCTTTCTCTTCATCGAGTCCTTCTATTTCCTTTAACTTCTCAATTCCTGCACCGAGGACTTCTAAGGCAGTATCTAATCTGTTGTTGATAAGCAAATCTACCATCTCAGTACCTAATTCTTCGCGGAGTTCTATTAACTCAATATCTTCATCATATTCTTCAAATGGTTTTTCCAATCTGATAACTTCAATTTCATAACCGCTGAGTTTAATAGCAAGACGTATGTTAACACCGTTGCGTCCTACAATTAACGAAACTTGATCACTATCGGCAGTTACAACACACTTCTTAGCATCTTCATCAATATCAATTTGCTTTAATTTGGCAGGTGCAAGACATCTTTGAATGAACACAACCGGGTCATCCGAGTAATTGATAACATCAATGTTTTCATTATTCAATTCACGAACAATAGCATGAATACGCACTCCTTTCATTCCAACGCAGGCTCCGACAGCATCAATACGCGGATCGCTCGATTCAACTGCAATCTTTGCTCTTTCACCGGGTTCGCGGGCAATACCCTTTATCTCAATTACTCCGTCATAAATTTCCGGAATTTCAATTTCAAACAATCTCCTTAAAAAAAGATTATCGGCACGCGATATTAAAACAATTGGTCCGTTTGGAGTTTTCTTAACATCTTTAACAACAGCACGGGTTGTGTCGCCCTTGCGGTATTTCTCACGTGGAATCTGCTCATGGCGCGGAAGAAGTAATTCGTTTTTATTATGATTTACCAATACATCGTTTCTTCTTACCTGGTATATATCGCCAACAACTATTTCACCTAACATTTCGATGTATTCGTTATAAATGATATCCTTCTCAATCTCTCTGATTTTTTGGTTCAGACTTTGACGGGCAAGATTTATTAATCTTCTTCCAAATTCTTTGAGTTCGATCTTCTGAACGAAATCCTCTCCAACTTCAAGTCCATCCTCATTTCCTTTTTCATTTACTTCATTAATGCTGATCTCGCTGGTCGGGTCGTTTACTATATCCACAATGGTCCGTTCAAGAAAGATTTCTATATCGCCCTTATCCATATTAACAACAACTTCGTATTTCGCTTCCAAACCAAATTTCTTTTTAACCATAATCCCAAAGATTTCTTCTATGATTCCGGCAAGAACGTCTTTATCAACGCTTTTCTCGCGAACCATCTGCGCAAAGGATTCTACTATCTCGGTGTTCATTTATTACTCCTCTGTGATCAAAAACTAATTAAGACTTTTGCTTCGGTGATATCACCAAATTTTATTTTGTATTCATCATCCTTAACTGCAAAGAACAGATACTCCCCTTCAACACGTACAAGTTTAGCAGTTAATGTTTTTTCCACACCATCATTATACTTTATTTCAAATTTTCTGTTGATGTGCTTAAAGTATTGAATTAAAAATTTTAACGGTCTTTCAACTCCGGGCGATGAAACATCCAGCCGGTAATTCGATTCGACCAAATTTTCCAATTCAATAATTTCGTCAAGAGCACGACTTACATTAGCGCAATCGAGTGCAGTGATACCTTTTTCACCGTCAATATAAACTTCTATGATACGGAGGTGATTGTCGCCGCGAAGAACAACATCAACAAGGATGAAGCCGTGAGCTTTTACAATTTCTTCGATTCTGTTATTAATTTGCTGCTTTTCCATATTCTATAAATAAAAATCGCCCTCTAGGGGCGAAATGGACGGCACAAAGGTAGGAAGAATAGCTTGAAATAGCAAAGGGAATTAAGGATTATGATTTTTGATTGACGACTTTGGATTTTGGATTTACGATTTGTTGGACAATCGTTTTTTAGTAGTCTTACCTATTTGGATGAATATTGCTGTGAGTTCATCTGCTTCTGTTAAAAGAGATGTCAACTGTACGAGATACGCAATAAATATTTGAGCGCTACCGGCATCTGCTGCTGAACAATTTGATATGCGGTTTTCCTATCTCCGCTTGATGCTTGCAGCGTACCGCGCTGAATACCGAGATCGGAAATAATGGATTTTTTTGCCGAACCCGTTACAGTTATTGTTTGATCTGCATTCTTTGTCGATTTCCAGACCATCGAGAAGATAATTACAGAAAGAACAATTGATACCGCAAGAATAGAAATGGGAATAAGATATTTGTATTTGTCGTTCATAGTTGTGAACCTTTCTGTTAATAATATTGCAGAATTAAAATCTAAAAGGAAAAAGTCATAAACAAGTTCTCAAAAATGATCCGGTATAAATTCTTCGGTGAAAAGAGCAAGTTTAAGAATTTTATTCTTTCCAAGGTCAGGCAGTTCGATGTGAACGATGTAAAGACCGGAAGGCGCCTGGTAGTTGTTTTCAGTCAACATATTCCATCTTACAAACTGATCGGGGGAATCTTTTTCAAGTTTACGAACCACTTGTCCGGCTAAATTGAATATTTTTATAACCGCCCGTTGAGGAAGGTGTGAAAATGTTATATGCCTATCATACTTATTAAATTCGTTTCTGTTACCGCCGTAATATGGATTTGGAAAGACATTAATTTTTTCGATGTCATCAATAGCAAGTTTCTCATCATAAACTACTTTGGGTAGAGTAAGACGGTAAATATCCTTTTCGTTAAGCGGTTTTGCTGAATTGTCTTTAACTCTTAGAATAAATCCTTCGGTAACCAAAAAATCGTTATCACCCGAAAGATTAACCTGATTGGTTAAGAGGGACTTGTTAGTTGTAATGTTAGTTAGATTAAATACTGTTTGAGCATTGGCGGTGTTAAAACTAATTTCATATTCATTACCGGTTAAACCGGTTGGATCAAGAATCAACGCATTTACATCTGCCGAAGAATTCCCTGCAATGTGCCTGGCAGTTATAAGATCGCCAAACTTACTTTCATATCTTACACCCGGTTTAGAAGATTGCGGCTTAACTGTTACAATCGAGATTGGGCTTTCCACATAACCATATGGGAAATAATAGTCGTCTGCAAGATGAAAATAGCCCAACCCGAAATTATAATCGCTACCATTGTTAAGCGGTATTTCATTCAGATAATCTTTTTTGATTGAGATGAAACGTTGAATTCCGGTATCAGAACCAAATTTTTTGTCGAAGTGAGATACATATCCGCTTGCTGGTTCAACTTCTTCGTTAAATAAATATTGCCGGTCATCTTTACGATCGAATGTGGCGATTAATTTTTTCTCTCCGAGTGTTGCATAACTTTTTGAAATCTGATAAACATTGTATCCTTGGAATGAATAGATAGTAGATTTCGATTTTTCAATATCATTTGTTTTGGCTACATCATTTCCCCAGGTTAAAATAATTTCTCTATCCATTTCGGCGGCTTGTAATTCTGGCGACTGTTTAATGGTAGTTGGAGGTATAAAATTTTCTTTGTATAATTTTTGAGCAAACGAGACAGATTTTTTAAGAATTGAAATCGAGGCAAAACGAGAAAAACCTGGATCTCCTCCCGCCGCTATCTGGGCAAAAATAACTTCCTGTGTATCACCCGCAGCCATATTGAATGGACCTGAACAGAGCATCATTCTGTGATCATACTTAACATCAGACCATCCATTCGGATAGGTTACACCGCCAAGAAAGCCAGTCCTTAAAACAGGATCACCAGAGAACGGAAATTTTGTCGTTCCGCCGGTAAATGGATCCGGGACAGAAGCACCTTCATTTAGTTTTCCTTGAAGCATGTTATAAATTTGCAATGTTCCTTTTTCATAGTTTCCTATGGTTGCATCACGAGCGATAGACCCGCTTTTACCAAAATAGCCTAGAGCAGTCATCGTAAGATTCTTTTTGCCGTAAACCTGTTTACCTCCAAATTTTGCTTTATCATTTACACCACCGGGAATTATTGGACCTTGTAGGAGACAAAATCCCACTGAAGGAATGTAAGCGCCATATGAAGGATCGCTATCATCTCCATTGTAACAAAAATCTAAATTGAGCAGAGTGTCGCATCCTACAAGATCATCTCCCGCATCGCCGCCCACATCAGGATCCGACCAGAGACCAAAGTACATATCTTCAAATTTTGTACTGCTTTTGTTGATCACCAGATATCTTTTGAAAATCATATTGTTAAGCGGTTCTACATTTTTGTATGCCCACACTGTGGTTTGCATTTCAATACCCATCGGTAGTGAGCCGTAAAGTTTTTTTGTTTGTATGGAATCGAGATCATTTGTAACAAACCAAATTGTTTGATCGGCATTCGGAACACCGGGTATGTCCACAGATGGTTCATAAACACCATTGCCGTTTACATCTTTAAATGGCGCACCGCTACTTGCAGGCCATTCGTTCCAATCTTTTTCATACTGATTGTAAATCGTCTGGCGGTCTTTGTTTTCATCTTTTACTTCTGTTAATAAGTCTCCAGTTTTGTAATCGGGACGGACGCGGAAAGCACGAACTGAGGGTAAGGTTGTATTATCAGGTTTACCGTTCGCTAAAATTTTCCCCGGTCTTAATCCGGTATAGAAAGATGAGCCGCCGCTCCGTATTTCCCCATTTACCTTTCCACCCCAAAGTAATCCGGATTCATAAACGAGTGTTTTCCCGGAGAGTTTGGGAAACTCAAAACCAGAATCGCCAGTTGATGATAGATCAGCACGACCGGTATTGTAGATAGACGTGGAAACGTTATTGATGTTCATCTTTGAATAGTACTCGGTAAATTCAACCGATTCTTTTGCCAAGTACGGTTTATCTTTACCCTGTGCTATTAAAAATGTATAGTTCAAAACAATGAATAAAAGAAATAATGTAATTAATTGAGTGGTTCTTGATTTTGAAGAGTTCATCTTCACCCTGTGAAATTTCTGTATACAAATTATCATACTTAGCATAAAAAGCAACAGAGAATATATTGGTGTTTAATACGGATAGTCTTTTTAGTTCTTCAATTTAGCAAGTATTTCATCGCACATTGCGTAACCTTTAGTAGTAAAGGAAAGCAGATCGTTTTTTGATGTGAGAAAATTTTCTTGCCTAAGTTCATCAATGAAATTTCTATTCTCTTCGTGCCAATCTTTACCAAAGATATTTTCGAGTTCGATCAAATCAAGCCCTTTGCTGCGAAGTGCAAGCATAACATATTCTTCCAACATTTCATTTTGTGTTAGTACTTCTTCTCCTACAACGGCGTATCCCTTCTTTTCAATTGCAATGTTGTACAAATTTAGTGCGGAATAATTCCACCACCGTTTACCATTTACAAAAGAATGCGCCGATGTGCCGAAGCTTAAGTAATCTTTATAACGCCAGTATGCATTGTTGTGTATGCACTCTTTTCCGTCACGCGTAAAATTGGAAACTTCGTATTGATCAAAGCCGTGCCGGGTCAAAAAGTCTATTGTGAATTCAAACAGGTCGGCATCATAATCTCCGCTTTGCATTTTTACTTTGCCATCGAGAACCATTTTGTTAAGAATTGTCCCGTGCTCGAGGATCAAACTGTAAGTTGATATGTGTTTGATCGGAAGCTGCACCGCCTCTTCCAAATTTGAACGCCAAATCTCTTTTGTCTGTTTGGGTAAATTGAACATGAGATCGATACTTATATTCTCGTATCCGGTCTCTGCTGCATCTAATATAGTTTTGATTGCCATTTGCGAATCGTGAATGCGTGTAAGAAATTTTAGTTCGTCATTATTGAACGATTGAATACCGATACTGAGACGGTTAATTCCAATTTTTCGGAATGCGCGCAATTTTTCTGTGTTCACTGTCCCGGGATTCGTCTCGAGTGTTATCTCGGCGTTTCTATCAACATAAAATTTTCCTTTTACATGTTCTATAATTTCGGAAATGTATTGCGGTTCCATAAAAGATGGAGTTCCTCCGCCGAAAAAGATTGAAATGATTTTTCTTCCTTCTGAATATTTCGATGCATAAAAATCAATCTCATTTTTTAGTGCATTCAGATAGGAAGAAACATTTTCGTAATTAACTATGGAATAGAAATCACAGTAGATGCACTTGTGATCGCAAAAAGGAATATGTGTGTATATCGCTGTTTCTTTCAACACGGTTCCAAAAAAAAGGGGCTTGTTCAGCCCCTTCGGTTAAAAGGAAAAATTTTATCAGAATCCTAACGAAACACCTGCACTAACTGTTTTTGTCTTAGCTACTTTATAATCTGCATTTATGTTAATGATACCAAGATGAATATTCAAACCGGCTACGGCGCTGCTGCTGTTTTCACCGTTCATATCAACACTTATATGAGCTTTGACAGGAACTCCATTCAATGTTTGGTTTGATGTGTAATCATAGCTTACAGTTGTTTTTGAAGTCTCGGTTGTGAGCCCGACATAAGGAGTTATAGATATACCCGCTCCAAATGTTTTAGCGGCATAGATACCATATTGAGTAGCAGTACTTTCGAAAATTGATCCGACTTTTAATTTTTGCGTGAAGAAGCCAACTGCAAGATCAAGAGGTAATGGATTTGGGAACCAAACACCAAAATTATGAACAAGTCCGGCGCCGAAATAACTAAACTTTCCTAAATCTTGAATATCAATATCCGGCAAATATCTTACAGAAACATTCGTCCCGAATATAGTTCCAACAGTCAACTGTGCAGCCGCAGTTGGCAATGCAGGCAGTTCATCTAAAAATCCTTGCACTTGAGTAACATCAATTACTTTTGAATTAACTGTGTAGGATTGACCCGAAGCAGAAATTGTCTGACCCGGAAAATTTATTTTCAAGAAATCACTTTTTTTACCAATGATGGTCGGTCCGCTAAAATTCACGTCGAATGCTCTATTCTGCATTGCAGAAAAAATTGCATTGTACTGTGGAGTGCCGGTAGCATAGCCGGAGCTATTTAAGATCGCATTAATCTGATTATTATCGAAATAGAATTGTCCGCTGGTTGAAAACTTTTTAATGTCATCTGTGAAGAACGATCCCATCGCAACTATTTTTAGATCAAAGTGGAACCCCAACGCAGTAGCGGAAGGAAATTGAGAAACCCACCCCGAATTTAAATTTGAGCCGAATGCAGAGATAACCGGTTTTACATATGCAGTTCCAACAGTGGATGAAAGCTTGGAAAGTGTTTCATCCAAATTTTGCGCTCTTAATGGTAACGAAAATACTAAACCGAGAATTATTATTAATGATAGCATTCTTCTTTTCATAACATACTCCTTGATTAGTTGTTTTATCTTGGTTGGAATTTAAGGAACAAATTATTTACCGCAAAGGAAATATTAAACGAAAAAACCGAGTGTGTTCGTAAGCAACTATCAGTTTCTTGTTAAGCCCATCAATTCTCTGGCACCGTTCAGAGCAGATTCGGTTATCTTTTCGCCGCTCATAAGTTTTGCTACCTCTTTAATACGTTCATCTTGATTCAAAATTTTTATTGAACTTACAACCCGCTCACCGGATTTCTTCTTCTCAACTGCAAAGTGATAATCTGAAAACCCTGCAATTTGCGGCAAATGTGTAATTGCTATTATTTGGTGAATTGAAGCAAGCGATTTAAGTACTTGCCCAACCTTCTGCGCAATGCGCCCGCTTACACCGGTATCAATTTCATCGAAGATTAATATTGGAAGACGATCTGATTTTGCTAAGATGGATTTTAAAGCAAGCATTATACGAGAGACTTCTCCACCGGATGCAACTTTTACAAGCGGTTTAGGATCTTCTCCCGCATTAGTTGAAACGAAGAACTCCACCTCATCATAACCGCGATTGTTGAATTTGAATTTCTTTCCGTCAACTAAAATGAAATTTTCATTATTCCCGTCCACGCTTTGATTAAGAATCTTAGCTTCAAAATTGGAATCGGAAATACCAAGTGATTTAAGTGCCTCTTCAATTTCTTTTTTAACTTTTTTCGAAATCGCTCTTCTTTCTTGTGATAGTTTTTTTGCGATTGCCCCGCATTCTTTACGTGTATCATTAATTAATTTATCTATCTCTGAAATCTTCGTACTAAAATTCTCCGCAAGCTCATATTCCTTCCCTATTCTTTCACGGTGAGATATTACAGCGTTTAGTGACCCGCCATATTTTTTCTTCAACAAGCTTATTGCGCCTAATCTATCGCGAACTTCATTTAACCGTTCCGGCTCAAGATCTATTCTTTCTTTATAACTTCTGATGAAGGAAGAAATTTCATTCAAGATAGCAAATGCAGATTCACACTCTCCAAGCTTTTCCAAAAATGATTTATCTATACTGGCAAGATCCGACAATTTATTTTTTGTATCACCGAGACGGTCTTGAATTGAATTTTCAGCATCATAAAGGTTATCATAAATTTCGTTTGCTGTTGAAAGTAATTTTTCCGAGTTCTCTAGAATCTTAAGCTCATCTTCAAGTTTTTCTTCTTCATTTGGTAACGGGCTAACCGAATCAATCTCATTGATTTGGAATTCATAGAGTTCTCTCTTCTCGCTAAGTAAACTTTCTTTTTCCCGCAGCTCACGATATTCTTTTAGAAGTGAATTCAGCCTGGAGTGTGAAATTCTAAAATCTTCCAATTCCTTTTCGAGATTTGAAAAATCGTCAAGCATTTCTATGTGTGTATCAGTCCGTAGTAATGATTGATGTTCATGCTGTCCGTGCAGATCAACGAGTAGATCGCCAACTTCTTTAATAAGATTCAGAGTTACCGGTGTATCGTTTAGAAAACATCTATTAGTTCCTTTCAAAGAGATTTCTCTACGGACAATTAAATCGTCGTTATCTTCAAGATCATTTGTTGAAAGTAATTCTCTAACTTTTTTATTTCCCTTTACATCAAAGATGCCCTCGACAACGGATTTTTCGGTATCCTTCCGGACAATTTCGGTAGAGGCACGTTCACCAAGCAGTAAACCCATGGCATCAATAAGAATTGATTTACCGGCGCCTGTTTCACCGGTAATAATATTCAGACCTTTGCCAAATTCAACATGGATATTCTCGATGAGAGCGTAATCTTTAATTAGGAGCGACTTAAGCATATTGTTTTGATTTTTTCCGATGTGAATATTGTGAATGAACTTGTAAGTATCAAGTAATTGGTATTTGGAAATTTTTGTGTGAATAAGAGCCCATCCCAACCCTTCCCAAAGGGAAGGACTTTTTCGATCAAATTTTCGAGACCGCAATTCAACATAAAAAGAGCAAATTTGACATTAGCCCTCTCGTTAGATATATTTTGCACCCAAGTTTAGAAAAGTTATTTATAAAAGAAGAAAATAGATCGCGATAAAAATTACATCGCGGGGTGGAGCAATTGGTAGCTCGTCGGGCTCATAACCCGAAGGTTCTAGGTTCAAGTCCTAGCCCCGCTACAAAAGATAAAGTCTGGTTGATTTTCAGCTGGGCTTTTTTTTTAGTTAAAAAGTAAATTCTATGAAAAAATATTTTGTTTATATAATTCAAAGTCAGGAAGGGTTTCGATATACTGGAATGACGGAAGATTTAGATAAACGAATCTTGGAACACAACAACAAAGAATTATCTTTTTGGACAAAAAGAGGAACTAACTGGAAGGTTATTTACCATGAAGAATTTGATTATAAATCGGATGCTTTGAAAAGAGAAAAATGGTTGAAGAGTGGAGTGGGTCGACAATACTTAAAAGAAGTTTTAAAATAACCCGAAGGTTCTAGGTTCAATTCGCCGCGGCGAACTAGCCCCGCTACAACAAAAGCCTGAAATTGAAAGATTTCGGGCTTTTTACTTTTAAAGTGGCGTGAGCATGATTACATTGATTACTGTTTGATTACTTAAAAAATCGAATCAGTAATCACATTAGTAATCAATATCTCTGATACTACTCATTGATTCAAAGAGCTTGAGAGAAATTATTGAATAAACAAAAAATGAAATTATTTTTTAAATAATTTTATAAGGGATTTAGTCGTTTATAAAATATAAAACCTGCCGGAAGTCCGTTGGGCTTTCTTGAACTTTGTTTGTTACCATAGCCATTATGATAGCTCAGTTAGATTACTTACTAACAGCACCTTCCATTTCCCAAACCCGCCGTACCCGTTTACAGCTTTAGTCCATTCTTCAACATATGCTAACTTTTCTTTGTCTTGTTCGGTCATTTGACCTTTTACTTCGATAATGAAATATTCATTATTGATAGTGCGGACAATATAATCTGGTCTGTATTTATGTACTACTCCTTGATACATATATGGTATTTCAAAACCAAGATGATCATTCTTTACCCATGCTTCGACCAGTGGATTTTTATTATCTAATTGAAATGCTTCTGTTGATTCCCATGTACTATCAAACACACAAAAATTGATATGAGATTTTTTTGTTCTTTCACAAGGTTTACTTGTATACCATGTACGCATATCACCGGTTGAACGAATAGGTTTTTCGCTATCAAATACCGGTGTTACGGAGAGAGTATTCTCTGACCGGATATATCTTATTATGTGATTTACAATCTTGGACATATTCAGAGTAAGCAGAATTCTCCTCTTGAAGTCATCAGAATAGAACAGCGGTGGATTTATTTGTATAACATCTGAATACATTATTTCTTCAACTATTTTTATTAATTGGCCAATCAAACTTTCTCTATTCCCCTTCCAGTCATTTTGCATATTGTCAAAAGCATCTCTAGCAGTTTCAAATATGATCCTTTGCATCCTATACTTTTTAGCAAGTTCTTCCAGATCAATAGAAGATATTTTCGAAACATCCGGTTTACCTTCAACAACCGGAGCCATTTCAGCTATTGTTTTCGTTTCATAAGCATTGATAACTAAGCTTGGCATTTTATTAATATCTACTAACAACTTTGGATTATAGACATGATCTATTCGGATAATATTAGGCCAGGAAATCTCATAGACTTGTTTTTCTTTTATCGGTTCAATTTGTGTTTTTGGTTTTGGTGGTGGTGGTGGTGTTCCGCCATCTGCTTCATGAGGTAAGAACGTAAATGGAACACCAAAGATATTTACATATTCGGCTTCGAATAAGCCGGTTGTTGGATCTACTTCATATGTAGTTCTTCTCAATCCACGACCAACTACTTGTTCGCAAAGTAACTGACTTGTAAAAGCTCTTAAGCCCATGATATGTGTAACAGTTTTTGCATCCCATCCTTCCGACAACATTCCGACACTAATTACTTTTCTAATCTGCTCACCAGGTTTATCTATTTGTCCAACGGTGTCAACTTTTTGTCTTAATAGTTCTGCAAGTTGTAGTTTAGTCAATTTGGGGGTTGGGATTTCTTCATCATCGCTATTTTCTATATCTAATTCTTCCGCTTCCTCTTTAGATTCGGCAAGATTTAGAACCTTAGAATCTATATGCAAAGTTTTTTCGGGAATGCAAAGTTCTTCAATTTTTATTTTAGCCCGATCAAAAGAAAATTTAATACGTGCAGCAGTTTCGGTTCTGTTTGCAACTGTTATCATTACCGGTGGAGTTGGGAATTTAACCTTATTCCACTCCTTATAAGTTTCCAACCAGTCTTTCCCCAGCAGGTAATAAGCATTTGTAATTAAATCCGGCAATGGTTCATGCTCTTCAGCTTTTCTGTTCAGATCTTCCTTAACATGTTCATAAATATGATATAGCTGAGATTTATATGTTTTTGCATCCGGAATTCCATCATCTCTGATCACTACACGTGGAGTTTTAACGAGACCCGATTCAATAGCATCATTTAATCCGAAGTCACTGACTATCCAGCCGAACAATGCCTCTTCGGAAGCTTTCTTTCCGCTTGGAGCAAATGGTGTGGCTGAAAAATCATAACACTTTAATATCCCTCTTGCTCTATGGATACGGTCTAATCCACCAATCCATTTTGTTGCTTCTTCAATATCTTCTTTCGCAACACCTTTTATTTTTGACTCTGCCGGAATTCTCCAGGCGTGATGAGATTCATCATTTATTACAATAATATTTTTCGAGTTAGCAAGCTCTTCCAACACTTCACGAACATATGCTTCATCACTTTTAGCACCACGTTTATCAACTGTTTTTTTCTTGCTTAGCTTTTCTTCCGTATCCCATTGTAATGAGTGCCAATTCTTAATTATGATTTTACCTTGACGAAGTTTGTCCATCAATCCGGGTGGTATCAGATTGAATAGATCGTAATAATTGTTCTCACCGGAAGGTTGTAAAACTTGTAATCTACTTTTAACAGTTAGGCCTGGTGCTACAATAAAAATATTTTTAGAAAATCGCACATCTTGAGGATAGGTTACTTTATTTAGTACCTGCCATGCAATAAGCATAGCCATATCAATAGTCTTTCCGCTTCCGGTTGCCATCTTTGAACAGAGACGTTGGAACTCTCCTCCATCTGATGGAATACTAATTCCGACCTTTTCGCTCTCTGGCGCTTCGGTCATCCATATAAGAGTTTCAATTGCTTCAAGTTGGCAATAAAAGAGCCGTCTGTTTTCTCTTAGTGAACTATCATTCCAATGATCTAACAATCTTTTTGTTATCCCACTAACACCGGGATAGTTTTGTTCACGCCAATTTTTAATTCTCCCTCTAATTTCATTCACTAACGGAATCTCAATAAAAACTCCGGGGTCATCAAATGCTTTAGAACTTTCAGATGCAATAACATAGCCAGCCGGTCTACGTCCTTTTTGAAGAATAAACTCACGGGTTTCTCGCTTATAGCTCCAGTACTTTTCTGGCTCTTTGTATGGAGAATTGATTATTAGTTTGTCAATTTTTTTCATTTATCTTCTATCAAAATTTCTTTAAGAGATTTGATAAGCGGCGGAAGATTATTTTTTGTTGTATTCCAAACAAGATTTATGTTTACGTCAAAGTAACCATGGATTAACCTATTCCGCATACCTACAATATCCTTCCAAGGAATTTTAGAATACTTCAATTTTGTTTCTTCAGAAATCTTAGATGCCGCTTCTCCAATAATTTCTATGTCTTTTATTACAGACAGAATTAGTAGTCTGCTTTGCCAGAAATCTTCTTTCTTAGCAGCACGAACAAAAGATAAAGCTTCTTCGCCAGCATCAACCATGTGCTGTATTCTTATGCGGTCTTCATTTTCCATATTTCACTACGGCTTCTTTAACAACTGTGTCTCTGAAATATCTACTCAATTCATCAGGAGTGCGAAGATCAACTTTTTTTCCGATAATCACTGTGAGTTCGCGTTCCATCCTGGCTACATCAAGCAAACCGTATTCGGTATCATCTTCAAACACCACAAGTAAATCTACATCGCTCTCTTCGTTATATGTGTTCTTTAAATATGAACCGAACAAAGAAAGCTTTTTTATTCCGTTTGCTTTGCAGAATTGCTCTATTCTTTTTTCGTTTATACTAATCTTCATTATATCTTTCTCCAAATTGCATTTTCTTAATGCTGTCCTAATATAATTACTTCGGTGATTTTTTGACAAATAACGTTCTATGGACTTCTTTTAATATAAACTCACGGGTTTCACGTTTATAACTCCAATACTTTTGGGGTTCTTGATAGGGAGAATTAATAATAAGTTTAGAGATGTTTTTCATCTTTTGCAGGTCTGCTATTTAATTTTCAAGCTTTGTGAGCCATGAATTAAAATGTCGACATTTAGCTCTTAAGTCCTCGACACTTACTTGTGATAATATCAACTGACTATGAAATATTTTTTGATAACCGGGGAAAATACCTTTTAATCTTTTTGATGGAGCAGAATCCGGATTCTCATTTATTTCTTCCGGTGAAGCGAATAATTTATTTATAACCGATACTTGTGCAAGTTTTGCCGGTAAATTTATAAATGCTGTTGATAATTTCTCTTCGCTTGCAAAAACTAAAGCCTCAAATTCATGTAACTGTAAATAAGGAAAAAATTTAGTATGACTTATGTCTGTACTAAAGTGATTCTCCATATGTTCAACACGTTCATAACAAGTTCCTGGAGGTCGGGTATCAAAACCCGGGAAGTTACTCGGTATAGCATAATAATCAATCATTGTAGTAACTATATCGACGGATTTATCATTCAATAAAGGTTTTAAATCTCTTTTTACTTGTTTATAAGAATTTACGCCACCTTTATGATCGGGTCCTCGAATTTCTCTTTTTGTTTTAATTATTGTTGGGGTAAAAAATATTTGTTTTGAATAATAATAAGGGCTTAATATACGTTTGATAAAACTTTCTTCTGTTTGACCCTCTACAAGAACTAATACTTTTTTGGGCATTTAAGGTCGGCCTCCCAAAACATTCTTCTCCCATAGCTCTCCTATCCCATATTCATTCAACCATTCCATTAAGGTACTTTTATCAAGCCGTTTGAATATCGATTCCCCGTTGTTTCTATCAACGACTATAATATCTTCCGGTTCAAAGTGATTAAGAAAAGTTACCGACTGTGTTGAACAAATAATTTGTTTTTTATTTGCTGTTACTGACTTTATTAATGAAGTTAGTAATTCTATCGCTGCAGGGTGAAGTCCCAATTCCGGTTCGTCAATAATAATTGTATCTGGTAAATCCGGCTGCAATAAAAGAGTTATTAGACATATCATTCTAAGGGTACCGTCGGATAGATGATTTGCATTAAAGAACTCATCCGAGCCGAAGTGCTTCCATTCAAGACTAATTTTTTCTTTGTTCAATGCTAAAGGTTCTAGTTGAAACTTCTCGAAGAAAGGCGCTATAAGTTTTATTGTGTTTTCAATCCTTAAGAAGTATTCGTTGTATTTCTCTTGAAGAAGGTAAAGGAATGCTGCTAAGTTCGATGCATCTCTTCTCAAACTCCTGTTATCGTTAATATCGCTTTCCTTTTTAACCCTTGCGGTTGAACTTGTATCATGAAAATGATATACTCTCCATCGGATCATTGAACCAAGTATATAGTGAACTACCCCTTCATGTTGTTCCTTTTTATATTCTTCTATTAGTTTCGTTTCACGATTACCGGCTGACAAATTCCGACTTGATGTAACGCCATAAACTTGACTATGGTATCTGGTTATTTCTCTCTTAAAGAAGAAGTTGTTATCAACTGTAGCCGATAATTCAAATTCATAGTCATTCAGACCAAAAGAAGTAAATCCCGAGAATGATTCGGAATGTTTTCTTCCAAAGTATAAAAAGTTATCGGCACCACCTTTTTCAGCAATATAATTCTGTAAATTCTGGGAGACGATATTATTCAAAAGATTAAAGAATTGTATAAAATTCGATTTACCTGCACCGTTCGGTCCGATAAGAATATTAACATTATTCAAAGAAATAGAAAGTTCTTTTATCGATTTAAAGTTGCTAATTTTTATTTGGTCTAATTTCATTTCAAATTCAGAATTTTGTTATGCAAAGATAGCTTTTTATGTAATTGAGTTTCCAACCATTATGACCAGATCTTTTCTTTCAATTTACCAAATCCTTCATAATTCTATTATTTTCAAACTCTCAATCCCCCTGTCATCCACTATCTTTACCGCAACGCGGTTATACTTTCCGGCTTCAAATGGGAGTGAGATTGTTCCTTTAAATGATTCAATTAATTCTTCATCAATTTCCGCTTTCAAGTTCTTTGCAAGTTTTGTCCATCCTTCTTTTTCTCCGGCCATCGGGAAGAATACTTGTCTTGGGAATAAACTTCTTCCATCGTAATCAGTATCAAGCATCCATACAGCAATTCTATCGTTTCCACCGGATTCAAGCTGTCCGGTTTTTGTATTAAAGTAATCGAATCCTTTCACTTCAACCGTATATTTCTGCTGTTCGTCTTTCTTTACTTTAATTTTGTTCAATTTTATATCCGGCTGTCCAATTAACCAGTAGCTTTCATTGGATGCTCGTTTCTTCTTCAGATCATCTGTCAATAGATCTGTATTCATCTGAACTTTGAGGAGTGATACACCCGGCCATTCTGTTTCATCAATATCCTTTGCAGCTTCAGGATCGAATTGAAAAGCTGCGAAGACAACAAGCTTTGGTTTGGGTATTAGCTTTTGGGCTTCTTCAATTGCAAGCGCAACTTGTTTTTGTTCTAGCGGTGCATGTTCCGGTCCAAAAGAGATTACCGCTCTTTGAGCAACATCCTCAAAACTCATTTGGTTATCAGTCTCAAATAAATTTTTCTTTTTAGCTTCTATTTTTGTCTCAGCATCTGCATGCAGATAACGGGTACCCGGTATTGGTTCAACTCTGCTGAAATAAATGTACTGTCCCTTCTTTCCTCTTATACCGGTTTTTAATAGTTCATCCCGCCATTCAGATTGTCTCAGTGTTTCACCTTTGCGTGCTATGCTGTTATCTATATCGTCTTTCTGTAGAGACGGGGCATGCCCCGTCTCTACAATCGCATCTAATGGTTTTACTACCGGCGCCGGAACTGCTTCAACTGTAAATGGACCTGTTACGCGTGTTCTCGAACTATCTATGAATGGCTGATCGTACAAAGTTTCTTGTCCGGGAGGTTCATTGTTAGCAATGGATTTTAATGTAACATGTGGAACAGTTTTATATAAGAACCCGCTTCCAACACCTTGGTCTGGATAAGCTAAATGAAAGTAATCAAAAACCGATGTCATAATTCTTTGCTTTGCAAGTGTGATTGCAACTCTGCTTGTATCGCATGTAATCCATCTCCTCCCCCACTCTTCAGCAACAACTGCAGTTGTTCCACTACCACACGTGATATCTAAAACTAAATCACCTGGATCGGTTGACATAAGGATACATCGCTTAGGTAATTCTTCAGAAGTCTGAACAACATAAATTTTATTTGAAGCAGCCCCAATTTTATCCCATAAATTATTTAATGCCATTACTGGATAATCATCGGGATATAATTTGACACGTAGATTATTTCCTTCTACTTGCAATCGACCTTCTTTTTTCAGTTTATCAAGGCCATCAGGATATGAAGTTTTCCATTGTGTACCTTTAGGTGGGAAATATTCTTTACCTTCAAACATGTAACCTTTATTTTTTTCAAGACCCTGAGCGTTTAAGCTCCATGTACCGAAAATAGTGTAATTATTATTATTGCTTAAAAAATCTTTAATAATTTCTCTTTCTGTTGGAGTGGCCTTCCTTGATTCTTTAGTTTTAATATCCTCAATCCATAAATGAGAGCCAGTATTGTCAGCAAACCATTGTAAATCTTTATCGGTATATAGTTGTCGATATTTAATATTTTCTTTACTCTTTGCATACCACAATAAATAGAACGAGGCACTATTCAACAGTTTCTTTGCAAACATGACACTTGCTTTTTTTACTGTAATTATTGCAATAAAATTATCGGAACCAAAAATTTCATCCAGAACAAATCTAACTCTATGAAGATTCTCCTCAGAAATTTGCACAAATACTGATCCACTTTCATGTAAGAGTTCTCTTGTCAGCAATAGTCGATCTCTTATGTAGGTTAAATATGAATGGATTCCCAGTTCCCATGTATCACGGAATGCCTTAATCATTTCTGGCTCTGCTGTTAAATCTTCATCATTATCAGTTGATTTCAGCGCAGTTTGATCAACGAAGGGTTGAAAGTTACTTCCGTATTTTATGCCGTAAGGAGGATCGAAGTAAATCATCTGCACTTGTCCGGCAAGTCCTTCCTTTTCAATTAAGGAATTCATAACAAGCAGACTATCACCGGCAACTAATCTGTTAGACCAGTTGTGTTTGTGTTTATAAAATTCAATAGCATCTCTAAGCGGAGGGTTTTCATCTTTAGCACTGAACAATGACATCTGTTCATAATTGCTTCCATTCTTCTTTCTAACTGCTTCAACTATACTGCGCGGGTCAATTCTTTCATGCACATGTAATGAAACAGTTGGGACTTCGAATGATGTATGTTCAGCTTTTCCAGCCCAAACAAGTTGCGGATCTAGATGAGGATCGTATTGATAAGTTTTCTTTTCTTCTTTCTGATCGGTTTCCGGTGTGACTAAACCGACCGGAGGATTATTAGTTCTCTCTTTGTCCTTGTGTTCATACTGTTCAATTGGACGCTTGTTAATTTTAGAACCCGAAGCTCTTTTAGCCATTTAAACTCCTATTGACAATAACAAAAGAAAAGATAAGTAAATCTTGAATTTAAATTAAGAATGATTTCTGAGAAATTCACAAGAATTAATTACCGTTGTTTTTTCTATTTTTTCCCATCTGACCGGCGCTTTTAATCATTCATGAGTCTACTCTAAAAAGGTATATTTAAAGGGCGGTTCTAAAAATATCAATATTCTCTGCGGACTTTGCATTAAATATTTACGTACGATATTTTTTAGAACCGTCCTAAACAAAAATAATTTGGATTGGGTTTATATTCATATAGTAAAATTGCATAGAAGACCTTTTTAGATACGCCTCATTCATACTTTTTCAAAATTTTACCAAATCTGCTCAGCTTAGAGTACAACTGTCCTGCTGTTACAAGTCCAAATGTATCAATCTCGACCCCGGTAGATTGTATTGCTTCGGCTGCCCATGTATTACAAGTCCTCATAAAAAAATAATAATGAACCGACTTAAAAAATATTATTGGTTTTTCTTTATCTCTTGATGAAATGATAACTTCCTTATGATCATCATACTTAAATGATTGATTGATAAAATCAGCCATTCTCAAAAACCTGTCTTTAGTTAGAACAAACTGAATGGCAAATTCTCTCCATTCAATTACTCTTTCAATCGGAAATTTATACCCATCAATCCTTATCACTGATGGTGTGGGGACTAAAATCGCATTTACAGCAAGACATATATTGAACTCTGGTGATTGATAAAATTCAGCATCACCCCAGCCAATATCTACATACTCGAAGCCCTCAAAGTATGATAATACAGGTAATATCTTTTTAGTAAAATCGTTTACAGGAATCATTAATCCTGTGTGCCAATTTGCTTTTACTAAATAAATGCTGATAGAATCTCGCTCAGAGACCTGTGCAAATTCTATAGAATAGAAAAGAATGAACACACAAATCATTTCTACTAATAAAAATTTCCTTCTCATACCGCGATCATAATATTGAATAAAATATCCTTGTTATAATTTAATGTAAAATCGTTAACAAATCATTAGTGAGCTCACTCTAAAAAGGTATTTTTAGTATATGTCATTGCGAGCGGAGCGAAGCCTGTCTGCCGCCAGGCAGGCAATCTTCAGAATTTAGTTTAAAAACAATAGATTGCTTCGTCGCTTCGCTCCTCGCAATGACAGTAAATGGCTTTTTAGAGTGAAGTCATTAGTGGCAAATGGACATTAGAGAAGCGAGCAAGTGATAATTTGAGACCTCTGAAAATAAATTATGTGTGGAGAAGATGAATTAGTATATAATAGCGGCAACAATTTTATTGGGAGAATTAAATCTTTTGCCATAAGAATTTTTGCTTGTACAAGCGGATGATTTCTTGCTCTTATTTATCAATTCGACTATTTTGAAACTACATTACAAACCAATATGAGAGGATATAACTATGGCTCGCTTTCCATTAAAAGTAAACGGAGTTAAAAAGACAGTTGATGTAGATGCTGACACTCCTCTTCTATGGGTTTTAAGAGACACTCTTGGACTAACTGGAACAAAATACAGTTGCGGTGAAGGTATTTGCGGAACATGCACCGTTCACATAAACGGTAAAGCAGAGCATTCATGTTCTATCACGATCAAAGAGGTTCAAGGAAAATCAATTATTACTATTGAGGGATTAGCTCAAAATTCAAATCATCCAATTTTCAAAACATGGATCGATCTGGAAGTTTCGCAATGCGGGTATTGTCAACCCGGACAGATAATGACTCTTGCAGCATTATTAAATGAAAAAGATAAACCTTCAAAGGAAACGATAGAAGAAGCCATGAATGGCGTTTTATGCCGATGCGGAACATACCACAGAATTGGAAAAGCAATTGATAAACTTACGGAGGGTAAATAACATGAAGGAATTGAAAACACAAACCCGGCGAGAGTTTATTAAAGTAGTCAGTCTTAGCGGAGGCGGTTTGTTCTTGGCAACATATTTACCGGCTAAAGATATTCTTGTTAAACTTGGTGAAGAGCCAAAAATATTTTCTCCAAGTGTGTTTTTGAAAATTGATAACAAAGGAATTGTAACCGTAATAGTTCATCGTTCGGAAATGGGGCAGGGAGTGCGCACATCATTACCTATGCTTGTTGCTGAAGAATTAGAAGTTGATTTTAAGAAGATAAGAATCGAACAAGCCGATGGTGATAAAAAATATGGTAGTCAAACAACGGGAGGCAGCCAAAGTATTAGAACATCTTTCGAACCGTTTAGAATTGCGGGCGCCACTGCAAGAGAAATGTTAATAACTGCCGCTGCTGCAAAATGGTCTGTACAAACATCGGATTGCTATGCTGAAAAGGGTTTTGTGATAAACAAGATCAGCGGGAAAAAAATCAGTTATGGTGAACTTGTTGAAGACGCATCCAAATTGCCCGTTCCACAAAATGTGAAATTAAAGGATCCGAAAGACTACAAGGTAATTGGCAATAGAGTGCATAGAACTGATACTCCCGAAAAGCTCTATGGCGCGGCTAAATTCGGAATTGATGTTGTTATCCCGGGAATGTTTTATGCCGCCGTTGAAAGGTGTCCGGCTTTCGGCGGAAGTTTGAAAAGTTATGATGATTCAAAAACCAGAAAAATTAATGGCGTGGTTGATGTTATAAAAATTTCAAGAGGAGTTGCCGTGATTGCAACTTCAACATGGAGCGCTTTCAAAGGTAAAGAGGCGCTTGTGATTGATTGGGATTTTGGTCCGAATGCAAACCTCGATTCTGAATCCATTCATAAAAGTTTGCAATCTCATCTAAATAGTAAAGGCACAGAAATAGAAGTGATAGGAAAACCCGTTGAAGTTGAAGGCGAAACAATAATTGAATCGGTATATGAAGTTCCGTTTCTTGCACACGCGCCAATGGAACCTGTAAATGCAATTGCTTCTGTTATAAATGGAAAAGCGGAATTGTGGGTGCCTTCTCAGAATCCGCAAGATGCTCAAAATCAAGTTGCAAAAATTTTAGAGATGAAACCGGAAAATGTTACAATTCACGTAACATTAATCGGCGGTGCTTTTGGAAGAAAGCTTAGATCTGACTTTGCAGTTGAAGCCGCAGAAATTGCAAAGGCATTCGGTAAACCAATTAAACTTACATGGACACGCAAAGACGATATGAAGCATGGATATTTTAGACCGACAAGTATGCACAGCTTAAAAGGTAGTATAGCAGACGGAAAAGTGATCAAGCTTCAACATCATGTTATTGCGCCGTCAATAAGGGCGCAAGATTCCGGCGCGCCAAAAGTACCGAGAGAATATGATATAGTAGGCGGAACAACCGGCTTGAAGTATCAAATTCCTTATATCCAAATAAGCGGAACTGTTGTTAATACGCCGGTACCAATCTCCTGGTATAGAGCTGTTTATGGAACACAAAATCCCTTTGCTGTTGAATCCTTTTTAGATGAATTGGCGAATGAGCTAAAAAAAGATCCATATGAATTACGAAAAGAATTACTCTCGAATGATTCACGCCTGAAAAATGTTCTTGAAACTGCGGTAGAAAAAGCCGGATGGTTTAATAAACTTAGTAAAGGAAAGGGGAGAGGAATTGCATGTGCAGTAGCTTATGATAGTTATTGCGTGCAAATTGCAGAAGTTACGGTTGAAAACAATCAGCTAAGAATTGACAGATTTGTTTGTGCAATTGATTGCGGCATTGTAGTAAATCCCGATACGGTTGAATCTCAAATAGAAGGAACAATAGCATTTGCTCTTTCGGCGGTATTAAAAAGTGAGATCAATATAAGAAAAGGTGGAGTTGTGGAAAGCAATTATGATGATTATCAAATTCTTACTTTGAAGGAGATGCCAAAAGTTGAAGTGCACATAATTAACAGCACACAAAAAGTTGGCGGTGTTGGAGAATTGGCAATGGGTACTTGTCCGCCTGCTTTATGTAACGCTATATTTAATGCAACGGGTAAAAGAATTAGAAAGCTGCCCATTAAGTTAGTTTGAGTAAGTACTAAAATAATTTTTAAAATGAACTACCTCACAGCTCCGAAGGAGTCCTACGGACAATCCGTCCGAAGGCGGAACGAGGTATCTTGTCATGCCCGAATGTTTTTATCGGGCATCCACTAATAGATTCCTGCTTTCGCGGGAATGACGTAGCAAGTTTCGGAGTATTGAACCCACGCCGAATAAAGGTGTGACAATAAATTATGTGTGGAGAAGATGAATCACTATATAATAGACGGCAACAATTTGATTGGGAGAATCAAATCTTTCCAACAACTTCAACAAAAAGACAAACAAGCAAGCCGTGAAAGATTAGTTAATCTGCTCAACAAGTATTTCAGTGGAAAGAAAATAAAATTGACTCTTCATTTTGACGGACACCCGAACCTATCTCTTTCAATCTCAAAAGGAAAGATCGAATATTCTAAAAACGAAATTTCCGATAATCTCATAAGGAGAGAAATTGAATCTTCGAAAAATCCGCGTCTTCTAATTTTAATTACATCAGACCATGGCTTAATGAATTTTGGAAAGGTTTGTGGTTGTACAATAATTTCTTCAGATGAATTTCATAAAAGCATCGAACAGTCCTTCGAAAAGAATGACGAAGAAGAGAGAATCAAACAATTGGGTAATGATAAAAACGAGTTCCTAAAACTTTTTCAGGAGAGGAACATTAAATAATTTCTGATATAACCAACAATTTTTGTCCGACTAATAATTTTCCATCTCAAATATAAATTCTTTCTACGGCTTTGTCTCGAATCACAACCTTATTGAATACTGTTTTATGGCACTTTTTTTTGAAGAATCATGTTTTATGTTAAAGATGTAAAAAAAAGAAAGTATAACATGGAAGAATTAGTATGGCTCGGTGTCATTTTTCTGTTTTTAGCCTTGTCAACACATAAAGCAGTAAAGATCTTCAAAGATTTAAAATCTGACCACGATTAATTGGAATAGATTCTTTTACTTTCTTCCGCTGCTTAATCGTTTTACTTTATTTGTAGTATTCATATTCGTAAACCGTATGAAGAACCACTGTTTCACTATTATCATATCTAAGCTGCTCACTCTGTAAACCATTGCTGTTATATTTGAATACCAATCTTATCTGTCTTCTTCCATCTAATAGAAACATTTTATATTCAATCACGTTCCCCCTTTCATCGGAAGTGTAAGATCGTCTGGTTTCACTATCAATCATTTCATTAAGGTTACCGTTCGTATCATATTTGTAAATATAAGAGAGAATACTCGTTCCATCTTTTCTTTCCTCTTTAATCAATTTTCCGGATGAATCATATTCCGGAATTGATACAAAAGCAGTATCTCCCTTCTGATCCAGGTATGTGGTCCGAGTTCTCACATTGTTCATATACGAAATTTTTTGTTGATCGCTAAGTTTATCGTTTTCATAATTTTCTATTTCAATAACATTTCCGTTCTTGTCATATTTCAAAACGGATTTAGTTTCATATCTTTTACGTCCAATTGAAATCAAACGTCTTTCAATTTCATTTCCACGGGAATCGTACTTTGAAGTTTGCGTATTCATTTTTCCGGTATCATCTTCACCTTCAGCTTTTATAGGCCGACCTTTCGAGTCATAGACAAAAGTATAATATGAAATCACATTTCCCCTTGAGTTCTGCTCGGTCATCTTGGTGAGTAATCCCTTCTTGTTAAAAAGCTCCACTGTCAATAATACTTTTTGACCACTTGATTGATTCGAACCATCGTTATAAAGGGCATATTTAGAGCGCGTCTTTACCTTGAGCTGTTTAATTTTAGCAAACTCTTTTTCTTCTTGTGATACAAAATCAGATTTCTTTTTTGAGGATGGATTAATGTTTTGAGCAGTAACAAATTCAAAACTGCATGAAAAAGCAATTACTGCTAACATTGTAAGGGAATAAACATAAACCCGATGAAAATTTCTAAAAACTACATTCATTATCTGTCTCCATAAATTATATTTAAAAACTATTAACTCTTTTCATTTCTTCTTTCATCTTTGATTAATTGTCTTTCGCGGAACAGTTGTCCAATCTCTGCACCAACAATAAAAAGACAAGCTGAATAAAAAACCCATAATAATATAGCGATGATTAAAACGAATGCGCCATAAAGAGGATTGCCGGATAGCATGTTATTTATATAATACTTGAAAATATTGCGGGCAACTTCCCAAAGCAACGTAGCCCAGAACGCACTGACCATTGCAACTTTTTTACCAAGTTGTTCATAGGGAATTAAATAGTAGAGTAAGAAAAACATTCCAAACATTAATCCAAGCGAAGCTACATAGATACTAACATTCCAAATCGAACTACCGGTTATTTGTTGGATTGAAGGATAATATTTTGTTAACTCATAAAATAATTTTATTGCCGGGTACAGAAAAGTAGTAAAGGAGATCAAAAACACTAATAAGATTACCATCAATATGTCGCGGAACAAACCGTACAAATATCCTTTCAATATTTTCACGTGATAAATTTGATTCAGAATTGTTCTAATGCTGCTGAAGATCCAGGTTGATGTGAATAGCAATCCGATCGCACCAAGAAACCCTGCAAGAGTTTTGTATTCAATCACTTCCGGAAGCCGTGAGATGATTAAACGCTTCACATAATTTGCATACGAGGGGTACGGAATTGCTTGATCAATCACATTATTTATTTGAGTTTCGATGACAGATTGATCAAATATATTTCCGAGAAGAGAAAATATAAAAAGGATGAAAGGGATCATACCAAGAAAAAGGGAGAATGAAATGCCTGCACCGGCGAAAAAAAGATCGTTCTCATCCATGCGCTTGAATAATCCCAGGACATAATGCCGTAGAAAATCAATAATTTTTCTGTAATTGGATAGTGAAATTACAGAGGAAATCCATTTTAGAAATTTAAAACGTAACATTCATTCTCTTGGGGATTGAAGAATAATATAGATCAATTAGAAGTGGAATTGAAAAATCATATTGGTCGTTTACATTCAAACTCTTGCCGCCGGTTTCACCAATGAGAACAAAAGGAGTAAAACTTTTTGATGCCACCTCTTCGAATTTTTCTTGATTATCAGGAGCCACCGAAATAATAACACGAGACTGGGATTCAGAGAAGAAAGAAAAATCTTCACGTGTTTTAACCGGTATATGAACTCTCGAACCAACAGGTTTTTCTTGATTGATTATGCAACACTCGGCAAGAGCGCACATAATTCCTCCGTCGGAAATATCATGTGCGGAATTTATTAATCCATTATCGATGAGGTGTAGAATAAGTTTATGCAAATCTGTCTCGGTTTGCAAATCTATTCTTGGAATTTCGCCGGTCACTAAATTGTGAATTACCTTCATGTACTCGCTTCCGCCAACTTCTTCATAATCTTCTCCGAGCAGATAAATCAAATCGCCATCATTCTTAAATTGCGCTGTGGTTATATTTTCCAATTTTTCAATTAATCCCACCATCCCAATAACCGGAGTTGGATAAACCGAAGTATCGGGGCTTTCATTATAAAAACTAACATTGCCGCCGGTAACCGGTGTATTAAAAAACTTGCATGCTTCCCCCATCCCTTCAATTGCTTTTTTGAAAGTCCAATACATCTCCGGTTTATATGGATTGCCAAAGTTCAAACAGTTTGTAATTGCAAGTGGAATTGCCCCGCTGCAAACTACGTTGCGAGCAGATTCAGCAACAGCAATCTTTGTTCCTTCCTTTGGATTGAGATACACATATCTACCGTTGCAATCTGTTTTTGCTGCAAGCGCTTTGTTTGTATCTTTTATTAGGATAACAGCTGCATCCGAACCGGGACCTACCACCGTATTGGTACGAACCATAGAATCGTATTGCTGATAGACCCACCGTTTTGATGCGATATTGGGCGATGAAAATATTTTTTCGAATGCTTCAGAGACGCATTCCGGTTCTAGTAAACTCTTCAATTTAAAATTGCGAGTCTCTTCAAGATATTTTGGTTCCGTAGTTTCCCGGATATATACCGGTGCATTACCTCCTAGAACTAACTCAACAGGAGGTATCTCAACTTTTTTCTCGCCTTGATAATTTATTATTACTTTTTCCTCATTTGTAACTACTCCGATTGTCTCGCAATGTAAATCCCACTTTTCAAAAATTTCTTTTATTTTTTCTTCACATCCTTTTTTTGCAACTACAAGCATTCTCTCTTGACTTTCCGAAAGCATAATCTCATAAGCGCTCATTCCTTCTTCGCGAAGAGGAACTTTGTTGAGATCAATTATCATTCCTGATCTCCCTTTCGCACTCATTTCTGAGGTTGAGCAGGAAATACCCGCAGCGCCCATATCTTGAATACCAATAACCAAATCTTGTTTAATGATTTCAAGTGTTGCTTCCAGCAGAAGTTTTTCCGTGAAAGGATCGCCCACTTGAACAGAGGGACGTTTGGCTTCTGACTTTTCCGAAATTTCTTCCGATGCAAAAGTTGCACCGTGAATTCCATCTCGACCAGTTGATGAGCCGACAATCATAACGGGATTGCCTTTACCTTTGGCAGTGGCTGAAACAACATACTTTGTATCAACAATTCCAATTGCCATAGCATTTACGAGAGGATTTCCTATGTACGACTCATCAAAATAAATTTCACCGCCAACTGTAGGCACGCCAAAACAATTTCCATAATCGCCAATACCTTTTACAACTCCTTCAAATAAATACCGTGTACGCGCATCTGATAAAGGACCAAAGCGAAGAGAATTCAAACATGCAATTGGACGAGCGCCCATAGTAAAGATATCTCGTAAAATTCCGCCCACGCCGGTTGCAGCACCTTGATATGGTTCCACCGCCGATGGATGATTGTGGCTTTCTATTTTAAATGCTACTGCAAGTCCATCACCTATATCAACCAGACCGGCGTTTTCTTCTCCCGCGTTAACAAGTAGTCTTCCGCCGCTCCGTGGTAAAGTCTTAAGTAAAGCAATAGAATTTTTATAACTGCAATGCTCGCTCCACATTACCGAAAAAATACCAAGTTCTGTAAAAGTCGGAATACGCCCTAACCGTTCACAAATTCCGTTGTATTCTTCTTCCGTTAATCCGTGTTCGCGCGCTAAATTAAAATTTACTTCCGGTTCTTTCATCATCCATTATAGAAATTATCAATTTGTACGGTTAATATAATAATTTTTTACTGCATTGACTTCGGGTAAATTCAAGCAACTATCTCCGGTTAGATGTACGAATAGTATTATTGATAGTCTATACAAACATTTCTATTTTTAAGCCGTCTTAAATGCAAGAGAAAAAGCAGATGAGTGCACAAATGAGTCTTTCATTTACTAACCATAAATATTGGATACTTGCCGCAATTGTTCTTTTTGCTGCAATACTAATCCTCTATCCATATGGCGCCTACAATAGTTTAACTTTCGAAATCACACGTCCGCAAGCAATAAAGATTGCAGAGGATTTTTTAGAAAGTCAAAATATTGCCTTAGATGGATTTTACAGAGAAGCATTTGTTGAATCTCACCCAATAGAAAACAAATATTTTTTGAAAGAGTTAGGAACAGAAGGATACAAAAAAATTCTTCATAATAAAGACTGGCCAACCCGCGGTTGGGAAGTTTTTATCCACCAAAATCTCAATAAATCATTACCACAGAAGAGCTACGAAGTTAGTATCAGTTCTGACGGACGTATACTTGGCTTCAATCAGTCATTACCAAATACGGTTGAGATACCTTCGGTTAAGGAAGAGGAAGCCCTTACTTTAATAAAAAAATATCTTTCTTCGAAAACAAATTTGAATCTGAATAATTATAATCTCACTCAGAGCACTCAAAACAATGCAGGCAAAAGGACAGATTTTACTTTTCAATGGGAGAAGCAGGAGAAAATTATAACCGGCAAATGGACTATTAAAGGGACCGTTTTAGGAAATCAAATTGGAGGATATTCTCATTCCTTTGAAGTACCGGAATCCGAACGAAAATATTTTGAAGTTGGCGAAGCGCTCTTTAGTACTGGTTCTCTGATATTTGTAATTTTTCTAATGATGATGGCATTTTTCCTTTTCTTAAAAAAGTATCATCAAGGTGAAGTTTGGTTTTCGATGGGTAGAAATCTTTTTCTCTTCTATTTTGTTTTGGCTGTTTTGTTCTGGGCAAATCTATGGCCTGGATTTGGCAAAGGAATTGGTTTAGGAGATTTAAATTATTCCTTAACAAAAATTATAGCTCTCATCATATCTGGTATAATTGTTCCCTTTTTCATAAGTCTGATTCTTTTTGCGGGCTGGGCTGTTGGAGAATCTTATGCAAGAAGTCTCTGGCCTGAAAAAATGAAAGGGATTGATGGATTTGTTAAAGGTCATTGGACAACAATCGCCACAGGTACTTCTTTAATGAGAGGAATGGTTTTGGGAATAGGTTATGTTTTACTAAATGTTACGGCTACACTTTTATTAAATAATCCTCATTCAAGTGTTTTCATAAGTAACTTATCAATGTTCGAAATTTTTATGGGTTTTTCACCTGCGGCATATATCATTCTGCATTCATTAACTTCTGCTGCTCTTTCAAGTGTTGTTATTTCTTTCTTCATCATTAATATTTCCTATCAGAGATGGAAAAAGAAATGGGTATCAATTTTTCTAGCAGGTTTTGTTACAATGTTGGGTGCAGTGATAGCACAGACACCGCCATCACTAAATAATTTTGCTATTGATCTACTCTCCTATTTCCTTTTTGGCTGTGCGATAGGATATATCTATTTTTTGTTTGATCTTTTAACAATTGGAAGTATGTTCTTCCACGCAACTTTAATTTCCTACGGGTTAGTTCTTGCTGCAAGTCCAAATAGTTTTTATCAGATCAATTTTTTCATTTTGTGTGTCTTCTTAGTAGTAACCCCGCTTATCTATCTTATCAGTAGGATCCGCAATAGAGAATTTGTTTTAGAAAACTACGGCGTCCCCTCTCACATTCAAAGAATATCAGAAAGAGAACGGTTAAAAAAAGAATTGGAAATTGCGGCTAAGGTTCAATTGAGTCTGTTACCTAAGGAAGAGCCCAAAATTCCGGGATACGAAATTTCTGCTATCAGCATTCCCGCAATCGAAGCCGGCGGAGATTATTTCGATTTTGTAAAACTCAGCGGTGAGAAATTGGGCATCGCTATTGGAGATGTTTCCGGTAAAGGTGTGGGTGCTGCAATTTACATGACACTCACAAAAGGAATTCTACAAGCTCACGCAGAAGAGGATGTTTCTCCAAAAAATGTTTTAGGAAAAGTAAATCGTCTTCTCTATAAAACAATTGAGAAGAATACTTTTGTTAGTATGTTTTATGCTATTCTTGATACAAACAAAAACACAATTCTATATTCGCGTGCCGGGCACAATCCCGGTATTCTATGCAGTCAGGAAGGTGGAGATACTAAATTTTTACTTAGTAAGGGAATGGCTCTTGGTTTGGAGGAGGGACATATTTTTTCATCAACACTTAAAGAAGAAGAAATTTCTTTGAAACATGGCGACGTATTTGTTCTTTATACTGATGGATTTACCGAAGCAATGAATGAAAGACATGAAGAATACAGCGAAGAAAGACTTATTAAACTCATCGAAGCTAATAGAAATTTAAGTACCCGTGAATTGTTAGATCTGATTTTAAAAGCAGTGAATAAATTTGCCGATAACTTTCCGCAACACGACGATATGACATTGGTCATATTAAAACGACTGTAGCTGAGGTATTTGTTTGAAGCGGCGTTCTCGAAGTTGATTCCAAAATAATTAGCATTTTCCGTCACAATGAGTAAGGTGGTAACAGATTGTGACCACCTTAAGAGTTGGTAGAAAAAAGAATTTTACTTATTCGGGGTCAAAAAGTAATGATCGCTTCTAACCTTGCTAAATTGTATGGAGTTACTACAAAACGATTGAATGAACAAGTCAAGAGAAATAAAGAACGGTTTCCTATTGATTTTATGTTTCAGCTTTCTTTCGAAGAAAAAATTGAGGTGGTCGCAAATTGCGACCACCTCAAAAGCCTTAAGTATTCCTCTAATTTACCATTCGCTTTTACCGAACACGGCGCTTTAATGTTGGCATCTGTATTAAACTCTCAAAGAGCTGTTGAAGCAAGTGTTTATGTTGTTCGTGCTTTTGTGCGATTACGTGAAATACTTTCAACTCATAAAGAACTTGCACAAAAGTTGAAGGAACTTGAATCTAAATCTGAAGGACACGATGAACAAATTAGAGAAATAATAGAAGCAATTGATCAACTGCTTTTACCTGTAGAAAAACCTAAAAGGCAAATTGGTTTTCAAGTAAAGGAACTAAAACAAAAATATAAGATTAGTTAAGTTCGTGCCATTCATGGCGGAAGTGCTTTGCCACTAATTACACTAATAAAGAAAAAAAATATGAATGATTTAGTTTATAAAGATGAAGCATATCAAATAATTGGCGTCTGTATGGATGTCCATAACATTCTTGGTGGTGGATTTCTTGAAATCGTCTATAAAGATGCCATTGAATTTGAACTCCATAAACGATTAATTCCTTATGAGCGCGAAAAACAATATGATATTCCATATAAAGAGATCACTCTTCCCCATAAATTCTATGCGGATTTTATTGTATTCGATAAAATTATTCTTGAGGTTAAAGCTGTTGAAGGAATAGCCGATGAATTTCTAAAACAAACAATTAATTATTTGGCAGTATCAAAATGCAAATTAGGATTAATAGTAAATTTCGGACGAGATAAACTAACTTATAAAAGGGTTGTATTATAATTCGTGAACATTCGTGTTATTCGTGGCGGAAGAGCTTTGCCACTAATTACACTAATAAACACGAATAGAAAAAACAATGACTGAGTCCGAAATCAAATCTCAACTCCAAAAGAAATACTATCATTCAGTTCGTCCAGTCAACAACCGCCTTTATTTCGATTACATTACCGGTGAGGTTGTCTTTAACTGAAACTACAACCAAATATTTACCGGTTGGATATTTGCTCAGATCAAGCTGAAAATAAATCTGCGGATCTTTCTCGGGTGTCTTATAATTTGATGTCAGCGAAATCTTTCCTTCTTCCTTTCCCATTCCTATAACATTAAGAACCGATTTAAAAGCACTTTCAATACTAAATCCTTCTTCATCTTTATATTCACTCACAATAATTTTCTGTTCAAAATTTGTCATCCCTTGGGAGTCGGCAGCAAGATTATAAATTTCATAGTAAAGGTAAGGCTGATGATTTTTATCAAATTGGTTCGTAGGATTTGGCTTGATAAAAACATTTCTCCGATTAATAATGTGATCTGAAAATTTTTCAAATTCAACACGCGAGGCTAAGACAAGATCGCTGATATCTAGACGACTGTTACTAAACTTTTTGATCTTAATTTTTGACCGGTTCGCCGATGTTCCATTGTCAGTTCTTCGTTTAATTTCAAATGCAACAAAGCCGGAATCGGTTCGCATCGGAATAGCAATTGAATTTACCAATAATTTTTTATTCGGAGTGAATAATAAATCATTCACAGCATCAAACTTTTCAATCCGTTTTTTCTTCTTTTCCAGTTCTTCATAATTTTTATTGAAGAAGAATATTCCAACATCATGATCAATATTGTAACTATTGGCAGCGAGCATACTGTCCTCGGCTTCTAAAGCATAACTCACAAGAATATCGGCATGATTTCTTAGATCAACATTTTTTAACTGAACGATATTATATGGTACATCAAACTTTGGTCCTTCAAATTTGGGATCATAAAATGTGAAAAACCCTCTCCGCAAATTTTCCATGTGGGTTTGTGTGTCCCCTCTAAATTGCGAAGCTATTTTATCTTTTTCGGCTGCCGGTGCTGAGAAAACAAAATTTCCGCTCTGTGCCATGTCTGTAAATCCAAGTGTAAAGTCTTTAAAATTCCACACATCTGTTTTCATGGCGACGGTTTTATCTCCCATCTGTGGACGCATTCTAATTCTATTCAGCGGTTCACCATACCGAAGAACAACTTCACCGCGGTTTGATCTCCAACCAACAATTCTCATCTTAGGTACACTAAAGTGTAGATTGGAATAAGCAACCCGTGAGTAATGTTCAAGAAGACGTTCGTTATACTCCGTGAGATAAAGCGGCTCAGATACTTTCCAGTATAACTCTATAAAATTTTCCAATTCTTCATCGTTCATTTTTTCCATCACATCATCGAACAGCGGTTCAAGTAAAAACTTTACTGAGTTAAGTGTAAAATCTTTCCGCTCGTCAGGGCTCATCATCGTAAGAGCTTTCTTATATTCACCAAAGCTCTCTTTTATTTTAGATGTCTTATAGTAAAGCAAGCCAAGGCAAAGATGAATTTTCTGATCACCTTTGTTTTTATTTATAAGTTTTTTTAAAAGAGGAACTCCTTTCTCCGGTTGGGCAGCTTTCTCATACAGCATACTCAACCTGAGTGTTGCGTCATAATTAGAAGAATCAATTGCGAGTGCATTCTTATAATATCTTTCGGCTTCATGTAAATCTTCATCTGCATATTCCTGAAGTGGTGCAAGAATTCCCCCCATGTCACGATAAGACTGATCATATTCGGTGTAGTCTTGTTCTTTGATTGCGCCGAGATTTACCCAAGCATCAATTTGAGTGCTATCAAGCATCAGAATTTTTTTGTACTCATCGATTGCGGTAAAACGTGCAAAGTCCTTGCAGATTTTTGCATACTCATATTTATACTCAATGTTATTGGGATCTTTCCAAACTGCCATCTGAAAATTCTCGAATGCCCGATTACGCGAGACGAAAGTGTTTCTGTTCAGATAGATTTTAGCGAGTTCGAAATATGAAGGCGCGTCAGAATTATCGCGGATAGATTCTTTAAATAATAGTTCAGCGCGAAGTGTGTCTTTCGCATTGAGAGCTTCTATCCCCTTCTTATACAACTCATCCGAATGATCAACACCGTTAAAACCTGCAGCATCTTTAATAAGGAAAAAGAATAAGAAAAGAAAGATTACTGATAATCTATATAAATTATTTCGAACCATGTCACCTCTAACCAAGAAAAACATACTAACAAACCGATTCAGAATCAATTCTAACTAAAATCTCTAAAGCAGTTCTCTTGTGGTTCTAATTTGTTGCTTTTTTAGAGAATAGCTGAAAAGTTGTAGTCCTCTCTCAATAAAAAAAAATAACTCACTTTCCGTAACTTTTCTTTTAAACTAATCGTCTAAAGTTCAGAACAATAAAAGAGAGATATAATGAAAAAATTCCTTACTGTTTTATTTCTGATACCGATAATTCTCTTCGCTTCAAACAAAGAAAAAGTTTTGGTAATCAAAAAGATTGACTCACCAATCAAAATTGACGGTATTATTGACGAAGCATGGAGTAAGGCAGACTCGGCGACCGAGTTTTTTCAGCTCAAGCCATTTTATGGAAAGCCGCCGACTAATAGAAGTTATGCTAAAGTATTAACCACTGAGACAGCTCTCTATTGCTTAATTGTATGTTACGATGAAAAGCAGAACATACAACAGAATACCGGAAAACTTGATGATATGGGCGGCGATGTAGTTTCAATAATGCTGGATACGTTCGGTGATAAGCAAACAGCTTATAAATTTGCCGTGAACGCCGCCGGGACCCGTGCGGATTGCCGTCTTCTTGATGATGCACGAAACCGTGATTATAGTTGGGACGGAATCTGGTTCTCAGATTCAAAAATTTATGATTGGGGCTATGTAGTAGAAATTGAAATTCCATATAAATCAATTCAATACAACGAAAAATTAACTGAATGGGGATTGGATTTTGACCGCTGGATCCCAGCTCTAACAGAAGATCTTTATTGGTGTGAATATGAACAGAATGAAGGACAAAGAATTTCAAAATTCGGGAAATTAGTATTCGAAGATTTTCGCCCTTCAATAAAAGGATTGAACTTAGAATTGTATCCGGTTGCTTTCGGTAAGATAAATTATCTCGGGAATAATAAATACAAAGTTGACCCGAAAGCCGGCTTAGATATTTTTTATAATCCCTCACCGCAATTAACTGTTCAAGCAACAGCAAATCCCGATTTTGCACAAATTGAAGCTGATCCATTTAATTTTAATATCTCTCGTTATGAAACTTTTTTTTCGGAACGACGACCGTTTTTCATTCAAGGAAATGAAATTTTTACTCCTTCAGGGGCGCAAAGAAATTCCGGTTTTTATAGACCACTGGAATTACTGTATTCAAGGAGAATTGGGAAGAAACTACCCGACGGGCAAGAAGTTCCACTTACTTTTGGTGCAAAAGCATTTGGAAGAATAGATGATTGGGAATATGGTGGCTTTGCTGCACGAACTCAAGAAACAGAATACACTGATTACACTGGAAGTAAAGGTGTAGAACCTTCAGCATTATTTCTTTCAGGCAGAATAAAAAAACAAGTTTTTGATAATTCAAGCGTTGGAGTTTTATTTGTCGGCAAAAAAACATCAAATGATACTTACGGAGTTATTGATATTGACGGTGCATTTAGAAATTCTGATTGGCAGTTAGCTTATCAAATTGCCCGTTCGGTAAAAAATTCAGAGGGTGATTTTGCCGGTTCGATTGGATTTATGAACTTCGGAGAAACCTGGGTTACTGGAATCAGAAGTAGATACATTGGAGAAAAATTTAATATAGACCAGATAGGATATGTCCCGTGGAAAGGAACTGCTGAATTTGTAGGATTAACCGGACCGACTTGGTATTTCAAAGAAAGTGCAATATCTCAAATCATGATGTATATCGGACCTATTCTCAATTACGAAAAGGTAGATAATTTTACAGATTATGGCGGAGTGGTTGGAATTAATATGCAATTCAGATCTAACTGGGGTTATGAGGTAAATTTTCAAGCAACAAACTCGAAGGACCTGGATAGAAAATACACCTTAGCTCAGATCAACTTTAGCACCTGGTTTAATATAAATCCAAAGTGGAACGCGAATGTTTACGGCGGTTACAATAGATCTTATAATTTTTCAAGAGATTATCTCGCCTTCTATAGTTGGTTGGGGGCTGAAGCATCATGGAAAGTGGCTGACATATTGCAGATTGGAACTTCTTATGATATGTGGCTTGAAGGAAACCCCAACAATAACATTGAAGAAATTACATACAATGCACGTCCATGGTTTTCTTTCACCCCGATCAATGATCTCAACTTTTACATGTATGTTGATAATGTGTTTTTAAGATCAACTAATAAGATGGAAAGGATTTTCCTCGGTGCACTGTTCTCATATCAGTTTTCACCAAAGAGTTGGATCTATCTTGCTCTCAATGAAATTCATGATCGTAACAATCCCAACAGAACGATGGATATGACAGACCGGGTTTCAGTATTCAAAATAAAATATCTCTACTACTTCTAATCTCTTTTCAAAGTCAATAAACATTTGTAAATTAATCCCGCCACTAGGCGGGATTTTTTATGCCGTACCAATTCATTGAACACACTGCAGACATTGCCGTTGAAATCTCGGCAAATTCTATTGAAGATTTATTCTCAATTTCTTGTTACGCTTGGCGAGATGCTGCTTTAGAAATTGAAGATTCATTTCCGACCGATGAGCATACAATTTCCCTTAGCGCAGATAGTTTTGAAGAATTACTTGTTCAATTATTGTCTGAATTAAATTTTCTATTGAGCACAAAACACTGGGTATTTAATTCGGTAAAAAAGATAGAATTTTTATCCGAAGAAAAATCGAATAAATTATTCATCACAATTCTTGGAGAACCTTTTGATAAAAACTTTCATCATCTCAAAGAAGAGATAAAGGCAGTTACCTTTCATCAGATGAAGATTGAAAAAAATGGTGATGAATATTCTACCAGAATTGTTTTTGATATATGAATAGCTGTCGGCTGTCAGCTCTCAGCATTTAGCTGATTCAAATTAGAAAAGTTGGGAGAAAATATGAATGTAAGTGGAATCGAACTCGAAAAGATTACAGACTGCCTCTGGGAAATTCCGAAGAGAAACGGAATGCTTGTGCCCGGAAGGATTTACACATCCGAGCAGATGTTGAAAACATCGTTACAAAATGATGAAGCGTTGAAACAAGTTATAAATGTTGCACACTTACCCGGTATTCAAAAATACAGTCTTGCGATGCCCGATATTCATTGGGGTTATGGATTTCCGATTGGAGGCGTTGCCGCAACAGACTTAGAAGAAGGAGTAATTTCACCCGGCGGTGTTGGGTACGATATAAATTGCGGTGTCCGCCTTGCAAGAACATCACTTGAATATGAACCGATTAAAGATAGAATCCAAAAACTTGTTGAAAATCTTTTCAGAAATATTCCCACGGGAGTAGGCTCCAGCGGCGCAATCAAAAAACTTTCGGCAACCGAAACAAAAAGAATTTTAATTAACGGTTCTGAGTGGGCAATCGAAAATGGTTTCGGTTTTCAAGAAGATCTTCAATTCACAGAAGAGAACGGAAAGTTAAAAAATGCCGACCCTGAATTTGTGAGTGACCGGGCAATTGAGAGAGGTTTGGATCAAACAGGAACTCTTGGTTCCGGAAATCATTTTCTGGAAGTTGATGTAGTGGAAAAAATTTATGATGAATTTGCAGCGAACATCTTCGGTCTTTTTGAAGGACAGATTGTTCTTCAGATTCACACCGGTTCACGCGGATTAGGTTATCAAATATGCGATGACTATTTAAAAATTTTAGTTAAAGCCGAGAAGAAATACGGATTCAATCTTCCGGATAAACAACTTGCATGTACGCCGGTTAAATCTAAAGAAGGGCAAGAATATCTGTCCGCTATGCGTTGTGCCGCTAACTATGCATGGAATAATCGCCAAATTATTATGCATCTTGCAAAAAAGTGTCTTAAGGAAACGTTCAACCTCTCAGAATCTGATCTTGGATTTCATCTGATTTACGATGTTTGTCATAATATTGCAAAAATTGAAGAACATATGATTGATGGAAAGAAAAAAGAAGTTTGTGTTCACCGCAAGGGGGCAACCCGGGCTTTTCCGGCAAATAGCAATCAAATTCCGGTTAAGTATCGTCCGGTTGGTCAACCGGTTTTGATTCCCGGCGATATGGGAAGATATTCTTTCGTTACCCTTGGAACAGAAAAAGCGATGGAAGATACTTTCGGAAGTTCTTGTCACGGTGCAGGTAGATTACAAAGCCGTCACCAAGCATTGAAAAATGCCAAAGGAAGAAATTTAATTGAAGAACTCTCAAAAAGTGGAATCGTTATTCAAGCTAAAGGATATAAAACAATTGCCGAAGAAATGCCAAGTGCTTATAAAGATGTGTCTGAAGTTGTGGAGATAATGCATGATGCCGGTATAAGCACAAAGGTTGCAAAGCTTAGACCGGTCGGAGTGATAAAAGGTTGATCTTTACTTATTTATATTTTTCAATCAACGATTGAAATTCATGATAGAAATAATCCAACCGGACATTGTGTTGGACCTATCGTGTTTTGGTATGTAATATAAAAATCTCTACTATTTCAAACTTGGAATTGGGGCGACAAAAAAGCCCTCACTTTTATGAGGGCTTTTTCTTTGAAAGAATAATTATCAACAAGGACTTTTAATTTTAGAAACCGCATCTGTCCAAATTTTTAATTGTTCCGCAGTAAGTTTGGCTGCAATATTTGTAAATAAATCTGTTCTCAGCTTGCATATGCTGTCTTTAATTATTTTAACATCCGGATTAGCATCAATTAGAGTTCGTGTTTTCTTATTTAAATCTGCAAGTTGTTTCATTGCTTCCGCTCGATTTATAATTCCAGCTTTTAGATCCTCAACAATTTTTTTACGTTCAACATTTGCCGCATCAATAATTGGTTTAATAATCTCACGCATTTTCTCAATAAGTGGTTTCAAGTTATCATGATAAGCTTTTAAGAGATCACCAATCTCAGTTTTTTGAGCCTCGGTAAGATTTAATTTGCGAAATAAAAATCCCAGATGTTTACCCCAATCGAAACGCCCCATCCACATATTGCCTGCAACCATTCCCATCATTGGACTGTTACCAGGTGTAAAGTTTTTATCATTGATAAAACTGTATGAGAATAATGATGGACTTAAAGTCATACCCGTTTCCAGTGTTGCATCTTCAATGCCGTTTTGTGTGTCATTGAAATCAATGATTGCCATTATAGGAGATTCGAAATTCAACTGATTAGGAGAATTCACTTCGCTTTTCTCGCTACAACCAGTGAAGTAAAAAACCGGCAATGATAACAAAACGACCATGCCGAGCAAAATTTTAATTTGTTTCATAATTGTTTCCTTCTATTGTTTGTTTGCACATTATTGACAATTCATTTTAAGCCAAGGTTTAAAGCCGTGAAAGAATTTTTTGATACTTACCCGAAAGTAAACTAATTTGTCATCAGCAACTGAAGGAAAATAAAAGCCCATCCCAGCCCTTCCCAAAGGGAAGGGCTTTTTTAATACTCGATCGAGGTACTTAATCCTCGACCTTCGTTATAAAATTGTACCCTTGAAGCAATATAAGCAGATCGAGGAATTCTTTCGATTAAAACAACAAAAAGGAAAGTTATGAAGCATACGATTAATGGTCTATCGGTACATACATTTGGTGATAACAAGAATCGATCAATTATTTTCATTCACGGATTTCCGTATGATCACTCAATGTGGGAAAATCAAATCAACATTCTAAAAGAAAAATATTTCTGTGTTGCTTATGATATTCGCGGACTTGGGGAAAGTTCCCTCGGAGATGGTCAATACACAATGGAAGCTTACGTTGACGATCTGTTCTCGATCATCAAAGATTTGCAGTTGAACAAACCGATTTTATGCGCTCTCTCAATGGGCGGTTATATAACTCTCCGTGCTGTTGAAAAAGCCCAAGATTTATTCTCCGGATTGATCTTGTGCGATACTAAATCCGAAGCCGACGATGACGCTGCCAGACTAAAACGTGCAGCCGGAATAAGTCAGATCGACATAGGAGATTTTGTAAAGTTTATCGACTCATTTGTTACAAATTGCTTTGCTGAAGAAACTCCGGTAGAAGATGAGGAAATGTTTTTGAGTACTTTGTCTAAATCACATAAAAATAATCCGGTAGGAGTTAAAGGTGCAATCATAGCAATAATGAGTAGAACAGATACAACATCATTCCTACCCAAAATAAAAATACCAACTTTAGTTCTGTGCGGCTCCTTTGATAAGTTGACTCCACCAACTGTTATGCGTCCGATGTCTGAAAAAATTCCGCATTCAGAGTTTGCGATTATTCCGCGGGCAGGACATATGACCCCGCTGGAAAATCCCGAATGCGTTAATGATTTAATATTGGGATTTCTGAAAAGAAAAGTTTAGTTATTAACTCATGTTACGCAGAAAGGAAAGATTCGCCACAAAGACTCTAAGGCACAAAGGTTTCACCAAGAAAAACATAAACTTTGTGAAGATTTTGTGTCTTTGTGCCTTAGTGGCTAAGTTTTTTCATGTGGACTGCGTAAGGTGAGTTATTAAGAAATGATATTATTTCTTTTTTTCTTTTATAATACTTTCAATACTCTTGAAATATTTTGAATCTTTATCTTCATTGGAAGTTGACTTCTTTTTTGTTCCAGCGGTTTTAGTTCCGGCATTACTCCCCGCTATTACACTATCAATATTTTTGAAATTCTTTGAAGCAGTATCTTCTTTCGGTTTAAGTTGATTCTTGATTTCATTTTTAATTTCATCAACTTTATTTTCCAACTGAACCGGTTTCAAATCAACATTAAATAAATATGGATCAACGAATCCAAAAGAACCAACAATCAAAGCTATTGTTAATAAAAATGAACAAAAGATCGGTACGAGATATCCAAGCAGTAAACGAATAAGTTTTCCGCCGGATTTATTATCTATTCTTTTAGCAGTTCTTATTATGATAAACGTAAGTACCCAGCATATTATGACACCTAATGAAAGAATTGATAAGAATAAAATTTTTCTTTGTGTATTTACCGCACCAAGAACAAATACCGAAAAAACTATCAAGAACATAATTAAACGCTGATATAATAAATTTTCAACTGCTGTTTGTTCTTGGTTCAAATTCCAATTGGTAGACATTTTTTCTCCCGAATTATGTCCAGACTTATCTATTAGCATCCTTACATGTTATCAATAAAACTCGACTGAATGGCTAACTAAATTTCCATCTTCATAAACAAACTTAGCACTAAAAAATTTTTCTTGGAATAACCAGGGAATAAAGATCCTGTCCCCTTCCCATAAATTTAGTTTGAGAAGTTCCTCGTTTGGAATCCATTCGAGTTTGCCTTCGTGAGAATCAATTAGTTCTCCTTCAAACTTACTTGCAGTGAAAAGAAACACGTACCAATCTTTCTTTCCATCGAACATCGGGAATGTGATAAAGCCATGCATACGCGGATTCTTCATCAACAAACCGCTCTCTTCCTTCACTTCACGAATTGCACATTCTTCAGGTGTTTCTCCTGTTTCAAACTTTCCGCCGAGACCGTTCCACTTTCCTTCATGAACATCGTTTTTTTTCTTGGTACGGTGAAGCATTAAAGTTCTTTCACCATCCATCAGATAACAAAGAGTTGCTAATTGCACTGCCTCTCCCCTGCCCTCTTCAAAGGAGAGGTAGTTTTTTAATGATTAATTGATGCGGCAAGCATCGAAGAGATATCGTCGAGTTCGTCTAAAAACCATTTTACTTTTTCTACTTTTGCGCGTTTGCTGTCACGTACGAGCGCAAGCCAGAGTTTGCTTTCGTTTGCATATTTAAGCGATGCAATAGTATAACTGACTAATTCTTTTTTTGTAGATACTGCCGATGCTTCGATATAATTACTAATTACGCTTGTTCCGCTGCCGAACAATTCATCACCGATCCTCTGCGAAACATTATCCTTCGGAAGTTGATCAATAAACTCAATAAGCTTAAGAGTGAAAAAATAGATCCTTTTCCTAAATTCACTTCGAGATTTTGTACTTTCTAATTGCATCATGCTAACCTTTGCTCATTCCGAAATAAATATCTTTTAAGAGATAATTTTTAACGTAATCCATTACGCCATCACGGACATTCATAATCGGTTTATTGTAGCCGGCATCTTTCATCTTTTGCAAATTCGCTTCTGTAAAATATTGATACTTCCCTCGAATATCTTCCGGCATATCAATGAATTCAATGTTAACAGGTTTTCCTACTGAATCAAACAAAGCAGTTACAAGTTCAATCCACGTTGCCGCATGTCCTGTGCCTACATTAAATATTCCGTTCTTATCAGGGTGCTCAAGAAAAAATAAGGTCATATCAACAGCGTCTTTTACATAGATAAAATCACGCTGTTGCTCGCCATCCTTATAATCTTCTTTGTACGATTTGAACAGCCGGACTTTACCGGTATCCCGCACTTGCTCAAAAGCTTTGTGAACTACACTTCTCATTTCGTCTTTATGATATTCATTAGGTCCGTACACATTGAAATATTTCAGTCCAACAACTTTATCCATCAAACCGTTCCGCTTGATCCAAATATCGAATAATTGTTTGGAGTAGCCGTACATGTTGAGAGGTCGAAGCTGATCTAATTTTGATTCATCATCATTGTAACCATTTGAACCGTCACCATAAGTTGCCGCCGATGATGCGTAAATGAATCGTACTCCATTCTCCAAACAAAACTTTGCAAGTTCTTGAGAATAGTGAACGTTGTTATCCATTAAGAAGTCGGCATCTTTCTCCGTAGTTGAAGAACATGCCCCCAGATGAATTACAGAAGATACTTTGAAAGGAAATTTGCGCTGTAAAACCAATCCCATAAAATCATCTTTATGAAAAAAGTCAGCGAACTTGAGTCCGTTTAAATTTTTCCATTTCTCTTCTTTGCCAAGTTCATCAACAATGGTAATTTTATCTATACCCATTTGGTTCAATTTCCAAACAACCGCGCTACCTATAAATCCCGCGCCGCCGGTAACAACTATCATTATCTTCTCATTTATTTATTATATTTGAATGAAAATATATCACTATTAAAAATCAAATAAAATAGAACGCAGATCATTATGATCTAATATGATTCATTATGATTAATCATAACAAATCATAATCATCATAATAATCTGCGTGCCATTAGAAATAGAGATTATGAAAAGCAATTTTGAAATACTTACTAAGCTCTTATCAGAAAAAATTTTACTACTCGACGGTTCGATGGGCGTTTTTATACAACGCTATAAATTTACAGAAGAACAGTTTAGAGGTGAGAGATTTAAAGATCATCCAGCCGATCTAAAAGGAAACAACGATCTTCTGGTTCTCACCAAACCGGATATCATCAAAGGAATTTATTTAGCTTACTTAGAAGCCGGCTCGGACATTATTGAGACGAACACATTTAACGGTACTGCAATCTCGCAATCGGATTATAAAACCGAGCACTTGGTTTATGAAATAAATTTTGAAGCCGCAAGAATTGCACGTGAAGCAATTGATGAATTTCAAAAATCAATCCCGGATGCGGATAAGACTCCCCGTTTTGTTGCAGGCTCACTTGGACCAACAAACAAGACTTTGTCATTATCTCCGGATGTTAATGATCCCGGATTCCGTTCAATTACATTTGAAGCAATGGCGGCAGCATTCAAAGAACAAGCACGCGGATTAATAGACGGCGGCGCGGATATTCTTTTAGTCGAAACAATGATTGATACTCTAAATGCGAAAGCTGCATTATATGGAATTATGGGACTGTGTGATGAAACAGATAATCAAATTCCTATTATGATTTCGGGCTCAATCATTGATTTAAGCGGACGAACATTATCCGGACAAAACACAGAAGCATTCTGGAATTCGATTTCCCATACAAAAAATTTGTTAAGTGTTGGATTGAATTGTTCACTCGGTCCAACTCAGATGCGACCATTCATAGAGGAGCTTTCTCAAATCGCTAATGTATTCGTGAGTTTATATCCAAACGCCGGTCTTCCAAATGAGTTTGGCGGTTATGATGAATCTCCCGAAATCATGGGTAAGGTTCTTGAAGAGTATGCCCGTGATGGATTTTTAAATATTGTAGGCGGTTGCTGCGGAACAACACCGGATCATATCAAGCGGTTTGCGGAAATCACAAAGAAGTATCCTCCAAGAAAAATCCCAGAAGTCAAAAAATATTTGAGATTAAGCGGACTCGAACCGCTCACGTTTCGACCCGACACAAACTTTGTAAACATTGGTGAACGTACAAATGTAACCGGCTCCCGAAAATTTGCACGGCTCATCAAAGAAAATAAGTTTGAAGAAGCTTTGTCGGTTGCAAAAGAACAAGTTGAGAACGGCGCTCAAATTCTCGACATCAATATGGATGAAGGCCTGATCAACAGCGAAGAAGTTATGGCGAAATTTCTGAACTTGTTAGCTGTTGAACCTGATATAGCGCGTGTTCCTATTATGCTGGATTCATCAAAGTGGAGTGTTATTGAAGCGGGACTCAAATGCTTGCAAGGAAAAGGAATTGTCAATTCCATCTCGATGAAAGAGGGAGAAGAAATTTTCAAAGAGCACGCACGGAAAGTTTTACGTTACGGCGCTGCTGTTATAGTAATGGCTTTTGATGAACAAGGTCAAGCCGATACTTTTGAAAGGAAGATTCATATCTGCGAACGCGCTTATAAAATCTTAACACAAGAAGTTAGCTTTCCGCCGCAAGACATCATCTTCGATCCGAATATTTTTGCGGTTGCAACTGGAATTGAAGAACATAATCAATACGGTATCAATTATATAGAAGCAACAAGGTGGATCAAGAACAATCTCCCATTTGCAAAAGTAAGCGGTGGTGTTAGTAATTTTTCATTCTCATTCCGTGGAAATGACACTGTGCGTGAGGCAATGCACTCCGCATTTCTCTATCATGCAATCGAAGCCGGAATGGATATGGGAATTGTGAATGCCGGTCAGCTTGCAGTATATGCAGATATTCCGAAAGACTTGCTGGAACGTGTTGAAGATGTTTTATTCAACCGGAGAGAAGATGCAACAGAGAGGTTAGTTGAGTTTGCAAATACTTTATCCAAAGAAGTCAGAAGCGAGAAGCTGGAAGAAGAGTGGCGGCATGGAACTGTTGAAGAAAGATTGAAACATGCACTGATAAAAGGTATTGTTGATTTCATTGATCAGGATATCGAAGAAGCCCGTCGGAAATATTCGCAACCCTTGGAAGTTATCGAAGGTCCATTAATGTCGGCAATGAATATCGTTGGAGATCTATTCGGCTCCGGAAAAATGTTTTTACCTCAGGTGGTAAAGAGCGCACGCGTTATGAAGAAAGCCGTTGCCTATCTCATTCCGTTCATCGAGGCAGAAAAAGAAAAGAGCGGCGATACAACCGCCAAAGGGAAAATTTTATTAGCAACTGTGAAGGGAGATGTTCACGATATAGGAAAAAATATTGTCGGCGTTGTGCTTGGTTGTAATAATTATGATGTGATTGATCTTGGCGTGATGGTCCCGTCCGACAAAATTTTATCAACTGCCGTCGAAAAAAATGTTGATGTCATCGGTTTGAGCGGACTCATAACTCCCTCTCTTGATGAAATGGTGCATATTGCCAAAGAGATGAAGCGCTTAAATATAGATTTGCCTCTTCTCATCGGCGGCGCCACCACTTCGCGACTTCACACTGCTGTGAAAATCGCACCCGGATTTAACGGCATTACGATTCATGTATTGGATGCATCCAAAAGCGTTGGTGTTGTAAGTAATCTTTTGAATAAAGATGCTAAAGAAAATTTTGCCAACGGAATAAAAAAAGAATACTCTAAACTGAAAATAGATCACGCAAAGAGACAAACAGTAAAAGAATTCTTAACTATTGAACAAGCGCGCTCAAATAAACTGGAGATTGATTTCTCAAACTACTCTATCGAAGCCCCCAAAAAATTTGGAATTACTGTTCTTCAAAATTATTCTCTTGAAGAAATACGGAAGTATATTGATTGGACTCCTTTCTTCATTACTTGGGAATTAAAAGGACGCTATCCTGAAATTTTGGAGAATAAAGAATACGGGAGCGAAGCAAGAAAAATTTTCGATGACGCAAATAAATTACTCGATAGAATAATTTCCGAAAATCTTCTATCCGCAAATGGAGTGTTTGGTCTCTTCCCCGCCAACTCGTTGGAAGATGATATTGAAATCTATTCTGATGAATCGCGTAAAGGAATTCTTGAATCATTTCATACGATTCGTCAGCAATCCATCAAGTCTGCGGGAATTCCAAATCTTGCACTTGCGGATTTTATTGCCCCGAAAGAAAGCGGCGTAAAAGATTACATCGGAATGTTTGCCGTTACAACCGGAATAGGAATTGAAAAATTGATTGCACAATTCGAGAAAGAACATGACGATTACAATTCGATTATGACAAAAGCTATTGCCGACCGTCTTGCCGAGGCATTTGCCGAACTGCTTCATCAAAAAGTTAGAACAGAATATTGGGGTTATGCACACGATGAAAAATTAACCAATACTGATTTAATTGCCGAGAATTATGATGGTATTCGTCCCGCGCCGGGTTATCCCGCACAACCGGATCACACAGAAAAATTAACTATCTGGAAATTACTCGATGCGGAAAAGAATACATCAATTTCTCTTACAGAAAGTTTGGCTATGTACCCTGCGGCGTCTGTATGCGGATTGTACTTCGCACATTCGGAATCAAAGTATTTCACTGTGGGTAAGATCAGCAAAGATCAAGTTGATGATTACCGCAAACGTAAAGGCATCAGCTTGAAGGAAGCGGAAAAATGGCTGCGACCAGTTTTGAATTATGATGAAAGTGAATAATTATTTGAGACCTCTGAATAATTATTTCTGAATTGTCATTGCGAGGAATGGAATGACGAAGCAATCTTGATTTTGATTTAAAAACAAAGATTTAGTTTGCTTCGCTTCGCTCGCAAAGACAAATAACGGAATTTTTCAGAGGTCTCTATTTGTTTATTACAGATCAATGCATAGCACAGCTTTCACAAAAATTATTTTCAATTTCATTATGTGAAAGATAAAGGCAGTGAATTTTCGGCTAAATTTTTCTTGACATTTAAGATATCCGTAGTTATCTTTTTTTGTGTTTGTTTTCTTTCTAGAAAACAAAAATAAACAACCAATTAAAAAGGAGAATCTATGAATAAGGTTTTGGCTACAAAGCAAAAATTCTTGTCTTGGCTGCTACTATTCCTCTTTACTATTATTCTTGTCAATGGGTGTCAATCTTCCGATGACCCATTGCAGTCTACAAACACATCACAAAGAGAAGGGCTAACATTGTGGAAATCCGCTGCTCAGGGTCTTGGTAACGAATTTGTCCCTGGAGAAGTTATAATAAAATTCAGTTCGGGAACTTCAAACACTCAGCGTGAAGCAGTACTTAATAGAATCAGCGCAAAAGTAACAGAGAAAATTCTTACGCGCGTTATGCTTGCTTTTGGGGATAATGAAGGAATCAATTTAGTATCCACCACTTTCCCTGTACGGGAAGCTGTTCAAATGTTGCGGGGAATGCCGAACGTTGAATACGCAGAACCAAATTATATTTATAATCATTTTGCAACATCAAATGATTCTTATTACACTAACGGATCTCTGTGGGGAATGTATGGCGATGCTACGACACCTGCTAATCAATACGGAAGTCAAGCCGGTGAAGCATGGGCTGCCGGTAATACCGGTTCCAATACGGTTATCGTTGGAGTTATTGATGAAGGAATAATGAAAACACACGAAGATCTTTCTGCAAACATTTGGGTTAACCAGTTCGATCCTGTTGATGGTGTTGACAATGATGGGAATGGTTACATTGATGATACAAATGGATGGGATTTTGACGGCAACAATAATACTATTTATGATGGATCACAGGACGACCACGGTACGCACGTAGCCGGAACAATTGGCGCTGTTGGCGGTAACGGTAAAGGTGTTGCCGGTGTTAATTGGAATGTTAAAATGATATCGGCAAAATTCCTTGGTCGTACTGGAGGGACTCTTGCTAATGCAGTTAAAGCAGTTGACTATATTACAGATCTTAAAACCCGTCATGCAATGAATATTATCGCAACAAATAATTCGTGGGGTGGCGGTGGATTTTCTCAAGCTCTGCAAGATGCAATTGAGAGAGCAAATGCTGCAGGAATTCTTTTCATTGCCGCAGCAGGAAATGCAACCAATAATAACGATGTTACACTAAGTTACCCTTCAAGTTATCCAAACGCTAATATAATTGCCGTTGCTTCAATAACATCTACCGGCGGATTATCCAGTTTTTCAAATTACGGCGCAACAACAGTTGATCTTGGCGCACCCGGCTCAAGTATTTATTCTACACTGCCGACTAAACAAAACGCTTCAACTTATGGATCTTACAGTGGAACATCTATGGCAACACCTCACGTTACCGGGGGTGCAGCTCTCTACGCTGCTTCCCATTCCGGCGCTTCTGCTTCTGTTATTAAAAATGCAATTCTCTCCAGCACAATTCCTACTAGTTCTTTATCTGGTAAATGTGTAACTGGCGGACGATTAAACGTTAGCGGATTTTAATAATAAAAAATAAAGCTGATAGATAAATCATATTAAATAACATAGAAAGCCCAGGTGAAAACCTGGGCTTTTTAATTCAAAGGAGTTCTTTTATGAAGCGAATCTCGTTTTTATTTTTCTCGGTGGTAATCATTCTTGTTCTTTCTCTCCTCGGTTGCCAAGACCATGAGAGGTACAATCCTCTGGAGATCACTACACAAGTCTCGTCTAAAACTTTATTAAAAGCTTCATCCCAATCTCGTATACCAGATAGCTACATCGTTGTTTTCAAAGATGATGTAACCAAAGTTGAAGAAAAAGCAGAGCAACTTGCTAATCAAATAGGAGGTAAAGTTAAGTTTGTTTATTCATCCGCTATCCGCGGTTTTGCTATCAATGTTCCGGAACAAGCCATCAAAGGTTTAATTAACAATCCAAACATTGCTTACATCGAAGAAGATCAAATTGTATCTATATCGGTAACTCAAACAAATGCTACGTGGGGCATCGATCGAGTTGATCAACGCGATTTGCCATTAAGCACAACCTACAATTATGATCAAACAGGTTCCGGTATAGATGTTTATGTAATTGATACCGGAATACGTTTCGACCACGTTGAATTTGAAGGTCGTGCAGTTACTGGCTACGATGCAATCGATGGCGGAACGGCAGACGATGGAAACGGACACGGAACTCACGTTGCAGGAACTGTCGGTGGAAAAACGTACGGTATTGCAAAAGGAGTTAAACTCTGGGCAGTGCGCGTTCTTGATAACAGCGGCAGTGGTACAACCGCCGGTGTTATTGCAGGTATTGATTGGGTTACTTCGCATCATACAACAAATCCAGCTGTGGCTAATATGTCGCTCGGTGGTGGTGCCTCTACATCTATCGACGATGCTGTCAAAGGTTCGATTGCCGATGGAATTACGTACGTAGTCGCCGCGGGTAACTCAACTGCAAATGCGTGTAATTATTCTCCTGCTCGCGTCCCTGAAGCGGTCACCATCGCATCATCCACGAGTTCAGATGGTTTCTCTTCGTTTTCAAATTTTGGTTCTTGTGTCGATATCATTGCGCCCGGTTCGAGTATAACTTCCGCATGGCACACATCGAGCACTGCAACGAATACAATATCCGGTACCTCAATGGCTTCGCCTCATGTTGCCGGTGCCGCAGTGTTGTACTTACAAACTAACACGAGCGCTTCACCTGCGACAGTAGCAAATACATTAATTTCAAATGCAACTTTAAATAAAATTACAAGCGTCCCAACGGAAACACCGAACCGCCTGCTTTATACAATTTTTACAACTGCTACTATTCCGGCAGCGCCTACACTATTATCACCAACCAACGGCGCAACCGGTGTGTCAACAAGTCCAACATTATCTTGGAATGCATCAAGCGGCGCCACATCGTACAGGTTACAAGTTTCAACAAGCTCCGCATTTTCAACACTTACAATTGATCAGAGCGGTATTACAACAACTTCACTAGCTATTTCAGGGCTTGCCAGCGGAACAATATATTACTGGCGTGTTAATGCCACTAATTCTGCCGGAACAAGCGACTGGTCGTCGGTATGGAGCTTTACAACAGCAACACCAATTATCACAATAGGGGAGGCTGTGGATAATACATCCTTAACATGGACGACTGGCGGAAATGCAAACTGGTTTGGGCAGACTGCTGTTTCCTATTATGGAGGTGATGCAGCACAGCGTGGTGCTATCACCCATAGTCAAAATACATGGGTTGAGGCAACTGTTACAGGGCCTGGCACTTTAACATTTTACTGGAAGGTTTCATCCGAGGCTAACTATGACTTCCTTAGATTCTACATAGATGGAGTTGAGCAGACGAGGATAAGCGGGACAGTTGACTGGCAGCTAAAGACATACTCAATTACAGCAGGTAGCCATACAATAAAATGGGCTTATACAAAGGATGGTAGTGCTAGCAGCGGGTCAGATGCAGGGTGGCTTGATAAGGTTGAATTTACCGTAGCACCAACAATAGGGGAGGCTGTGGATAATACATCCTTAACATGGACGACTGGCGGAAATGCAAACTGGTTTGGGCAGACTGCTGTTTCCTATTATGGAGGTGATGCAGCACAGCGTGGTGCTATCACCCATAGTCAAAATACATGGGTTGAGGCAACTGTTACAGGGCCTGGCACTTTAACATTTTACTGGAAGGTTTCATCCGAGGCTAACTATGACTTCCTTAGATTCTACATAGATGGAGTTGAGCAGACGAGGATAAGCGGGACAGTTGACTGGCAGCTAAAGACATACTCAATTACAGCAGGCAGCCATACACTAAGATGGGCTTATACAAAGGATAGTAGTGTTAACAGTGGCTCAGATGCAGGATGGCTTGATAAGGTTGTATGGTAAAACCATTATTTATCTCTAACTTTTTACAAAGAACACGGCTACTTAAGCAATTAATTAGCCGTGTTTTTTATCCTTTTAAGAGATTAAATAAACCCAGATTGTTCATTAGAAAATTAAATTGGCACAAAAAATGGCAAACTAAATTGAATTGCTAATATTTTTTATCTCTTTTGAAAATAAACATCCTCGCCGCAAACGTCGGGGTATTGATCCCAACACAGAATAAAGTTTAATAAAATATTGCGCGACTTATTACATTGATCATAATTTGTTAATGTACAATTTGAATATTCTACTATCGGAAAGATCGGCAAAGATCAAGTTGATGATTACCGCAAACGCAAAGGCATCAGTTTGAAATAGGCAGAAAAATGGCTAAGACCAATTTTAATTTATGATGAAGCAGAGTAATTTTGGGAAGGAATTAAAGGGGAATAAAAATGAATAAGGATATGGAATTAAGCTTAGTTGATCTCATCAAAAAGATTGACGAACTAAAATCTGAAATCGACAAATTTCATCCACTTCCAAAAGAAATTGAGGACAGAATTTTCCAGAAGTATCGGTTGGATTGGAATTATAATTCGAACGCAATTGAAGGCAACTCAATGAACTACGGTGAGACTTATGCATTTTTAATGCATGGAATTACTGCAAGCGGAAAACCGTTAAAAGATTATCTCAATATTCGCGGACACAACGAAGCAATGAATAATTTAATCGATCTGGTTCGAAACAAAGAAGAACTAACCGAAGCTGTTATTAGAGAACTTCACAAAGTAATTTTAGTAGAATCTTACGAAACGGATGCGCTGACACAAAACGGCAAGTTGACAAAAAAAACTGTTACTCTTGGTGCATATAAAACAGTTCCTAATCACGTTAAAACTGCAACTGGAGAAGTACATTACTTTGCCTCGCCCGAAGAAACTCCGGTTAAGATGTACGATTTGATGTAGTAATGCCGATTTTTGAAGATTGGTTAAAACCATTTAACGATCTCGGTGCAACAACTGTTACTTTGAGAAATACAGGAAGTACAGATCATGCATCTTTTGATGCAGCGGGACTTCCCGGTTTCCAATTCATTCAAGATGAACTTGAGTATAACGCAAGAACGCATCACTCAAACATGGATGTTTATGATCATACAAGCAGAGCAGATCTAATTCAGTCTGCTACAATTATGGCCGCATTCGTTTATAATGCCGCTATGCGCGATGAGAAACTTCCAAGAAAATATTTTGATCCCAATGCAGTGCAACAACGCAGACCACAGTTTTAACGAAAGCAACTGAGTGTTTAGGTAACTGAGGAGCTAAGATGTACATTCAGAAACTAAGGCACTCAGGGACTAAGGCAATTAGGAAGTTAAAATAGATGCAATTAATAAATCTCATAGAAAAACTTTTCACTAAATGGTCGGGAGAGAATGTTAAAACATTCTCCCCTCTTCCGGAATCCGGTTCTCCAAGAAAATATTTCAGAATTAGTGGTGAAAGTAAAAATGCTATACGCCTTCAATATTTTTAGATGAGAAGATAATTCGTTTATTTATTTGACCGGCATTTCATAAATAGTATTTGACGAAGAAATTATAGAATCCGCCAATTCTTCGTTTGAAAATCTTTTTGTAATTAAATATTCTTTATCTCCAGCAACCAATAATTCCGATGGCATCGATCTTAGATTATAGATACTCCCCATTGAATAACAGTAAGCCCCTGCATTTTTAATAACAAGTTTATCACCTTCACGTATTTCTGGCAATTCTCTTTGTTCTGCAAAGCAATCACCTGTCTCACAAATATTTCCGCATACATCATAATTTTTCAATTCGCCATCTGGATTACTCATGTTTTCTATCTGATGATATGAACCGTAAAGCATGGGTCGTATAAGGTGATTAAATCCGGAATTGGTACCTGCGATTAAACGTCCTCTGTTATTTTTGATAGTATTCACCTCCATTATCAGATATCCTGACTCAGCTACGATATATTTTCCCGGTTCAAAATACATTTCTAAATCTCTCCCATATCTCTTACAGAAATCGGAAAAAATGGAAGTGATTTTTTCTCCGAATATTGCAAAATCAATTTTTTTACTTGTCGGTTTATACGGGATCTTCAAACCTCCACCGAAATCAATAAACTTTAGACTTGGAAAATTTTCTGGAGTGGCAATATTGAGCAAATTGTTCATACTCTCATAAACTTTATCTGTTTCGCCGATTCCAGAGCCGGTATGTTCGTGAAGTCCAACAACACTAATATTAGATCTCTCAGTAATCTCTTTTACAGAATTAACATCGGATAATAATATTCCGAATTTGGTAATATCACCACCGGTTTTTACATGTTTATGTGCGCCCGCATAAACATCCGGATTGAACCTAAGACACACTTCACTTCCTGGGTATGCATCTGCATATTTTTGTAGCTCACTCAGCGAGCCAATATTAGAGAGCACTCCTGTTTTTTGAATTTCGTGCATCTCTTCATCAGTGATATTATTTGCCGTGTATAAAATATCCTCTTTTTTGAATCCCAGTTTTAAGGCTAAATGAACCTCTGCCGGACTAACAGTATCTAAATAGGCATTATTGTTTCTTAGTAAATTTAGGATTCCGACATTATAATTTGCTTTCATGGCATATAAAATTTTCAACTTCGGCCATTTTATATACTGATAAAGCTCTTTATACCGCTCAACAATTAGATTCGCATCATATACATATAAAGGCGTTCCATATTTTTCAGCATAATTAATAAATGAATTATTATGAATCGACGTAATGTTTTCCATTTTTTTCTTTTTTTAATATTGTTTTAGCTGTTTTCTAATATCTAGTGATTTTAAACAATCTTTTTAAGCTCATAAATCAGATTATCAATTTGCTCGGAAGTATGAGAAGAAAATACAACAATTCTTAACGCACCATTCGTTCCGGCGCCAACATATTGTATGTACTGTATTACGATATTCTTCTTCATCAGATCACTCTGAAGTTTTTGCATTTCAGCTTTACTATTCATCGTCCATGCCGCAATAGGTACATTTGTATCTTCTACTTCAATACCTATATTCTTTAAACCGGTTTTCAACCTATTTGCATTCTCCCACAATTTGAGTTTCATCCCCGGATTTGATTTGACCAATTGTAATCCAGTTAAACTTGCGGCTGCGGCGGATGAAGGGGGCGGTGTAGATCCGTTTTGGATTTGATTATTTTTTATCTCATCAATGAATTTTTTAGTACCGGGAATGATTCCACCATATCCGCCAAAAGCTTTCGAAAAGGTCCCTCCGAAATAAAATCTTTCCGAAATTAAACCGTAATGTTCATAAGTTCCCCTTCCGTTTAGCCCAAGAATACCAAGCGCATGTGCATCATCAACCCATAATATTCCATTATATTTTTCAATTATTCTCGAATATTTATCAATTGGAGCAATCGTACCGAAAATAGGGAAAATCCCGTCCGTAATTATTAAAGGCTTTTTACCTGGCTGAAGATTTATTGAAATTTTTTCTTCGAGGTCAGCGTCATCTTGATGTGAAAACTTATAAATAGGTTTACCGCTTAATTTAGCAGCATATTCATTACTGTAATGTGAAATTTCATCAATAAATACAGCATCGAACATATTTTTATTTATTAATGCCTGCACGGCAGCCAAGCCAGTTAAAAATCCTGAAGATAAATAAACAGCATCCTCACAATTAAAAAATTGTGCCGATTCCTTCTCAACTTCCAGAAGAAGGTTTGTTGTTCCAAAACTATTTCTTGAAGACGAACTATTGATCCCGTATCTCTTTAACGCATCAATTGCTGCGTTAATAACGTCTTCATTCTTGTGCATCTCGTAATAACTTGTACCACCAAAATAAAGATACTCTTTACCGTTTATTATTGTTTTAGCCCCTGGAGCGCTCCCCATTAAATATTGCTGTTCAAGATTTTCAATTAGCATTGGGCCTTCTATTTTTTGAGAGCAGAGTAAATTATTTCAATAGGATGAAACGCAATTCTCTCAGTTCCATCTTTAATTTGATGCCTGCAGCTTGTTCCGGGGGCACAAATAATAGTATCTGCATGCACATCTCTTATAGCGGGGAACAAAACCAACTCCCCGACTTTCATTGATAAATCATAATGCTCCTTTTCATAACCAAAAGCGCCGGCCATTCCGCAACATCCGGAAGGAATTTCCTCCACTGAATAATTTTGTGGTAGTGAAAGCGCCTCAATTGTCGCCTCGGTAGATGCTATCGCTTTTTGCTGGCAATGACCGTGGAGCTTGATTTTTCTGAAATCATTTGTAAATGATTCCGAGGATATTTTTCCTTTCTTGATTTCTGAAGAGACAAATTCCTCAAATGTAAAAGTTGATTCAGAAATTTTTTCGGCTGCATTTTTTAAATTGGAATCGACGAGATCAAGATATTCATCTCTAAAAGAGAGAATTGCAGATACCTCAATTCCAATTAATGGAGTACCCGGGTTAATGATATCTTTCAGCAAAGAGATGTTTTCATTAGCAATTTTTTTAGCGTTTCTCAGCAAACCTTTTGTAATAAAAGTTCTACCGCTCTCAACATGTTTTGGAATCAATACTTCGTAACCCAAATGAGTGAGCAGAAGAAAAGCCTTTACTCCTAATTCCGCTTCATTATAATTTGTAAACTCATCAATAAACAGAAATACACTTCCATTCGGATAACTTGTTTTTTTATACTGATCTCTATTCTTTTTATACCATCGTGAAAAAGTATTCTTAGATAATAGAGGTAGGTAACGATTAGGACTAAATCCGATTAGCTTATTTGTCAGCTTCGATTTAAGAAAGAAATTTACGATACCGGAAAAATTTGAAACAATTGAATTTATTTTTGGAAGAAACGCTATCAATCTGGTTCTTATAGGTATTCCATTCGAATCATAATAATGCTGTAAGAATTCGCTTTTCAATTTTGCCATATCCAGACCGGAAGGACATTCCGATTTACATGCTTTACATGATAGACACAGATCCATTACCTCGTATATTTCGTGGTGATCAAATGGATTTGTTTTCTGAGATCTAGTTAAGAATTCTCTTAATGTATTGGCGCGAGCTCTTGTTGAATTTTTTTCTTCTCTTGTAGCTCTATAGCTAGGACACATAGTACCGCCGATCAGGTCGGATTTTCTGCAATCTGCAGAGCCGTTGCATTTTTCAGCCGCTCTTAAGATTCCTTTGGTTCCGGAAAAATTGTATATAGTCGATATTTCTTTTGGTTTCTTATCTATTTCATATCTTAAATTCGAATTCATAGCAACTGTGTTAACAATTTTACCCGGATTAAAAATATTATTCGGGTCCCATACTTTTTTAATCTCTTTACACAATTGGTAATTATGTTCGCCTATCACGATTGGAATAAATTCTCCTCTTAATCTGCCGTCGCCATGTTCACCGCTTAATGATCCTTTATATTTTTTAACAAGATGAGCAATTTCTTTTGTTATTGTATAAAATAACTTTACGTCAAATGAATCTTTCAAATTCAACATTGGAGTTAAATGAAGCTCACCTGAACCCAGATGTGCATAATATGCAGAATCAAGATTATTCTTTTTTAATATCTGCTGGAACTCGTCCATAAAATCCGGTAAATCAACAGGGCGCACACAAGTATCTTCAATAAACTGCTCGGTTCTTTTATCACCGGGTATATTTCCTAAAAGTCCCAAACCGGCTTTTCTAAGAGACCAGACCTTAGCAACATCATCATTCAGCAGCAGAGGATAGTGATAACCATAACCTTCGTCTCTCATCTCCTTTTCAAGCTCAATCGCAATCTGTTTTATCTCATCTTCAGAATCTCTTTCAAATTCCACAACAACTAGAGCAGCCGGATCTCCTTTTATAAAGAAACGATTCTTCTTTTGTTCGATATTGACCTTTGCATACTCAAGAATTTTTCCATCAATTAATTCAACAGCTCCGGGTTTAAATTTTAATGCTACTAAATTTGCCTTAAATGCTTCTTCCAAAGAATTCATGTGAACAGGAATAGCACCCACAAATTTTGGAGGAAGAGAAACTAAGTTTAGTTTTATTTCGGTAGTAAATGCTAATGTTCCTTCAGAACCGGCTAAAAGTTTGCACACATTAAAATCCTCATCGCCCATTCCAAAAGCATTGCATTTTAAAAGCTGATCAATTGCGTAACCGTTATTTCGTCTGTTTATTTCTTGAGAGGGATATTCCTTTATTATTTCTTCTTGATTATTGCGGTCGGATAGGATTTTGAATAGCTCTTTGAAAATATTATTCTCAAGAGACGTCCCGTTACACTTTTCGACTAGTTCATCCTTTTTCATGGATTTGAAACATGCCTCAGAACCGTCGCTCAAAATTACATTTGCCTCAAGTACATGATCTCGTGTTGAACCATGTAAAATGGAATGCGAGCCGCATGAATTATTGCCAAACATTCCGCCGAGCGTACATCTATTGCCGGAAGCAGTTTCTGGTCCAAAGAACAAACCGTATTCCCTAAGAATAATATTTAGTTCATCTAGTACAACTCCAGGCTGAACCTTAACCCATTTTTCTTCTACGTTAATTTCGAGAACACTATTCATATATTTAGAATTATCTACAACAATTCCATTGCCTACTACCTGTCCGGCTAATGAAGTGCCTGCGGCTCTGGGAATGATTGGGATATTATTTTCAGATGCGAATTTTACTATTAATTTTATATCTTCTTTTGTTTTGGGAAGAACAACAGCCTGGGGTTTTTCTCTATAAACCGAGGCGTCTGTTGCATAAACTATCTTAGACAACTCATCTAATAGAATATCTCCTTCAAATTTCTCTTGTAATTTTGCGAATAGTTGATTACGATTTAAAATCATTCTTGCGGATCCTTACTTCTTATCTGTTCTTTATTTTATCAGATAAGTAATTAAATTCGACATCGCTAAATGTTACTTGATTAAATACATCAATAACTAATTCTCTCGTTATTCTTTCAAAATCTTCTTCTCTTGGGAAGATAAGCACGCCGCCTAAATCTACCGCCGCGGGGCTAATCAATATTTTATTTTCACCTTCTTCAAAAAAATGAGTAGGTCTATGTTTGCTTCTTGGAAAAACTAACAGCCTCCAACTCTTATCATAATTACAAATAATGTTCATCATAGGTTCATCATTGGATCGCTCGATACTTAAGATTTCATAAACTTTATCAAACTCGTTTTTCAGCAAGGAAATGTTACTCGATTCAATAGAGATGATATTTCTTAAACAGCCGGTTACGGCCATAGTCAGCAATTCATTATCTTCATAAATTACTTTGCCATAGGTTTTGATAATATCTTTATACTCGGTATCAATTTTCATAAATCCAAAATTACCTGCTTGAAAATGCAAATGATCCGGTGCAGAAGCTCCGCACCCCGGTCCATTATAAAAAACAGAATAGTCTTCCCCAAGCAAAGATGAAATAGTAAGTAAATTTCCAATTTCAAATTCTATTGCTTGAGGCACATGATTGACTGATGGAATAGTGAAATGCTTATGGAATATTGGAAATGGATTGACCAAAAGAAAATAGTTTTCAAAGACACTTACAGCTTTTTGTTCGGCAGGCAAATTATTGATGCATAAAAAGCACGGGCGTTCCTGGATAGATTTTGTATCAACTTTTGCTGAAGAAGAAATAATTCTACCCGGATTGAAATGCGCTTCAATGGAAAATTTTTCGAACTCGAAAAGCTTTACTTGAATAGATGCTAAACTTTTGTATCCGTCGGAAGCAAGTTCCCAATTCTTAAGTTGATGTTCAAATAACCTTTCAGCTTTTTCAGGTAATTCGCTTAAACTATTATCATCTTCTAAATACAGTTTTTTGTTAGCAAACTCTATCTGCATTTCTATTTTTCCTCTGACGCGCAAGCACTTCGATCGTTCTTAACCTATCTTTATATTCATTGTAAGAGTTTTGCTTGTCGATATCCAATGCAGCATCTGAGTTTCCTTCCCATCTTCTGCATATGTAGATCGGGTTATATATTCTGCCAATTTGATAATCTCTGGAGATAGCTAAACCGATTGCATAATCCTCCCCGTAACTCACGTTTGGAATTTTGTATTCACGAATAATAGGTGTATAAAATGCCCGCGGTGCACCGAGTCCGTTAATTCTAAGAGCATTATTTCTGCCGTTGTCTGCCGTCCATTCTTTATGATCTATAATGCCGGGTGGAATTTCCTCTAACTTAAAATTTGCCATCCTATAAGTTCCAATAACCATCGCACATTTTTCTTTTCTGAAAGTATCGACAATGTTTTGAACAGTATTTTCATCCGGGTATACATCATCGCTGTCCAACTGTATTGAATACTTGCCGCATAATATATTTTGAACCGCTTCATTCCAGCATCCGCCGATTCCCAAATCTTTTCTATCCGGGATAATGTGGACCAAGCGGGAATTTGTTTTTGCTATCTCTTTTATTTTCTCTGTAGTGCCATCATCCGAATAATTATCAACAACGATGAGATTAAATTTAAAATCTGCCTTTTGAATGAGAACTGAAGCGATAGCGTCACCAATTGTACTAACTCTATTCTTCACAGGTATTATTACAGATGCCTCGAATTCGAAATCGTTCTCGTCTATGGAAATTTCCTTAAAATTCGGAGCCAGATATGTATCTATCTTTTTTAAGTGATAAGTAACGGCTTTTTCCATCTCAATTTGAACCTCGCGGTTCTTCGGATTAACATAATCGAATTGTTTTACTCCGCTTTTTCTTGTATCAAATTCGAATGTGGAATACAGAAACTCCGGTATTCTTAGAAAGGTACTTTCTCTTGAAAGATGCAAACGTAAATTATAAAGTCCGGCAAATTTATACTCTTCCTCACTCTTAAAATTCTTCAGAAACTCCGTGTTTAGAATCATCACACTGCCAAAATCGAAATCATCTCTTAAACTTCCCAGTTGATAATCATTTACAGGATGCCGGCTGATTGAATTTTCCTTGATCGTATTATAGTTTGAATAAACTAAACCCACTCCGGTTGAGTCCATTGCATTATAAAACCGTTCAATAGCAAACTGACCGAATTGATATTTGCTGTCCTGTGTAAAAAGCAAGATGTATTTTGTGTGAGTTTTGCTGATGACCAGATCAATTGTAGCTGAACCGGTTAAATCGTTCACTCTAAGAATTTCACAGTTGCCGGGAGCGTTAGTTATCTGATCGTTAGCTAATAGATAAACTCTAGAAACGAGCTCGCAATTAAATAATTCCTTGACTGTATCAATGCTATGTTGCGAACCACTATAAGGAAGAAATACAGTAATCATTTAATAAATATCTCCGGTTAGGTTATACGATTCTATCTCAACTAAAATGAATTAAAAAAGTTTTTGTAATACACATACGAAAACAGAATTATTTATAAACCCAAATTTTTCAATAGAACAAAATTAAATATGTCGTTCCTACGGAACTCTTTATATATTCTCTTTTTTACCGCTATAAATATTTCGCCCCTAACGGGACTAAAAAAATTCAATTGATCTCCAATGCCGGAGGCACAGCATATTAATAATAAAACGACAAAACAAAATAATTTAAGCCCCATAGGGGCGGTATAATAATGTCTATTTTTTATGAAAATATTTCTGTTTCAATATTCGGGATAAAGAGAAGAGAGTGAATATTCGCAATTTCTTTTATAAAGAATTCCCCTCTTAAAAAACTATTAAGAGGGGAACATGAGCATAAAAGCAACTTCTTTTGATGATATTCTTACTTCATCAACAACATTTTTTTAGAAATAATAAACTTACCGGAGTTAAGTGTATACATATACACTCCACTAGATAATTTCGAAGCATCGAAATCTACCTGATATGTGCCTGCACTCTTAAATTCATTTAATAGAGTTGCAACTTCCTGTCCAAGAGTGTTATAAACTTTTAAGCTTACAAATCCTTCTTCAGGAATTGAAAACTTAATATTAGTTGTAGGGTTAAATGGATTAGGATAGTTTTGGGATAATTCATATCCTGCAGGTAGTTCATCTAATTGTTTTACACCAGATGTACCTTTTGTGAACTTAAATATACGGTCATACTTTATACCAAATAAACCGACGTAAATAGTTTTGCCATCAGCGCTGAAAGCTAAACCTCTAGGTAATTCATCCAATGGAGTTGGGTCAGGACTTGCAAGGGTTAAACTATCAACGATTTGTTTTGTAGTGAGATTTACTCCATACCATCTTAAATGTCCGTATTTTAGCGGGGCTAATGTTTCACTTCTTTTATCATTAGATACCCAGAATAGACCTGTTATTGGATCAAATGCGGCTGATTCAACTGACATTCCTTTAAGGAGAGAATCAGTTAAAGCAAAGCTCTCAAAATCACTAGCTCTTTTATATATAAATATTCCATGAGTCCCAGTAAATGGAGTCCAATAAATTGTAAGCCCGTCTTTAGAAACTTTAAAAGTTCTTACAATTGCAGGTGGACCAGCAACTGCAGTTCCTAAAAGCGCAAAGTTTTTAGTGAACATTGCAATTTTTTTGTCTGCACCTTTGTTACCAACTACCGGCCCAACAAATACTGTTCCATCAGACGTAACTGATGGACCTGCGGGAGAAGTGCCGATATCAGTAGATCCGAATACATAGCGAGCTATTCCCTGATAAGTTTTATAATCAATTTTAATCATTTTACTCGGACCACTTGATATAAAAATAATATTTCCAAGCTCATCTTTTGCGATACCACGAGTTCCGGATGTACTGCCACCTATTCCAAGTGTATCCGTTACACCACCAGTTGTAACTGTAAATATAGTATCAACCTTTGAACCGTCAGCTGAGAATACTAAAATAGGTGAAACATTTGTAAAAGTTTTGGTTGGTGTTACCCAAGTTGACTTGTAATAACTAGCAGTCCATATTTTCCCGTCAGGTGCGATCTCAATACCATGAGTTCCACCTTTATAATTTGCGTTAGGCCAAGCTCCTTTAGATTCCCATTGCGCTTTACTTACTGTTGCCGAAAGCAAAAATAAAACAAGTATAAAAGTAATTTTCTTAAGCATAATGACTCCTTTTTATTTTATTTGAGTTTTAGTTTGTTAAAACAGTTAATGATCTAAATTAATTTTAGCTCCTAAAAATCTTTATAGTCTGCCATAATATGGTGCACTCAACTTCTGCATATCAACACGAACCAATGTGTGAAGAATAGCTCCTGCATCTGTGTATTCTCTTATATAGAATAAATTCTTTTTAGTGCCCCATGACATCGACTTAGCAGCGGGATTTACTAAACCGGTGTAAAGACCGGAGGCATTTCCGGTGCTTCCAATAACAACCATCGCGTCAGGTAAATCAGTACCTAATATCAATTCACCATCTTGAGAAAATTCCATTCCGCCAACCTGAATTTTATTCAATCCATATTTAGCGCCTAAATCAAAATATTTTTCCTTGTTACCTAATGATGTATTGGAATTAATCTTATATCGGTAAACTGCTTCTTCTGTACTATTCTTACCTGCAACATAAAGATATCCATTATATACTCTCACGGAAGAAACAGTGTAGTCAATCGGGAAAGCTGTAATTACTTTAGCAGCTGTAACGCTATATAAATTTCCGCCACTTCCAGAAGCCCAAATATTTTTATTTTCATCAAAATCCAAGGCAACAATTGCAATACCTGTTGGGAACGTAACAAAAGTAGCGCTTGGCTTTCCTTCTTCTACTTGGGATATTAATCTCAAGTTTCTGGTGGCGTAAAAAATATTATTCGGTCCAACTTTCATATCAAAAAAGAAAGATTCTCCTCCTTTAGGTGCAAAGTCCGTCAGGGCTCCGGTAGGAGAAATCTTTTTAACTCCTTTATCTTTTACATATACATATACATTTTCATTCTTATCAACAGCTACAGTCATCGGGTCATCAACACCTTTTGCGAAAGCGAAGTAAACGCCAACGGCTTCCAAAAGGTTATACTTCACAACATTGCTAAAATCCTCTACACCTTGTGTAGCAATTTTAAGATCCAACGCATTTTTAATCAATTTCGGGGCTTTAACAACTAACTTAGTGGGTGCGGCTTCTAAAACCGTTGCTTGCGCAGTTCCAAAGAAAACAAAATTATTTTCCTTCACGGAAGAAAAGTTGGAACCGTTTATTGAAATTTCGGTAACGCCTGCTAATGCTTCGGCAGCAGGAGCTACACTCGAAATTACCGGTGTGCTGCCTTTGGGTTCAACCTGATATAAACTTGGAGCCGCATCTTGGTTGCATCCGCTAATAAATGCTGTGATTATGAAAACTATTGCCAAAGAAAAAATTTGTTTTTGCTTTTTCATATTTCGATACCAATATTTTTTTCAATTAAATGATCTATCCGCATTCACTTAAAAAGAGAAACTGAATGTAAATCTGTGTACATCATTAAAAATGCCGAATGGCTGATAAGCGTAATCGATTCCTAAATTCAATCCGGCAATATTTCTTTTTACTCCGAAACCTGCTGTAAAATGATTTTCGTCTGATGGGGAAACGAAACCAGCTCTTATAGAGAAAGTATTGATGAATGTATATTCAGCGCCCATGAAAATCTGTTCGCTATAATCACGCGGGTGTGAAGCATCTACAGAAACAAGTAAAGAATGCATACTCTTGTCCACATTTATTAAATCCATTGCATCCATCGAAAGACCAATTCTAAAAGTTAAAGGTAGTTGGAATGTTTCTCTTTTGTATTTCAATTCAGCAGAGAAATTTTTAACACTCATTCCAAAGTTTAAGCTTTTGAATCCGGTTCTGTACAGAATACCAAAATCAAAAGCTACCGCGCTTTTCGAATTATCTTCTTCTAAATAACTTCCATCTGTATTAACATCAATAACGCTGGTGCCTAATTTCTGCTTTACAAATCTAACGCTGCCGCCTACAGAAAATTTTGTCGAAAGTTCTTTTGCATAACCAATTCCAAAGGCGTATGCAGTTGGAGAATATGTTCCGATATCCAAATAACCTTTTTCGTTGTTTGCAACTATAGTTCCGTCAAAAACGCCGTAATCCACAGATACAAAAGAGACTCCGAAAACTCCGTAATCGCCGCCAAAAGGTGCAAATGCGACAGCTGCATGTAGGTATTTGATATCTGCAATCCACCCAACGTTTCCTATCGTTACTGAAGAAAATTCTTTTATGGAAGCCATTGTTGAAGGATTGTAAAAAATTGCCGAGGCAGAGCCCAAGTCAACAGAAGTAACGGCTTCAGAAAAACCAGTAGTTCTTGCATCGGTTGAGACACTTAAAAACTTCATACCGGTCTGTGCAAGTTTTTTATCTTGTGCAGTTACCGTCTGAACAAGTAATCCCAAAATCAGTAGTGTAATTATTGTATAATTTTTCATTTATCTACCCAAAATTATTTTATCTGATAACAGCAAATTTGGCTATATGATTTTGTCCGGTTTTCTTATCAGTAAATACCGCAATGTAAATACCGCTAACAATTATTTGGTTAGATGAAGTAACCTGATACCAGTACTCATCGCCGCTTCCGTTTGTATGTTCAATTGTTTTAATCAATTCACCTAATTCGGAGTAAATCCTGATTGTACACTCGCCAGGAATATTGTAGAAAGCAATCTTATCTTCATCAATAGTTCCCGGGAACCGTACTTTACCCGCAGCGGAAGCATTGAATGGATTTGGAACAATTCTAATATCAGTTAATTTTTCTCCGGCTTGTCTTTGTAAGTTAGCCGGGTCGTAGGTTTGAGTATAATATCTTCCGCTTTCAAGTTTTCCAGCCGGAGTTCCAGGTCCAGCAGCATTTACAGCACCAACAGCAGTTATGTAATAAAAGTAATTGAATCCGCGAGTTAAATTCTTATCATCATAACTTCTTTCACTTGCGCTCGCAGTTTGATAGATCATTGTATAATTACTGTCAACATTACCGAGTGCGCGGTAAATTTTGTAAGATGCTGCCGGGTTTGGATCTGTACCTGCAACATCCCACTTCAAAGAGATTCTATCACCACCGGAATTCACTTCAAAAGATATTGGCGGCATTGGTGGTTGTGGAATCTTCCATTTAGCATTGAAAGCTTCTGTTGCTCTCTTAAAAGTTAGGAATAGAGAATCTCTTCCTTGAAACACAACTCTATTCTTTGCTTCATCAGAAATCTGTTTCTTTTTGTATTTAATACCGGTTTCTAACTGAAGCTTTCTGCTGATGCTATTAGCTGCTTCGGCTACAACTATTCTAATACTTTCGCCAGGCTTTAGAGTATATGGACCGTAACCTGTGTTATAAGAAATACCTCCGGAAGCATTGCCAACATTAGGTGCATTCTTTTGATTAACAAAATCACCGCTGGGTTCTACAGCATCTGCGTGTCTTGGAGATCTGTGACCAGTTGCCATCAAAGCGTATTCTTGAGTCATTCTATCTTTATTAAGTGCATTTGCGCCGGCTAATAAAAGCGGGTGATCTGAATTCAAATAATCTGTTGTTCTTGGCTGGTTAATGTCATCAACTTTTTCTGTAGCAGATTTATCTGCATACAGAGTAACTGTGCCTACAAACTGAGTTCCGCCTAATCTTCCAACTGTATCGGCTTTATCGTTGTAAACTTGAGCTGTTGTACTTAATTGCCAAATTGGTCCGCCAATATTATCGTAGCTTACATCCTTGCCGGGAAAGTAACCATGCCATGAAAACGAAGCTCTATATTTTTCATTAGCAGCATCGGTCTTTACGCCATCACCACGGGAATCATTCATCGTGTTGATACCCCAGCCGGCTGCATTGCCAATTACATATCTAACTGATTTGTTTATAGAGTTTCTGAAGGTGAACCAGAAATAAGCATCTTTAACTGTGTTATTTGGAAGTTCGATTTCAGAATCGGAATCAGTATTCCCGGTGTTTGTAAACGTATACTCATAAACTATGTAGTTGTCATTATACTGTTGCGCAAATTGAAAAATCTTTCTGTTAACAGTAATACCAAGTTGAGAGTTGATAACATTGTCAATTAGTCTGTCGTAAAGTAGGGTATTATCTATCTTATCTATTTCAACATTTTTTTGATAAGATAGATTACCGTTCACAAAAACATTGGTTGGTGCAAATCTTGCTTTCTGTTCCATTTTAACCGGATAGAAAGGATAGAATTGAGGATTTCTAGGTCCAACAGTACAAACTTTGAATGGAAAATACTGCCCTTTCTCATCAGTGAAATCCTTGGCGCCAATCCACATTCCGCGTGCAGCTTGAGCATCTTGATATGAATAAATGGCAGGCCATTGCATACCAAACTGTTGTGTTTTTAAGAAACCGGATTCTTCTAATTCAGAACCGATTTCCGAATACCAGTTGTGCAGAGAACCGGCAGACATCCAAACGTTTTTAAATTGTCCGTAAGTAACCAATTGAATTCCGAGAAATAAAATAATTACCAACGGAAGAAATTTTTTGATTCTGTAAAAAATTGAGTTCATTCTTCCCTCAAAATTTTCTAATGAATGATTAGTTAATATCATAATTAATCTTTATTCCCCAGAATATTGATCTTGGGTTTAAGAATGTTGTGTAATGTAAATTAGGCATATCTACGTAAGACTTATTTTTTATCCATTCATCTTTCTGAGATTGGCTTGCGTTATCATTCCAAGGAATGTATGGACCGGTTCTTATATCGCCAGGCTTGTCGCTTCCCGAAACAAAAGTATAAGTACTTGCAAACTGTCTGTATTCTTCCGGTAAATGGAGTGATTTCATATAATCATCATAATCATTCAAATCATAAAATCCGGCTCTATAACCCATTCGCTGTAGATTGAGTGCGTTATAAATATCTGCAAAAAGCTCTACGTTGAGGGGACCAAAATCAAACGCTTTGGAAATTCTTAAATCAACTGCATAAGAATCATTCCAGCGTATATTATTCTCGAATAAAGGTTTTACACCTCCTGGACCAGTCCAGGAGAAGTAAGTACCAGCAGACCAAGAAGCAAGTATGTTTACTCTCAAATCCTCAAGAGGTTTAATTCCAAATATTTCAGGACCCCAATTCATTGGAGTAAATAAATCTATGTTTGCTCTAGCGTATGGTTGAGGCAGCGGTTTATTCTGTTCAAAGAATGATTTGTTTCTTTCATACTCTCTTTGAATTGCCGGGTTTTGAGAATTGCTTGCCAATCCAAAATTTCCACTTGTTGAAACTTGATAAGTATAGTTAATAAAACCTCTAACCCATTCTCCTCTGTTCTTAGTAACAGTAACCTCGAACCCTCTAATGTCTTGATAACTTTCAGGTTCCGGAATGGAATAACTTACAGAGTTATCGCGGCTTGTATATGTAACAAGTCTTGGTTGCGAAGAAATATCTTTGTAATAACCGGCAAGTCTTAACAAATATTCATCAAATAAATTATGCTCGTAACCCAATTCATAAGCAACTGTTTTTGGAAGGGGATTGTTCGGGTCTGCTAACCTTGTTACAGCTTGCGTAACAGAACTTCTTCTAAGCAAGTAAAGGTTTTCCGGGATAGGCAATTGTCTAAAGTGACCGTAGTTAAAGAACAACTTGCTATCAACCGAAATAGGGAAAGCGATACCAATTCTTGGGCTAATATTTAGGATAGCTTTTGTTGATACTTTTTCAAGAAGTGTATCAATTCCACCGGATAAAGCACCGGACAATGCTTTTGAATAAGGACTGTCTAAAACATACCAATCGCCGTTTGCATTGCTGTAGTCGAATCTTACACCAATGTTAGCTATCATGCCTTCAAACTCAAGTTTATCTTGAATATAGAACGCACCTCTTACCGGGTATGTTTGCCATTTCGATTGAGTATTATTGCTAGGCAATGCCGGTTCTATTAATGCATAGTTTACAGCATTGTCAGTATAAACAAATTCCAAACCGATTTTAATGTTGTTGATTTTATCTAACTGGCTGTTTAAATCAATTCTTGCAGTCCATGTACTAACTTTACTGCTATCTCTTGAATTACTAAAACCCAATCCCATATTCATGGATGAACCAATACCGCTGCTTGTACCGCTATAATTTCCGAATGGAGATTCATCAAATAATAAACCGCCAAAATTATTAACCTTATCAGTATTCCTGGAAGTGCCGGGGTTTGTATCATATCTAGTTCCAAATTGGCTGATGTTCACATCATAATATGTAGTTGAGTTTATTACGTGTGTAAACTTTATTCCAAAACCTGAACTAAACTTTTGAGATGGAGCCCAGTAATCTGTTGCGTAGACGCGTGAATCTAAGTAGCTCGCCCCTGCTCTAATATCAAGTTCACTAGCGATGCCGCTTGCTGATCTAAATATTCCGGGACCTCCGCTTCTTGAGCTTCCGGTTCCCCATTGTTTACCGGCAATTCCTTCAATAGATAACTTCATACCGGATTTTAAATCGGAAATCACTTTGAATTGGAAATTATAATCTTTGTAGGCATCTGCTGATAACGGAATGAAGTACATATCTTGTGTGCTTCTGTAAGAAGCAATAAAAGTAAGATCGCCCAAGTATTCACCGATAAACGGAACCGGACCGCTGAAGCTAACATCTGCATCATAATCCGGATTTATTATATCTAACTGTCTTCTATGCTGCCACAAGAATAATCTTTGAGCTGCTTCCGGAGTTAAATCATTTGTCGGATCGTTATCTGCCAATAATTGCTGAGACACTAAATTCCAACCTCGGAAAGGTTGATATTGGCGTTTTGTATAACTATCCCAAGCACCGTTATCAGTTCCTGTCCAAGCTACAGCGTCATCAAGATAAGGTCTAATCCAGTAAGAATTATAAGAATTCACTGCATCGCCAAAGTGTTTTCTCTGTGCGGGGCGATATCTGCCAAGGAATGAAACAGAATATTTCTGTTTATCACCATCTTTGGTAACAACGTTTACTAAACCCGAGCGAATATTACCAAACTCGGCATTGAAACCGCCGGTCTGTACTTGAATTTCTTTTACCGAGGTAAAACTGATTCCAGTGTACGGTGTATTATCTCTTTCATCGCGCAGCGTCATACCGTTCACAACAAAAGCCGTTTGATCGGCACCGCCACCTCTTATGAGAGGACCTGCAGTACCGGATACAACACCAGCTTGTAAACCTATAACACTTGCTACACTTACAACGGGCAAGTTTTTTATCTCTTCAACATTAAGATTAACACGGCTCGAAGAGACATCCTTTTGTACTATTGGTTGTTGAGCAACTACAACCACTTCCTTTGCGAGGATGGCTTCTTCGGTTAAGGTTATGTCAAGGTTGGTCGTCTGGTCAATATTGATTCTTACATTTGTAGTTGTATGAGCGGAATAGCCAATGTAAGATACTCTTACCGTATAAGTACCGGGCGGAACAGTTAATATTACATAGTAGCCGTCTACATCTGTAGAAGTTCCTATATTGGTGCCCACTAGCACTACATTTACACCTATAAGAGGCTCTTTAGTTTTAGAATCGATAACAATACCAGAGATTTTTCCAGTAGTTCCTGCCAGCAGTTTAGAAGCAAAAAACAAGGTAAGAATTGTGAGAAGTAAAAATTTTCTCATATTCAAAATCTCCTAAATTTCAGAATAATAATTCATATTGAATTAACTGACTTAATGGAGGATTTACATTACATTTTTTATCGAATAAAATCAACGTCCATTAATGACCATTTTAATAAAACGATACTCTTATTTAATCACCATCATTTTTTTACTTAAAATATGGGAACCCGAGTGCAATACATAGATATAAATTCCGCTTGTTAATTTAGAATTGAGAATTGAGAATGTAGAATTATGTGTACCTGCATTCTGAAATTCATTAACAAGTGTAGCTACTTCCCTTCCAAGAATGTCAAAAACTTTTAAAGAAACATAACCGGCAACCGGCAATTGATAACTGATAACTGTACTCGGATTAAACGGATTAGGGTAATTTTGATTTAACACATAGGTTGTTGGTATTGATTCTTCTTGAGCTACGTCAGATGAGGTTGTAGTCTTGAACTTAAATACCTCGGCCAGAGCGCTGGATCCGTAACTATTAATAGCCATCACGGACCAAGTATAAATAATATTCTCTTTCAGCTTTTTGAATGTAAATAACGAATCTGTTAGAACGGTATCAACAATGGTAATTGAGGGTAGTATGGAAATACCTTGTGCCACTTGAAGTCTATACCTTTCTGCTGCTTTTGATTTTTTCCAAACCAATGTCGGAGTCACTGAATTACCGAGTGACTTATCTTCCGGCAACAGTAGTTGAGGAGGCATCGGGAATCCGGTTGTAAAACTCCGAACATCAGAGTAAATACTTTCACCCGCTAAATTAGAAGCGGTGATTCTCCAATAATAAGTAGATAGACCATTAAAACCCGTTACGGATTTAAAAGTATCCACAATGTTGTTTTGATTAATTATAAAATTAGTAAAATTTTTATCAGAAGCAATTTGCAATCTATTAAAATTAGAGTGAGCTGTATTTTCCCAAATAAATTTAATTGTATCTCTTTGATTAATTGCTAAGTCTGCAGGAAAAATAGATAATGGTTTAACCGGAATTTGAACTTGAACGGGAATTATACCGCTCATTGAACTTTCGTTATAATTTTTATCTAACGATGTTACGGCAAAGTACATTGTACCCAAAACATCTTTAGTTTTTAGCGCAGCGTAAGGTGTCCCAACAATATTATTGAGGTTAGATGAATTTTCTAGATCAGACGGCTGAACAGAAGAAGTACTAAACTTGTAAACAGCATACATCGAAGCGACATCACCATCTACAGCAGCTGAAGGTGCATTCCAAAATAATCCGTCACCTCTTGCATTTGCTAATTTATCATATTTCAAATTTACAGGCGGATTCGGTTTTACTTGATCTTTCCAGTCCATCCCCGGTATGAGGGCAGGGGTTGAAAAGTATTTATTCTTAAGTGAGTCGGTGAAACTTAATGTGTTGCCAGAAATATGTTTAGCGCTAAATAAAACAATGCCGCTTGTTTTACTATTATTTCTATTCGCTTTTAATTGATTTGGTAATTCAGATAAGGAATAGCTGCCATAAATATTCCCGGAGTAAAAATGTCTTCCATATTGTTTGGCGGAATCCGCCCACCATGGCATGAGCTTATGATAATCTTGGCTATTAGAATTAATATTCGTAGAAATTTTCCAATATAATTGTGGAATTAGGTAGTCAACAGATCTTTGCTTTAACCAAGCCATAGGGTCAGCATAAATTACATTATAAGCGTCCATTCCAACAATGGAGTAATTATATCCGTCAGTTCCTGTCCAAGCAGGAACCCCATTTTTCCAAATTCCAAAAGGACTAATCCCAAATTTAATTCTGGGGTTAATTGCTTTTATAGTATCGTTAATCGCCTTCATCTGAATATTAACATTATCTCTTCTCCAATCACCAAGATTAGTAAATCCTCTTGGATAAGAGGCAAATGTTGCCGCATCTTGAGTTGAAATTTGATCCGGCGGATAAGGATAGAAGTAATCATCAAAATGAATTCCATCAACATCGTATTTGGAAATGATATCTACAACAACGCTCACATTATAATTTCTAACCTGAGGCAAGCCGGGATTAAGAATATATAGATTACCAAATTTTAAAATCCAATCCGGGTGCAAATTAGTTACATGATTAGCTGATCGAATATATGTGCTAACCTGTCTTGCTCTATATGGATTCAACCAGGCATGAAGTTCAATACCCCGTTTATGAGCTTCTTCAATAGCAAATTTGAGCGGATCAAAATCTCCTGCCGGTGCAATGCCTTGAGTTCCTGTAATCCAATATGACCATGGTTCAATGGATGATTTATACAAAGCATCACATTCGGGTCTTACCTGAAAAAAAATCGCATTTAAATTTGCTAATTTAATAGCATCTAGCATATCGGTAAGTTCTTTCTTGAGAGCATCAATCGATAATCCGGTTTTCGAAGGCCAGTCAATATTTGTTACGGATGCAATCCAAGCACCTCTAAATTCTCTTTTGGGATTTGAAGTTTGTGCAAGAATTGATACTGAGTGTAATAGTAGTGCAATGTAGAAGAGATAAACTATTTTTCTCATTTAGGTGCCTAAATCTTAAGATTCTTTTGATTTTAAAACACAAAACTAATTTGTGAACAATAAGGGATATTTCCACTACACTAATGTGTAGTTTTCCACTTGTAACTCAGCCGGTTAATAATATTACTCAGAATGAGCGTCTTAAATCAGAAAATAAAAACATCCTACTAAAGAGGAATTAATCTATTACCATTTTGAAAGGATTCTTAATTTTTGACCTTTATTAACGGCTTCCGCTCTGCTATGAACGTGAAGTTTTTCATAAATACTTCTGATATGATACTTAACCCCGTCCACAGATAAAAACATTTCGTCGGCAATTTTTTTGTATGATTTTCCTTCTGAAAGTAAACTTAATATTTCAGTTTCCTTCTCGGTAAGATTATCTTCTGTATACTTTGGTTTAAACTTGTGAAAGGATTTCAGAACTTTCCGGGCAATTTGAGGAGTCATTGGTGAGCCGCCTTTAACAGCCAACCGGATAGAATCAATTAACTCTTCAGGTGAAACAGATTTATGCAAATATCCTACTGCCCCGGCTTGAAGAGAACCAAAGATACTTTTATCATCATCATGGATTGAAATCATTATTATCAATGCATTATTATTAATTCTGCTAAAAATTTCAGCACCTTTTATACCCGAGATTCCGGGCAAGCCGATATCCAACAATATTACATCGCACTTATTAATAGCTTCAGATTTGATTGCGTCTTCACAAGAACCAAATGAATTCGCAACAACAAAATCTTTTTCCGAACTGAGCGCTGTTTCCCACGCGGTTCTTACAAAGATATTATCCTCTATTAAGGTAATTTTTATCATCAATTATTTTTTACCGAAAATTGAACATTTAGCAGACTATATGCACTACCCACAAAGGTAGAAAATCAAATTTTTATTGAGAAGAACCACTTAGTTCCGTAATTAATTGACGTTTCTAATTTATAATGAGCCTTCAACGCTTCGGCTCGGCTTTTAATACTAACTAGACCATTGCCGAAACCTTTTCCCGATTCATCAAATCCGATTCCATCGTCATCAATCGCTAAATCAAGAGTCTTTCCGTCATAAACGATTTTAATATTCACATTCTTACAAAAGGAATGTTTAACAATATTCGTTAAAGTCTCTTTACAGATACACCATAAATGCTGCCGTGTTTCCATCGAAATCGATTTATTAAAATTACCGGTAGGCAATTCTATATTATAATTTATCTCCTTCGAGTCCAATAAATCGGATGCGTATCTGTTAAACTTTATTAGAAATTTATTTAATCCGTCTTCATCGGGGTTTACTGTCCAAATTAAGTCTTTAATTTTTTCCTGTGCATCAGCCGAGCTTTCCATAATTAAATTCAAATATTTGGATGTAGTTTCCGTACCAATACTACTTATTTCTTTTTCAACTGCACGTACAAAATATTGGATGCTTGAGAGTGTTCCTCCAACTTCATCGTGAAGATTATGGGCAATTTTTGATCTAGTGCGTTCAATTCCAAGAAGCTTATTTAATCGAATTTCATAAAACAAAAAGATCACAAATAAAAATGTTATAAAGCCAAGAGACCTAAACCACCAAGTCTCCCAATAGGGTGGAGTAATAATAATTCTAATTGAACTTTCAACATCGCTCCAAATACCATCATTATTGGAAGTAGTTACCTTTAATATGTACTCGCCTGGATTCAAATTTGTAAACTTCGCGGTTCTATTATTGGCATCTACAAAAACCCATTTATCCAAAAATCCTTCTAGTTTGTAAGCATATTTATTTTTGGAAGGTATTGCGTAATGAAGTGCTGAAAATTCGAAACTAATTACTTTATCTTTGTATGAAAGGACTACTTCATCTAATTCGTTAAGCGGTTTTGTTAGAGGAGAGTTTTCTCCCAACTTTATTTCCTGATCCATTATTAAAAGTTTAGTGAACGCAATCTGTGGTTTGAAAGGATTGTCTTTAATTTCGTTGGGATAAAAAGAAATTAATCCATTTGAGAAACCGAAAAACATTTTCCCATCGTTATTTTTGAAATAAATGTTTCCATTTAATTCCATGCCGGGCAATCCATCTTTTGAATTATAGTTTTTAAATATTTTTTTTATTGGATCGAATTTGCTAATACCGTCGCTGGTTCTAATCCACAAATTTCCTTTCTCATCCTCTTGAATACTATAAACAGTGTTATCGCCTAATCCTTGTTTGGTTGTGAACTGTTCGAAATTATCTTTTTCCCTGTCATACCTATTTAATCCCTGATATGTACCTATCCATAAATCACCGGATTTTGATTCATATATATTATAAATCCTATCATTCGAAATACAAGTAGTGTCATTGGGAATAACACGATAGTGTTTAAATGTTTTATTTTTTTCACTAAATACGTCAAGTCCACCATAAGTACCAATCCATAATACTCCATGACTATCTTCAAAAACAGAGATAACTCTAGAATCGCCGAGAGTTGTAATGTCTTCTTCAAAGTGATTATACTTATTAATAACGTTTTTCTGCGGATCATAAAAAGTAAGACCCCCAGCCATAGTTCCAGCCCAAAACCGATTCTTTTTATCAATATAAAACCACTTGACAAAGTTATTACCTTGTGAAGGAGTTCCGTCATCCACATACTGAACGTTAAAGAATTCATTTTTCTTAACATCGTAATAGTGAATACCGTTGTAACTACCGACCCATAAATAATTTTTCTCGTCCAAATAAAAATTTAATGGAAGAATGGTATGGAAACCATTTTTCGTATCGACCTTGCCGAAAAATTTTATTTTTCTGTTTTTACTTTTGTAATTGGTCGATTCACCGGGTCCTGCCCAAAGTATTTTATCGGTTATATATTTTGAAGGGATTGAATGAAGATTGTCAAGCGAACTTTTGTAATCTTCGTTGAAGTTTATAACATGAAATTTTTTCTTCATGGAATCAAATTTGTTTACTCCTGCAATAGTACCAATCCAGAAAACACCTGTCTTATCTTTGAAAAGTGATCTTATTTTATTGTCATTAATTGTTTTAAGATTATTGGGATTGGTATAAATATCGGTTTTAGTAAAAGAGCGTTTATCAAATTTGAATAAGCCGCTATAAGTACCCACCCAAATAGATTCCTCATCTTCAAATAATTTTCTAACATTCAGATTATCCGGTTTAATCGGAAAACTTCTACTACTTTTAATACTATAAAATTTCTTATTTGCTCTATCGAACCGGTTTACCCCACCGCCAAAAGTAGCCACCCAAAAACGTCCCCTATCATCTTCAAGAAAATCCATCACCTGATTATGACTTAAACTGTATTTATCGGAAGGATTATTTTTATAATGTATGAATTTCTTTTCGGCTTCATTAAATAAGTTCATTCCATCGAATGTCCCAACCCATAAATTTTTAGCTTTGTCTTCATATAATGCGCTCACCATATTACTGCTAATTGAATTTGTGTCCTTTTTAGAATGTATATAATGAGTAAAGGTTTCCTTTGACGGATCGAAGAGATTTAGTCCTCCTCCTAATGTTGAGACCCAAATTCTTTTTTTTGAGTCTCTGTACACTTTAAAAATAATATCGTTACTAATAGATCTTGGATTATTAGAATCATGCATGTAACGCTTAAATTTGCCGGTTTTACTATTAAATTTATTTAAACCACCACCTAATGTACCAACCCATATTACTCCGTTATTATCTTCTAAAAGGCTGAAAACATGATTGTAACTCAGACTGTTGGCATCATTAACTTCGTTTTTATAATAAACAAAGTTATATCCGTCGTATCTGCATAATCCGTTTTCTGTTGCCATCCAAATAAAGCCAAGACTATCCTGTATAACATCGTTTACATTTCCTGGAATAAGCCCTTGTTCTTTCTCAATTCGATCAAACATGATTTTTTGATCTTGTGCTTTAGAAAGATTTAATAAAGCAATGAATATGAAAGTAGCAAGAATCGATATTTTATTAAGTCTTCTAAGCATATTAAATTAATCGGAGAAAAGTTTATTTACATTTTCTACTGAAATATTCATTCCTAAAAAAGTATGGATAGGAGCAAAATGCTTCTTTGATATTGATAATATACATTTCTTTTGTAATAGTGCAATACGATATTATAGGACTCTTAAACCAGGTATAAAAATAGATACTGACAATGAATAATAAAACCACCCGATTATGTAGTTGATATTATCTTGTCTTAATTATTTTCCCGAATAGTTGATACGAATATTTTGTAAAGAATTAAGAATACTTAATACGAGAAACTTACAAAAGCAAATTTTGCCGAATAAGTTTTTCCTGCTGTCTAAAGAATAACTAAGAACATTTTGTGAAATAACTTAACCTTTAACATAAAATATGATGCGGAATTATTATGGCAAATAAAAGAGTTATTAAAATTGTTATTGTATTATTAATAGTATTTTCCGGTTGTACTGCATTAAATCTCGAAAAATACGAAACTACGTTGCCTGATCTTCCCAAAGTAGAACGTGAATTTCGCGGAGCTTGGATTGCAACAGTCGCAAATATTAACTGGCCTAGCAGAAAAGACTTCACAACCGAAGAGCAAAAAAAAGAAGCAATTAGCATACTTGACAAACTTAAGAATAATCATTTCAATGCCGTAATATTCCAGGCACGACCTCAATCCGATGCACTTTATAAAAGTGGTATTGAGCCTTGGTCTTATTACTTAACCGGCAATCAAGGCAAAGCACCCGATCCATTTTACGATCCTTTGGAATTCTGGATAGATGAGGCACATAAGCGCGGTATGGAATTGCATGTTTGGTTGAATCCTTACAGGGCGCATCATATCGTAGGAGGAGAAGTCACCGAATTTTCTGTTGTTAAAAGGCATCCGGATTGGGTAGTAAAACTAAAATCCGGTTATTGGTGGCTTGATCCTAGCAAAAAGGAAGTTCAAGATCATTCTTATAGTGTCGTAATGGATATTACTAAAAGATATGACATTGATGGAATCCACTTTGACGATTATTTTTATCCTTATCCTTCATATAATAATGATGAGGATTTTCCTGATGAGGAAAGTTGGAAAAATTATTTGAATAACGGCGGCAATTTAAGTAAAGCCGATTGGCGACGTGGAAACATTAATGTTTTCATTCAAAGAGTTTATAAAGGCATAAAAGAAATTAAACCGAACGTGAAATTCGGTTTAAGTCCTTTTGGCATTTGGAGGCCTCAGCATCCGGAATCGATAGAAGGATTCGACCAATATGATAAACTATATGCCGATGCAAAACTATGGATTAACGAAGGATGGGTTGATTATTGGGCGCCTCAACTTTATTGGAAAATAAGTACTATTCCGCAAAGTTTTCCCATCCTATTAGAGTGGTGGAAAAATGAAAATTTGAAGGGCAGACATTTTTGGCCGGGTATTAACATTGATAGAGATAATAACGAATTAAATACCACAGAAGTAATTAATCAAATTATGATTATAAGAGGAATGTTGCCTGATTCACCGGGTAACTTGTGTTGGAGTGTTGCACCAATACTTAATTACAAGGAGTTATCCGATGCTATTGTAAATGGACCTTATAAAAAACAAGCGTTAATTCCGAAAACTCCATGGTTTAATAATTCAACCCTCGCCTCCCCTGAAATAACTACTGGAAAAGAAAGTGATAAAATAAAAATATCTTGGACACACGAAAATAAAAATAAGGTTTTTCGCTGGGTGGTCTATTTCAAATATGGTAATAGGTGGAATTATGTAATTTTAAACAGCGATACTTTTTCTTATGAAGTTCCCGTAACTTTCGAATATAAATTCATTAATGATAACGATAAAGAAGTTATTACAAAGTACGAACTAAATGAAGTTGCGGTTTCTGCCGTGGATAGAATCAGTAATGAAAGTTTGCCGACTATCCAAAAGATAAAATAAAAAACAATTTCTTCATTATGTGTTGAAACGGAGAAGATCATTCTTTGTTTTAATATCTTGTAAAAAAACAAACTCATTTATTATATAACTAAGTATGTTTGCTTTTCGAAAGCAGTAAATTCTTTTGGAGACAAAATGAAAAAGTATTTGGGATATATTTTTCTGATAATTTTAATTGCAACCGCATGTTCCAACGTTGTTGATGTTGCCAGGAAAGATCAAGAGAAAAAATCTAAATCAGTCCAGAATTACAAAGACAAAATTGCGTTAATAGATTATGGAAACGAAAATTTAACGCAAAATGACTCAATTAAAAATAAAATTGCCCGCGATATTACAGCCGCCTCTGAACAGAATTATGATGGTGTTATCTTTAATTCTAATAACATATCCCATTCGCTTCTAAACAGTTCCGATGCAAAACCAAATATCATGAATATTATTCGGTTTGCAGGAGAACTTGCTCATAAACACGCATTGCATTTTTTCCTTGCGATTAATTTTAATGAATCAAAAAGCGCTTCCCTTTCAACCGCCCAAAGAGTTGAAGTAAAAAATAATTTCAGTAAGCTTGTTAAAAATTGTGAGATCGACGGTTATTATTTCGAGGGAATTAATTTTTTATCCGTAGAGGATAGTAATCTTTTCGAGAATATAATTGTAGAGAGCATGCTGTTAAAACCTTTTTTGATTGTCACGATTCCCGATAACTTTAGCCAGGATCAAACTCCCGCCATCGAAAAATATCTCGAAAGAGGAGTGATCGATTTTCTTATTCATAATCAAGAGGAATATGCAATTCAAAATAATATGTATCTGAGTAGTGCGGAGGATGAAAAAATTCTCAAGTCATATATAAAGCGGCTCTCACCGGATCACTTTATTTCGTTAAGTCTTCAGGAAATTATTGATGGAAGCGTTAAAGAAATTGAATTTCTAAATGAAAAGAGAACAAAAAGAATTGATGACGATAAGAAGCTTAACTTGATAACCTTGGAAAAATCGGATACTATTAAACTGAAAATTGGGGATAAAATTTACAATATCTCACAGAGCGACTGGGTAATTCCATTTAATTACATATTGAATAAGGACAACTCCGTTAGCCGCTACGGAAACTGGGTGGAATTCAGAAGACCTTTCCCTAAATTCACCAGCGATGACGTATATAATTTGCTTTGCAGAACCGCATATCCATCCAAAGTTTTTATTAACGACGAATCGGTAAAAATCTATAAAACCGGAGTATTTTTTAAAAAAATAAAACTGAAAGAAGGATTAAATAAGTTAAGAGCAGAAGTAAAAGATAATAATGGCACTACGGCAATTTACGAAGACCGGGTTTTCTTTCAGAAGAAAGATCCCTCGAAAGTCGAAATGGAATTATCTATCAACGATAACTCTATCGAGCCGACTGAGAACACCACACTTATGCCGGAAGATTATTTAACAGTTTCATTTAACGGCACAAAATCTCAAAAAGCTTTTGTTGAATTTACTCCGGGGGCAATATCATTTGAATGCCAGGTGAAAGATTTCAACAGCTATAGCAAATACCAAGTTCAAATACCTTTGAAGGGTTTTTCCAGAAATCAGAGGTATTCAATAAAGTTGATTTTGAAACCATCGGAAAATATTTCTGCTCGAAAGCCGATCGAGAAAACGCTCGATTATTTTTTAATGATAAAAAACCAATCTGATTTTCCAATACTATCCACAACTCAAGATAATTCCATTCTTACATTTACTCTTGCACCAATCAGGTTAGGCGCTCCAATAAGAAATGAATTACCCAAAAATGTTATTCTGAGATCAAACGGAATTTTTGGGGATTACTACAGGGTAAAATTAAGCGGTGAAGAAGAAGGCTATATAAATCGTGAGTTTATAAATGAGCTGCCACCGGATTCAAAAATTCCAAGCTATTTTATAAACCCTATTTCATGTTATCCTTCTGCTTCAGCTGATATTGTAAAAATTCCTTACCTGGAAAATGTTCCGTACGAGGTTTATCCAGATCCCCAACAAAACAGAATTGTCATCAGTCTGTATGGCGTTAAAACAAGCAGCACCTGGATTATCCATAAAAGTAATTTGCGATTCATCGAAGAGATAACATGGCAGCAAACATCCAAGGAGACATATAAAATCTATGTCAATTTAAAGACATCAAAAATTTGGGGTTATGAATTAAAACCGAACGGAAAAGAATTGGTCCTCAAATTGAAGTATCCGCCAAACTATAACGTTGAGAATGCTCTGCCATTGAAGGGAATTAAAATTTCTCTTGAGGCCGGGCACGGCGGAAGTAACATCGGCGCTGTTGGTCTATCTGGATTAAAAGAAAAAGAAATTAACTTGAAACTTTGTAAAATGTTGGAGTCTCTATTTGTAAAACAGGGAGCCGAGGTACTGCAGGTTCGAGATTCCGATAAAGATATGTTACTTTCTGCTAAAAGGGATACTGTCACAAACTCCGATGCAAATATTCATTTAAGTATTCATGCAAATTCCAGCGAGCCACTAAATGAATTTTTGGGAACATCCGGCACGTGCACCTTTTATCACAATCCATTTTGGGCAAAGTTAGCGGAAAAAGTTTTTGTTAGAATGACTGAGCTGGATTTAAAACCATTCGGTTCAGTTGGATCATTCAACTACCGTGTTACCAGAATGTCTGATATGCCGGCAATTTTAGTTGAACAAGCATTCATGTCTAATGCTGAAGATGAAGAGAAGTTAAACGATGATAACTTTCGTCAGCAAATGGCAGAAAAAATTTATGCCGGTCTTCTTGATTATTTAAAGTACATGAGTAATTAATCTGAATAACACAAGGTGGAAATGAAATATTTAATCGGTTTGGACGGCGGTGGTACAAAAACAAAATGTGTGGTGACTGATTTTGATTTAAATCCTTTGTATGAATGTAAAGGGGGCCCGTCAAATTTTCTTTTGATAGGGACTCAAGCGGTTTCCGAAACCATTCTAGCCCTCATTCTTGAAGCGATGAATCACTTAAAGATATCGTCTGATGAAATTGCTTCGATATTTATTGGCACAACAGGTGCCGGAAGACAGAGTGACGCAGAGAAATTGAAAAATGATTTTAATCTTTACGCTCAGTCAAAAGGTTATTCCTTCAGATCGTTTAATGTAGACAGTGATGCACGGATTGCTCTCGAGGGAGCTTTTTCTGGCGAGCCAGGTTCTTTGTTAATTGCTGGAACCGGTTCTATAATTTTTGGAAGGGATGAAAACAACCAAATACACCGCGTAGGTGGTTTTGGAAAATTAATTGGTGATGAAGGCAGCGGGAATACACTTGGCCGACGTGGATTGAATCGAGTAGCTAAAGAATTTGATGGAAGAGGCGGCAAAACTTTATTAACTGAACTTTTATTACGCGATTTCGGAATAGCAGATTCTTCTCAATTAATTACTGAAGTGTATCGAAATAATTTTGATGTTGCCTCTTTCGCTCCAAAAGTAATTGAAGCAGCTCTGAATGGAGATAAAATAGCAAATAACATTTTAGAAGAAGAATCGAATGAGCTTTTACTTCATGTCAAATCGATATTTAATATGATCGGGGAGGAAACATTAAAACTATGTTTAATTGGTGGAACAATAGCAACAGAAAATTTTTATTCCGCAATGTTTAAGAATAAAATAGAGCTTCATTTACCAAAAGTAAAAATTGTGTCAGCAGAAAACTCTCCGGAAATTGGAGCAGCTTTCATGGCTAAATCTATGTTATAATAGTATCTCAAAATACTTTATTGAATTATTCCTGGAGAAATTTTAATGGGCAATCAAAAACCGACAAGTAGAAATCCTTGGGCTTGGATACCAACTCTCTATTTTGCGGAGGGCATTCCATACATTTTGATAAATACTGTATCTGTAATCTGTTATAAAAAAATGGGAATTGATAATGCTCAAATTGCGTTTTGGACAAGCTGGCTGTATCTGCCTTGGGTAATTAAAATGTTTTGGGGTCCATTAGTTGATAATCTTTCTACTAAAAGAAATTGGATTATTTATACACAACTGTTTATGGCAGGATGTCTCGGTTTTATTGCGTTTACATTACATCTTCCTGTTTACTTCACTGTTTCCTTGTTGGCATTTTCAATAGGCGCATTCGTCTCTGCCACTCACGATATTGCCGCAGATGGGCTTTATCTTCTTGCATTAAATAAAGAAGATCAAGCTTTTTTTGTTGGAATAAGATCTGTCTTTTATAGAATAGCAATGATTTTTGGTTCTGGACTTTTAGTTTATTTAGCCGGGCAATTCGAAGTATCACTTAATGATATTCCTTTAAGCTGGACAATCGTATTTGGTATATCTTCATGTATTTTTCTTTTAGTTTTTATTTACCATCGTTTTATACTGCCTTATTCAGAAAGTGATAAGCCCAGAGCTTCAAAGGAACGAACTCACTATCTAAAAATATTTGCACAGTATTTTTCTCAAAAAAGAATTTGGGCTATACTTTTGTTTATCCTCTTTTACCGATTCGGAGAAGCTATGCTTGTTAAATTAGCATCTCCATTTCTGCTTGATAAGCACACAGCCGGAGGACTTGGGTTATCAACATCTGAAGTCGGAATTGTATATGGAACAGTTGGAGTGATTTGTTTAATCCTGGGCGGAATTGTTGGCGGATGGGTTATTTCTAAATATGGATTAAAGAGGTGTATTTGGTTCTTCGCACTCGCGTTGAATGTGCCACATTTTGCATATTTATATATGGCTTATGCACAACCTCCTATTGGATTAGCTTTTCCCTTAGTTGCAATTGAACAATTTGGTTATGGTTTTGGCTTTACTGCATTCATGGTTTACTTAATGTATATTTCTAAGGGCGAGTATAAAACAACATTCTTCGCCATATCCACCGGCATTATGGCTTTGGGAATGATGATTCCTGGTTTAATTAGCGGTTACATTCAACAAGCTGTCGGCTATCAAATGTTTTTTACTATTGTGCTATTAATGGCAATACCCGGGCTTGCTACGCTTTTCTTCATTCCTTTTGAAGAAGATGAAAATACAGAAGCCAAATAAAAACTACTGAAAATGAACATGTAGTGAAATAAGTAAAATGTTTTTATAACCCATTTTTGAGCGTATTATGAAGAAACAAATATTTACTTTATTAACATTTTTTTTAGCATTTTTTCACGTAAATGCTCAGGAAGATAGATTGAATCCGGTAACCAAAATTTTGGAAGAGATTAAAAAGCAATACGCCCCCGATAAACGTGTTGCCATTTTTAATGTTGTGGCAATTGATAGTGAGAACATTATTACTCTTTCCGGAGAAACAAATATTCATGAAGCCAAAGAAAAATTGATTGCTAATCTAAAGTCACTAAATCTGAATTTTGAAGATGAAATTAGCTTGCTGCCTTCTAAAGATTTAGGCGAAAAAATTTTTGGCTTGGTAATTTTATCTGTCGCAAATATTAGAACGGCTCCGGATCACCCGGAGGAATTGGCTACACAAGCGCTGCTTGGAACACCTGTAAAGATTTTCAAAAAACTTTCCGGCTTTTATCTCGTTCAAACTCCGGATAATTACATAGCATGGGTTGATGATGATGGTGTAATTCCCATTACAAAATTACAGCTTGATGAATGGATGAACTCACAGAGAGTTATTTACACAAAGGAATTTGGATTTTCATATTCTCATGCAGACGAATCTTCTCTGCATGTTTCAGATTTATGCGCTGGAAATATTCTTATTAAACTTGGCGAAGAACAAAACTTCTATAAAGTAAAATACCCCGATGGAAGAACTGCTTTCGTTGAAAAAGCTAATTGCAAAGATTTAGATACGTGGCTTGATAGAAAAAGTCCTACCGGGACAGATATTATTTCTACCGCAAAATTGTTTATGGGTAGTCCCTATTTATGGGGCGGCACTTCTGTAAAAGGAATGGATTGCAGCGGCTTCACCAAGACAGTTTATTTTTTGAATGGAATTGTTCTCGCCCGCGATGCCTCGCAGCAAGTTAATACCGGCATCTTAGTTGACACTCAAAACGGATTTGATAATTTGCGCGCCGGCGATCTTCTATTTTATGGCTTTCATGCAACCGATTCTACCAAAGAAAGAATTACTCACGTTGGCATTTATATAGGCAACTATGAATACATTCACGCTGCCGGAAGAATAAAACTAAACTCATTAGATAGAAGTGCGCACAATTTCAATGAGTATAGACTCAAACATTTTATTCGTGCAAAAAGAATTTTAGACTCGGTTGATGAAAACGGAGTTACATCCGTAAAGAGGAACAAGTTTTATCTGGGAGAATTTTAATGAAACAAAACCGTAGAGACTTTATTACCAAAACCGGATTAGTTGGCGGAGCTTTATTAACCGGTGGAATTAACACAAATTTATTTTCTAAGAATATTAACATCACAAAAAAGAATTCTAACATGAAACTAACATTTAAACCTTACACTCTGGAATTAAAACATGTTTTTACTTTGGCTACAAGTTCCAGAACAACAACGCCGGTGATTCTTACACAAATTGATTACGATGGGATAATTGGATATGGCGAGGCTTCGATGCCGCCTTATCTAGGCGAATCGCATGAATCTGCCACAAAGTTTTTATCTAAGGTTGATCTTTCACAATTCAAAGATCCGTTCGAGTTAGAAAATATTTTGGAGTATGTGGATAAGATTGACGAACTGAATCCGGCAGCAAAAGCGTCTGTTGATATTGCTCTGCACGATCTTGTTGGAAAACTTTTAGGCAAGCCATGGCATAAGATATGGGGATTCGATAAAGATAAAACACCGTACACTTCTTTTACCATAGGCATTGATACAAATGAAATCGTAAAACAAAAAGTAAAGGAAGCCGAAGAATATAAAATCCTTAAAGTAAAACTGGGCCGCGAAAACGATAAAGAAATGATAAACACAATCCGTTCGGTAACTGATAGACCAATTATTGTAGATGTAAATCAGGGTTGGAAAGATAAGTTCTTTGCGTTGGATATGATTAACTGGCTAAGTGAAAAAAATGTAAAGTTAGTTGAACAACCAATGCCCAAAACTATGATAGACGAGATGGCTTGGCTGACAGAAAAAAGTCCGATACCAACATTTGGAGATGAATCAGTTCAAAGAATTCCGGATGTGGTAAAAGCTCATGGTGTTTATTCCGGCATTAATATCAAACTAATGAAATGCACCGGCTTGAGAGAAGCGCATAAAATGTTGACTCTCGCAAAATCTTTGGGAATGCAAATAATGTTAGGTTGCATGACAGAAACATCGTGCGGAATTTCGGCAGTCTCTCAATTAGCACCGGAAACACAATGGGCTGATCTTGACGGGAATCTTCTTATTAACAACGATCCCTTTGTTGGGACAAAAGTTATTGATGGTAAAATTACATTAACGGATAATCCCGGAATCGGATTAACCCAAGTTCTGCCTCATTAAAATTATTATATCGGGAATGGCACGCAGATAATGTCTTCGGCAGACAAGTTTTTATGATTGTTATGATTAGTTAACTGATGCTACGCAAAAGAGCAGAAAACGATTGTCATTCCCGCATGTTTTTAGCCTGCCTGTCGGCAGAGCGTGTTGCAGAACTAAAAAATTACGATTTACTTCGTGTCCCTTCGTGAAAAAACCTTCGTGGTTCTTCGTGAAAGGATTTTTTGTTACACGAAGTTACACGAAGAAGGATCGAAGTTGCACGAAGAAAGAGTTGTGCAACACGCTCGGCAGACAGGCTGGAATTTAAAAAATGGATGCCCGATTAAAGCATTTCCCAAAGGGATCCCTTCGGGGCGGGTATGACATTCTTCCTTTTTTATAAATCCGCGTCCTATTTTTGAAAAATAATTACTCTGTTACTTTCTTCAATTCTCTTGTGTGGCTGTAGAACTCTTCAAGACTAAGTTCTTTAAGAAATAGAATTCCTTTTGCCGCTCTGATTCTTGGATGCTGATGTTTTAAGAAAAAATCTTTCCCTAAGCATTCTCTCAGTACATTATACTGTTCAACTTGAATTTTTTGTACAAGCCGGTTGAATGGTCCATCATATTCCCAGCTTGGAAAGCTCGCGCCCTTTTGAGAGCTAAAACTTTTAATGAATTGGTTTTCAAGAATTGCAAACGAGTTTAGACTTACAGGTACATAAACATTGGCTTCTGCCGGATGGAACCGGTACCAAACATTTCGATAGCCCCAAATTTTAATATTAGAATTACCCGAATGTTTTTCATAAAGCTCCAATGCCGCAGCAATAGCCTGCATTACTTTATAATGTGTATCGGGACCGCTTCCTTCCGGATCAAAGGCAACTGTAACAATTGTTGGCTTTAATTTTTTCATCAATTCAAAAATCGGTAGTACATCTCTATCCATCTCAGGTGTTTCAGTAAAAATATCACCTTGATAAAAACCGAGTCGTAAATGAGAAACATCTTCAACGCTAAGACCATAATAACCCCAGAATACTTCGCTCTCAAATTCTCTCTGCATGCCTTTCAGTTTTTGGACATAGGCAATATCTTTTTTTCCGGGATATTGAGTTCTAAAATAATTTATCAATTCGTTAACTCTATCTTTAATATATACGAGGCTTTCTTCTTCATAAACATCCATAATATTACGTAACAATCTTCTTGCCGATGCCTCATTTTGAATTGTTCGGCTATGTCCGGCTACACCATCTAGAAAGTGCATTACGTCACGGTTTTTACCATCAACATTCTGGCGGTTAAAATAATTCTCACTGAATTTTTTCGAGAAGGTTCCCGAATTCAAAAAGCTTAACAGGCTTTCCATCATATTAAGCATGAAAGAATTTGTTACTGCTGTAAATCCACTTGTCATGTAAGAGAAATGGTGCTTGTTCAAAGGAGTTCTTACCAGATGAGTTATGTATGGCAAATATGCTAATTCAATATCATCGTGATGAGGAGCTGTATGAAGCAGTACTTCATTCTCAATCATCTCCATTCCTTTTTCAAGCCTGCCTATAATATTTTCGTTAATTCGTTTTGTGATTTGCTCGGGCGTTTGTTTTAAACTGTTCAATACTAAATTTGTGATGCTGTTGTCTTTGAAATCCTCTTTGTTCAATTTAGAAAGGGTTTTTGATTTTTCAACTACAAGATTAATAACACTTCGTTCAATAGTATGCTCGCTGATAGGCGATTCCAGGGAAGCTTCAACAAAACGTCTTTCGCCTAATCTTATTGCGGCTCCGTGAGATAAATAGAATCTGGCGTTTTTAAGTTTCTGTAAAGCGGTAGCCGGATATTTATTTGAATATGAATTCTGAATTGAATCTCTAACAATATTTGCCTTAGCTTCTCCCGCTGCAATAATAATGGCAGTTGCGTTTTGGTTATTTGTTATTGTTTCAAGTCCAATTGTGATAACAAGTCTGTTACGAGCTATCTCAATTCCACCAAGATCCGCAGCAGCGGCAGCTTGTGTTTCATAATTTGTTTGGATTAACCTGGTAGTTGAAAAGTGATCGCTACCTTGTACATTAAAACCGATGTGACCATCAGGACCAATTCCGCCAAGGAAGAAGCCAATTCCGCCCATCTCTCTTATTCTTCTTTCATAGTTCGAACAATACTCGTCAACAATTTCAATAGTCTCTTTTTGCAATCGCTCCAATCTAGAGCCCGCCCAGCGCGTCCTTAATGAAAGATCAACTTTTTGATCGGGGAATATTTCATTAAGAGGCAAATTTTCCGCCGTTGCTATTTCATTAATATTCATTAACAAAGCGTTTTTCAGATTTAGACCCCACAAACGGAAATAAAAATTTTGTATGTAATAGTAAAAACTGTTATGCTGATTGCTATCTATCGGATAAAATTCATCTATCTGCACAAATCTAAGATGTTCCAAAGTTGGTTTTTTTGCTGCGTTAATACCAACCTCCGCAATTAGACTTTGAATCGGTTGAGTATCCCATTCCTTAAGAATCTTTGAGACCCATTTTATAAAATGCTCTGGGGTTTTGCCGGTTGGTAGAGAAATTACACCATCTTGATTTTCAATTACCCATTCGATAAAACGTAATGCGGTGAGTTTACCCAGTTCGGGAAAACTATCCACCTGAATAACCGGAATCTTTTCAACTGGTTTATAAATAAAATCTTTTCCCGATAACGAAAGATAATATTGTTCTACTTTTGATTGCGGTTGTCTTTGACTTTTGTCTTCTATTTTTTTCTGTTTGGTTTTAGACATATATAAATCTCTCTAAATTTATTTTTACTTCTATAATTCTTAAACTGCGAAAAGAAAGATGTAATTGAGTAATTGCTTTTTGTTTATTCTATCAAGCAGTGCTACTTCAACAATATTAGTTTTTTGCTGTCAATAAAATGCCCTGCATGAATTCTGTATATATACATTCCGCTTGCTAATCCGGTTGCATTAAAATTTACTTCATAATGGCCCGGAGTTTTGTCCTCATTAACCAGTGTGGCAATTTCATGTCCCAGCAGATCAAATATCTTTAACGTAGTAAATACAACCTTTCCCCCTTTTACAGCCGGAATAGAATAATTAATAGTTGTTGAAGGATTAAATGGGTTCGGGTAGTTTTGTTCAAGCCGAAATTCAACGGGCAAATTATTTCTTTCAATTACACCCGTAAATAGATTTCCAAGGCAGTCATCAAAAAATAATTTACCGCTTAAACTTCCAACTCCCGACTGAATTACAACAATGCTCTTGAATTTTATTGTGCCTGTACCTGGAAGTTGATTCAAAAATATTTTTTTTAATTTCCAACCGGTCCAATTAATCGTGTCGACCTGTACTTTTTCTTCACCCGATCTCAAAAAACGATATTCTAAAATGTTCTTACTGTTATCTCCAAAAACCCAAACACCAAAGCCAGCTGACGAACTTTCCCCTAATGCCAATGGATTTAATAGCGCCAGCTCAACTGATCCGGTGCTTCCTGAAAAACCGTATTCAAGTTTTCCAGAATTTTCACCGCTCCTTTTTCTTACATTAGAAATTGTAAAGCTGGTTTTGGAATCAATTATACCCTTAGTATTGGGAGATAATAAAGGCGACTGCCAAACATTATCAACTTCAAATCCTTCCAAAATATTGCCGGTAAATGTGTAATTCTTTTCTGTTCTAAATTCAATAACAGCCTGTTTAGGAAAAGTTACATATTCAATATCACCTATTCCTTCTTTTAGGGTAATTCTATAGTTAGAATTATTATTCAAAGGAACTTTTGGTTCGAATTCTATTATTCCAATATTGTATCTGCTTTGATTTACCGATACACCAACCGGGTTTCCATCACTATCCGTAAATGAAATCTTCCCCGCTAAAGTTGAAGCATCTATTCCTTTATCAAATTTTATACTCATTAAAACAGATGTGGAGATATCTGCTGCGCTGGAAGCGGGATAAGTAGAAATTAAGTTTAGTTTTGATCTGGTAGTAAAACTAAAGGAATTTACTTGAGGTAAATTTATGCCAAAGTGCGTTTTAGCTGATGTCGAAATCGTAACAGTATATTTTGCACCGGGCACATAACCTTTAGCTGGAGTAAAAGTTACCTTTTTGTAATCATTTTCCCATTTATAATTTCCGGCAACACCCGGCGATATTGTAATTGCTTGCTGAGTTTCAGTTACATTCATCCGAATATTAAACTCGAGAACAATGTCAGTAATATTACTTACCTCATTAATATTATCTGCAGGAGAATAATTAACAATTACAGGTGGGTCAAGAATGGGATTCAGAATCATAAGTTTATCAGCAAAAACAGATTCATTGGCTTTTACAACGACAGAAGCCGAATCGGTTTTCATTTTTTCATAATCAAAATATAATTTGTAATTACCGGGAGTTACATTATCGAAGAAGTAAAATCCATTGTTAAATTGATCGCCGGTGTAAGTTTTTCCACCCGGTTCTAACCTTACTTTTATATTATTAAGTGGTTTATATCTATCATTTGTGCTACTAATTGGCTGATATGAAGCAGGTACGGTTTCCAATTCATCTCTTAGAATACCGGCTGCAATTCCATTTGTGAATCCAGCGACCTTAAAATATTGCAAGAATGAACGCGCAATTGCCCATGCTTCATGTTTTAAGTAACTGTCGTTCTTTAACCTCCATGTTTCAGGCAAGTAATCGTGGAATGAACCTTCAGATAAGGTGCCCGGCATGGCTAATGGTCTTAACACTCCTAAATTATAACCAAGAAAATCATTGTCACTACTATTATAAGCAGTAGTGGTTCTGTTAGCCGCCTTTATTAAAGGTGCCATGATCGCTCCCATCTCTTTTGATGCTGGAAATGTCGGTTGGGAGTTTGTACCATTAAATAAAATAAGAGTATAATTTGCTCTGTTACTTGTACCGGTAGCATTACTGTGAACGGAATGAAAAAAATCTACATTATTTGAATTAGCCAATTCTACTATTTGAGATAAAGGCAGATCATCTGCAGTTGTATTCGTAGTTCTAGAGATAATGACAGTAGCGCCAAGACTTTCCAAAATACTTTTTAAGTGAAGACCTTTTGTTAAGTTGCTTTCAGATTCCCAAAAGTTTGCTTCGGGCATATTTCTATCATTTGAGTCGTGCCCTCCATGTCCAGGATTAATGCAGATTTTATAACCCGCTAAAGATTGCGCGTTGAAACTTGATGATCCCCAAAAGGACAATCCTATTATTAATAATATTATTCTTTTCATTTTGTACCGGCTACTCGTAATTAAGTTTGATTTTTCGGATTTGCCCATTATCTGTATTGTAAAAAATTTCAGAATTTGAATTACCCCATTTTGGGTAAAGCGAAATATAATCTCCGTTCTCAGTTAAATTAAAATACTTCCCTCCTTTAAGATCTGTGATATAGATGTCGGATGAAACTACATTTACACCGTCATCAATATCTTTCATAAACACAATCCAGTTTCCATCCGGCGACCAGGAAGGATAATTTGCGTAGCCAAGTTTTGCCAATATTTTCCCATCAAGGTTTGAGATATAAGTTCCTTTCCCCATACAGGTAAAAACTAATTTTGTTTTATCGGGTGAAATTGAGGGCCATATATAATTTCCATTTCCGAGAGGATCTAAAACGCGCTTATTATTATTTTCATAGAGGATAATACTAGAATTCTCAACAGCTACCAGCAAGTTGGATGAACTATTTTTTTGAAGCGTGTTTTGAATATTTATTGAATGAAGTTCGGTTTCCTTAAGGTAATAACTCATACTGCCATTACTTCTACAAATTTTTAAATCTCTAATGCCCTCATCCAATACCAAAGATTTTTTCGTGGCTACATTATAAGAGACTAAAGCGGAAATTCTTTTACCATTAATAAATTGATCTTCTCTATAAATAATCTCACCATTCCCGGTATTAAAACCCGGCTCATAGCCCGCCCCTAAAGCATCTGTTATCACCGTTGTAATTCCAGTACTAAGATTTTTAAACCACAATCCTTTACGGCTTTCACTTGAGAAAAGAATACCAGTTCCGTCCGGACTTAAACTCGGATAATAAAAATTGCCTTCGGTAAGAGTTGTAATAGCTATATCCTCTACAACGGTTACATTTTGCGCAAGCAACGGAACCACGGCTATGAACAATATTAAAAATACTTTTTTCATATGGACTCCAAATGTATCTTTTTTGACATACCCAACTTAATCTTAATTACTAATTGAAGAGAACATGATCGCTTAGAATTAAATGCGTCTCAATTTAATCATCATAAATGCATTTCTTCAATAATAAATACGATGAAAAACACTTTGTAAAGTTGATAAATACGAGTAGCTTATTTCGATGATTTTTCGACATTCTTAATCTATAATTCTTATTGAAAATCTAACTACACAGTTGGGTGGTTATATTTACATGAAAAACGATAATTTGTTAAAGAATTGTTTAGGACGGGTTCAGATTATCCAGTAATCAATCCTTTAATTAACAAACGATTCGTATTAATTATTTTGGCCAATTTATGAACTTAATTATTCGACCATACAAGAAATCGGATTTACCCATACTATATGAAATTTGTCTTAAAACTGGTGATAGTGGCAAAGATGCATCCAATCTTTATAGAAATGCTTTTTTACTAGGTCATTTTTATGCGGCACCATATGCGGTTTATCATCCCGAGCTGACTTTTATTTTAGCCAAGGATGATATTCCAGTTGGCTATATAATTGGTACAAATGATTCTCAATCATTTCATGATATAACCGAAAAAAAATGGTTTACACCTCTTAGACAAAAATATCTGTTACCAAAAGAAAATGATAACTCGCTCGATGCTAAAATTATTAGATTAATTCATAAAGGATATATACCAAAACCGGAGTTGCTTCCTTACCCGGCGCATCTACATATCGATATTTTGCCGGAAGGACAAGGTCAAGGCATGGGAAGAAAATTAATTGAAACATTCATCAACAAACTTATCGAGATGAAAGTACCAGCACTTCATTTGGAAGTTGGAAAAAGAAATACAAATGCAATAAAGTTTTACGAAATAATTGGCTTCAAGGTAATCAAAGAATATGAATGGTCCATTGCTTATGGTATAAAATTGAATTAGAATTAATAGTTAAAAATATTTTTGGGAATAATATTGAATGAATGATAAAAAAAAATTATTTGAAGAAATCAGTGCATTATCTACCGAGCAGCGGAATGTTAATTCAATGAATATAGATAATGAAAGCATAAGCGGAATTTTGAAGATCATCAATGATGAAGATAAAACGATTTCGTTTGCGGTAGAAAAAGAATTGCCTTATATCGAAAAAGCTGTCGAAATAATTGTTAATGCATTGAAGAGCGGCGGTAGATTACTTTATTTCGGCGCGGGTACAAGCGGACGATTAGGAGTTGTTGATGCATCAGAATGTCCGCCTACATTCGGCACTCCCTTCGGTTTAATCGAGGGTTATATCGCCGGCGGTAAAGACGCGATGTTCAGAGCACAAGAAGGGGCGGAAGATAAAGAGGAGAACGGAGCTAAAGATGTAATATCGGCAGACGTAAAAAACGTTGATGTAGTCTGCGGTATCGCCGCCAGTAGAAGAACTCCATATGTAATCGGTGCAGTAAAGAAAGCCAATAAGTTGGGCGCCAAGACTTTATACATCACTTGTACACCACGTAAAACTTTTAATCTCGAGAACATAGACGTGGCTATTTGCGTAGATGTTGGACCGGAAGTGATAATGGGCTCTACGAGAATGAAAAGCGGAACCGCGCAAAAATTAGTTTTAAATATGCTGACTACGGCTTCCATGATTCGCATGGGAAAAGTTTACGAGAATATGATGATAGATTTACAAATGACAAATAAGAAATTGGTAGAGAGATCGAAGAAAATAATTATGACAATTACCAAAGTTTCTTATGAAGAAGCTGAAGAATATTTAGCTAAATCCAAAGGGCATGTCAAAACCGCACTGGTTATGATACTGGCGAAAGTTGACTGCACCGAAGCGCAAAATAGATTGAAAAAGGCAGATGGTTTTGTTCGCAAGGCAATTTTGAGTTGCTAATTCTTATTGGTATAGTTTACAATACACAAAAGGGTAGTTACGTTTTCTTATTTGTAAGAGAGAATTGCATGACAGATGAGAATTCTATAAATTAATTTGTAATTAGCACCGAGAAAAATATGGAATTCTTTTTAAGCGGTTCATCAATTTATCTTAGACCCTGGAATGAACAAGATGTTGATCTTTTATATAAAGGAGTAAATGATCCGGCTGTAAGGGAAACTCTTTTTACTTATCGCCCTAAATCAAAATATGAGTTGATGGAAGAGATGAAAAAAGATCTATCTAATGATAAAAGCATTTTATTAACAATCTGTGAATGTTCATCCAATCAACCGGTCGGAATGACTGCATTTTACCGGATAGATTATGTTAGTAGAGCTGCAATATTTTTCTTGTCAATATATGATTCAGCCAAATGGCAAATGGGATATGGCTCTGAAGCCACAAGACTAATGGTCAACTATGCATTCAATTGCTTGAATCTTAATCGCATTCAGCTTCATGTTGCTAGTGAAAACCCTAAAGCAGTTTCAGTATATGAGAAGTGCGGATTTAAAATGGAAGGAACGCTGCGTGAGGCGATGTATCACAATAATCGCTATGTTGATTTTTATGTTATGTCCATTCTCCGAAGTGATTTTTATAAAAAATAATTTCTCTTTTAATTGAAAAGTACGTTTATCCTGTATGATTTATTCAATGAAGATTATATCAACTCGCACCGTACCAAAGCAATCAGTTTGTCACGATTAATATTTATTTATCGCATCTCAAAATCGAATATCTTATTTTGATCACAGCGATTCGTATTTCATCGATCTGGGAAAAAAAGAAAATCTAATAGAAGCAGAAAAAATTATTAAAACAATTTAGTAGGAAATTAAAATGAAAAGAACATTTACTCTTATTCTTTCAATTGTATTTTTTTGTTCTTTTACCTCCTTATTTGCACAGGGCGTTGAATGGATCAAAGAGCATTACTTAAAAAAAGATTATCGCATACAAATGCGGGATGACGTTAAACTCTTCACTTCAGTTTATTCCCCAAAAGACACAACAAAAGATTATCCCATACTTATGGTTCGCACTCCTTATACAGTTGCACCATACGGTGAAGATAAATATCCGCAGAATCTCGGACCAAACGATACATTCGCAAAAGATGGTTACATTTTTGTTTTTCAGGATGTTCGCGGACAATTTCTTAGCGAAGGGAAATATGACAACATGCGCGCGTACATTCCGAATAAGAAAAGCAATAAAGAGATAGATGAAACTACCGACACATATGATACTATTGACTGGCTCGTCAAAAATTTGAAACACAATAACGGCAATGTTGGTATCTGGGGAATTTCTTATCCAGGATTTTATGCAGCTATGTCTTTGATTGATTCTCATCCGGCTTTAAAAGCAGTTTCACCGCAAGCTCCTATTGCGGATTGGTTCATTGGCGACGATATGCACCATCATGGCGCATTAACATTATCAATGTCATTCAACTTCTTCAAAGGATTTGATCAGCCGCGCGATTCGCTGACCACTCAATGGAAACGGGGACCAATATATGATTCACCCGATATGTATAATTTCTTTTTAAAACTTGGACCGCTTGCAAATGCTAACAAAAAATATTTTGAAGGCAAGCTTCCTTTTTGGAATGCGATGACCGAGCACGCCAACTATGATGAATTCTGGCAATCAAGAAATAATCTCCCGCATTTTAAAAATGTGAAACCTGCAGTTTTAATTGTTGGAGGCTGGTACGATTCTGAAGATCTTTACGGACCACTTCACATCTATTCTTCAATCGAAGAAAAAAACGCAAACAATAAGACTCATCTAGTGATGGGACCGTGGAGTCATGGCGGCTGGGCTCGCAGTGACGGTTCAACTTTTGGTGATTTCAATTTTGGTGAGAACACCAGCGAATATTACAATAATAATTTACTCACCCCGTTTTTCAATTATTATTTGAAGGGAACCGGTAATTTAAATTTGCCGGAAGTGGTAACATTCAGAACAGGTTCGAACATTTGGATTAATCATGATGTATGGCCGTCCCTAAATGTCGCGCCAAAATCTTTATACTTTGCCCCTGGCAAAAAATTAAGTTGGGGAAAATCCACCGAGAAAAATAATTTCTATGATGAATATTTGAGTGACCCGAACAAACCGATTCCTTACTCATCTAAGTTTCATGATTCACAGCAAATGTACTTTCGAACTTACATGTCAGATGACCAGCGCTTTGCTTCCTCGCGCCCGGATGTTCTTGTCTATGAAACAGAACCTCTTGAAGAGGATATAACTGTGAGCGGACCAATTTCTGCAAATCTTTTTGTCTCAACAACCGGAACAGATGCAGATTGGGTAGTGAAAATTATTGATGTTTATCCTGATGGTGAAAAAAATCCCGAGAAGAATACTAACGGAATTGAGATGGGCGGTTATGAACGATTGATCCGTTACGAAATTTTACGCGGTAAGTTTCGTAACAATTATGAAAAACCCGAACCCTTCGTTCCCAATGAAGTTACAGAAGTAAAAGTAAATCTGAACGATATTGACCACACATTTTTGAAAGGTCATAAAATTATGGTTCAAGTTCAGAGCAGCTTCTTCCCTTTCTTCGATCGTAATCCGCAAAAGTTTGTTGATATATACAATGCAAAAGAGGAAGATTTTCAGAAGGCTTTTCACCGGGTATATTTTTCCGAGATATCTCCTTCCAGCATAAAAATTAATGTTCTCAAATAATTTTTTGATTAAGTTGCATTCAGAATAATGAGAGGAAATCTATGAAAAAGATCTTTGCACTGTTCTTTTTTTCTATAATTGGATTAGCTACACTTAACGCACAAGGAATTGCTGTTGGTCCGCAAGTTGGCTTTATCAAATCAGCGGATGCCGATAAGACTACCATAATGCCCGGCGTTGCGCTTCGTATTAAACTTCTTGGATTCGGTGTTGAGGGTTCGATTTATTACAAATCCGAAGAATTTCAGAACGGAATGATAAAAACAAAAAGCTATCCCATAAATCTTACAGCAATGTTGAGTGTTTTACCCATAGTTCATGCTGAAGCCGGGATTGGATGGTATAATACTCAAATTGATTTTTCTAATTTGAGTAGTTCCTATAATTCCATTAAAAATGAAACAAAAACTAAAGCCGGTTATCATTTCGGTGTGGGTGCAGAATTGCCCCTGGGAAATTTATTACTGACCGGAGATATCCGTTATGTTTTTCTTGATCTATCAACGGCAGTCAGTTTTAAAAGTAACTTCTATGTAATCATGGTTGGAGCGATGTTTAAGATATAAATCAATAGTCACATTTACTTTTTTTATTACATCTAAACTCAGAGGATATATGATTTTCGATCAACTAAGAAACTCTCACTTATACTTTCCGCTTGGCGAAAGAATTACAAAAGCCCTACAATATCTAGCACAGACCGATTTCACAAATGTCGAACCGGGTAGTTATGAAATTGACGGTGAGGATATTTTTGCAATAGTTCAGTTATACAATACAAAGCCTTCAAGCTCGGCAAAGTGGGAAGCACATAAAAAATATATTGATATTCAATACATGGTCGCAGGAAAAGAAAAGATGGGCTTCACAGATTCAAAAAAAGTTATTGTGTTGCAAGAATATCACCCAGGTAATGATATATCTTTTTATAAAGGAGAGGGTAATTTCTTAACAGCGGTCGAAGGACAGTTTGTTATCTTCTTCCCCACAGATATCCACATGCCGCAGCTTGCATTAAACATTCCGCATGAAGTTAAGAAAGTTGTTGTGAAAGTAAGAACGGATTTTGAGGTAGAAAGCAAGGAACCGGAAGAAACACCAAATGAAGAACCTATTAGCCAAGAACCTGCGAATGAACCTATTTAATAATTTTGTTATTGGTGGTTAGTGATCTTTCAAATCACCAACCACCAATTACCAATCACTATTTTACAATCTCCAATAACTCAACTTCAAAAATTAATACTGCTGCCGGGGGAATCGTTTCTCCACGTCCCATTTCTCCATATGCAAGATCGTAAGGAATGAAGAACTGATACTTATCACCAACTTGCATAAGCTGTAAACCTTCCGTCCATCCTTTTATCACTTGATTAAGAGGAAATGTTGCCGGTTCATTTCTATCGTAAGAACTGTCAAAAGTTTTTCCATCAAGCAATGTCCCTTTGTAATGAACTTTTACCTGACTAGTGTCTTTTGGTGACGGGCCTGTTCCCTTTGTGATCACTCTATATTGCAAACCGCTCGCTGTAGTTATAACGCCTTCTTTCTTTTTATTTTCAGCTAGGAATGTTTCCCCTTCCTTTTTATTTTTTTCAATTATTGGGGTCATCTCCGTTTTTTTCTTTTCCTCTTCGGCTTTCTGCTGAGCCATTTGTCGTTCTTGCATCTTAGTATTTAGAGCGGTCAATACTTTTATGATTTGTTCCTGAGTAAGAATGGATTTTTCCTTAGCAGCATCTTTCAAAGATTCTAGCAAAACATTTAAGTTCAATTGTATACCGGGATCTTTCAAATTACCGTAAATGTTCTGTCCTATGCAATAACTAATCGAATCACCTTGAGTTTTCAATACGACTGATGCTGCAGTTTTGGCATTTGGTGCCTTCTTAGTCTGCGCCGTTACCACAGTAAATGTCAGCAGCAGCACAATGAAGATTCTCATCAACTTCATTTTTTCTCCTTTAATAAATAGTTATTGATTTATGGGTTGTGAAAATATAGGCATTCGTTTAGAATAGCAAATTGAATTTGGGTGGATGTTAGGTATAACGCGTACTTATCAACATTCGAGCAACCATGCCGCCGTTTTGCGAACTACAAAATGATAAATTCTCTATGAGCACAACGGTGGAGTGAGCATAACTATTTTTCATATGACTGAGCGAACGACTTTTTTACACTTGCTGTACCATCAGGGCTAGATCAGGGCTGCCAATTTCAGGGCGTCAAGGATGTAGCGAAACATTGCTGCCGCACCACAGACCGTACATATCTCGAAAGAACACGCTCGAAACCAAAAGGCGAAACTGCGATTCGACTTTGCCCGTGCTACGTCCACAATAGCCAACACTGGTAACACAAAAAGGAGTAGGAGAAATTTCTGGCGAATCATATCAAGGGGCAATACAAAGCCAATTACTGCACCAACCGAAATCAACATAAGTGTCCAAATGACTTTTCTTCTTCGGGAATGAGTGGAGCGCATGAAGAGCCAGAGTCCATTTGCCCACAGAAGTGGACAATTCCGAAGAACACCACCGATTCAACTATGTCCAGCATATGCAATGACGATCATTAAGCAATGGCGCACAGCGTTTTGCAGCTACCCGAAGAGCAGGATTTTTACTACAAAACTTGATTTGAAAAACTGAAGTTTGATTAACCACAAAACCTTCATCGGAATACGAAATTCCGCATTTTGGGTAGTTGCTGTTATCGGTAGTTTAATTATAGTCAATTTCTACAATTTGTTTAATTCCATCAGTATATGGTGTCGGTTTAAAATCAAAACGTTTTTCAAATTTGCTACTGTTAAAAACATAGTCTCTGTCGTATTGATACAACATTTCAACCATTTCCTTCATTATAGGCACAAACAGGCCGATAATACGAATAAGAAATTTAGGAACAGCTTGATATTTTGGCTTTACCTTCATTTCCTTTGCAATGGCTTCAATCCATTCTTTGCCTGTTAATGGATTTGCTGCTGTTGGTAAATGCCAAACTTGATTATAAGAATCTTCTGTGTTTCCTAAAAGGGCTGTTGCTTTAGCTGCATCAAGGGTGTAAGTGAATGAGTGTTTGAAATTGAGTGAGCTTATCCAGTTTGCTTTTTTCCCTTTGCTCAAGTTTTTAAATACGGTTTCCGTCAGCACGCTTGTGTTTTGAATGGATGGGCCATAAAAGTCAGCGGAACGGGCAATCAAAGCAGTTAAATGTCCCGCTTCAATTTCATCCATTATCATTTTTACTATATGAGCTCTTATTTGACCCTTTTTACTTGGAGGGTTGATAGGTGTCTGTTCATTCATGCCATTCAGGTGATTCATGTCGTACATGTAGATGTTATCAAAAAACACCAGCTTACAGTTATTTTCTTTACAAGCTTCAATTACATTGGAAATAAATTTTGGCCAGCTTTCTTTCCACACTTTTGCACTATAAGGAAAACCTACCGTCACGTAAACAACGGATGAGCCTTTCACTGATTTACGAACTTCTTCAGGATTTAATAAGTTTGCTGATACCAATTGGTCTGTGGGGTTGACTAATTTCGGATTTCGACTTATCAATCGTATTTCGCTGGTATATTGCTTAAGTTCTTTGGCAAGCTCGTTTCCAATTGCTCCACCTGATCCTAAAATTGTTTGCATATTGTTTCCTTTTTTTAATTACCGCTAACTAGTGTAGCTATGCAATTGTTCGTTTATCCTTCCAATTTGAGAGGTATAGACGAACTATAATTAATTGTTTTCTCATGTGTGTAAATTCTCTGAAAGAATTGATTCAGTAGGTTTATTGATTTACTTCTATAAACACGGAAAGAACATAGCAAACTACTTTCTAATTTTCAATCCTTTCTGTTGTTGGTTGATAAGAAATAATTTAATTTGATTAAGATTTTTAATGGAGATAAAAATGAAACTGAAATTAAGCTTGATACTATTCGTCATTCTTCAATTCGCAATTCTCAATTCACAATTCTCAATTCTCAACGCACAATTTTTCAAATCAGATTCCCCTTTGGCGCACACATATTCCATCGTTGCATTTGATGAGAAGACCGGCGATATGGGAGTCGCTGTACAATCTCATTGGTTTTCTGTTGGAACAATTGTTACATGGGGTGAAGCAGGAGTTGGAGTTGTTGCTACACAATCATTAGTTAATCCTGCTTTTGGTCCCGGCGGATTAGAATTGCTTCAAAAAGGAACGACTCCCCAAGAAGCAGTTGATGAATTGTTAAAGAGTGATGAAGGAAGAGAATTCCGTCAGCTTGCAATTCTTGATTCAAAAGGTAACGCTGCATCATTCACGGGAAAATTATGTATTCAGCCTGCCGGGAATATAGTAGGTAATGGTTTTTCTGTACAAGCAAATTTAATGTCGAACGAAAATATCTGGCCTGCGATGGAAGAAGCTTTTAAAAATTCAAAAGGATCGTTGGCCGAAAGAATGCTTGTTGCGCTTGAAGCCGCTGAGAAAGCAGGCGGGGATATTCGAGGAAAACAATCTGCAGCACTACTTGTTGTGCGTGCTAAATCAACCGGAAAAATTTGGGAGGACCGCTTAGTCGATCTCCGCGTTGATGATCACGAGACACCACTCATTGAGTTGCGCAGATTACTAAGTGTGCACCAAGCTTACAAACATATGAACGACGGTGATCTTGCCGTTGAAAAAAATGATATGGATGCTGCAATGAAAGAGTATTCTTCAGCCATGAAGATGTTTCCCGAAAATCTTGAGATGAAATACTGGACTGCCGTTGCACTTGCCAATAAAGGTAATGTGAAAGAAGCATTGCCTATGTTCAGAGAAATATTTGATAAAGATAAAAACTGGAGAGAATTAACTCCCCGTCTCCTTCCAAACGGATTATTGAAAGTTACTCCGGATCAGTTAGCAGAAATTTTGAAATAATTATGCTGAGTATATTTTATTTTCTTTGGAACATATAATAAATACGTCTTGGAATGATGATCCCCCGAGAGAGCCCGAGATGTATGGAATCACACTTTATTTTGATTAATTCTAACTGGTCATTTTCTGATCATCCATCTTTTCTGTAGAAAACGGTTTTTAACCGTTCCTTAAATAATTAAACAAAAACAGAACACTCTCCTCATCGGTCGTCTATTGGAAATTAGTTTTGTTTTTTTACTTTTAAATTGAAAAAAATGTTTTGCCGTATCTCATTTTTATGTTCAATGCATAGGAATGCAATGAAAAAAATCCAGATACTACTTATTGAAGATAATCGCCTTCTGCGTGATGGCATTGCATCAATGCTCAAAAAGCAGTCTGATATGCATGAAGTTGCTACTGTTGGTAATGGCGAAAACATTTTAATGACAATGGAGAAGCACAAACCAAATATCGTTCTTCTCGATCTCGGTTTACGAAATCAAAACAATTTGCAAATTGTAAAATTAACTAAGCAGCATTTTCCGGAGACCAAAGTAATAGTAATGGATCTTATACCGCTTCAGACAGATGTTTTTGAATTTGTCCAGGCAGGAGTATCAGGATTCATACTCAAAGATGCAAACGTTGCCGAATTTTATAAAACTATCCGATCAGTTTATCAGGGCGCTCAAGTTTTACCACCGCATTTAACCGGCTCACTTTTTTCTCAAATAGTTGAACATGCAGTTAACGGGGGGGGCTAAATCTTCAGCAATCGTTGAATCGGTTCGTATGACAAAACGTGAACGGCAAGTGATTGAATTGATTGCCGATGGTTCCACCAATAAGGAGATTGCACAAAAGCTTCATCTATCAACCTACACAGTGAAGAGCCACGTCCATAACATACTTGAAAAATTAGCGCTTCATACACGTGTCCAGATTGCAAAACACGCTCATCTATCTGACGCTTACAAAACTGCAATTGATACCACTTCATTAATTGGCGAGTAATTCCCTTCCCTTAACTACTTAAAAGATGTAGTTCCTTTTTCATCCCTTTGACCGATTGAATTTACATCCTAATTAATTGCATCTTCATTTCGGTGAAAAGCAAAATAAATACTTCAATCGAATTTGCCACCGATGAAGCCGTGGATCAAAAATATAAATATCCACGAGCTAATTATTGTAAATCGGTATTACACTCAATATATAGTTGGGATTATAAAATGAAAAAAATCAGATTGTTACTCATCGAAGATAACCGTCTTCTTCGGGATGGTATCCTTTCTATTCTTAAACCTCATAAGGATATCGTTATTTTCGCCGCATCTGGAGAAGGAAAAAATACACTTCTCAAAATCAGGCAGTTAAAACCAAATGTGGTTCTTTTGGATTTGGGATTGCGAAGTCAAAATAGTTTACATGTTGTGGAAATAGTTAAGAAAGATTTCCCGGAAGCAAAAATCATTGTTATGGATCTTGCGCCTGTACAAGCCGATATCCTTCAGTATGTAAAAGCTGGTGCCAACGGCTTCATCCTTAAAGATGCATCGCTTAATGATTTATTAATCACTATACGAACAGTCGCTGAAGGATCAACTGTACTTCCGCCTCTCTTAATTGATTCCCTTTTTTCTCAGATTGTTGAAAACGCAGTAAGAGAAGGTAAATCCCATCTGAAAGAAGCAGTTCGGATGACAAAGCGGGAACAGGAAGTTATCGGGTTACTTGGTGAAGGTATGAGCAACAGAGAGATCGGTCAAAAAATTCGCATATCAACTTATACCGTTAAGAGTCATATTCATAATATCATGGAAAAACTTGCAATACATACACGCCTGGAAATTGCAAACTATTCTTACACTGATGAAACTCTTAATTCAATTACCAGGAGTACCTCAGCGATGAATAATTAGTGGAAACATTTGAATAATAATTTATCGATAGTCATTGCGAATCCTGCTTTAGCGGGATGAAGCAATCTCCTTTTTACTTTCTAGTCAATTTAGATTGCTTCGTCCGGCTCTGCCGGACTCGCAAAGACAAATATTGGATTATTCAGATATCTCTATTAATAAAATGCTATTAGTTGTTCTTTTACAAGAAACCAAGTTTGAAGTGAATAATTTTTATTTATGATGAACGATTTTATGTTTGAATTGAGTTCGAGCTCCAAACAACAATACATATTAAGAAAAATAATTTCTGACAATTGTCAGACATAGGATGGTATCATGGCAAAGATCAATAAGAAAGAAAAATTAAAATCAGCTAAAAATCCGCCCCTCTCAAAAATCAAATTGAAATCTGCCGATGAAGTAAGTGAATTCGCCGAAAACATAATCAACACTGTGCGTGAACCTTTACTTTTATTGGATAAAGAGTTAAGAGTAGTTAAAGCCAGTCGTTCATTCTTTGATTTTTTTAAGGTAACCTCCGATGAAACAATTGGAAAGCTTATATATGATTTGGGAAATAACCAGTGGAATATTCCTAAACTGAGAGAACTGCTGGAGACAATTCTTCCCGAAAAAGCAGCATTCGACAACTATGAAGTTGAACACGATTTTTCTACAATCGGTAAACGCATCATGCTCTTGAATGCCCGGCAAATTCAAAGAGGATCGGGAAAAGAACAGATAATTCTTCTTGCCATTGAGGACATCACCGAACGTAAGGAGACAGAAGCCGGTCTGGAAAAAACCCGTAAAGAACTTGCGGTAATTAAAATATCGGCAGATGAAGTAAGTGAATTCGCCGAAAACATAATCAACACTGTACGGGAACCGTTACTTGCTTTGAATCAAGATTTAAGAGTAGTTAAAGCCAGCCGTTCATTCTATGATTTCTTCAAGGTAAGTTCCGATGAAACAATTGGAACGCTTATATATGATCTGGGAAATCACCAATGGAATATTCCTAAACTGAGAGAACTGCTGGAGACAATCCTTCCCGAAAAAACAACATTCGATAACTATGAAGTTGAACACGATTTTTCTACAATCGGTAAACGCATTATGCTTTTGAATGCCCGGCAAATTCAGAGAGGTACAGAAAAAGAACGGATAATTCTTCTTGCCATAGAGGACATCACCGAACGTAAGGAGACAGAAGCCGGTCTGGAAAAAACCCGTAAAG
>CAYVBQ010000005.1:130174-152326 GCA_964449775.1 uncultured Melioribacter sp. | reverse complement strand
ACCGTGTCTCAGTTCCAGTGTGGCTGATCATCCTCTCAGACCAGCTACTGATCGTTGCCTTGGTAGTCTATTACACTACCAACTAGCTAATCAGCTGCAAGCTTATCCATAAGAGTTACATTGCTGCAACTTTAACAACATCACCATGTGGTGCCGCTGCATTATTTGGTATTAGCGACGATTTCTCGACGTTATTCCAAGCCCATGGGTAAATTACTTACATATTACTCACCCTTGCGCCACTTTACTAGAGATATTGCTACCTCATTCTCGTAGACTTGCATGTGTTAGGCACGCCGCCAGCGTTCGTCCTGAGCCAGGATCAAACTCTCCGTTGTAGAGTTTGTAAAATTTTGAATCAACAAAGCTAAACTACTAAAGAATTTCTTTAGTCACTCACTCTATCAAAGAACTTAATAAAACGTGGATGTCAAACTTATACTTTTTTTTTTCTTTTGTCAAGATTTTTTGACTGATTTTCTAAAAAAATCTTATTTGACAAACATTTCTTTTTAATCGGGGCGCTAAGTTACTCTAACTTTTTCTTCTTCGCAAATTTATTTATGAAAAAATCTAGAATTATTTAATACCAAATAACGCTTTATTATGATGATTTACTTGAATGATTTTTATAGCTCAATTATGGTATTCTCCTTATTTTTTAACTTAGAAAATATTATGTATCACCTTCATCGGAGTTTCTTAGCCATAAATTTAAATAGTTGTTAAATATCTTGACTGAAAAGAACTCTTAGTCTATATTTCACTAGGGAAGATTAATAATAAAAATGAATTCTCAATATTCTAATTGTTTTTAGAAGAGGACAAATGTCAAAAATTCAAAAGAGTATTAAGGATCAGAAAAAAGCTGGTGGATCACATTTTAAAGATTATTGGCAAAAACAGAACTACTTTTTTTTAATTTTGAGCTTGGTTTTTTTGATCATTGGCTATTTTTTCATGATGGATGGTTCATGGGATAGTACATTATCAATGTCCATTTCACCTGTTGTTTTATTGATTGCATATTTAATACTTATTCCCATTGCAATTTTTTTCAAATTCCCGGCAGGAGTTAAAGAGAAATTAAATGTTCCTAGCAAAGATTAAAGGAAATATTGTATCAACTCCGAAGAATAAATTTTTAGTTGGTCATAAACTTTTAATAGTCCATGAAATTGATTACAATTCTAAGTTTATTGGAAATAAAGACTTGATTGCACTTGATCTGATTGATGCAGGTATTGGTGATAGTGTTATAGTTGTTCAAGAGGGTGATGCCGTTCAGCAGATTTTGGGACATCCAAATGCCCCGGTTAATACAATGATTATTGCAGTAGTTGATAATATCGAAATTGCCGAAAATTAATTTTGTATAAAAAACTTTGTCAAAGATATCATTCGATCATTTAGCTTATCTAAAATTACTCATCTCTATTGAGGGTATTGGTCCGCAAAAAATCTTTTCTCTTCTTTCTCAGTTTCATGATTTTGAATCTATTACTCACGCTGATTTTAATAGTTTGATACAAGTTGAAGGAATCAATAAAATTCTTGGCTCAAAAATCTATTCATCAAAGAATAATCTCTCTAAAGTAAAAAGTGATCTGGAGCGTGAGCTCACTTCTCTTCAAAAAATTGGGGGAAAGTTAATTACCTTCTGGGATGATGAGTATCCTGAACTGCTAAAGCGGATTTATTTTCCTCCTGTGATCATCTATACTATCGGAAATTTTTCGGGCAATGATAAATTCTCAATAGCAATAGTTGGTACGCGACAGCCTTCCCCATATGGTAAAGCATTGACAGAAAAATTTTCAACTGAACTCGCGGAGAAGAATATCACTATTGTGAGCGGATTAGCCAGAGGAATTGATTCGTTTGCACATATAGCCACATTGAAAGCCGAGGGGCGAACAATTGCTGTGACCGGATCGGGACTTGATGTGATCTATCCACCGGAAAACAAAAAATTATTTGATCAAATAAAAGAAAGAGGCGTGATAATAACAGAGTTTGAACTGGAAACAAAACCAGATGCCCAAAACTTTCCACGACGAAATAGAATTATTTCCGGTTTATCATTAGGAACATTGATAGTGGAAACAAAGATCAATGGTGGCGCAATGCAAACCGCGGCATACGCACTTGATCAAAATAGAGAAGTATTCGCAATTCCAGGAAATCTTAATATAAAACAAAGCGAAGGTCCAAATAGGTTGATTCAGAAGGGTGAAGCTAAATTGGTTACTTGTGCAGAAGACATACTTCTTGAACTTGAATTACAATTAAAACCAGAGATTGGCAAAAATATTCCACGACCAAGTGTTGAGTTAAACTTGTTCGAGGAAAAACTTTTAAGTATTCTAGACATTGAACCAAAGCAGATTGATGAAATTGCATTAAACTTGTCAATGACCACAACTGATTGTCTTATAAATCTGCTAACTCTTGAATTTAAGGGGTTGGTGAAACAATTACCGGGTAAGATGTTTATCCGCTGCTAATATTTCTTTCTATCCTTCCACAAACTTTTTAATCTTTCCTTAATAGTTTTTTCATTTCCATTTTCTGATGGCAGATAATACTGTTTATTATTCAATTCTTCCGGCAGATAATTATCTGCTACGAAATTATTCTCGAATGAATGAGGATATTTATATTCTTTTCCATAACCTAATTCTTTCATCAACTTTGTTGGGGCGTTTCTGAGGCTTAATGGAACCTTGTATTGAGGAAAATTTCTTGCATCGCTTAGAGCATTATCAATTGCCATGTATGCCGAATTACTTTTTGGTGAGGAGGCAAGATAAGTTGCGCACTGAGAAAGGATTATTCTCGCCTCCGGCATTCCGATCTTGTGGACTGCACTAAAAGTTGCTTCGGCTAATAGAAGTGCATTTGGTGAAGCATTACCAATGTCTTCAGAGGAAAGAACAACCATTCTGCGTGCGATGAATAACGGATCTTCTCCTCCTTCCAACATTCTAGCCATCCAGTAAACTGCAGCGTCGGGATCTGATCCGCGAATGCTTTTAATGAATGCCGAGATAATATTATAATGCTCTTCACCTGCTTTATCATATAAAATATTTTTCCGCTGAATTACATTCTCTATCACTTCCTTAGAAATATTGATTTCATCTTTTTCAATTTCTTGAAGAATACAGGCTTCCAAGATATTTAAAAGAATTCTTGCATCTCCACCGGAAACAAAAAAGAGGAAATCTGCGTCAACAAAATTTATCTTTTGAGACTTAAGAAACTCATCCTTCGTCAGTGCATAATTAAGAATATTTTGAAGATTATTTTTTGATAACTCTTCCAGAACAAATACACGAACGCGGGAACGTAAAGCAGGAATAACCTCGAAAGAAGGATTTTCAGTTGTTGCGCCAACCAAAATAATCTCGCCGCTCTCAACCGAGGACAACAGTGCATCCTGCTGTGCTTTGTTAAAACGGTGAATCTCATCAATGAAAAGGATAGTACGTTTGAAATGTGCAAGATTTTGTTTTGCAAGTTCGATTATCTGCCTGATATCTTTGACCCCTGAAGAAACCGCGTTGATCTGATAAAAATCAGAATCTGTGGTTTCAGAAATAATTTTTGCCAGCGTAGTTTTTCCTGTACCGGGTGGTCCCCACAAAATAATTGAGCTGAGTGAGTCCGAATCAATCATTGTACGGAGTGGCTTACCTATTCCAACTAACTTTTCTTGCCCTTGGAATTCATCTAATGTCTTTGGCCTGCATCTTTCAGCAAGCGGTGTGGCGGGGGATTTAATTTTTTCTTTCACAAACAAACCTATTTCTCTTCAATCTTGAAAACTTTTTCATTCTTCTTCATCATGTCGAACTTTTCCCGGGCAACTCTTTCAATCTTTTCTCTACTTGTTTTCAAGGAATCTATTTCGGCATTCAGCGTTCTGAGCCGATCTTCTGCTTTTGATATTTCATCATTGAGCTGATTCATTTCGCTTTTCATTTTCAAAAATTTCAGAATACCATTTTCATTAAAGACCAGGAATGAAATGGACGCTAAAAATATCAGAATGATAAGAATTCGGATAATTAGTTTATTGTTAATCGCTTTCATGAAAGAGCGTTTTTAATAATTCGATCTATCAACGCTTCAAAACTTATTCCCGCAGCTTTAGCCATCTTTGGCACAAGTGAAGTGCTTGTCATACCCGGAAGGGTATTCACTTCTAAGCAATAAGATTTGAACTCGTTAGTAACTCTGAAATCGATACGTGCATAACTTTCGCATCCGACAGAATTGAATGCGAGCAATGCTTGATGCTGTAAGTGCTCAGCAATCTTTTCGGGAATTTCTGCAGGCACAATATAATCTGTGCGACCGGAAGTATATTTATTTTCGTAATCATAGAAGCCGCTCTTTGGTTTTATTTCAAGAACAGGTAAAGCCTGTTGATCAATAACAGTAACAGTTAACTCGTGCCCTGGAATGTATTCCTCAACAAGTACCTTCTTCGAAAACTCTTGAGCTTTCTTAACAGCAGCTGATACTTCAACATCTCCCCGGCAAATTGTCAAACCAATTGTAGATCCTTCATCGTTCGGTTTGATAACGCATGGGTAGCCAAAAAATTTCTTAATCTTCATTTTGATTAGGTCGAAGTCATCTTCATTTCTATTAACCACGAACCATCGTGGTGTACTTACATCAAAATGCTGAAACATTACCTTAGCCATGCACTTGTCCATCGCGAGCGAACTAGCAAGAACTTTGGAACCGGTATATTTTATTCCACGGAGTTCAAGAAGAGACTGAATTGCCCCATCTTCGCCCCACTTTCCATGAAGAGCTATGAATGCAACGTCTACATCATCAAACATAGTAGAGTTGATCGCTTCAACAAAATTTCTATTTGTTCTTTCAGCATAATCTTTCTCTTCAAAAAATTTTTCTATCTCATTGGGTTGATTCAAACCAAAAGCAGGGTCAATCACTTTAACCTTGTAACCAAGATCATACAATGCTTGGAGTATAGACTTTCCGGTGTTTTTTGAAACTTCTCTTTCAGGTGAAGTCCCTCCAACTAAAAGGGCGACTGTAATATTATTATTAGACATTTATTCTCTCAATATTTTTGAATTATCAATTCAGTAAATCAAAAATCGAAACGATTTCTTTTATCAATCTTGATTCCGTAAACTTCTTCCGCAATGGAATAGAGCTCTTTCAATTTTTGAAGCGGTATAGATTTTTCCCTGCCTATCATTCTGGCAATCAAAATTGTATGAGCTGCCCATTCAAGTTTTTCCATTCTGAAGTAAGCACCCTTAATACATTTTCCAAAAGTTACTGCGCCGTGATTTTCAAGAAGCAATGCCCATGCGTAATCAATATATGGCAGCATTGAATTTGGCAGTTCGTCGGTTGATGGAGTTCCATATTTGCAAAGAGGCACTTTACCTAAGGATAAAACTACCTCCGGGAAAACCGGTCTCATCAATCCTTCACCAATAGCTGCAAAAGCAGTTGCATAAACAGGATGGCAGTGAATCACAGCTCTAACGTCATTTCGTTTTTGATAAGCTGTCAGGTGAATTTTTGCTTCAGTAGTAATTTTCCCCGAACCACTTAAAAGATTACCAGCGTTATCAATTTCCAGTAAATCCTCTTCAGTAATTTCTCCTTTGCATTTGCCGGATGGTGTGATTAGAATTCTTTGATCATCAATTCGCGCAGAAAGATTTCCATCATACGCGGAGACAAAACCTTTGGCGTAAACTTTATGGCAGATTTCTACTAACTCTTCCCGTAATGACATTGTCTCTCAATTTCTTCTATTGTTCGCATATTTATTAAAGCATTTTCACCTGTTGCAAGCGGAGGCTCATGTTTAAGAAATGCTCTCTGAGCGGAACGAATCAAGAATAACAATTTATTGGTTCGTTTACGAAAAACTTTTTTCGCTTCACCATGAAGATCAATTATCAGCTTCGTTACAAGGTTTCTTTTTCCAAAAAAATTCTCTATAGAAATCGAGCCGTTGTATCCAAGAATTTCAATTCTGTTGAAAGCTTTTTTTGTGTTATATGAGATGTTGAAATATCCGTAGCCGCTATTTTTAAATTTTACGATAGCCGAGGCAAAATCTTCAACATCACTTTTATACACAACATTATCCATGAAAGCTTTCACCTCAACAATTTCTCCGCCGAAATAATGAAGCATATCAATCATCTGCGAACCGAGATCCCGCAAAACTCCACCACCACTTAGTTCTTTTTTAAATCTGAAATTATGATCAGGTGCGTAATCGATGTTATAGGAAGCTGAGATCGAAACAATTTTTCCAAGCATCTGTTTGTCAATCAACTCTTTTGCTTTTTGAACCAACGGATGAAAGCGATGCAAATGATTTATAACAAGAACTACATTGTTTTCATTGCAGACTTTTACAATCTCTTCGGCTTGCGTTGAATTGATTGCCATGGGACGTTCGCACAAAATATTCTTTCCCGCCTTAGCGGCTTTCAATACTTGCAAGTAGTGATCTGAATTTATGCTTGAGATATAGACGGCTTCAATATCGCTTGCTAGAAACGCATCATAATCATTAAATGCATTTGGAGCGCCAAATTTATTCGTAATAGTTTTTGCGCGTGCCAAGTCATGACTATAAACCGAGACTAATTTACTTCGCTGAGCCAATTGAAGTGCCGGCAGAAAAGAATTTTCTGCAAAACTACCGCAACCTGCTACTCCCCATTTTAATTTGCGCGGAATCGCGTTTGAGAATTTCAATCTTGTTGATGAATTCATCATTCTATGTTGCTCATATTTTTAGTTTATTCATAAGCATTTTGATTGGCGCCGAGCTCTGCATGATGTAAAAATGGATTGCCGGAACATTTTTGTTCAACAATTCTTCAACCTGCTTTGCTATCCAGTTAACTCCGATCTCAAGTACATGTTCTGGTTTTGCCGCTTCGATTTCACCTGCAAGCTCTTGCGGAATATCTATATAAAAATTCTTTGGTAATGTTTTTACATGTGCTTTGGACGTAATGATTTTTAATCCGGGAATGATCGGGGCGCTGATTCCCTCTTTGCGGCACAAATCAACATAATCAAAATATGATTTGTTATTGTAAAACATCTGAGTAACTATGTAGGAAGCGCCTGCATCTATCTTGGCTTTAGTTTGCCTGATATCTGTAATCAAATTAGGTGCTTCAAAATGTTTTTCGGGATAGCCGCTGGTGCCAATACAAAAATCCATCGGCTGGGCATCCAATAATCCTTCCTCAAGATATTTTCCTTTATTGATCGAGTTCAGTTGCGCTATTAGGTCAACAGCATACTCATTTATGCTTCGCCCAAATTTGAGCGGCTTTTTATATTCACTGTCATCACCGCGTATCGCTAGAACGTTATCAATGCCGAGATAATGAAGTTCAATTAGAAAATCTTCTGTCTCTTCGCGTGTAAAACCGGTGCATAATACATGAGGTACTGCATCAATATTGTATTTGTTTTGAATGAGTGCGCATATGCCAAGAGTACCGGGACGCTTACGTTTAATCTTCATCTGCATTCCGCCACTGGCAGTCTCTTCAAATATTACTTCTGCAGCATGGCTTGTAATATCAATGAACGGTGGATTGTATTTTACAATATCTTCAAGAACTTCTAAAAGCTGTTTGATATTTCCGCCGCGTTTTGGGGGAATGATTTCAAAACTGATTAATGTGTTCTTTGCTTTTTCAAGATGTTCAATTACTTTCATAGATTTCCATTTTGTCTCGACACAATTTAATATTTTCTAAACTTACTTAGTATTATAATAATTTTAGGTAACTATATCTTTAACAAACTCAATTAAGTAAAAAAACGAGTAATAAAATGAATATAAAAATTAGTGGTGTTGAATTAGGGCGATTGACTAAAGAAATAGAAGAACAAAACGATTATATTATTCACCACGTTTTACCACAAGTTGTGCCCACAGTTCTTTCTCGGCAGATTCAACCAAAGCATCAATTTCTTCGGAAATTTGTTTCTCTGTTTTCTCCAAAACCGCAGAAAAATTATCAGCAATAAATTTTCTTAAACTGATTGTTTCGGCTTGAAGCAAAATCGTTCTTGTAAAAAGCTCGGGTACATCTTTTTTAATGTCAAAATTAAATTGGATATTTTTTAGGTAATCTGAATCGGACATTTTATTTATCCCCTTTTCTTTTTGCAAACATTATAATTATCTGAACAAAGAAAGCAATAAAACCAGCTAATAAATATTCCAAGATTAGCTCACCAAAAATTATCTTTCTTTCTAAAGGCATATTCACAAGTATTGATTTTTCATTAATTGAATCCCATCCCCAACTTATTTTTTTATAATTGCTAAATAAAAAATCATACGATTTGAAAGGAAGATCCCCAGTATTGATATTATAATAATGTAAAAATTTTAATCGTTCGTATTCATCGTTAAATTTTATAGTATCCCACCTAAAGGGGGGATATAAAGTAATGCCTACACTAAGAAATAGAAAAATTATTAATCCGATTTTATGATTTTTCATCTCATCCTCTCAATTTATTCAAAGATTATTTTTTCTTTTGGACTTTTACTTTTATAATTCGTTTCATAGCTTCGTCAAAACTCATGTCAAGTTTGAGAGGCTTTTCCAGTTTTCGATTTAAGGTCTTCGATTTCTTTTTCGATTTTTGCATTTTCTTCCTTCAATTTTGTAATATAAATGTTTTGGATTTTCTCAGTAAGATCATCTAAATCGTCTTTAGCTTTTTTTATTTCTTCAATAAAAATGATTATCTCGTCAGTATTAAAACTTTCTCTATCGACCATGAGATTATTTTTATCGGGTTTCTTTTTGAATTTTATACGAACAAGTCCCTCTTTTTCATTGATTGTCCACCATGAATGTAAATAACGGTTTCTTTTTTCATTTATTGCAGAAAGTCGCTTAGACAGCAGATCAAAATCTTTTAACAATTTATCATCGTGGAGTTTATGTATGAAAATTTTATTAAGTTTTATCAATAATACATCAAAAGAATCCCCGCCAACCAACATTGTAATTGGTTCAATGCCCTCGACCTCTTGCCAAAGTAAACGTGAAATCGAGAGAATTAATGTAGACTCTAATTTCCCAAATTCGATTGTGACTGAACCAAGTGCCAGCAAATGTGAATCGGGAATTTTTTTAACCATAGATAAAGATTCCTTATATATACCAACAAAGGGAGAAAAAACCGATTTAATTCATGGTGATATTTCAATATACTTAGACGGCAAAAACAGATGATCGTGGGGTTGATAATATTGCCGAATGTATCCGCAATTTTATAATTAATATACTAAACCAGAATATTAATTCTCTATTAATTTCTTATAAGTCAAACGACCCTATAACTGACCCAAAGTAGAAGTGAAGCGTTCAGAATCATTAATCTTTCTTGAATTATAACGAAAATTCATCACAATATCGGTCTAAGTGTTTCGGGCTTACATTATTAATTTTATTTAGGAATCAACTTTAAAACATTCTTAGTGCTTTTCATAAACTCTTCTTCTCTTAGAGGAACTTTAATGTACCTTCCTTTTAACCACATATCACTCATGTCTTTGTAATGATCACTCATAAAATGTCCGGATTCTCCCGTTGGAAGAATAAATTCCAAATGATCAGGATCTGCAAAATCAAAAATGTAACGCATTGAAGGACCAAGAATATTTGAGTAAGGTTCCGAGCGGTATTGTTTAGTCAAATCGGTAGTCTGTTCAAACAGCTCCGGAAAAGAGTATTCCGTGTTAAATATTGTTGTGCCGTCTCCACCAATACTAAATGGTCCGATGTTAATGAGTTTATCAAGCAATGGTGAAGCATCATGAAACATATGCTTAAAAGTAACTTTGTGGATTTCGCCCCACTGCCAATTTGCAATTTCCATCCCATAATTTTTTTCAAGCTGGGAAAGCGCATCAACCAAACTTTTTCTTATGATGTCGTCACGTGTTTCAACTTGTGGTGTGCGAATGTCATCAAAGAAAGATGAGCCATTCTCTTCCAGCATCTTCGGTATTATCCGGTAAGGTACATTGGCAATGAAAACATATTCTTTCAGCAGATCATCACCCAATTCATCTATAAAAATATTTTTGATTAGATTTTGGAAAAACCGGGTATAGATAGTTGGCACTTGACTTTTCGCATTCATCTCGTAATCCCAGTTCTTGAAAAGATCGAGTGCAAGCTTCAGATTTTTATCGGTTATCTTCACGCTGTCGAAAGCGGAAGTTATATAACGTGTAATTTTCTTTGCATAAGGGGAAAAAAAATCATTCTGATATTTTTTGAAATCTTCTTTTGATTGAACCGGTTTTGAGTTCAGCAGTTCGATTATTCTTTCGATGCGTGAGGATGGTTCCCAAATATTCGAAATGTGATACTTGAAATTCATTATCGTTTTGTTGTTGGCAGAGGCAATATAGTTCTGGGGCGGATTGAATAATTTTGGCATCTCTTCGTAAGGGACAAACCCTTTCCAATCATTTGCGTCTGTGGTGCCATCGTAAATTAATGTCGAACTGTTTGCTGTACGAATTGGAAGCTTCGCAGCGCAAATGTAACCGATGTTTCCATTCACATCACCGTAAACAAAATTTTGACCCGGCACTGTAAAGAAGCGAACTGCATTTTTGAAATCATCCCAGTTCTTTGATTTATTAATAGATATTGCCGCAAACATTTCGTCACTAAAATCTTGCCCTGTCCAACGCATACTCATCTGTGCAGTTTGAACCCCTGTGTTTGGATACATAATTTTGAATGGATGAATATCTGTAATGATTGGTCCGTGGTGTGTTCGTTTTATTTCATAGACTACATTTGATGAATCTTTTACGTGAATTGTGTCCTTCTCAATTCTTAATTGCCGCCAGGTACCGTTGAGAAAATAATTTTGCCCTACCTGATCAATTTTTTCAACATAAAAATCTGCATCGTCCGCCATTACATTCGTCATGGCCCATGCAATGTTCTGATTTTTCCCAATCACTATTGCAGGCAAACCGGGAATAGTAAACCCTTCTGCGTTCCAATCTTTGCTTCTAATAATTGCGAAGAACCATCTGCCTGGAGCGCTGAATGCAAGATGCGGATCGTTTGCAATGATCGGTTTACCCGATGCCGACATTTTTCCATTCACAATCCAATTGTTCGATCCAATGTGTGTGCCCACAAATCCCGTTAAGTTTCTGAATTGCTGATCCACTTTCATTAAGTCATTTTTTATTGATGCAAATCTTTTTATATCTGACGGAATAATCGTTGGAGAATTTTCCGGGAAATCGGGTAAAAGTTCTTTCGCTTTTTCCGCGCCAAATTTTTGAACGAGTTGGGAAAATGTGAGATCAGTCCACCAGCTTAGATTTAATTCCCACCCCATTAATTTGGCAATTATCAAGCTGTGCTCAGGTTTCCATGGATAAGGATCATAACCGAGTACATCAAATTCAACCGGATATTTTCCCTTAGCTTCTTTAAGAAAAGTGTTCACTCCTTTTGAATAAGCTTCCAATATTTTTTTTGAAAGCGGATTTAGCTTATCATAATTCATCTTCACATTCTTATATATACCAACCGTACGAAACATCTGATCAATCGGAATTGTCTTTGCACCAAGCACTTCACTAAGGCGCCCCTCACCTGCTCTTCGCGCAATATCCATCTGAAACAACCGCTCCTGAGCATGAACGTACCCGAGTGCAAATGCGGCGTCTTCATCATTTCCGGCTTTAATCATTGGTATCGCGAATGCATCACGATATATTTCTACAATACCATGCAAACCTTTAACACTTTTTTCTCCATCATACTTCGGTAAAGATTTTTTCAGCATTAAGTATGAGAGTGTGAAAATGACAAGAACGATCACAGCAAACGATGCGGTAATACCAATTAAAACTTTTTTCCAGGTCTTCATTTTTACTTTCCAAGAATTACTTTCTAAATTTATGAAATAATTGATTTGCTGAATAACAAAATATTTGATAAATAAGTTATTAACTCATGTTACGTAAAAAATATGAATGGTCTTGATCTTGCTCTTAATCCTAATCTTAATCCGCCGTTAACCCTCAAAAAGGTCAAGATTATGAGTATGATTAGGATTAATCCCATTGGGATCCCTTTGGGAGAACGCTTGTATAGACAAAGACTGCGTAATTAGTCGCATTGTTTATCGCAATTGGAGATTTGAAGAAGAAGATTGGGGAAAGAACTGATCCATAAAAACATAGCGCGGTAAACCGCATGGTTGATGGATGATGTTTGATGGTTGACGGAAAATGTCCGAATGGACTCCTTTGGAGAAAAATGGAAAAAATTATTTAAAAATATCTTGACACAAAAACAAAAAGTTGACTGAAAATACTAAATAGAAGAAAGTCATTTTGAAGTAGAGTTGAAATTCACTCTTCTTATAATTATAATTCGTTGTGAGTTATCAAAAAGACATTATAACATTAGTTCAAAAGTCAGTAAAGAAAAAAATTCTTTTTCTTCCTCATGCTGTAAGTCAAATGTCGAAACCAAAACGAATGATAAAAGCAGCAGAGGTTAGACATGTTGTAGAGAATGGATAAGTAATATGCGAATGCACCACTATGTGGGAAGACTATCCTACCGATCCGAGAGGAGATAGTTGTTTAATGCTGGGTTTTGGTCTAAATAACAGACCAATTCATGTTGTGTGTTCTCCGAAAGAGGACTATTTAGCGATTGTAACAGCATATATTCCGAACAAGGAAGAATGGGAAAACAATTTTAAGAAAAGGAAAATGCAATGAAATGTATGCACTGCAAAGGTAATATGGAAAGAAAAACTGCACCTTTTCATATTGACAGAAAAGGTTATCATTTGTTCTTTGATTCAATTCCTGCGTGGGTCTGCAATCAGTGCGGAGAAGTATACTTTGAAGAATCTGCCGTAGAAACCATCCAAAAGGCATTGAACGTTTTAGATGAGCAAACAGAAAAACTATCTATGGCTGTGTGAATTTTATAATTTAATAACCGTCACGTATTACGTTAAGGAAACTTAGATGAGAATATTACTCCACGAAATTCCGAAAGCTCTCGGAAGGATCGTTCAATAAAAGCACAAATAAAAATAAAAATTTCAGGTTGCAAAATTTTGCTTCTTTCCGATTGACAAAGCAAAATCTCTTTTTTAAGTTTTACATGAAAAGAGTTCTTTAATAAATGAGCCGAACCAGCCTGCCTCTTGTAGCTGAATATGGCTGGCAGGTCTAAAAATGTTTTTAATACAAAAGAGAAATAAAAGTTTATCTGCCAATGGAATATTTCGTATATCATACCAAATTTGGGTGGATATACGCAATGCGTAATTACAGAAGTTAGTGGCAAGCGGTATAAAACTATGAATAACATAAGAAATGATTAAAAAAGTCATAAAAATAAAAGGTGTTGGAAAGTTTGAAAACTATGTTCCTAAAGTGACTACCAATTTCTCGGGGGACTTTAAAAACATTGTTCTGATTTACGGAATAAACGGAAGCGGAAAATCTACACTTGTATCAATCATCCGTTCATTAAAAGGCGACAACTCTTTAATTTTAAGGCATAAGACTTTTCATTTGACAGGAAGTCCAGAGGTTGACTTTCTAATTGATGGTATTTCTAAGCCATTCAGTTTCTCCAATCACAAGTGGACAGACAATTACACCGACATTGAAATTTTTGACAGTCATTTTATCAGTGAAAATGTTTTTACAGGATTTGTGGTTGACACAGAACACAAGCGAAAACTTTTTGACATTATTCTCGGACAAAAAGGGATTCAGCTAAAATCTCTGATTGAGAAAATCAAGATTGATATTAAAGACGAACAAACTAATCTCAATCAGTGCATAGCGGACATCAATACATTTATCGGTTACATTTTTGACGCCAAGAAATTTTGCAACCTAACCGAAGTTGAAGAAGTTGAAAAGCGAGTTGCAGAAAAAGAACATGAAATACAACTCTGTAAATCTTCTGCTGAAATTAAAAACACAAACAATTTAAAACTGATTGACTTTAGCAAGTTGGGGTTTGACTTCAACAACATCAAAACAATTCTTGAAAAATCAATAAACACAATTTCCGAAGAGTATTTAAAAAAAGTTGAACAACACAAAAATCATTTTCCTATAGGAGAACAAACAGAGCAATGGATAAAACTTGGTTACGATAATATCAAAGATGATACTTGTCCGTTTTGCGAAAGACCATTTGACAGCACATCCGAAATTATCACAGCTTACAATCAATATTTCAATCAGGAATATTTGCAATTACAAAAGGATAGCAAAGAGCTTAACGACTTATTTACATCTTTCAATCTTCCGTTGGTGCTAAGTGAAATTGAGTTGACCATAACAACAAATACAACTCTTGTTGACTTTTGGAAACCGCATACAAAGATTGACTTTTATGATGAAGTGCTTTTACAAGAAAAAGAAACTTTACTTACTCTCTTTAATAATGTTAAAGAACTGATTCAACAGAAAGCGAACAACCCAATCAAAGTACAGATAATCGAGACATTAATTGAGTTTCAAGAAAAACTCAACGAAGAAGTTTCAAGGTTCAAAGAGTGCAACAAGATTATTTCTCAATACAACACACGAATTGATGAAATAAAAAATGCACCTTCTAAAAGTTTTCAAACTTTAGAAGAAGAATTAAAATCCCTAAAACTAAATCAGCTTAGGTTTTCCGAAAAGGGAAAAGAACTTGCAAAAAAATATCTTGATATAGAAACAAAGATTGCTTCTTTGAACACCGACAAAGAAAAGAAACAAGAGGAGTTAAGAAAACATACAACAACAACCCTTTCTACATACAAAGTCACAATCAATAAACTTCTAAAGAAGTTTGCTACCTATATGGAGATAAAGGAAATTAAAAGTGCTTATGTAAGTACAAGCAAAATTCCGAGTGTTGAGTATGCTTTAAGCGTTTCGGGAAATAATGTTAAGCTGAATGATGACGGAATAAATCCTTCATTCAAATATGTGTTGAGTGAAGGCGACAAGAGTGCTTTAGCCATTTCGTTCTTCTTTGCAATGCTGATTGAAGATCAAAAAACCCTTGCAAAAAAAATAGTTTTGTTTGACGACCCAGTTTCCAGCTTTGACAGGTCAAGACAATTTGAAACTGTAAAAATTCTTCATTGGGTTGCTTCAAGTTCAAAACAGCTTTTTGTTTTAACTCACAACCTTGCTTTTGCAGGTGAGTTCTATTATCAGTATCAAAAGCGGTCGGAGATACAGTCACTGCAAATCTATCAGGCAAACAATCAAAGTCATTTAGAGAAATTTCTAATAGAGGTGGAAACACTTCCTGATGTACTAAAGGACTTAAACACAGTTACAAAATATTTAAAGAATGGTGCCAAAGACGACAGCGAAAAGATAAAGATAAAAAGATGTTTACGACCCATTCTTGAGTGTTATTTCAAAATGAAATTTTATGGTGTTGTTCAGGATAATGATTGGTTAGGTAGCTTCATCAATAAAACAAGAGATGCAAAAGTTGGCGACAAACTTCATCACTTGCAAGATCACTTAACAGAACTTGAAGCTGTAAATGACTGGACAAGTGAATCGCATCACGGTTCAACAGGACAGCAGACAATTGACGACAATGAATTGAGGACACATACTGAAATGACAATTGAACTACTTGAAAAAATATAATAACAGCCAGCCACTAACAGCACCTAAAACCAATAGCTTATGAAACAGCAACTTGAAACATTTGTAACCCGCAAAAAGTTTGTGTCAGTTGACAGTGAAGTAGCCCGCAAACGCTACTGGTTTTAGCTGCAAACCGTTAGCGGCAATGCACTGAATACGAGACTTCTCATGAACTTAAAGAGGTATTTATGGAAAATAGATTTGAGAAACTAACTCTCTTCTTCGAACGCATCAAAACCATATCTTTCTGGCAAAGACTTTTTAGCTGGAAGACGTTAAGAGGGCTGAGTTATGAAGCTTATGAAGAGTTCAAGTCATTGTTTAGTTCAGTAGATCGTATCGCTCGTGATTTAGACCAGTCGAGCAACACTATATCAATTCTGAAAAATGATATTGAGCATTTGAAAGAAAATAATTTAAAACTGGAAAATGATTCCAAACATTTAGAAGGCGATCTCGAAATTGGCAAGTTAAAAATTTCTGATCTTACTGTTTCAATTGCATCAAAAGACGAAACAATCAGACAATCAGCAAAGAAAATTATCGACCAGGATAAAGAGATTATTTTATTCAAAGAAAAAACTAACCAGACGATACAAGACATTTCCGACTTGAAAAAAGAGAACACAATTTTCAAGCAAACCGAAAACGATCGAAAAACAAAATACGAAAAAGACGTTGCAACACTTAATGCAATCCGTGAACAGATTGTGAAAGAGCGTAACGAAGAAATCGAAAAGAGACAAAAAGAAGAAATTCAGCGAATCGAATCAATGAAAGAGAAATGGGCAAAGCATCAAGAAAATGTTAAGAATGTGATTAAGCTAATTTGTCAAAAGCATTTAATTGAATATGTCGAGAAAGTTCCCTTCAAAGGCACACCAGATAATACTATCAAAATATGCGATGAGTTTGTCATTTTTGACGCCAAGAGTCCGGCAACAGAAGATTTACAAAACTTTCCAACTTACATTCGCACACAGACAGAAGCAGTTAAAAAATATATTAAGGAAGAAAACGTCAGAAAAGATATTTTTCTTGTAATTCCTTCAAACACCGTTGATACTACCATCAAACAGTTTTCTTATAACATGGCTGATTATAACGTTTATATTGTAACGCTTGATGTTTTGGAACCTCTGATTTTGACTCTTAAAAAAATTGAAGACTACGAATTTGTTGATCAGTTAACGCCGGAGGAACGCGAAAACATTTGTAGACTAATTGGAAAATTCGCTCACATGACCAAACGGAGAATTCAGATAGATCATTTTTTCGCTTGGGAGTTTCTCGATATACTTACAAAATGTAAAGCTGATCTTCCAAAAGAAATTCTTGAGAAAGTTATAGAGTTCGAAAAGGCAGAAAAATTAAATCCACCAATTGAAAGACGTACTAAGCAGATTCTTATCAAAGATTTAGAAGCAGATTCAGAAAGGATTCAAAAAGAAGCTGAAGCAAAAGAGATTATATTTCCACCTTCATTACAGAAAAATCTAAGAAACTTTCCGCTTTATGATGAGGATAAAGAATCGACAACCTCTGAAGCTCGTGAATAAATTAAGTTGAAGAATTACCAAGTAACGAAATAAATTTAATAACCTAATGTAGAGACTCGATTTATCGAGTCTCCTCTTCAATTTATCGAGTCTCCTCCCGGAATATGAGTTTGTATAAAAACAAATACCGAATTGAATCAACGCGTTTAGATGTTTGGGATTATTCAAAATATGGATACTATTTTGTAACCATCTGCACAAAAGATAAGCGAAGTTATTTCGGGAAAGCTGTTGATGAGAATATCTCACTAAACATCATCGGTGAAAAAGTAAAAGAGATTTGGCTTGAAATTCGAAATCGGTTTACTGATGTGGAGTTAGATGATTTTGTGATCATGCCCAATCATCTACATGGAATAATTTTTATCAACAGAGACTCGATAAATCGAGTCTCTACAAATAATCGAGTCTCTACAAAAACACCATTTATCAAAAACAATCCGATGTATTCCGAGCTATCTCTCTCTAAAATTATTCGTTGGTTCAAGGGAAGAACGACTTACGAAATCCACCATACATTACAATTCTCGGATTTCGCTTGGCAGCCAAGATATTATGAACATATAATTCGTAACGAGAAATCATTTCAAAAAATTCTTGAATACATTCACTTTAATCCTCTACAATGGGCAGTTGACGAAGAGAATCCGGATAGAGCCATAAGGCGAAAATTAAAAGATATTCAAGAATTACCTTCTAACGAAAATAATTTAATAACCTAATGTAGAGACTCGATTTATCGAGTCTCCTCTTCAATTTATCGAGTCTCCTCCCGGAATATGAGTTTGTATAAAAACAAATACCGAATTGAATCAACGCGTTTAGATGTTTGGGATTATTCAAAATATGGATACTATTTTGTAAGCATCTGTACAAAAGATATGCGAAGTTATTTCGGGAAAGGTGTTGATGAGAATATCTCACTAAACAACATCGGTGAAAAAGTAAAAGAGATTTGGCTTGAAATTAGAAATCGGTTTACTGATGTGGAGTTAGATGAATTTGTGATCATGCCCAATCATCTACATGGAATTATTTTTATAAACAGAGACTCGATAAATCGAGTCTCTACAAAAACACCATTTATCAAAAACAATCCGATGTATCAACAATTCATCAACGGTATGCGGATATACCGGTAATTTCCTCTCCGGTAATGAGTAGATGAATATCGTGAGTTCCTTCATAAGTAATAACCGATTCCAAATTCATCATGTGGCGCATCATTGGGTAATCATTTGTAATACCCATAGCTCCTAAAATTTGTCGAGTCTCGCGAGCAATATTAAGTGCCATTGCAACATTGTCTCTCTTAGCCATAGAAATTTGTGCAGCCGTAGCTTTACCTTCATCCCTTAAAACACCCAAACGCCAAACAAGCAATTGGGCTTTTGTAATTTCTGTTACCGCTTCGGCTAATTTTTTTTGCTGAAGTTGAAACGAACCGATCGGTTTTCCAAATTGCTTTCTTTCTAATGAGTATCTTAATGCGGCATCGTAACAATCCATTGCAGCGCCAACAGCGCCCCAGGCAATTCCGTATCGTGCAGAACTCAAACACATTAACGGACCTTTCAAACCTTGTATGTTTGGAAGAACATTTTCTTTTGGCACTTTTACATTATCAAAAACAAGCTCACCTGTAACGCTTGCTCTTAAAGACCATTTGCCATGAGTTTCGGGAGCTGAATAACCAGCCCACTCTTTTTCTACAATCATTCCGCGCACAATATTATTTTCATCTTTAGCCCAGACAATTGCAATATCTGCAATAGATGAATTTGTAATCCACATCTTTGCGCCGTTTAATAAATAATGATCTCCCATATCTTTTACTTTTGTTGACATACTTCCCGGATCGGAACCAGAATCCGGTTCTGTTAAACCAAAACATCCGATAAATTCTCCCGTTGCAAGTCGTGGTAAATATTTCTTTTTTTGTTCTTCACTCCCAAAAGAAAAAATTGGATACATAACAAGTGAAGTTTGCACAGATGCCATTGAACGAATTCCGGAATCACCACGTTCGAGTTCTTGCATAATTAATCCGTATGATACGTGATCCAAATCGGAACCGCCGTATTCGGACGGAATGAATGGACCGAATGCACCTATCTCACCCATCTCTTTAACAAGGTGCATGGGGAATTTTGCTTTATCGCAATACTCTTCAATAATTGGCTTCACCGAATTATTCACCCAATCGCGTATTGTGCTTCTAACCATTTTTTGTTCAACTGTAAAAAGGTCGTCTAGTAAATAATGATCTGGAGGGTTGTACTGAATTGTGCTTTTCATAACTGATCCGAAGTTTGTTTGTAATAGTGCTTTATGAACCTCCTCGCCGCAAGGAGGGTGTGTGATAATTCATTATAAACCGTTGAAACGGTTAACAATATTTATGTTTCATTTCAAATTCCCACGAATAAATTCGTGGGTTATTACTTTTCACACAGACTCCAAACTGCTGGGTATTTAACCCGAAGAGATTAAATTTTCAAAAGGACATGATAATAATCATAAAATTTCCTCACAAATATACCGAAAGATTGATTTACTTTTTATAATTTTCATTAGGTATTTTTTCTCTACCGTTGTTTTTTTCATTTAAAGAAATTTAGGCAATCAATAATAATTTGATAATGAATAGTTACTACTATGGAAAATAATAAGAGTATAATCTTCACTGACAATTCTAAAATTGTTATCGAGGCATTAGTTGAATCGGGTGCGGATATTTTTATTGGCTACCCCATAACGCCCGCAAATCTACTTTACCAGTATGCATCAACCCGCTTCCCTGTTTTTATGGCAGCGCCTGATGAAATAACAACGCTCCAATGGATGAGTGGTTTTTCTGCAACAGGTAAAATTCCCGTTACAGCTACATCCTTTCCCGGTTTTGCTTTGATGATTGAAAGTATCAATATGGCTTACATGATGGAATTACCGATGATTATTATTCTTGTCCAGCGTTTAGGTCCGGCAACTGGAACCGCAACTACAGGCGCTCAAGGCGATCTTGCACTTTTAAATGGTATGATTTCAGGTGGAATGACTTTACCTACTTTCAATTTTTACAGTTCACTTGACTATTGGGAACTTTCCGCTAAAGCAGTTGAATATGCAGTAAAACATAGAACACCTGTAGTAATACTTACTTCCAAAGAAGAGATGATGACAAAACTTAGTCTTGATGTTAATCAATTAAAAAATATTTCTAAGATTGAAAGAAAATATTATGATTCTGATGAAACATACTTACCATATAAAGCTGAAAAGAATCTTGTTCCGGCGTTTCTTCCTCTTGCAAATGAGAAACATCAAGTGCGTTTTACTGCTTCAACTCACAACACAAGAGGAATAATTCAAAACAGCACAGCCGAAGCATTAAATAATTCCAAGCGGTTACATTTTAAGAATATCAGAAACATGGCTGATTATAGTTTTTATGAATTGGATGAACTTCCCGGTTCAAATATACTTTTGATCTCTTACGGTATAACTGCTTTAGCAGCAAAAGAAGCAGTTTTCAATTTGCGAACTGATGGTAAAAAAGTTTCTTTATTAATTGCTAAAACTCTTCTCCCGATTCCGCAAGTATATTTTGATGTCTGCGCAAAATATGAACACATTATTGTGGCTGAAGAAAATTTAACCGGTCAGTACAGGCAAATACTTTTTGGTAGCAATTCAGCATCAAATGTATCAGGCGTTAATGAATTTGGTAAAATGATTAATCCTAATTCCATAATTAAAGAAGTACTGAAATATGTCTAGAAAATTTTTAGATGAAGGCGAACTGCCTTTCTGCAAAGGATGCGGACATTCGCTGATTGCAAACAACATTGATATTGCTTTGCAAAAAAATAATTACTCGCTTCACGATGTTATTATTGTTACCGATATCGGCTGTCATGGTATAATTGATAAGAGTTTTAAAACTCACACAATTCATGGATTACATGGAAGGTCTGTTGCTCTTGCATCCGGCGTCTCCGCTGGCTTAGACAATCCGAATAAAAAAGTTATTGTACTCATTGGAGACGGCGGCGCAACAATCGGAATGCAACATATAATAGATGCGGCTCATCATAATTTTAATATAACTGTTATTGTCCATAATAATATGCTATACGGAATGACCGGGGGACAACCAAGTGAATTCACTCCTTCTGGCTTTAAGACACCAACCGCACCCGACGGGGTAATACGGAAAGCTTATGACATCTGCCAAATAGCTGCATCTGCAGGCGCTTCGTTTGTAAGTCGTGTAATTGGAACCTCAGATTTTTCCGATACACTCGCAACCGCATTTTCAAAAAATGGTTTCTCTCTTGTTGAAGTGATGGAAATCTGTCCGAGCTACGGTGTAAAATCTAACCCGGGAATGAAGCTGAAAAATGTTGTTGAAGATGCCGGTCTTGAAGTAAAAATAATTGCCGATAAAAATGTTGAGAGCTTTAAAACAGAATACAGAACAAATACTCATTCGCTAATTGACAGAAATAGTTCTCTTACAGCAAATTACCAATCAAGCATAACCAAACCGGTGAAAATACTGATCAGCGGTTCGGCTGGTGAAGGGATACAATCCGCCGCAGAGTTATTTGCCAAAGCTGCAATAACTTCCGGATTGAACGTTACAAAAAAAGGAAGTTACCCGGTTACAGTCGGAGTTGGATTTTCATCTTCCGATATAATAATCTCGCCTAATGAAATTTTTTATACCGGAACTTCTGATATGGATGTAATTATTATAACCTCACAGGATGGATTAGACTATTCCTCTTCAACTATAAAAAACGCTAAAGATAGTTTAATATT
>CAYVBQ010000005.1:21185-130074 GCA_964449775.1 uncultured Melioribacter sp. | reverse complement strand
ATGGATTAGACTATTCCTCTTCAACTATAAAAAACGCTAAAGATAGTTTAATATTCAGCGACAGCAGTTTATCTTTGCCTGAAACTAAAGCACATGTTATTAAACACGATTTTAGGAATAAAATTTCAAGCAAGAACGCTGCCTTATCTGCTTTGTTCTATTATTTGAACTACAGTAAAGTTTTTCCGCTGGAAGCTATGATTGAAACCTTTAAGAGTGATAAACTTTCCTCCAAACTTGATATAGCTAAGTTACTCGAGTTCTAAATAAAATTAGTTCGTTACACTGAACCGCAATCGAAAATGGTTGATGGTTGATTTATGATGGAAAATGGAAGAAACGACTGAAATGTTTTGACATAAAAAAATCCCATCTGTCCAAAGGACTCCTTACGGAGGATGCCTATTGCACAAAAATGTTATTCACAATATTATAGTGTAGAGACTCGATTAGTAGAGACTCGATTAATCGAGTCTCTACAAAAACACCATTTATTAAAAACAATCCAATGTATTCAGAACTATATCTCTCTAAAATTATTCGTTGGTTCAAAGGAAAGACAACTTATGAGATTCATCATTCACTAAACTTTCCCGAGTTTGGTTGGCAACCAAGATTTTACGAATACATAATTCGTGATGAAAAATCCCTTCGAAAAATTCGTGAATATATTAGAGTTACTGCGAAATAAGGAACTTGTCATTTCGATCCGGCGCAAGCCGGAGAGAAATCTTTTATTTAGATCACCGTTTCAAAGATTTCTCCCTTCGATCGAAATGACAAAACTTGCAAATATCTTATTTTGCAGAAGCTCTATTCATCTAAATCCACTGAACTGGATGATTGACAAAGAGAATCCAGATAGAGCCATAAGGCGAAAATTAAAAGACGTGCAAGAGTTACCAACACCAGAAGATGTATCACAGATTTCCAATCTGTGATAATAAATTTAACGCAGATTAAAAATCTGCGCTACTCACCGATAATTTTCCGCCACTCGCCGATTTTCAGTCCCGGAATCCAAAACAATCAATTAGATTTGCCGTCAAAAGAAGTGAAGATCAAAAAAGAAGGAGAATAAAATGGAAACACCTAAACTTCATGGAAGAGTTATAATAGGAATATTGCTTATGCTGCTCGGCGGTTTATTCCTATTACGTAATTATGAACTGTTCAATTTCCCGTATGAGTATATCACCTGGGAATATTTCTTTATTCTGATTGGTGTACTTTTCTTTTTCCTTTCACGCAATAAAACAGCCGGCGTAGTTTTTATGGCAATAGGATTATTCAATCTTGTACCAGAGCTCTGGCCATTACTACTGGTTCTGATTGGTTTATATATAATTTTTGGAAGAGGAAGTTGCTGCCGCAACAAATATTGCAAAAGTGCGGTCGTAAGTGATTCATCAGCCCAATCTGCGGGGGGAAATGATTACGTTGAGAGTGTAAATGTATTCGGCGGAGGGAATAAAGTGATTCACTCGAATAATTTTAAAGGTGGTAATATTGTTTCGATTTTTGGCGGCTCGGAGATTGATCTTTCCAACTGTAAACTTGCTGCGGGTGAGAATATAATTGAGATCACTGCTGTATTTGGCGGTACAACTATCATTGTTCCACACGATTGGAAAATTGAGGTTGACATACTTCCAATATTCGGAGGTTTTGGAGATAAACGCAGCAAGGATCCCAATAAAACTTTTCAAGAAGGAAAAACGCTTGCAATAAAAGGATTGGTTCTTTTCGGAGGCGGAGAAGTTAAGACGATCTTCTAAATCGCTTAATTTATAAGACGGTTCGTAAATGTTAACTGGTTTCAAAAGTTTATAAAGTTAAAAAACATCGGAGGATTAAATGCAGAATACTAACGGAAGAATTTGGCTGGGGATAATTTTAGTCGCTCTTGGAGGATTATTCTTACTAGATAATTTTGGTTTTCCATGGTTTTACGAAATTGATCTCCGCCATATGGTCTTTTCGTGGCATACAATCTTTTTAATTATTGGGACTGTATTGATTGTAAATCATCGAGATAATTTTTGGGGTTATATTTTTGTCGGCATTGGCGCTTTTGGAATGTTACGTCATCTTCCATTCTTCTCGGAATATGATTTTGGCGATCTCTGGCCAATCATTTTTTTATTTGCCGGTTTATGGCTCATTCTTCGTAAAAATGGAAAGCATTCAATTTCAAACCAACAATTCTCAGAAAAGGTCCAATCACAAGGACAAGGAGAACCTCAAACGAAATACTCATCTCAACATTTCGATTCTCTTGATGAAGTAAGCGTGTTCAACTCAATCCACAGAGTAATTATATCTGATAATTTCAGGGGAGGAAATATTACTACAATATTTGGTAGTACAAAATTGGATTTGACACAAGCAAAGCTTGCACCCGGTGAAAATGTTTTAGAATTGACGACTCTATTCGGAGGCGCAAATATTCGTGTCCCTCAGAATTGGAGAGTAATATTAAACGTAACTTCTATCTTCGGCGGCTTTGATGATAAACGTTTTGCACATTATAACAATGAAGAAACAAGCGAAGGAATACTGATAATAAAGGGCATTACATTATTTGGCGGCGGCGAACTGTTATATTAATAATAAGTGAGTGAAGAATGAGCAATCCGTTTATCAGTAATAAAAAAGTTTTAGCCACATATAGCATAGTCTGGTTCTTTATCTTTTGCGTTCATTTAAGTGTGTTAAACTTTTTCCTAAATATTCCATTAATACCCTCATTGCTTGATAGTGTTTTTTTTAACGGGCTTTATCAAGTAATCGGAATCAGTCTTTGGTATACAGTCAGTTTTAATTCTCTTGATAATTACAATACAGCCAAAATATTTCTCAATCACATTGCCGCAGCTGTTATTACTTCGGGCTTCTGGATAGGAATTGGTTATTATTTAATGACAAATATTGTTACCGGTAATCATATTTATTCGGATTTTCTTATCAAGTCATTAGTATGGAGATTTTTAAGCGGAATTCTTTTTTATGCAATTATCATAGCTGTGGATTATGTAATTATCTACTACACAAATTTTCAAGAGAAGCTTATAAAAGAAGTAGAACTCAATGCACTGGTGAAAGAGGCGGAGCTGAAAACTCTCAAGTATCAGATCAATCCGCACTTCATATTCAACAGTTTGAATTCGATCAGTTCGCTCACTATTTCAAATCCCTCACTGGCACATGAGATGACGATAAAACTCTCTTTGTTTTTGAGAAGCATTCTTTCCAAGAACGAAAAACAAAAAAATAAATTGAACGAAGAGATAGCCAACGCAAAACTCTATTTGGATATTGAAAAGGTTCGATTCAATGACAAATTTGATTTTGTTGAAGAATGGAAGAATGAATGCAAAGAGTTGGAAGTACCTAGTATGATTCTCCAACCGATTTTTGAAAACGCCATTAAGCACGGTGTATATGAGAGTTTAGATAAAGTCACAATCAAGCTTTCATGCGGAATGGAAAATGAATATTTTAAAATCATGATTGAGAATAACTTCGATCCGGATGCGATTCCGCGTAAAGGTGAAGGAATCGGGATTAAGAATATTAGGAATAGACTGAAACTTATTTACAATCAAGAAAATCTTTTAACAGTGCAAAAGACAGATAATTTATTTAGAGTAAATATTTTCATCCCGGTTTAATGATATGAAAGCAAAAGGAATTATTAGAGCCATCATCATTGATGATGAAAAGCTTGGGCGCGATATTATCAAGAGCTATCTTAAGAAATTTGATAATGTTGAATTAGTTGCCGAATGTGCAGACGGTTTTAGCGGAATTAAGCAGATCAACGAGTTAAAACCCGATTTAATATTTTTAGATATTCAGATGCCGAAGCTTACCGGCTTTGAGATGCTAGAAATTTTGGATGATCCGCCGGTTATAATCTTTACAACCGCATTTGATCAGTATGCACTCAAAGCGTTTGAAGTTAATGCCACAGATTACCTGCTAAAACCATTTTCGGAAACAAGGTTTGCCGAGGCGCTTAATAAAGCAATAAAACTTATCACTCACATTCCTCCCGCTAAGCAGGAATTATCCGGTCTTGTAAAAGCGATAGAAACACGTGATGAATTTATTGACCGTGTAGTGATAAAACACGGACAGAAAATTTTAATCATTCCAATTGAAGAGCTGCGCTATATTGAAGCGCAGGATGATTACACAATGCTTTATACCGAGAAAGGAAATTTCCTCAAACAGAAAACAATGAAATATTTTGATGAGAATTTGAATCCCAAAGAGTTCATCCGCATCCACCGATCATACTTTGTAAAACTTACAGCCATAAAGCATATCGAATTATTCGAGAAAGAATCATATCGCGTTCTTCTCCATGATGGAGTAAAGTTACCCGTTAGTAAGAGCGGTTATCAGAATTTGAAGGAAATAATTAAGTAGAACGAATCACTAACCTCCAATTATAAACTGTTTATTGAGTCTCAAAGAGTATAAGCGAATAGTTGCACCGCTTGGAATTCGTTTATACAATGATAGCAGGAATGGGATTAGTTTATTAAATTAAAATAGAAATATTCGAGAAGATAAAATGACACAAACACAAGCAACCGCTGAAATCTTTTGGACTGCATTTCGCGCATTAAAGAAAAAAGATCGTAATGCGGTAATGAATAGACTTATACAAGATGAAGAATTACGTGAAGACTTACACTATTCAATAATTATCGAAGAAAGAAAAAAGGAGTCAATAATTTCCTTGGAAGAATATCTTTCACAAAGAAAAAATAAATAATGTATTCTCTTCTTCTTACAAAGTCCGCATCAAAAGAACTTGGTAATCTTACTCCAAAACAAGAAGCTGCTGTTATTAAACATCTTGAAATAATTAAAGTAAATCCGCGATCAGCCGGCTCTAAAAAACTTCAAGGAAGAGATGAATATAAATTTAGAGTTGGTGATTTAAGAATCATCTACGGAATAGACGATAAGATAAAGGAAGTTATCGTCTATATGATCGACGACAGAAAACGTGTCTATAAGAGATTAAGAAAAAGATAATTCTTTCGATTACATGTCTTCAAAAACAGTCAATTGAAGTTTGTCCCCTCTTGTTTTATATTTCGTACAGAAAATAACAGGCGCATTTATGAATTTTGATAAAGACCTTCAATCTATTCAAGAAGCCCGAACACTTGCAGCTAAAGCAAAAGAAGCCCAACTCGAATTCAAACATTACAATCAAGAACAAGTTGATAAAATTGTAAAAGCAATGGCAGATGCCGGCTTTAAGGAAGCAGAGCGTCTTGCAAAGATGGCTCACGAAGAAACCGGTTTCGGAAAAGTTTCCGATAAGATCATTAAAAATCAGTTCGGTACTAGGAACGTTTGGGAATCTATCAGAGATTTGAAGTCAGTCGGAGTAATTGATGTACAGAAAGACGGAAAAATTATAAAAATTGCCGAACCGATGGGTGTTGTTGCCGCTCTCGTTCCATCAACAAATCCAACTTCTACTGCTATGTTCAAAGCAATCATTTCATTAAAATGCAGAAACGGAATTGTTGTATCTCCGCATCCTAAAGCACTTAAATGTACATCCGAAGCATTGAGAGTTTTATCTGATGCAGCAGAAAAAGCCGGTGCGCCTAAAGGATTAATTCAGTGTTTGTCTATACCAACCATAGAGGGTACTAATGCTTTAATGAAAGACAAAAACATTGCCATAATTCTTGCTACAGGTGGAATGCCGATGGTTCATGCCGCTTATAGTTCAGGTACACCTGCTTATGGAGTTGGCTCTGGAAATGTTCCGGCTTTCATCGAGAAGACGGCAAATTATCAAAAAGCTGTTGCCGATATTGTTTATGGAACTACTTTTGACAACGGAACATTATGTTCTTCCGAACAGGCAATGATAGTTGACCGGTCTATACGTCATAAAGTTATTGAAGAGGCAAAACGAATCGGTTGTTATTTTGTTAACGAAGAGGAAAAGAAAAAATTAGAAAATAAAGTTGCTCGCGGCGCTAAGTTAAATGCAGATATTGTTGGCAAACCGGCTGTATGGATTGCTAACTACGCAGGATTTACTGTACCGGATAATACTACAGTTCTTGTAGCGGAGTGCAGCAGTGTTGGAAAAGATGAACCTCTTTCCATCGAAAAACTTTCTCCTATGCTCGCATTCTATACGGTAGATGGTTGGCTCGAAGGATGTCATCGTTGCATAGAACTTTTGCAATTTGGCGGAATTGGTCATACGATGGCAATTCATTCTAACGATAAAGAAATTATTATGAAGTTTGCGCTTGAGAAACCTGCATTCAGAATTGTTGTTAATACTCCCGCTTCTGTAGGTGCAGTCGGTTATACAACGGGTTTGATGCCATCGTTAACATTAGGTCCCGGCACATGGGGTGGTTCTATCATTTCTGAAAATGTAACTGCAATGCACTTGATGAATATAAAAACTCTCGCCTTCGAAATTAATCCGGTAAATCCGGGTCAATGCGTTACTTCATTTGATCTTCCTTCATCGGTAAGTGGTAAGAGTGGATATCAAGAAGGAAATTTTACTAAGCAAATAGAAGAAAGATTGAGAGCACGTGCGGGGAACCCAAATACAATTTCTGTTGGTGATGTGAGACGTAAGACCAGCACTAAAAACGAAAAAGTAGTTTTAGGAAGCGGAATATCGGAAGAGGAGATTCAAAAAATTATTCGTGAATTCAATAAATGAACTTTTACTTTCAACTTATTGTTGAATTTTACGATAATAATAGTGAAGTGATCTTTTGTGATAATCATCATTAGAGGAAAAGTTATATAAAGCTATTTTTGGGGCAATTAAAAAAAGAAAGCAAAATGAATAAAGTAAAAGAGCATAATTTTTATAAATGGTCTGTTGATAAAGGCGATTATAAACGAGATGAAGAATCTACCATCTCATATTTGAAGAAGAGAAGTTTAATAAAAAAAATTAAACAGAGTTCCTGGATTTTCCTTTACCTCTCCTTAGTAATTGCAATCAGCTACTACTTTTTTGTTAAATTTTAGGAATAGCGGTCTAACTTAAATTTTTCGCCAAGATATAATTTCTTCACTTCAATGTCTTCCGCTAAATCGTGTGCAGTTCCGTCTTTAAAGATTTGCCCATTGATCAGAATGTAAGCACGGTCAACAATGCTTAATGTTTCATGAACATTGTGATCGGTTATTAATATTCCTATTCCTTTAGTTTTAAGATTAGCAACGATATTCATTATATCTTCAACCGCAATCGGATCCACACCGGCAAAAGGTTCATCAAGCAAAATAAATTTTGGATTGGTAGCAAGGGCGCGCGCAATTTCGCACCGCCTTCTTTCACCGCCGCTTAATTGGTAACCTAAATTTTTCCGAACATTCACAATTCCGAGTTCATTCAATAATTTTTCCTGCCATTCTTTTCTTTCTTCATTTGTAAGATTCATCATCTGAAGCACAGCCATTATATTATCTTCAACACTCAATCTTCTAAATACGGATGCTTCTTGAGGAAGATAACCTATGCCCATCTTCGCGCGTTTATACATCGGTTCATCTGTAATTTCACGATCTTCTAAGAATACTTTTCCGTCATTCGGTTTTATCATACCGACTATCATATAAAAGGTAGTTGTTTTCCCTGCACCGTTTGGTCCCAGCAAGCCAACCACTTCCCCCTGCTGGACTTGAACAGAGACATTATCAACTACCGCTCTTTTCTTATAAACCTTTTTAAGTTTTTCACTTCTTAGTATCAGGTTTTCCGGCATAGTATTGCTCATCCTTTATTAAGTATGAAAGAATATCTTTCCTGTTAAATAAAAGATTTTCCTTCGTAGGTTTATTAGTAAATATTCTGAATGTCGGAATTGTGTAATCTTTTTCTTTTCCGCTGATTACATTTTCGGGATGAAATTCACTTACCGGCTTCCCGTAGAAACGAACATCTGATACGCTTTTATTTTTAAAAATAATTTTTGCGCGTTCAGAACTTGACTTTATCAATCCGTTAGGCTCCTCATCCTCATACATATAATAAATACTCAGTGCATTTCCTTCAACTTCGGTTTTTTCCAATCCCTCTTTACCGAAAAACAATTTAATGTTTTTACCTGAGATCTGGTCAAACCTATTAAGTGAATCCTTGTTTGAGGTAATAATGGAAGCGTTTGCATTGATATTTATTTTTTCAAGCCGGTTGTCTCTCATAAACAGGCTTATAGAATCGCCTATAATTTGTGTTTCATCATTCCACATAACCGGTGGAAGAGAATCTGATTCTCTGCGGAAAGTTTCTAGGAGGTTTCCATTTTTATAATAAAAAGTTTGGCTATTTACGGAGGCGAAATTTTTACGAACAATTTTAACTGAATCTGTGGCAATGAGTTTTTTTGTGCTGTCGTCAAATGATTCCAATATCTTGGCGGAAATCATCAGCGTATCGAGTTCACCTGTTTCCGTTGTATCTATTCGCACTAAGAACGGATTATCTGTGATCTTTGAATAATTATTTTTACCGGAATCCTCAAGTTTATTTCCGAATATTGATAAACGATTTGAAGAATTATAAATCCTGATGTTGTTAAATGCGAAAGTTTCATCTGCCTTTCGGAAATGAATCAAGCTATCTGCAAAAATCGTTGAAGAAGTATCGCTGACCATAACATTGCCTGCGGCAACAGCTTTATCATCGTCATCGAAGTAATTCAGACGATCCGCTTTTAATTTCGAGACTGAATCGCGAAGTTTTACACTCTCATAAAAGTATGAATGCTTTTCATTAAAATAGTAATATCCGCTTTTTGACTCTAGCCATACATGCCCATCATTTAAAGTTACTCCAACATTAGAAAATGCAATCTTCTTATTGCCATAATAATAACCGCGTTCAGTTTTAATAATAATGCTGTCTTGAGTGACAACAACTTTTCCAATCAATTCTGCTTCGTTACGGGCAACATACTGAATCGCTTTGTTGCATGTAATTCTCACAGCACCTTGAGTAATTACAACATCGCCCTCGAACTCCTGAATTGCCTCTCCATTTATAACTTTACCAGAAAAAGTTGAACCTCTGATCTCAAGCGGTTCAGTTGACTGAGAATAAATAACGGAAGCAAGAAAAAGAAATATCGAGAAATACCGGCATGCTTTCATTTAGAAGTGCCTGTACGATTCTTTGAATACGTTACATTAAAAATCTTGTAGTTTTCCAAATGCTGGTCTGATTCTAAACCGAATCCCTGGATTATTTCTTTTGGCGAAGTGATAGTAACAAATTTATCAGTAACTATTTTCTGATCACTGTTGCGCCACATCAATGAGCTTGTCTTTAGAACAGTACCGCTATCATTTTGTGCAACAACGCTGTCTATTGCATACATGTCTTTAGTAACATCGTTTACCTTTCCTCGTAAAGACGTTAGCCAGGAAGTGTTCTTCTGAACATTATTATAAAAATTAATTTTTACTCCTTCGAGAAATGTTGTTCTTTGTATCTCGAACATTTTTAAATGCTTGGAATATAGAATAGCTTTTATTCTACCTTCATCCGTAAACATAATTTTCGAGTTCCAACTTTCGTTTGAAGGTATTTCCCCTTGAATAACCGAATTTTCAATTTGCGGCTTAATTTTTTCTTCGGAACAGGAATAGAGGAAAGTAAGAATGATGATAGAAAAAAAATATTTTTTCATCTCGATTGCAAACCAAGCTTTACTAAATCGTGCAGGTGAATCATTCCTTCGGGCTTATTATTTTTATCTACAACTATAAGAGAAGTAATATTGAATTTTTCCATCTGTTGAATTGCGAATGAAGCTAAAAATTCTTTGTTGATTGTTTTTGGTTTATTCGTCATTACTTCAAATGCGTTTAAATTTTTAATCTCAAGTGTCCTCTCTAAGAGTCTGCGCAGATCGCCATCGGTAATAACTCCGGTGAGTGTACCAAAATCGTTAACGACACAAGTTGTTCCAAGCCTCTTCGAGGTGATTTCTAAAATTGTATCCTTAATTGATGCTTTTTCATTTACAATAGGAATATCACTCCCCTTTATCATTATCTCGGAAATTTTGAGAGAGAGACGTTTGCCCAAACTTCCACCAGGATGAAGCAATGCAAAATCCTCAATTGTAAAACCGCGCATTTCTAAAAGAGTAATTGCCAGCGCATCCCCCATGACGAGCGATGCTGTTGTTGAGGCGGTTGGTGCCAGATCATAAGGGCATGCTTCTTCTCTAACATTAACATTCAAGACAGAATCACAATCTTTCGCAATTTTAGAATTTGGTTCGCCGAGCATTCCGATTACTGTAACACCAATCCGTTTTAACATTGGAATAAGCTGATGTAATTCTTCTGTATGTCCGCTTTTCGAAAGTAAAATTACAGTGTCATCTTTTCGCACCATTCCAAGATCACCGTGAAGTGCGTCGGTGGGATGCATATAGATGGCAGCAGTTCCCGTTGAATTCATTGTTGCAACAATCTTACGCGCGATAATTCCGGATTTACCCATTCCGGTAAAAACAACTCTACCATTCGAATTAAAAATCAGTTTTACAGTCTGTGCAAAACTATTATCTATTCTGTCCACCAAATCTAGAATAGCTTCTCCTTCAATCTTTATTACTTCCCTGCCCTTGGAAATTATTTGTTCTTCAGTCACTAAATCCTCTAATTATTTTGTGATTCATCATTATTTGAGAAAAAAAACGTAAAATGATTTATGAGCCCACTCTAAGAAGCCATTTATAATGTTCGTCATTGCGAGCACATTTACTTCGTTCAGTGTAAACTCCGCGAAGCAATCTTTAGAATTTACTTCGGAATCGCAAGATTGCTTCGGCAAAAAACGCCTCGCAATGACAATAATAACCTTTTTAGATTAGACTCATTTATTGTGGTGATCATTTTTTAAACTGGCTATAATTTAATTCTACACGCTGCCAATATTTGTTGTACACCAAAAATCCTTGAGCTAATTGTTCATTGGTGAACTCGGCAAGGTTAGTAAACAATCTTCCGGGGTTCAAAGCTGTGTCAGAGTCTTTGTTATTCATCAGAATCATCATTTCATTATAGTAATTAGTCACGGGTACAAAATGATTTATTCCGCTCTTGGCATTATAAACCCAAACTTTTTTATGTACAGGCGCAATGACAAGGACAATTTCATTATTTATAAGATGAACCTCGCGAACATCTGATCTATCAAATGGTGCCTTTTCACCAGGGATCCAATTAGAATAAGTCCATACTTTTGCCTGATCTAAGTCATCCGGAATCTGATCCACTGCAGTACCTTTTATATCAATCTCTATTTGTCCATCAAGTTCTTCGTGAATTGTAACATAAACTTTACCGACATCAAAGGTTATATTGGCGATGGCTAAGATTGGTGATGAAGAAACCTCAAGATCAATTTTGTCACCTACTTCACCGAGGAAGAAATTTCCTTCTCCAAATCTACCATAACCAATTACGAGGAGGTTTTCAATGATATCCCGGTATTGTTTATAACCCAATTTATTTTCCGGTAAAGCAGCAAAAAGCCATTTTTTTTCTCTCGCGCTTAGCTGGCGCGGAAATTTTTCATTAATGTTTTGTTGCACGGCTTGCCGGCTCCTTTATTTTTTTAAGTAATTAAATATTTCATTTAAAATCTCTTCGCAGTTATCAGCAGAAGTAGTAAAAGATACCGCACGTTTTACTTCTCTTCTTGCGCCTTTAGGCGCACAAGATAAACCGCACTTTTGAAGAAGAGGAATATCCAACAAATCATCCCCCATATAAAAAACATTTTGATAATCAATCGAATGTGAGCGTAAAAATTTATCTGTCATATTTACTTTTGCTAAAGAACCGGCAAGCACAATACAATTTTCAATAGATTTTAACTTTTTGATCAATTCATCTTCTGGCCTTGCGGTAACAATTCCGAATTTTATACCCAGATCATTAAAATCACGACACATTTTCGAAATTGAACCAACGCATTTTTCAATAGACATACTACCATTTAGCAGAACGCCTTCAAGATCGAAAAGAAACAATTTGATCTCGCGAATCTTTGACAGCACTTCACTTTTCATTTTTAACTAAATCGTCTATCTGTTTAATCATTACCAAAAGTTTTTTTAATGAATTAAGCGGTAGCTGACTGGAGGCATCGCTCAAAGCCTTAGAGGGATCCGGATGTACTTCAAGAAACAATCCATCTATTCCAACTGCCGCAGCAGCCCGCGCTAATGTTGGTATGAACCGCGATTCACCACCGGAAACGTTACTGTTGCCTGGCAATTGCACTGCGTGAGTTGCGTCCATTATAACAGGGTAACCAAGTTCTTTCATTATTTCGAGAGAGCGCATATCAACCACAAGATTGTGATAACCGAATGTCGTGCCTCGTTCAGTCAATAGGATTTTTTTATTCTTTACAGATTCAATTTTCTCTATTACGTGCTTCATATCCTGAGGCGCAAGGAACTGTCCCTTCTTAACGTTAATTACTTTTCCGGTTCTCGCAGCAGCAATTAATAGATCGGTTTGTCTGCAAAGGAAAGCGGGGATCTGTAACACATCCGCAACCTGAGCAACCTGTGTGATCTCTTGTTCATTATGAATGTCGGTCAGAATCGGAACCGAAAACTCTTTCTTAACTTTTTCTAGAATCTTAAGTGCTTTTTCAAAATGGATTCCGCTGAAAGAATTAATATTAGTACGGTTTGCTTTTTTGTAACTCGCTTTGAAGATGAATGGAATATTCAAATCATCTGTAATTTTTTTAATCTCTTCAGCCGTTTGCATTGTAATTTTTTCATTTTCGATAACGCATGGACCTGCAATTAATACAAAAGGGGAATTTCCACCAATAATAATTTTACATACCTTAACCATTTTAGCACCAGTTTTTATTCAAAAAGATTTTCTTGTGTTTTCTGAATTCCGCGTTTTTTATTGAAACGAATATATGCGAGATCAGTGGCTTCCCTTCCGCGCGGAGTTCGTTGAATAAATCCCTGCTGAATTAAGAACGGCTCATAAACTTCCTCAATTGTTCCGGGATCTTCATTAACTGCAACGGAAACAGTATTCAAACCAACAGGCCCACCGTTAAATTTTTCTATTATTGTAAGAATTATCTCCTTATCCATTTCATCAAGTCCGTATTCATCAACTTCTAGAGAATCAAGAGCTTTTTTTGCAATAGCGATATCAATTACTTTTTTATGTCCGTAATCTGCAAAATCACGAGTACGGCGTAATAACCGATTGGCAATTCTAGGAGTACCACGCGAACGTTTTGCTAATTCATGTGCAGCGTCTTCATCAATTTTGATTTTGAGAAGATCAGCCGAACGATGAACTATTTTTTTTATCAGGTCACTTTCATAATAATCAAGTCGCGATTTAATTCCAAATCGGTCTCGTAATGGTGCTGTTAATAATCCGGCGCGGGTTGTGGCGCCAATTAAAGTGTAATGAGGAAGTTTGATCTGAACCGTTCGTGCGTTCGGACCGCTGTCTATCATTATATCTAATTTATAATCTTCCATTGCAGAGTAAAGATACTCTTCCACCACCGGACTCAAGCGGTGGATTTCATCAATAAAAAGGACAGATTTTTCTTCGAGATTTGTTAGGATGCCTGCTAAATCTCCCGGTTTTTCTAAAACGGGTCCGGATGAAATTTTTATTTTAACACCGAGTTCGTTTGCGATTATGTGAGCAAGTGTTGTCTTACCAAGCCCCGGAGGTCCGGTCAGAAGAACATGATCCAGACCTTCATTTCTAATTTTTGCGGCGCCAATGAAAACTTTGAGGTTGTCTGTAATTTTTGATTGACCGGTGAATTCATCAAACTTTTGTGGGCGGAGTGAATGCTCTACTTTTTTTTCATCATCGTTGATAACAGGATTTAGATTCTCCGATTTTCGCTTCACCCATCACTCCGTCTTGATTAAATTTCGGCCGTAACAATTTTTTTACGGCGGTTACTTTTTACACGATGAACAAAAAATACCATTCCAAACATAAGAACAATAAGAAGAATCGCAGCAAGAATAGAGAGCGGAATGTTCAAGGTTTTTGGATAGAACATTGCAAAACCGGGAATCCAAATACTGCCATATAAAATAATAACATGAACAACATAAATAAGCAGCGTACTCTTTCCTACTTGCCAAACAATAACCGGTATTGTTTTTAGTCTTAACGCAATATAAGTCATAATGCTGTTCAGCATTAGAATCATTCCAAGACGGTAAAAAATCAGAGCTGAGTTGTCGGTCCAGAATGTTTTCTCTCCATAAAAATAATCTTCATATTGGTGAATAAGGAAACAAATTAGGAAGGAGGTCAAACTAATTCCAAATAATTTTAGACTAAAACTCTTCAAGGTAAATGAGAGGGGATTTTTTGCAAGATAGACGCCTAATATTCCTCCGCTAATGACATAACCGGACCATGGAAAAAGAGGAAAGTATGAACCGGTACCATGGTACAAATACGCAGCAAAAGGAATAGGCAGAAAATTAGCCCAATTAATCTTCTCCACAACGAAGAACATTAAAAAAAAGAATGATGCACCAAAAGAAAAAACTATATAATCACTCAACTTTAATTTTTCGGCAATGTAGCTAAGAATAAGTATGAACAATAAACCAAATCCAATCAACTGCAAAGCATCAACAGTAAAGAATGTCATCCATTGATTATGTGTAACTTCGCTAAAATCAAATATGCGTCCCGTAGGATACCGAAGTAAGTAGCCAATAAGAACAAGAATCACGAAACGGTAAAACCCTTTAATTACACGGGGATTTTGAGAAAATGGACGAGGATGCAATCTCAATAGATATGTGAATACCACACCAGAAGTAAACATAAAAACTGGCGCTGTAAATCCTCGAATGGTAAACCAAATGCTGAAGATGGGAGAATCGAACGATCTATATTGATCCCCGAGAAAAGTATCTATTGTGTGCCCTTGCACCATCATTAAGACAGCAAACGTACGCATTAGATCTAAGAAGATGATCCGGCTTTTAGATTTTTTTGTCATTTAAATCTTTCTAATTACGAGGATGTTTCTCGACCCAACCTTTCAAAAATTTTATAATATCCTGTGTCGAAGTACCTGGAGTAAACAGCTCGCCAACTCCAAGTTCTTTTAATTTATTCAAATCTTCATTTGGAATAATCCCTCCGCCAAAGAGAAGAATATCATCTACATCTTTTTCCTTCATCAAATTCAATATTTTTGGAAAGAGAGTCATGTGAGCGCCGGAAAGAATACTAATTCCGATGGCATTAACGTCTTCTTGAATTGCTGCTTCAACAATCATCTCAGGTGTTTGACGAAGTCCGGTGTAAATTACTTCCATGCCTGCATCTCGAAGAGCGGCAGCAACTACCTTTGCGCCTCTATCATGTCCGTCTAATCCTGCTTTAGCCACTAATACTCTTATCTTACGTTCCATCTAATATCTCCTTAGAATTTCCAGAGAGTAATTAATTCTCTATTCAAAAATAGCATTGCTGTTGTGAAAAGACAAATGAACCTCCTCGCCGCAACCTGCCCGCCGGCAGGCGGGGCGGCGGGGAATTCAACCCGAAGAGATTAAAGAAATTTACCTCTTGGAGTTTTTGTCTTGCTGCTTAAAATGTTTTTCGTAAAAACGTCTGGCAAGTTCCAAATCTTTTGGTGTATCCACAGAAAAGGTGTCGTATTCTGTCAAAACAATTTTCATTTTGTAACCATGTTCCAGGTAGCGCAACTGTTCCAACTTTTCGATCTGCTCAAGATCAGTTTGTCTTAACGTTGTGAACTTCTGTAGTATTTCCCTACGGTAGACGTATAAGCCGATATGCTTATAAATTTCGGCAATCTGTATACGTGCAAGATTTGTTTTGGCTTCCCGCGCAAAAGGAATAGGAGCTCTGGAGAAGTACATTGCAAAATTTTTGTAATCGAAAACCACTTTAACTACAGATGGAGACTTCATCTCCTCAACATTTGTAATTCTTCTGGCTAATGTAGAAAGATTTACTTTTTTATCGAAGAGAAGAGGTTCAATTGCTTCATCAATCATCTTTCCTTTAATAAACGGTTCATCACCCTGAATGTTTACGATGATCGTCGCCTCGGGAATCTGTTCGGCAACAAGCGCTATCCGATCGGAACCGCTCTCACAATCTTTTGGTGTCATATAAGCCTCTGCACCAAAACTTTTAACCACTTGAAAAACTTTTTCGTCATCTACGGCAATAACTACTTTATCCAGTAGTTTAGATTTTCGAGCGCTGTTGTATGTATGCTGAATCATCGGTTTACCGCAAATATCTGCAAGCGGTTTTCCCATAAGGCGTGTTGATGCAAATCGAGCGGGTATAATTCCAATTATCATTAAGTGTGTTATGCTTGATTAATTACTTTTGGCACTTTAAAAAAATCATCCGTTCTATCCGGAGCGTTCTTTAATGCTGCTTCTGTTTGTACTGATGGCTTCAATTCATCGCTGCGAAAAACATTTACATTTTCTACCGGATGATTGAGCGGCTCAACATTGGTTGTATCAAGCTCGTTCAACTTTTCAACATAATTTAATATCTCATTCAGCTGATGTGTAAAGTTCTCAAGCTCTTCATCTTTGAATCTAAGCCGCGCCAATTGCGCTATGTATTCAACATCCTTACGAGTAATAGACATCGGTAACTCACTATTTAATTTGAATAAAATCCGGCGGAGCTATATTTACCGATGATATAAGAACTATCACCAGTATATGGATTTCCCTTTATCCGGATTGTTAAATTATATTCTCCTATTCCGCGGCGAGGACTCTTATATGTTAACTGATAAAAACTATTGGCATAATCGATAATTGCCTTTTGAATAAGTGTGAACTGAATTTCTAATTGGCTGACATCATTAATTCCATAAAAACCAGCCCTGCCGATTCTAGCTAACGTTTCCTCATCAAGCGGATCTTTGCCTCGTAATCCAATTGTAAATACGAATTTATTACTTACGGCAGTTAGCGCCTCCGATAATGCTTGAACTGTTGGTCTTGAAGTTTCATTCCCATCTGTAAAAACAATCATTGTTCCTTGAAGAATATCATTAATAGAAAAATTGTCCTGCCAAAGTGAAGCACCTTTCACTACTGCCCCATAAAGACCTGTTGTGCTGGCTCCGGATTTATATCTACTCATCGCTCGATTGAGTGAATCTTGCTGATTTGTAAATTCGGCAAGCATCTCAACATTTTCGGAGAACTGATAGACCGCCACTTCTTGATTAACGTTAATTTTTTTAATAAAAGAGGAAGCGGCAAGTCGAATTTTGTCGATCTCACTACTCGTTAAACTTGTACTGTTATCCAACATCAAGACGGTTTTAATTTTGTATGGAAGCTCACCCTGCTTTTTTATTTCGATAAAAGATTCGGATTGAAGAGGAAGACCATCCTCGTAAATTTCAAAATCCTGTGGTTGCAGAGTAGGAATGCCCTTATTGTTCAAATCAACTACCTGAAATAAAAAGTTAACAAGATTTGGGAGCTGTGTATTTTGTTTTTTCAAATACAATGCATAACCGGTTGAACCCGGATTAATATTTGCCGCCGTTGTAAAACTCCAAACGGGTGATACTTTTTGTGTGCCGTCCGAAAAAGTTGCAGCTACCCGCCAGTAGTAAGTCGTGTTGTATTCAAGAGGAACCGGGTAAACGTAAAATTTTTTATCAATTTTAGACGAGACGATTTTCAGAGGCGGATTCACTTTATCGAGATAGACATCGTAAGATACCGCGTTATCATATTCCCATTTAAATGTTTGAATGATTGATTGGTCGGTCGAATTATTCAAAGGTTGAATAGCAGTTAGAACCGCAGGATCTGACGGCGTAGGATTAGTTACTGAACTATCAAATGTACACCGGACTAATACTAGTAGTAGAAAGTTTATCCAGAGCAGCAGTTTGATTGATCTTAGCATTTGCAACGAGTTTTATTGTTGATCTATTGCAAATATAAGTAATAAAATCATTTTTGAGCTCACTATAAAAAGGCATTTTCTGTCATTGCGAGGAGCGAAGCGACGAAGCAATCTTTAGGAAACAGCTTAAATTCAAGAGATTGCTTCGCTGCGCTCGCAATGACATTACTAATCAGCACCTTTTTAGAGAAGACTCATTTTTGTAAGTGCGAAGTTGGTGCTTGCAAAGATGCAATTCTATTTTTGATGGATGGGTGACTATAGAAAAACCACTCAACTAAAGGATGGGGTTCCCGGTCGCCAAGATTCTGCTCGGTCAGTTTTTCCAGCGTATTGATGAACGCTTCAGTTTTATTCGTTGAAGAGGTAGCATATTTATCCGCTTCATATTCAAATCTTCGTGATATATAATTTGAGATTGGAGTTTGGATTAGCCCGATCAGAGCACCCCACAATGCAAGAAGCGGAAGCGAAGAAATTTGAGTTATATCTGCAAAGCCAAACCAACTTAAAGAGAAATTGTGGAGCCGGGCAATTAGAAAAAATGTTGCAAAACTTGAGAACGTTCCGATAGCAATATTCTTGATAATATGCTTCTTCTTGTAATGCCCCAATTCATGAGCAATTACTGTTTCAATTTCGTCATTTGAGTAATTGTCCAGAAGTGTATCGCCAAGGAGAATTCGTTTTGTTTTGCCAAGTCCGGTAAATGCGGCATTTGCCTTCTTCGTGTTTTTACTCATATTGAATTTGAACACGTTTTCAACTTTAAGTCCGGCATCCTTGCTCAATTCAACAATCCTCTCTTTCAGATTTTCATTTTCTATAGGAGTTATTTTATAGAAGATAGGCATAATTACTATTGGCAGAATCTGAGCAAGTACAACAGAAAAAATGAACATCAATACTGCAAACGGAAGCCACCACATCATTCCAAAACTTTTCATCACAAAGTAAAAAAGAAGCAGAAGCGGCAGACCAATTACACTTCCAACTAATGTCCCTTTCATTCCTTCCCAGATCCATTTCCAAAATGTCTGGTTGGAGAGATTGTATTTATGCTCAAGATAAAAACCGATGTAATAATTCAGAGGGGAAAAAAGAATTGATGACGCGATTCCTAATGCAAGCACATATATGAGCAGCAATAAATAATCGTTCGCAAGAGATAAGCGTAAGGAATTTTCGAGACGTGCACTATAACCAAGCCAAACAAAGAGTAAAAGAAGAATAAATGAAACAACAGCTTCGGATATTCTAAAAATGAGTTTAGTGTTGCTGTATTTTTTAGCCTGTGTGTTATCCAAACTATATCTGCCCAAGCACATTTTTCTGGATCCAGCCAACCTTCCCGTCAATTAAACGAATCTTCGCCCAGTCATTTACATGATCTTCAAGCGTAAATTTTATTCCTTCGTGGATTACAAATGCATCGTTGCTTTTTACATCCGGTGAAACTTTGACTGAATATATTGGTTCCAATAATATTCCGTAATTGGTTGCTGCTTCACGATTAACACGCGCAAAAAGTAAAACGGCAGCAACAATCAGAACTGCTAGAGAAATCGAACTGACTAAAAACGATATTCTCTGGAGATTCGCACGACGTGAAAAAAAATAGATTGCAATGCTGCCTAATAAAATCCAAAAAACGATCATAACAACAAAAGACCAGCCCGAAATGTTTAAAGATGTAACCAATCCTTCCCACCAAGAAACAATGAATAGTTTGGGCAGTTGTGAAATTTTATCAACTGTCCTTGAATTAGCAATTTTAAGATTGTAAGCGAAATCCTCATCGTTCGGTTCTATCTTCAACCCTTTTTCGTAGCTGAAAATTGCATAGCCAAGTTTGCCGGTTTTGAAATACGCATTGCCAAGATTGTAATATGTTGTGCCGCTTTCAAATCCTTGCCCAAGAATCTTTTGATATGACTGAATTGCCAGATCATAATTTCCTTGCTGATAAAATTTGTTTGCGCTCTTCATTAATTCATCCGGGGTTTGTGCAAATACGCTTGCGGACAAGAAAATAATTGCCGGTAACATTGCTTTAACACCTATCAATTTAATTAAAGAGCTAAATACTAAAGCCCTTCCCTTTGGGAAGGGTTGGGATGGGCTATTAATCATCTTCTTTTCTCCAAAGACGAATCTACTTCGACAATAACTTTCACAGCTTCATCGTAAAAATCCGGTGCAACGGCAGATGTCTCTCCTTCCGGTGCAAAGCGTGCGTATTCACACTTCCCTGCAATTCGTTTTACACGATCAATCAAAGTTACTTCAACATTACTACCTAAAAGTTTTTCGATTGCGCTTTCAATTGTAAATTCCGATTTCTGAATTCCAAGTTTATCTTCAAGATAACCGAATAACGCCAACGACAATTCGGAATAGAAATTTGGAGTATCATTTTTATCGAGCGCCACTTTAGCCAGTTTCAATCTCTTACGAGCGGCTTTCTCTGCTTTTTGATAACGCATTAACTGAACATTACCTGAAAGTTTATCTTGTCTTCTTTTTAGAACAACAGCACCAATTAATCCGAATAGAGGAAGTATCATCGAAATCCAGAACCACGGTTTAATGAGTGTAATCTCTTGTCGCGGTTCAAGATTAAAATCCGAAGTCTTTATGAATCGAATATCCTCACTGAGAAGTTTAATGTCTTCTCTTACAAAACCTTGCGAAGCGGTTTCATTACCGGCGCTACCCTGCCGAACATTTATTTTGAATGCCGGAGATATTATTGTAATATATTTTCGTGCGGAAGGATTAAAATATGTAAACTCGATTGGCGGAATTTCTTTTTCGCCAGAGTTGCGGGGTACGATCAAATAATCAATTATTTTTTGTCCGGATATTACTGCCCCGCGGTTAATGTTCTCAACAGTTTTAGGTTCATATTTTTCAAAGCCGGCGGGCAATTGTGGTTCAGGCACTTTCAGAAGTTTCAAGTTGCCATTCCCGCTGACTGTTAATCGGAGTGTCAAACTTTCATTTGTAACAACATCTTTTCTATCAATTTCAGCTTTGAAATTAAGATCACCTACTGCACCGTTGAATGAAGCAGGCGCATTTGGAGGAAGAGGATCCACTGTAACTTTGATAGTATTAGACCGAGCAGGGAATTCGACTGTTTCTGTTTTCCCAAAAAAAGAATCGTTGAAGAACTCATCGAAAACATCGTTACCTGTTTTTTTCTTTTTGACAATCACCGGGACATTTAACTCGAACGGTGTTACAGAGAGAGAGCCTGTTTTCGATGGGAAGAGAGCAACTTGCTTGATCTTAGCAACGCGGAATCGTTCTCCATTGTGCATCCCGATTTCAAAATTGATAGTTTGAAGAGGACCAACTTCTTCTGCCCAGAATCCTTCATATGATGGAAGCTTCGAAATCTGCGGCGATGCGATATTCAACTTAGTATAAAGTTTATATGTGACGGTTATCTGTTCTCCAAGAAGCGCCCTGGTTTTATTTGTTTCTGCAATAATGAAAACATTTTTGCCAAGCTCCTCTTGCGAATATCCTCCGGTACTTTCTTTTTGCTGCTGAGGTGTTCCCGTTTCAACTCTAACCTTGATTGGCTGAGTGTTGAATGTTTTTCCTCCATAATCAACAGATGCCTGGCCAATGGTAAATTCACCAATAGCTGTCGGTTGTAAAATATAAGAGAAGGTCATCGAGCCGGAAACTTTCCCGTTAATTATTTGCATACTGCTTGATTGATTTGGACCGCTCAAAATTTTAAATCCGCTAAAAGCCGGAGGACGAAATTTACTCAGCCCGTTTACATCTGAGCCATCAAAAGTAAAATAAACCTGAAAGCGATCGAATTGACCTATCGTGGTTTTATCAACTGTCCCGTTGAATTGCTGTGCGTTTATAGCCGGAATAATAACACTATAAATAAAAAGTAGAGCTGTAAAGAAATATTTTTTTGAATTATAATTTAACATCTTGATTCTCGATACTAGATACTAAATACTTGATACTAAATACTTTTTGATTACCAATCTTTATCTGTTACAACCGGTTTACCTTTCACTTTACGCAATTTCTTCTGAGTATTCGTTTCGTTGTTCTTCAATGCTTCTAAAATACGTTGAGCTTCCTCTTTCGAAATTTGATTTTTCTGCTGTTGTTGCTGCTGTTGGTTCTGCTGCTTGTCTTTGTTTTGATCTTTCTGATCTTGATTCTGTTGCTGCTGATCTTTCTGTTGATCTTTATTCTTGTCTTTGTTCTTATCGTTCTTGTTTTTCTGTTGATCTTGTTTCATCATATTCAACGCATAAGAGAGATTGTATTTAGTTTCAAGATCATCCGGATTTTGTTTTAATGCGTTCTTATAAGCGCCAATACTCTCTTGATATTTCTGCTGTTTCAATAAAGAATTTCCGATATTATGATAAACTTTGGATTGATTTTCCTTATCCTCTGTAAACTGCAAAGAATTCTTGTAAGATTGAATTGCCTCATCATAACGACTTTGTTTATAATATGCATCGCCGAGATTGAAATGTCCTTGAAACATTTCCGGATCTTTTTCCAAACCCTTTTTGAACTTGACTTCCGAATCTGCAAATTTTTTGGATTTGTAAAGATCCACTCCGTCATTATTCAGTTCCCTTTTACTCTGAGCAAAAGACAGTGTAGAAATTAATAGAACTGCTAAAAAGAATAAACTCCTCTTCATTATTTTTTCACCTCGCGTAACTTCTCGAACCTTGCGAGCCATTTTGATTTATTAGATGAAATAAAAAATTCGCCAATTAAAATGAAAATTGCCGGGAATAAGAAATAGTAAAATCTATCTTCGTATTCGGTTATTCGTTTGGAACCATACTCGGATCGCTGAATTTTCGCAAGATCATTATAGATCGACTCAAGTTCATCCTCTGTATTCGTGCCTCTATAATATTTACCATCTGTCTTTTCGGAAATTGTTTTCAAAACAGTTTCATCAAGTTTGGTTAGAACAATATTGCCTTGATTGTCTTTCTTATATCCGCGCTGAACACCGGATTCATCATAAACAGGAATCGGAACACCGGCAGGTGACCCGAATCCGATCGAATAAATTGAAACTTCTTTTGTTTTTGCATCATCAAGCGACACATCAATATTCCCTTCATGATCTTCACCATCGGTAATTACTACTATTGCTTTCTTCGTACCATCATCGTAACGGAATGATTTGAGCGCGAGATCAATCGCCGGACCGATTGCCGTTCCGGGCTGCGGTACAGAATTAAAATCAACTGCGTTCAAAAATAAATTTGCCGCCGAATAATCCGACGTTAATGGAAATTGAATGTAGGCTTGTCCCGCAAATACAACTAAACCAATTTTATCGCCTTGTAATTTATGAATGAGTTTAGCGATCTCAAATTTTGCTTTTTCCAAACGACTCGGTTTTATGTCTTCCGCACCCATGCTTCTTGAAACATCAAGCAAGATGTAAACTTCAATTCCGATCTGCTTCATATCTTCTATCTTGGTTCCGACTTGAGGATTGGCAAGAGCAACTATTATCAGAGCAATTGCGAAAAGTGAAATTCCATACTTCACCGATGATTTTAGTTTGCTTCTCAATGGAAACAGAACATCGTGCATCCTTGCACCGGCAAATTTTTCAAGAACTTTGTTCTGTTTCCGCATTGTATACCAATATAGCGCAATCAACGCCGGTATTAGCCAGAACAGATAAAGATATTCACTATTTGCAAATCTTATCACGGTAACTTTCTCAAATAAGTTCTTGATAAACCGATATCGGCTAAAAGAAAAAATAATCCGAAGAAAGCCCAACTGTAAAAAAGTTCTTTAGCGTTTCGGTATGATGTAACTTCCACACGTGTTTTTTCCAGGCGGTCAATCTCTTCATAAATCTGAACCAACTTTCTATTGTCAGTCGCACGGAAATATTTTCCAGCGGTGATTCCGGAGATTTGTTTAAGAATATTTTCATCTATATCAACAGGTACCATTTGATAGCGAATTCCAAACGGAGTTTGAAACGGGTATGGCGCTTCACCAATCGTTCCAACGCCAACAGTGTAAATTCTTATCCCAAATTTCTGAGCGATCTGCGCCGCAGTCAAAGGATCAACTTCACCGCGATTGTTCACACCATCGGTCAATAATATCATTACTTTGCTTTTTGCTTTGCTGTCTTTCAATCTGTTGACACCATTGGCAATAGCATTGCCTATTGCGGTTCCATCTTCAATCATCCCGGTACGAATATCTTTGAGAAGATTACGCAAGACAGAGTAATCAATGGTTAGCGGGCATTGTGTAAAACTCTCTCCGGAAAAAACCACCAGACCAATTTTATCATTTGTTCTTCCGGCAATAAATTCGTCAATAACTTTTTTTGCGGCATCAACACGGTTTGGTTTAAAATCTTCGGCTAACATACTACCGGATATATCGAGCACCATTGCAATATCAATTCCTTCAGCGTAAAAATTCTCTCCGCTTGAAAACCTTTGCGGACGGGCTGCCGCGATAATAAAAAAAGCGAGCGCCGCAATTTTTAACCATGCCGGAAGATGCGCAAGTTTTTCCTTCAAGGTTTTTGGCACTCTACCAAAAATTTGCAGTGATGAAAAAGTAAAACTTGGAGAGATTGTGTCGTGTTTCTTCCAATACCAGTATGCAAGCACAGGAACAAACAGCAGCAGCCACAACACAAATGGATAAGCGAATGTTACATCACTAAACATTTTTCTCCTCGCTTACAATCTGAGGTTCGGGGATGGGAATAGTTTGATTAACAATTTCATATGCCTGCCTCATCATCTCTTCATTCACTTTCGGCATCGGTTCAAACTTTGCAAACTTTACAAGGTCTGCGTTGCTAAAGAAATTATCTGATATCCCGACTATCTTTTTCCCTTCCTCCATGTAACTGAGAACAGCTAAGATTTCTGCAGATGTCATTTCAAGAGCTCGAAAGTTGAAGCGGTCTTCAAAATATTGTCTTACTATTTCTGTTACTTCGCTGTGATACTGTTTTACAAATCCATTCTGCCAAAGTTTTTTCTGCTCAAGTTCTAAAAGTTTTGCAAGCGCAGTTTCGTGCGGAGGAATTTTAACCTCCAGTATAATATTCTCTTTCAACGCATTTTTCTTTTTGTAATATTGGAATATAAAATATGAAGCAACCAGTAGGGCAAAAATTCCAAGAACAATTAATCCAATCAGCAGCCAATTCAGCGGAAGTTTCATTGGTTCCTTCACATCTCTTATATCTTCCTGAACATTAACAGGAATTGTGCGGACTGTGATTGTAATAGGATTTGTTTTGATAGACCTTCGTGTTGAGCCACCAAGATCAACATATTCAATTGTAATTGAAGAAATGGTTACCTGAGATGAATCATATTTCGAAAAAATGAAATTGTATCGTTCAATAACTTTATTATCTACTTCCTTTTTCTCTGGAGGCAATGTTTGGATATACTCGAGGGTTTTTATACTGTCTTTCACTGATGGAAGATAGGTTATGACACCTTTCACGTGAGTAATTTCTATCTGATATTTTATATAATCGCCAATTTTATAAATGCTGGTATCGGTGGTGGCGCTAACAGTTATATTTTGAGCATTTACGAAAGTGAGAGAAATTAGAATCCAAATAGAAGTTACCCGTAAAAACTTTACCATCTCTTTTCCCTCAGCTTAAAGAAATCAACAAGAGGTTTGATATAGGAGCCGGATGTTTCGATGTCTATAGAATCTAACCTGCTCGAAAGAAATAGCTGTCTGCGGTATTCTATCCATCGTTTATTTTCATCAACAATCGATTTGCGAACAACTTTATCGCTGGTATCTAGAAATCGGATCTCTCCCGTTTCAGCATCAAGAAATTTTATTAATCCGGCATCGAGCAAAGATTTTTCTCTCGGATCGCGTAAGATAACTCCAATTAAATCATGTTTCTTTCCAACGATGCGTAAAATTTTATCGTAACCTCCGTCAATGTAATCTGAAATCAAAAACACAATTGCTCTCTTTTTTATAGTGTGATTAAAATATTCTAATGCCTGACGAAGATTTGTAGCTTTTCCTTGCGGTTCGAATGAAAGTACTTCTCTAATTATTCTGAGTGAGTGGCTCTTCCCTTTTCTCGGCGGAACAAACTTTTCAATTCTGTCTGTGAATAAAATCAGTCCGACTTTATCATTGTTCTTCAATGCTGAAAATGCGAGGATCGCACTTAACTCAGCCGCTATTTGTTGTTTCGTTTTTTCAACCGAGCCAAAAACAAGCGAGCCGCTCATATCAACAAGAAGCATTACTGTTAGTTCACGTTCCTCTTCAAAAATTTTAATATAAGGATGCCCAAAACGTGCGGTAACATTCCAATCAATGTTTCGAATGTCATCGCCGAAATTATACTCCCGCACTTCCGAAAATTCCATACCTCTTCCTTTGAATACGGAATGGTATTCTCCGGAGAAGACATCGTTCACAATTCCCCGTGTGCGAATCTCGATTTGCTTGACTTGTTTTAATAATTCTTTTGTAAGCATATCTTTAGCAATTAGCTTTTAGCGGTTAGCTCTTAGCTAAATGCTAAGGGCTAATAGCTATATGTTATTAAGGTACTTCAATTTTGTTTAGTATCTTTGAAATAATTATTTCAGAAGTAATGTCCTCCGCTTCGGCTTCGTAAGTAACAGCAATTCTATGACGAAGAACATCGGCGCAGATTGAACGGACATCTTCCGGTATTACATAACCTCTGCGACGTATAAAAGCCATTGCCCGTGCACCTAAAGCAAGATTTATTGATGCACGCGGCGATCCACCATAACTGATCAGATCGGTCAGTTCATCCAAGCCAAAATCTTTTGGACTGCGTGTAGCGAAAACGATATCAAGAATATATTTTTCAATTTTTTCATCTACATAAATTTCTTGAACGAGTTTGCGCGCTTTAAGAATGTCTTCGGAATTAATCACCGCGTTAATTGAAGCGTTATCAGTAGTTGTATTCATCTTCATAATTTTTTTTTCTTCTTCGCGTGAAGGATAAGTGATCTTTATTTTCAACATAAAACGATCAACTTGCGCTTCGGGCAAAGGATAAGTTCCTTCCTGCTCAATCGGGTTTTGTGTTGCGAGAACAAGAAACGGATCATCTAATTTATAAGTGGTTTCCCCTATAGTTACTTGCCGCTCTTGCATCGCTTCAAGCAACGCGCTCTGAACTTTAGCGGGTGCGCGGTTAATTTCATCCGCAAGAATAAAGTTTGCAAAGATTGGTCCCTTCTTGATAGCAAAGTTTCCGTCTTTCTGATTATAGATCAAAGTTCCGATCAAATCTGCCGGAAGAAGATCCGGTGTAAATTGTATACGCTGAAATTTTGCTTTCATCGAAGTGGCGAGAGATTTTATTGCAAGAGTTTTTGCTAATCCCGGAACGCCTTCAAGTAAAACGTGACCGTTGCCTAACAATCCAACAACAAGACGCTCAAGCATTGCTTTTTGTCCGACAATTGTCTTCCCGATCTCGTTTAAGAGAACATCAATGAACTCACTCTCTTTTCTGATTTTCTCGTTGAGTGCTGTAATATCCAATTTGAACCCTCACTGTTTTAATATATCGAATGATTTTCTACAAACCCGAAGAAGCTAAAGTTTCTGCTTTCTTGTTAAAATCTGTTAATAATTTGGATTTTTCTGCGGGGACAAATATAAGAAAAATTATAGAACGCGGATTAAATAGATGCAGCGGATTCACACTGATTAATCCGCTCAATTGACATCATCAGTGTTCTATTTACTAACTCGTAACCCGGCAAACTTTAGATAAACTGTTTCCTACATCGCATGATGATCAAGCGAAACATTTTGGTAATTAGAGATGACGGTTTATTAGTTAACTGGTATTTCTATTCCCTTCAATTTAATTTCTTGAGCAAAAAATTGTTCTTCAAATTCTTTTGGAGTAAATGCAATAGGTTCTATTCGTGTGTCAATTCCCCAGGTGAGTTTTCCTAAGGTTACATTATCATTAAATCGGTTTTTACCAAATGAAGATGAGACAATTGCTAAATCAATATCGCTATCACTAGTCATTCCTCCATCAGCATATGATCCAAACAGATATACTTTTTCAACATCAAAATGTTTTTTAATTAAGGAGATGTATGCTTTTATTTTTGTGATTATATTTTTATCTGCGATGAAATCCACTTATGAAGTTCCTTAAAAGGATTTATTGATCAGTCACTTTGAGTGCGGCAAATTTCAGATAAACCGTTTCCTCCATTGCCGGCAAAGACGGATGATCTAGAGAAGCGTTATTAAAATAGAAGAGTTGTATTTTCTTTCCGGCTTTAAGAGCAGCCGTATTGACTGCATCCAAAAACATTTCTTCTTTAAGATGATGAGAACATGAAGAAGTAAAAAGCAATCCGCCATCTTTCAACTGTTCCATAGCCAGACGGTTCAGCTTCTCATATCCCTTTATTGCAGTTGCTATTGTCTTTTTACTCTTAGCAAATGCCGGCGGATCCAAATTGATGATATCAAACTTTTTGTTTTCAGTCTTACATTTTTCAAGATAATCGAAAACATCCGATTGAATAAATTCTGCTTTGTTCTTGAATCCGTTAAGAGAAAAATTTCCTTGAGCATTTTTTATCTCTTCTGATGATGAATCAACAAACTCAATAGATTTTGCACCGTTCAGTGCAGCATGTAAACCGAAACCACCGGAGTTGCAGAAACAATCTAGAACGGATTTATCTTTACATAATTTCCCGAAGAACTCGCGATTATCACACTGGTCAAAATAGAAACCGGTTTTGTGTCCCGTTGCAAAGTGGATTTTGTATTTCACGCTGCCGTCATCAATAATTTCTTCGCCGAGCGCGTCGGAATGCATTTCACCAAAATAAACTTTGTTCTCAATTGCTAAACCTTCCAACGTGCGGAAGTATTCTTCCCCTTTTGAGAAAATGTTCTTCGCGGAAAAATCCTCAGTTAAAATTTTTATAATGGATTCAATATTCTTTTCAATTCCCGCTGAATAGACTTGAAGAACGAAAGTGTCGTTGTATTTATCAATTATTAGACCGGGCAGAAAATCACTTTCGCTAAATACCATCCGGAATGAATTTCGATCAGGATAGACAGATTTTCTAAAATTATATGCAGCGTGCAAACGTTCTTTAAAAAGATTCGGGAGATCAACTTCTTCTTTGTGCGAAATTATTCGTACAGCAATAAGCGAGTTAGAGTTATAGAAGCCACATCCGATAAAATTGTTTCGTGAATCAAATACTTGAACAACATCGCCGTTGGAAACCTCCTCTTCTACCTTGACAATTTCGTTACTGAAAATCCAGAGATGACCATTTTTTACTCTTCGTTCTTCATTCTTTCTTAAAGTTACTTTTGTCACTTAATTACTCATTTGTTATTGCAAATATACTTTTTAATGACGCATTTGACTAACCTTTAATACATTACATCACACATCCCACCCAATAACCGGGATTGATTTCTCAGGCTTATTTAGAATCAAAGACTTATTTTATTGTCAAAGATTTGGAGAAAAGTGAATCGTTTTGATGTTATTGTGATTGGCGGCGGTGCTTCGGGATTGATGTGCGCCTTCATTGCCGGTAAGAGAGATCGTAAAGTTCTTTTGATAGATCAAGCCGATCAGGTTGGAAAGAAAATATTAATTTCAGGCGGCGGGCGCTGCAATTTTACCAACTTGATAATTGAACCCAATAACTTTCTTTCAAACAATCCGCACTTCTGCAAATCCGCGTTAAGCAGATTTACACAATACGATTTTATTGACATGGTTCAGAAACACAATATTCCATATCATGAAAAAGAATTGGGACAACTTTTCTGTGATAATAAATCGATAGAGATAGTAAACCTTCTCCTAAAAGAATGTGAGATTGGAGGAGTAATTATTCAAACCGATTGTCATGTTCAAAGTATTGAGAAGCAAAAAGTGTTTATTGTTAAGACTAGTCTCGGAGATTATGAATCAGAATCACTTGTTATAGCTGCTGGTGGATTATCAATTCCCAAAATTGGAGCAACTAGTTTTGGATATGACGTTGCTGCACAATTTGGAATAAATATTATTCCTTGTAAACCTGGACTAGTTCCCCTTTTACTTAGCGACAAAACACTCAAAATAATTGGCGATCTTGCCGGAGTTGCCGCTGATGCAATGGTTACTTGTAAAGGACAATCCTTCACTGGTTCAATTCTCTTCACTCATAAAGGATTAAGTGGACCCGCTATTTTACAGATATCTAACTACTGGAATGAAGGTGACGAGATTTTAATAAATTTTCTTCCGCTGATAGATCTAAATGAAATGATCAAACATTGGAAGAGAGAAAAACCCAAAGTCGAATTGAAAAATTTGATCGCCACGTTGCTAACCAAACGTCTTGCTTATAGGTTTATGAGTTTATTTCATGATGATAAACCGGTAAATCAATACAACGAGAAAGAGATTTCAGATATCGCAAAAACTTTTCATCAATGGCGCATCATCCCTTCAGGTACGGAAGGATTTCAAAAAGCGGAAGTTACAACCGGGGGAATTGATACTGATGAATTGTCTTCAAAAACATTTGAAAGTAAAAAAGTAAAGGGACTTTATTTTATTGGAGAAGTTGTTGATGTTACCGGCTGGCTGGGCGGTTATAATTTTCAGTGGGCATGGTCATCGGGATTCTGCGCGGGGCAATTTGTTTAATTGATTCATACTTCCTCATTAATTAATTATCTTAAGGGTGGTTCTAAAAACTTCAATATTCTCTGCGGACTTTGCGTATTCTTTGCGTTCTCTGCGTTAAATTTTTACAAAAGATAGTTTTTAGAACCCGCCTTAATTGTAACCGGTAAGAGAAATTATGCATCATCTCGAAAATGAACTGATAAAATATTTTAATCATACTTCCTTTAGGGGTGAGCAGGAGAAGATTATAACCAGACTGCTGACCGAAAGGAAACATTGTCTTGTACTAATGCCGACAGGCGGCGGTAAATCAATTTGTTATCAACTACCTGCCCTCATGCTCGATGGCGGCACGATTGTAATTAGTCCGCTCATCGCACTGATGCAAGATCAGGTTGACACACTTAAAAAGAAAAATATTCCGGCGGAGTTCATCAATTCCACGGTTACTCCGGAACAACGAAAAGATAGATTAAAAAAGTTCGTTGATGGCAAAGTAAAACTCTTATATGTAACCCCCGAAAGATTTCGCAAGAAAGAATTTGTAGATTCTATAAAGACAGCTAATGTTTCTTTGTTAGCCGTTGATGAAGCGCATTGTATTTCGGAATGGGGACATGATTTCCGTCCGGACTATTCGCGTATCGCCGAATTCAGAGAAATGTTGAATAATCCTCTTACAATTGCGCTGACAGCAACCGCTACACCGGAAGTGCAGAAAGATATTATCTCAAAACTCGGCCTTAAAAAAAGCGAAATCAAAATTTTTCATGAAGGAATTGAAAGACCAAATCTCCGGCTGGAAACAACTGACGTTTATGATGAGAAAGAAACTTTGAGTGCTATCTATAAAGTGCTGGATAAATACCAAGGGTCAGGAATTATCTACTTCGCTCTTATCAAAAAGTTGGAATACTATTCTCAGATACTTAGCGATAAAGGTTACAAGCACAGTGTTTACCACGGAAAGTTGGAACCGCCGCATAGAAAACGTACGCAAAGGGATTTCCTTACGGGCAAGCAAAAATTAATTCTTGCAACAAATGCATTTGGAATGGGAATAGATAAGCCCGACATTCGTTTCGTCATCCACGCGGAGGTTCCTTCTTCAATCGAATCATACTATCAAGAGATTGGAAGAGCAGGCAGAGATGGGAAAGATTCTCTCTGTATGCTTCTTTATAATCAGCAAGATCTTTATACACAGATGGAATTTATCAAGTGGGCTAATCCCGATGCGAATTACTATTCAAGAATGTATGATTTACTGAAATCATATTTGGATTCAGTAAACTCTATGGGCGCTGATTATCTGAGAGAGCAGATGAGTTTTAAGGATAGAAGTGATTTCCGGGTTGAAACCGTTCTTGCCATGTTGGATCGTTACGGCGTTACAGAAGGATCGGTCGAGAATAAAAATCTTCAAATTGTTGATGAACTTCCGCATGAGTTACATGACGATTCATATCTTAAAGAAAAATTAATGAACGATAACAAAAAGCTTCTTTCGGTTGTGAACTACTTCAAATCAATTACATGCAGAAGAGTTTTTATTTCCGATTATTTCGGTTTTCCCGGTGAACCTCCTTGCGGAAATTGTGATGCTTGTAATTAATCTTAATTTTGGGAACCGACCGTTGTAGTTTGAAATTATCAGATGTTGTATTTCTTCTTCATATAGTCGTAAGCTGCATTAATCTGTTTTGTTTTTATCTCAGCAAGAACTTTCAATTCTTCGCCAAGCTCAAAAACTTTATCGGGATGATATTGAGCAATTAACTCCAGATACTTTTTGCGAATATATGACTTTGTGATCTTTCCGCTTAAGCCCAAAATTTGTCCGTAATATTTTGCCTTTTCAAAATCAGTCGCGCGGGTCGCGTCAAAACCTTCTTGTTTAAAATATGATCTGCTTTCGTATTTTTCATACCGCTCATACTTTTCATACCGTTCGTAACTCTGAGATCTAAAATTCTCTTGTTGATATTTATCTTCTTTCTTATCTGTTTTTTTCTTCCGGTGAGTTTTTTGACGGAAGTACGTTCCGACTATTTTTTGAATTGACGTATAAAGTTCGGACGAATTATCCCCCATATTGAAAAGGTAATCTAAAATACAAACGTTTACTTCTTTCCAGTCGGTAATCTTAAGCTTTTCTGCATTTTCAGTAAGCACTTTTTTCAGTTTAAAATCAGTCAGATTCGGGCGGATTCTTTTCAACCGTTGATCCTCTGTTACCGGCGTAGCAATTTTACATAATTGATTGATCCAATCATCTTTATCCGCTTCATTTACAAGTGTCTGCAAAATTAAGAACTCGTTATAAACAACATCAGCAGAAATGGTCTTATTCAGAAATGGAGAGTAGCAAATGCACTGAACATGTCCGAATGTGGTAAAAGTAAGCTCGTTCAAGGTCTGGTCAACATCCAGACCGAACCATTTCTTGAAAACAGTTTCGGCAATCTGAATAGTAAAAGTAGTTCGAAGCTTATGGCTTGATTGGAAACTATTTCCCAGATAATTACAAGAAAAATCATTTAAGCCGTTTTGAACGACTCCAATTGCGTTCCACACCCGGGAATAAATTTCATCATACAGACAGTAGGCATCTTCATACCTGCTCTGTTCAAAGAGATTATCGGCAATTCCTCTCATTTTTATTATGTTCATCTATCTCCAAATTTCATCGGGTTAAATTGGATACTATATTATCGAAAATTCTTCTCAATAATCAAGTTCATCAATTATTTTCGGATGGTATCTTAAGTAGAAATTTATACTTTAATTTGATGATATGTGGGGTCAAATTAGTAGATGCCCGAATTTGGGCAGCGGTTTTTCTTATATTTACTACACCAAATTATCAATTATTAAAAAGGAAATAGAATGCGACTTAAGTTTTTTGTTTTATCGCTTGCACTTATAATAGTTATATCGGCTTGTTCTAAAAAAGACGAACAGAACCAACCTCAGGCAGTGGCAAAAGCGAAATCAACCGTTCATCAAGTGGTGGCACAGGAGTCAATTCAAGTCAGCGGATATACATACTTGAAAGTAAAAGAAGGCGAAAAAGAATATTGGTTAGCCGGAACCACTATGGATGTCAAAAAAGGAGAAACTTTATACTACGAATCTGCCATGGAGATGAAAAAGTTTGAGAGTAAAGAGTTAAAACGTACTTTCGATTCAATTTTTTTCGTGGATAATCTCAGCAAGATTCCACCGGCTGCTGCGCAAGGAATAAAAGCTTCACCTCAAAAGCCAGCTATCGAGAAAGAAAATGTTACGGTTAAACCGGCAGCAGGCGGAATTACTATTGCTCAACTTTTTTCTAATTCCGATTCTTATGCTGATAAAAGTGTTAAAATCAAAGGTAAAGTAGTAAAAGTTAATAACGGCATTATGGGTAAGAATTGGGCACATATTCAAGACGGTACAAATGGCAATGGCGATTTTGATTTAACCGTTACAACAATGGACATGGTCAATGTAGGTGATGTTGTAACATTCGAAGGCAAAATTGTTCTCAATAAAGATTTTGGCTACGGATACTCTTACAAAGTTCTTCTCGAAGACGCAAAAGTTCAGAAATAAATTTCATTTTAATTTTAGAGGTTGTCTCAAAAGTAAGTTTTCAAATAATCAATCTGCGAAAATCTGTTTACCCCGTGGAATAGCATTTGTGTTTTTGAAACAATTTGATCCTTAATTTATTCCACGGGGTGAATCCGTTTTATCCGCGTGCTATTTTTGAAAAAATAATTTCTTTTGAGACAGCCTCTTTGTTGTTTTAGTGCACTGTAACTTTATAGATTATCCACAACATTTTCTATAACAGCTTGAATAGATGTAGACACTTTAGAAAGAAAATCAAATCCGGTTTGCCCTTCAACATAATCAATACTTACCCGGAATGTTTTCCAATCCGCAGTTCTGCTGATTAGAGCATCACTGTTAGGCATATCAACGGCAATTACACGTGTAGCTGTTGTTACACGACTCAAGTCGTTGGTTCCTTCATCAAGAACAACTATAACTTTCCATGTACGGGAAGGAACATTTACACGACCTGCATTGATCGTTCCTTGTGAACCAACACCGCCTGAATAGATATATAACTCCTTGCCTGCGGTAACAAGTGTGCGAAGGTAATTCTCCAAATTTGCCCAAGGACCTTGATTGTTATTTGGCGCCTGTGGAATCATATTTGTCATTAGAAATGTTGCAGAGTTATCTGCAATAGTTAGTGTACGGTCCGCAGAAGGACACATATGTCCGCGGTCATATCCGCTGCCGCTGTAACTGGTTGATAGAACTTGATACCAGCCTGTTGGAAGTGTAGTATCATTTCGGAAATCATCTTGCCTAGGTGTAGAGCCAATCCAAGAACTGTTTAGATGCCATGCGGTCCAATTCGGTATTCCATAATCACGGTTGTATGAAAGAACATATTGCGGTTTTTCCATCAAGTAATTTGCCGGAAATGCTATATCATGAACTGCTATGCTCGGATTTCCCATTGTAAGATGAACGCTTGTGGAAGTAGTTGTATCTACAACACCTCCGGTAGTTACATTTGCGGTCAATGTATAGTTTAAAGTTGTGCTGAAGCCTGATGATGATGAGACCAAGATATAGTAAGATCCAACTGCCGTTGTATTATATGAAATACTTTCAGCTAAACTGCCGGTATTTGTAGAACTTGCTAATGTGACTCCGGAAGAATTCAGCAGATACAAATTGTAATCAACACCTGAAGGCACCGTTAATCCCGATGTAATTATTTGCCCTAAAGTTGCCGAAACTGAGAAGTAGTCAAGATCGGTTGTAGCACTGATATAACCGGTGTTTGTGGCGGGTACTGTAGGTATTGGATTGGCTGTAGCTATTGTATTGTTTGGTTCTATTTCGGTCACACTGCCGCCTGTTCCGGCATAATCTTCTATCGAAAAATCATCAAAATTTACCCGGCTGGCTGTGCCGTCCGTTTTACGAATCTCAAAACGAATTGTGCCTGATATATTTACAGCAAAAATTGCTGCTTGCAAAGTTGTTGAAGATGCTGTAACGGAAGTGCCGGTCTGCGTCCATGTACCTCCACTGTTAGTTGAATACCATAATCCCCAGGTACTATTTGCATCGGTTCCATACTTCGCGTGTTTTACGGAAACATTAGCTGCTCCAGTAGTTTTATCAAACTTCATAGTTACAGTCCCGCTGTTGCGCACACGAATACTTTTTGTTCCAACTTTTGGATCGCTCGTTGATGTTCCAACCAAAGCGTCATTTAATGTCCACACGCCTGTACTAAAAGTCACATCAGCAATTGCATAGCTGGTTTTTGTTCCGGCTTCAAAATTTTCCACAAAGTTATATATTACAACAACGTAATCATTAATTGTAAAGTCGTCGAAGTTAACGCGGCTGGCTGTGCCGTCCGTTTTGCGAATCTCAAATCGGATTGTACCGGTTATGTTCACAGTAAAAGAAGCAGTTTGCAAAGTTGTTGAGGAAGTAGTAACAGAAGAGCCAGTCTGAGCCCAAGTACTTCCGCTGTTTGTTGAATACCATAAACCCCATGTACTGTTTGCATCGGTCCCATATTTTGCATGCTGTACCGTTACAGTACTTGCGCCGTCAGTGCGATCAAATTTCATAGTAACTGTACCGCTATTGCGTGTACGGATACTCTTAGCACCGTTCTTAGGATCACTAGTGGTAGTCCCGACCAAAGCATCGTTCAATGTCCAGGTACCCGAAGAAAACACAACATCGCCAACGGCGTAGGCTGTTTTAGTTCCCGTTTCAAAATCTTCCATCACTGTTACTTTTTTCAATGATAAATGTTGTTGGGAAGATAATTCTTGGGAATTGAGTGCAGGTTCTGTTAGGGTTTGCTGACAAGCAGGGATTATAAAACTTAAGATGGCTATAAGTGTTACGCCGAGTACACGGAGAAGGGTTTTCATGCTGACCTCTTGTTTGGTTTTTGGTTGATGAATTTGAAAGTCTGTTCTTCTACATTGTAAGGTAAGCAATAATATTTTAGGAGAGAAGTAAAATTTGCATTTATGATAGAGACAATCCCAAAAAGTTCTTTTCTAATTCTGCCGAGTGATGTAATCTAAAAATTTTTTATTTTGCCAACCAAAGAAAACGAAATAGAACGCTGATTCTTATGATCGATTAAGATAGTTTATGATCATAATAAATCATTATGATCTGTGTTCTATTAAATAAAATCAAATTACCGGAGTTAAAAGTGGCAGTTAACGAACCAAACAAAATTATCTATTCAATGATCGGCGTAAGTAAGTATTACGATACTAAAGCGATCATAAAGAACATTTACTTATCATATTTCTACGGCGCTAAGATCGGGGTACTGGGGCTCAACGGTTCCGGTAAAAGCACGCTCTTAAAAATTCTCGGCGGAGTTGATAAAGATTTCAACGGCGAGATCGCTCTATCACCGGGATTCACAATCGGTCTGCTTGAACAAGAGCCAAAACTTGATGACACGAAAACGGTAAAAGAGATAGTTCAAGAGGGCGTACAGGAAATTGTAGATGTTCTGCGGGAATATGATGAAATCAATGCAAAGTTTGCAGAGCCGATGAGCGATGACGAGATGAATGACCTTCTCGAACGTCAAGGTAAAGTCCAGGAAAAGTTAGATCATCTTGAAGCGTGGGATCTCGATTCCAAACTTGAACTTGCAATGGATGTGCTCAACTGTCCTCCGCCCGATACACTCATAAAAGTCATCTCCGGTGGCGAGCGCAGAAGAGTTGCAATGTGCCGCTTACTCTTAAAGAAGCCGGACATTCTTCTTCTCGATGAACCCACGAATCATCTTGATGCCGAAACAGTTTTATGGCTTGAAGCAGAACTTAACCGTTATCCGGGAACAGTGATAGCAGTAACTCACGATAGATATTTCCTTGATAACGTTGCGGGATGGATTCTTGAACTTGATAAGGGCGAAGGAATTCCCTGGAAAGGAAATTATTCATCATGGCTTGAACAAAAACAAGAACGGTTAAAAATTGAAGAGAAAAGAGAAACCGACCGGCAGAAGACTTTACAGCGAGAATTGGAATGGATAAAAATGTCGCCGAGAGCACGACATGCAAAATCGAAGGCGAGAATTTCATCTTACGAGGAGATGCTCAATGATGAAAATGAAAAACGCCAAAAAGATTTGGAAATTTACATCCCCGCCGGTCCGCGTTTGGGCAATGTAGTAATAGAAGCAGAAAATGTTTCGAAAGGATATGGAGAAAAAGTTCTGTTCGAGAATTTGAATTTCAAACTTCCTCCCGGCGGAATTGTTGGAGTTATCGGTCCAAACGGCGCGGGTAAAACAACTTTGTTCAGAATGATAGTTGGACAGGAAAAGCCGGATAGCGGAATATTTAAAATTGGTGATACAGTTAAGCTCGCTTATGTAGATCAAAGCAGAGATATACTCGATCCCGAAAAATCAGTTTGGGAAATGATCTCTGAAGGAAAAGATTTAATTCAACTCGGCAACAGAGAACAAAACTCACGCGCATATGTTGGACAATTTAATTTCACTGGCGGTGATCAACAAAAAAAATTGGGAACGCTTTCCGGCGGAGAAAGAAACAGAATTCATCTTGCAATCGCATTGAAGCAATGTGCAAATGTTTTATTGCTTGATGAACCAACAAACGATCTTGATGTTAACACAATGCGCGCTCTTGAAGAGGGTCTGTTCAATTTTGCCGGATGCGCCGTTGTAATCAGTCATGACCGCTGGTTCCTGGATAGAATTTGCACTCACATTTTATCGTTTGAAGGCGATAGTAAAGTTGTATGGTTCGAAGGAAACTTTTCTGATTACCAGGAGAACAGAAGAGAACGTCTTGGTAAAGAAGCGGATATACCTCATCGTGTGAAATATAAAAAGTTAACCCGATAATTTTTTGAATGATCATTAAGAAAACTAAAACATAATCTGGAGAATAAAAATGGCAGCAAAACAGTGGAACACTCCCCCAGCAATGCAAATTGATCCAAAGAAAAAATATTCCGTAACAATGAACACGACCAAAGGAATAATAGAAATAGAATTATATCATGAACACGCACCGAAGTCAGTCAATAATTTTGTCTTCCTGGCAAAAGAAGGATACTATGATGGAATCTTATTTCATAGAGTTATAAGTGATTTTATGATTCAAGGCGGCGATCCTACAGGTACAGGCCGCGGAGGTCCGGGTTATAAATTTGAAGATGAGTTCAAAGGCAATCCGCTCAAACATGAACGCTGTGTAATTTCAATGGCTAATGCAGGTCCTAATACAAACGGAAGTCAGTTTTTCATAACTCACTCTCCCCAGCCGCATCTCAATGAAAAACACACTGTATTTGGTAAAGTAAAAAACGGTCAAGACATTGTTGATCTAATTGAGCAAGGCGATAAGATGGAACAAGTAACGATTAATGAAAGTTGAGAAGCACCTGAGTTCCTAAGTGCCTGAGTACAAGAGTTCCTGAGTAAATGAGTTTAAGTATGAAGACATACAAAGAGTTGATTGTGTGGCAAAAATCAGTTGTACTTGTTACAATGATTCATGTTTAACCGCAAAGGACGCTAAGTTTTCGCAAAGCACGCGAAGAATCTCTGCAATCTTTGCGTATTTACTTTGCGGTCTTTGCGTTTAAAGATTTTCCAAAACTTTTTGCAATTTTGAAGATACGGTAACAGCTACTTCTTCTAATGCCGGGTTTTTAACAGCTTGCATAGATTCCATTGGATTAACAACGCTTACTTGCACTTTACCATCTTCTTTTTCTTGAACAACAACATTGCAGGGTAGAAGCACACCAAGGGTTTCTTCCGTTTGAAGAGCTTTATAAGCAAACGTCGGATTACATGCACCCAGAATTTTATACTTCCTGAAATCCACATCAAGTTTGTTCTTTAGTGTTTCTTTCACATCGATTTCACTGAGAATACCGAAACCCTCTTTCTTCAATTCATCGGTTACTTTTGTGATCGCATCTTCGAAAGTATAATTAACGATCTTTGAATTAACATAAGCCATAATTTCTCCATTCTTTTATCATAAGATGAAAGATTAATTAAAAAGATTCTATAAAAAGAAAATTTTTGTAAAAATAACAACAACGATAATTCCTACAACATTTAGAATGAACCCGGCTTTAACCATGTCCCAAACTTTAAGCCGTTGGCTGCTGAAAACGATTGCATTTGGAGGAGTTCCAACCGGCATCATGAATGCTAATGAAACCGAAAATGTAGCGGGTATCATGATTGTAAGCGGATCTATACCTAACTCCGTCGCCAACGAAGCAAGTAGGGGAAGTATTACAGTAGTTTGTGCCGTGTTGGATGTTAATTCACTTGAAAAAACTACTATTGTGCAAATAATTGCCACCAATGCTAGAGGAGGAATACTTTTTAGCATTAAAAATTCTTGCCCGATTAATTTTGATAATCCACTTTGAACAAAACCCTCTGCGAGAGCAAACCCACCGCCAAAAAGTAAAACGATATCCCATGGAATTTTAGCTATATCATTCTGGTCCAAAATGAATTTGTGTTTATTTTCAGATGAACGGCAAGGAATAAGGAATAGAAGTAATGCCATAGTAACAGCAACGGTGCTGTCTTCTATAAATGCTGCCGAAGAAAATAAATTAGACCAGCCCGGAATCTTAACAAATCCCAGATCTAAATCGCTTCTGAAGACCCATAAGAAAGAAGTTAATGTGAAGACAACCATTACAGCTTTCTCTTCATAAGTCATCTTTCCTAATTTCATTTTTTCTTCTTTTATTATTTCTCTATCCAGAACTAAATTTTTATCAGATCGAAAAACTATTTTGGTTAGAACTATCCATGCAATAATCATCATAACCACAGCAAGTGGAACACCGAATACCATCCATTCCCCAAATTGGATAAGAGGACTATTAGGAAAATTTATTTTGTACATTCTGAGGAAAATTAAATTTGGTGGAGTTCCGATTAGTGTTGCAATTCCGCCGATCGTGCATGAATAAGCAATAGCTATCATTAATGCTTTTGAAAAATTAGAGCTGCGCTCTTTGCCAAACTCTTTTTCAACTTTATAAATTATGGATAATCCGATAGGCAAAATCATTAAACAGGCTGCCGTATTTGAGATCCACATCGAAATGAATCCGGCTGCAGCCATAAAACCAAAAATTATTTTTGAAGGACTACTGCCGAATAATAGTATTACACTCAGTGCAATGCGTTTGTGTAGATTCCATTTTTCCATGGCTATGGCAATTACAAACCCACCGATGAAAAGGAAAATGGTTGTGTTCATATATTGTGTTGCGGTATTGGATGAAGAGAGAATGCCCAAGGAAGGAAATAACACCAAAGGGACGAAAGATGTAACCGCCAGCGGGACTGATTCAAAAACCCACCAGGTTGCCATTAGCGATGCAACGGCTGCAACTAATTTTGCATCATGAAACTCTCCACCGAAATCAACAAAGAACCATACAAATAAGAATAAGATGATTCCTAAATAAAAGCCGAGGCTCTTGATGTGAAATGAATTTAGTCTCACTAGACCATTTTTCTTCGTTAGTTGATCAATGCTTAATTTCACCTATTAGATTGTATTCAATTTCTTCCTCGCAGAAGAATGCTTCTCCAAAATCTTTTCCAATCTTGAATCCAAAATATTTTGCACGCGCTTCAACAAATTTCAAAAAGTTTGGCGAACTTATAAATGTTTCGGGTTCAAGGCTATCCGGATTATGGAACTGAGTATCATAAGCAAATATGGCTTTCATTTTTGTTTCGAAGTAACCGCTGATATCTATAATAAAGGTCGGCTTGAATTCGTATGTCTGCATGTAATAAAAAAATTTTTGAGGTCGGAACGGTGATTGAATGCGGTCATTATCTTCTGTGGCTATCTTAGGCAATCCGGAAAAGAAGATAGCTTCTTTTACCAATTGTGAAGTGCCTATATGATCCGGATGACGATCGTTGAAGTAAGGTGCAAAAATTATCTTCGGCTGATGTTTACGTATTTTAGAAATTATCTTCTTCAGATACTCCTCGTTGAATTTCAAAGAACCATCTTTCAAACCGAGGTTTTCTCTATGCGCAAGTTTCAATATTTGCCCGGCGCTCTCTGCTTCCTGTCTTCTGATCTCAGCCGAACCGCGGGTTCCCAGTTCACCCTTACTTAAATCAACTACGCCAACTTTTAAACCATTATCCGTCAACTTTGCAATTGTTCCGCCCATAGACAATTCCGCGTCATCAGGGTGGGCGGCGAAGACCAAAACATCCAGATTCATAATTACCTTAAAGAAGTGATTTATTTATCTCTCTATTAATATGAATAATTATAGAACAACTAACCGCGTTCCCCTTTTATATAATGCTCAAGTTGACTTATTAAAAACTCTTTTTCATCAATGACAGCTTTAACCACATCTCCAATGGAAATAATTCCCTCAAGTTTTTCCTTTTCTATTACCGGAAGATGTCTAACTCGTTTATCAATCATTAGTGCCATACACTCTTCTGTACTAAATGAAGGTTCAACATAAAATATGGTAGAAGACATAATTTCTTGTACTAATATATCCTTGGAAAATTTTCCGAGGAGAGCTACTTTTCTTGCATAATCACGTTCACTCATGATACCGACAACTTTATCATCCTTCATAACCAGTAAAGCTCCGGTGTTTTTTTCTGCCATTAACTGAAGAGCGGTAAAAACTGTTGTATCGGGTGAAACTGTCCAAACTTGATTTCCTTTTTTGAGTAGAATTTCTCTAACTGTTTTCATTGTATATGCCTATTAATTATTTAATCAAATATTTTTTTTAGAAACTAAGCAAACCTTTTTACTTGCAATTTTTGTCTTGTTAAAAATTTCTCTTAACATTGTTTTGTGAATATTCAAATAAATGGTCAGATAATCAAATAATAATATTCAGCATTTTTCAAAGGCTGCTATATTTTTTCGTTAAACCTGATAAAAAGACAGCGGGGATTGCGCAGCATTTCTCAAGAAGAATCAATTATTCCCTACTGGAGATCGAATAAGCAGGAAGAAAGTATTTGCCCTTTATTAAAGCAATATTTTTTTTAATCTAATTTATATTTATAGAACCTTCCAAAAATTAAGTATTTTCGCTAAAGTAAAATCAGCATAGAAAACGATATGGATTCAAAATACGAAGCTGTAATTGGGCTTGAAGTCCACGCACAGCTCTTAACCAAGACAAAAATATTTTGCGGATGTTCAACCAAGTTCGACTCTCCTCCGAATTCCAACATCTGCCCCGTTTGTTTAGCCCATCCCGGTGTTCTTCCGGTGATGAATAAAAAAGTTGTAGAGTACACAGCTCTGATGGGACTGGCAACCGAATGTACAATAAATGAACGCTCAATCTTCGCCCGGAAAAATTATTTCTATCCCGATCTTCCGAAGGGATATCAAATCTCTCAACTTGAAGCACCGATTTGTGAACATGGCAAGATCACAATCGAGACAAAAGATGGTTCGAAGAGAAAGATAGGGATAACAAGAATTCATATGGAAGAGGATGCGGGTAAATCTATTCACGATCAAGGATTTGATACGCTGATAGATGTTAACCGCTGCGGCACACCATTGATGGAAATTGTGAGCGAACCGGATATGCACACTGCTGAAGAAGCATATCTCTACTTAACCAAATTAAAACAGATAGTGACATATCTTGGAATTTGCGACGGCAACATGGAAGAAGGTTCGCTGCGGTGTGATGCTAACATTTCTATCCGCTTAAAAGGCGAAACCAAATTAAGTACAAAAACTGAAGTCAAAAACATGAACTCTTTCCGCAACGTTGAAAAAGCAATTGAGTTTGAAATTGAAAGACAGGTAGATATTCTTGAAGATGGAGGAAGAATTATTCAACAAACTCTTCTTTGGAATGCAGACCAAAATAAAGTTACTCCTATGCGAAGCAAAGAAGAAGCTCATGATTACCGCTACTTTCCCGATCCTGATTTAATGCCGATTGTTCTCGACCAAAACTGGAAGGATAAAATTGCCCTCGCAATGCCTGAACTCCCTGAGAAAAGAAGAAACCGATTTGTTGAGCAATATTCTCTGCCAAAGTATGATGCCGAGATTCTCACCTCCTCGCGCGAGTTGGCAGATTATTACGAACAGGTTCTGAATGTTACGGATGATTATAAATCAGCAAGTAACTGGGTGATGACCGAAGTTTTAAAAAATATTAATGATCAGAAAATATCCGTTGCTCAATTTCCCGTCTCCGCTCAGAATCTTGGCAAGTTGATCAAGATGATTAACGGGAATATTATCAGCGGTAAAATCGCAAAAGAGATATTTCCGGAGATGCTGAATACTAATTCAGATCCAAACAAAATTGTAAAAGAAAAGAATCTCGTTCAGATAACCGATACTTCGGAAATTGAAAATGTGATTGATCGAATTCTTTCTGCAAATCCAAAACAGATTGAGGAATTTTTGAGCGGTAAAGATAAAGTGATTGGATTTTTTGTGGGACAGATAATGAAAGAAACAAAAGGTAAAGCTAATCCACAAATTGTAAATGATTTATTGAAAAGTAAATTGGAAAGTAAAAGAGGAAAATAGAACGCAGATTCTTAGGATAATTATGATTTCTTAAGATAAATCATAAACGATCTGCGTTCCATTTTTTAAAGCTTCTTAATCAAATCAGCCATTTCAATTGCATTGAGCGCAGCATCCCAACCTTTGTTACCGCTTTTAGTACCAGCACGTTCAAATGCCTGTTCAATTGAATCGGAAGTGATGATTCCGAAAATTACAGGCACACCGCTATCCATAGAAACACTCGCAATTCCTTTTGATACCTCTGCCGCAACATAATCAAAATGAGGAGTTGCGCCGCGAATGACCGCACCAAGACAAATAACAGCATCATACTTTTTAGATTCAGCCATTTTCTTTGCAGTCATAGGAATTTCGAATGAGCCGGGAACGAATGCAACCGTAATTTCGTCTTCGTTCGCGCCGTGACGCGCCAGACAATCAAACGCACCGGAGAGTAAACTCTTAGAGATCATTTCATTGAATCTGGATACAACAATTCCAAATTTCTTGCCTTCAGCATTTAACTGACCTTCAATCATTCTTGCCATATATACTCCAATTATTAATAGTTTTATTTGTGCGGAATAAAGCTTAGCAGGTGTCCAAGTTTTTCATGCTTTGTCTTCAAATACTTTTCATTTTTTTCGTTCGGTTCAATTTCAATCGGGACACGTTCTACAATTTCAAGATCATATCCTCTAAGACCAATAATTTTTTTCGGATTATTAGTCATCAAGCGAATCTTCTTCAGTCCGAGATCTTTTAAAATTTGTGCACCAATTCCGTAATCTCTTAAATCAGCTTTGAACCCAAGCATCTCATTGGCTTCAACGGTGTCGTTGCCGTCTTCCTGAAGACCGTAAGCTAAAAGTTTGTTTACTAGACCAATACCTCTTCCTTCCTGCCTCATATAAAGAAGAACACCTTTCCCCGCTTTTTCAATCATCATTAGAGCAGTTGTAAGCTGGTCACCGCAATCGCAGCGCAATGAACCGAACACATCACCCGTCAAGCATTCGGAATGAACACGGACCAGTACAGGTTCATCACTTTCAATATCTCCCTTAACAAGAGCAATAGGATTATCTGTTGGGTCAAGAAGACTTTCATAGAGATGCAATTTGAAATTTCCAAAACGGGAAGGCATATCAACTACAACGCGGCATCTAACAAGCTTTTCTTTTTTCCTACGGTATTCGATAAGATCCGCGATAGTAATAATTTTGAGATTATGTTTCTCGGCAAATTTTATAAGTTTGGGAGTGCGCGCCATTGAACCATCCGCATCCATAATTTCACACAGAATGCCTGCCGGTTTTAATCCTGAAAGATGGGCGAGATCAACCGCAGCTTCTGTATGCCCCGCACGGTTTAACACGCCTCCTTCCTTTGCAATTAACGGAAAGATGTGACCGGGACGGGCAAAATCATTCGGTTTCGATTTTTCATTCACAACCGCTAAAATTGTTTTCGTTCGGTCATGAGTAGAAATTCCGGTAGTTGTATTATGAATATAATCTATCGAAACCGTGAATGGTGTTTGATGAAGTGCAGTATTTTCTTCAACCATCAATTCCAAATTCAACTCTTTTGCACGCTGATCGGTAACGGCAAGGCATAAAATTCCGCGCGCCTCGCGTGTGATGAAATTTACATCTTCCGGTTTAACAAGCTCGGCAGCCATTATCAAATCGCCTTCATTTTCGCGGTCGGCATCATCTACAACAACCAGCATTTTCCCTTTTCTGAAATCGGCAATTGCTTCTTCGATCGTATTCATTCTTGAAACTAATTCATCAATCATCTTAATATCCTAAATTCTTAAACCAGTTATCTGTGAATTTGTTGCCCTCATCCTTTGAGCTTTGCAGAATTTTCTCAACATACTTTGCAAATATATCTGTTTCGATGTTTACTCTATCTCCAGTTTTTCTCTGCTGAAGATTTGTGTTACTCCATGTATGAGGAATTATCGAGACAGTGATTTTTCTCTCAACAATTTTGGCAACAGTTAAACTTATTCCGTCAACTGTGATTGACCCTTCATCAACGATGTATTTGGTTATCACTTTAGGAATCTCAACTTCAAGAGAAAAATTCTCACCCAATTTTGTCAACCGTGTTATAACTCCTATACCATTAACGTGGCCTTGCACTAAATGACCGCCAAGCCGATCAGTAAGACGCAATGCTCTTTCAAGATTCAATTCATAATTTTGATTAACATTCGCGAGAGTTGTCTTGTTTAGTGTTTCACCAACGGCATCGCACCAGAAAAAATAATTATCAATTTTGGTAACGGTTAAGCACACGCCATTTACAGAAACGGAATCATCAATTTTTAGGTCATTAAAAATTTTAGATGCTGAAATTTTTAGTCTCTTTCCGCCGGCAATATTTTCAGCAGAGACTAGTTTTCCGGTTTCTTCTATTATTCCTGTAAACATATTGTAAAAATATCAACTCCTGCGGATTTAAACACTATTCAATTCGTTTATATATTCTTTTTTCGTCCGGTGGAAGCGCCTCTATTGATTCCAATTTGAGGTTTTCAGGTATTTCTCCATTAAAAGCTTTAATTCCTTCACCAAGTATTATTGGCGCTTCCAAAATAATCATCTCATCAATCAGATCTTTTCTGACAAATTGAGAAAAAATATCCGCTCCTCCTTCAACAAATACCGATCTGATATTATTAGAGTGTAGCAATCTCATTACAACACCAATATCGAGTCTGCCGGTTGAATCTGAAAACATCTCAATGATTCGAACACCTCTCTGACGCAACATCTCCTTTTTCGCATCGTTAGCCGTCTTTGAAGTGAAGACCCATGTTTGATTTTTCCATTCATCATTATATACATTTGAATTGATATTGGAAGTCAGCATACCATCTAGAATAACACGGATAGGATTTCTTCCTTCAACTTTCCTCACAGTTAATTTAGGATTATCTACGTTAATGGTATTTGCGCCAACCAAAACAGCATCGAAGATTGATCTTTGATGATGGACGAAAATTTCCGCGTTATCGGATGTAATTTTTGTTCTTTGCGAACCAAGCGAATTGATCATCCCATCTTTTGATTGTGCAATTTTTACTATCGTATAAGGAATTTTTTTACGTACTGTCTTGAAATAAAACCGGTTTAATTTTTCTCCGATATCCGCGAATACTCCGCTAGTAACTTCTATCCCTGCAGCGGTCAATTGTAATACTCCCCTGCCGTTAACCGAGGGGTTTGGATCAAGATTGCTAAAGACAACACGTTTAATTCCGCTTTTGATAATCAATGGTACGCAAGGCGGAGTTTGTTTATCGGTGTGACAGCACGGTTCCAAATTACAATACAAAGTAGCACCGGTTAAGTCTTGTTCCGTGGCAATAATTGCTTCTGCCTCTGCATGATTGCCGCCATATTTTTTATGATACCCTTCCGAGATAACTTCGCCATCCTTTACAATTACCACCCCAACAAGTGGATTTGGAGATACTAATCCTCTTCCGTTACGAGCGAGTTCAAAACATTTTTGAATGTATTCATAATCTCTACTGTCTATCATTAAGCTTTTACCCCGGATAAGATTTCTTTAATTGAATCACGACAAATTTTCGATCTAATTCCATAAGACTGAAGTTTTTCGGTACTCATCGATACATCGGCAACTTTGTAAGTAAGCCCGGCTTCTTCCATTGTTTTTTTAACGAGTAAATTTTTATCAAAGCCCGCTTCTTCGCAAAGTATTTCTCCCAGTTCGTATCTGGAAAATCTTTCTTTGCCTCCGAAGTTTAAAACTTCTCCGTCAATACTCTTTTCAAGCAACTCGCCGATCATCCTGGCTGCTTCATGTAAAGCAAGAGGAGTGCGGAATTGATCTATAAACAAATTGACCGGTTCTTCTTTTGCTAACTTCTCGTACATCAAATGAAAATTATTTCGGGAGTTGTTTAATCCAAATCCAATCAGGAGAGCTTCACGCAATATTATGTAATTATCAAAAGTTTGTTGAATTTTTATCTCACCCATTAATTTTGTTTCTGCATAGAGTGAAATAGGAATAAGTTTAGCATCTTCCCGCAGCAAAGAACCGCGGTAACCGGCGTATACTAAATCTGTTGACAAATATACCAACTTAGAATTGTATCGAGAGCACAGTTCGGCAATCTTTGCCGTTGAATTTACGTTGATATCGTAAACCACATCCGCAGAAAGCTTATCGGCTTTCTCCGCATTTGAAACAGCAGCGGTATGAATGACCGCTTCTGGTGTGGAAGTTGAAAATACTTCCTCAAGTTTCCGGTAATCTGTTATTGATAATTTTACATTATTAAATTGTACGCAATTCCCGATGTTAGATTGATATTGCGTCAATATTTCGTGTTTCTTACTAAGTTCAATGTTGAGGTACTGCCCTAATAATCCGCTTCCGCCGGTGATAAATATTTTCATTTCAGCTCATCATTCCATAAATTTTTCATAACAATATTATTATCTTTATTTGTAAAACAAAATTCATTCTTGCTCATGATCGTGCTCATGTTCTTGCTCGTTAGTTTTCTTGATCGCGATTATGATCAAGAACATGAGCAAGAAAAGAGGAATATATGAAACACTTACTTGGCGCGCATGTATTTGTTAACGGCGGAGTTGATTCGGCAATTGACGGCGGAGAATCACTCGGTTTTACAGCTATTCAACTCTTTACTAAAAACAATAACAGGTGGTTTCAAAAGGACCTTACTGAAAAAGAAATAACGGCATTTAAAGAGAAACAAGGCAAGTCGAACATAAAAGTGGTAGTCTCTCACGATTCATATTTGATAAATCTATGCGCTAAAGATCCTGAGAATCTGGAAAAATCCCGTAAATCATTTCTTGATGAACTGAAGCGATGCGAGCAACTTGATATTCCATATTTAAATTTTCATCCCGGCTCTCACGGCGGACAGGGTGAAGAGGAAGGGTTGAAAATTATCGTCGAGTCTCTCAACATCGTTCATGAACAAACAAAAGGTTTTAAAGTATTGAGCATGCTCGAAGCAATTGCCGGTCAAGGCAATGCACTTGGTTACCGCTTCGAGCAATTGAAAAAGATTATAGATATGGTTGATGAGAAAAAACGGATGTGCGTCTGCATAGATACAGCGCATATTTTGGCAGCCGGTTACAATATTAAAGATGCCAAAGAATACAAAAAAGTTATTAAAGAGTTTGATCAGATCATCGGTTTGGATTTGCTAAAGTGCCTGCACATGAACGACAGCAAGAAAGACCTTGGCAGCCGTGTTGATAGACATGATCATATCGGAAAAGGGTTTATCGGCATTGATGGCTTCACCAACATTATGAACGATAAGAAACTTGAGAAGGTGCCTAAGATTTTAGAAACACCGAAAGGTAAAGATCAGAAAGAGGATTTGGAAAATATTGGAGTGTTGCTGAGTTTGGTGAAAAAATAGGTAAAGAAAAGAAACTTTATTCATTGTTTAAAAGCTTTGTGTCCTTATGACTTAGTGGTGTAAAAACTTTGCCACTAAGACACCAAGTCACTAAGTTTTATTCCGCATGGCACTTGGAAATTATTCTTTGCCCTTAAGTTTTTTTGCTTCTTTCAAAATATTCTTGTCTTCCGTCTTAACTTTTCTTTGCAGTTTATTAATATCAACTTCCGGCAGCAATTCTTCCGGCTTAATATCACTCTTGGCTAATAGGTCTCGAACATCTTGATTGTTTTTTACATGCTCTGATACAATAGGATTTTCACCAAACAAATCCTTCTTCTTCACATTAAAATTGGTTATTTCGGTTGCAAGGTCTTTGGCTTTAATTGTTATTGTCGGTAAGAAATCCGCTAAAGGACGATTCTCTGGAATGTTGAGCTTTTTCTTCATTTGAAGAGTAGTATAACCACCGAATAGAGCTTGATCTCCCTTACTTCTTATTCTTCCGAAACCTTCATTATCTACACCGCGTTCGTAAATGTTTTTAGATAATTCCGTTTCGGTTGCAATTAATTTTTCGCGTGCTGCAACTCTTTCAATAAGTTCAATCCGTTTTTCCAGAAGTTCTTGCTTACGTGTTTGCAATGCGAAGTAGCTTTGTGCAAATGCGATTTGTTCTTTGCGAGGATCACCATTTTGGGCAATTAAGTAACAAGCGTAACGCGTTAGCATAATATCATCAACTTCACGACTCGCATTTTTGGGCAGTTTTATCATTTTGTTGACGTCAACGAAATGATAATCCGGGTCAATTTGTGAGTTTCTACAGGAGTCCTTTGCCTTATTAACTGCATTTAGAAAATTCCGCCAATCGCTGTAGCCAAGTAATTCTTGGAGATCGCGGGCAAGCCAATATTCTATTCCATTTTCTTCATAAGCTACGCCTTCAAAAGATGCTCGCAGTTGTAGAATTAATTCTTTTTTCATGACAACCTCAATCAGCTCGTTTTTATTTCATATGGAATTTGCTTGAACACGATGTTTTCTTTTTTAAGCCGCGCTGCGCTTAACCTATTGCTTTCACCAAAAATAATTTTAGGACCAATATGTTTTTGCAATAAAGAAAGAATTTTACTTGTTAGAACATTACCACCATTTACAGTTTTATCTCCAAGTATTCCTTCTTTAAGTAACCAAATATTTGGGAGATATTCAAAAACTAATTTCTTCCTTAATCAACGATTCTACCAAGGGGAAATTAAATCCGTATTTTTTCATAACATCTTTAATTAAATCTATATACCATTTGGGACTTATTGGCGATACTGTTATTTGATTAATAATATTTTTTAGTGGAACTTTTACATAAAGACCACTAGCATGGGAAGGAATATAGGAGGGTCTTCCATCTATAAATTTCCTTGAATATTGATCAAGAATAATTGCTCTTACTTCACTTTCAAACTTATATGGAAGCGTTTTTGTAAATGCAATGTGGTATTTCTTTATATCCCTCACCGCATCAGTATATTGGACATTTCCTAATAAAATTTCTTGTTTATTTTTTTTGAGAGCTTCTTTTAGTTGATAATAAGTAGTTTCTATAGCAACTCCCGTATCAATTCCACCAGTATAGATTTTCCATAAAGCCCATGATTCCGAATTATTTTTAGACCAACAATTTGCAAGGGTATATGAACAATATGATTTAATAAAATTTTCATCATAATTAATTTGGCGAATGCAATTATCGCTTTCTTCCCAAACCCGAACATCGATTCCTTTTGGTATAGTCCCTTCTAATCTATCAGAGAACAAATCCAATCGTCTGAAAAATAGTGATTGTCTTTTCAGCATATCAATAAACTTAGCTAAGCTTAGATATCTCCAAATTTTAGTATTCCGGTCAGGTTCAAGTATTTCTTTATTTAGCTTACGATTGTTTAATTTCATTTTAATTTCTCTTTAGTAAAACAGAATTTTTATTTTTTACTATCTTCAAAGCGACCGAATAATTGCTCTATTAGAAGTATTCCAAATATTTCATCCATCATTGTTCCAAGAAAAAGTAGTTAATTATCTTCGATGTTAATAAAGTCAACCTCATCTTTTCTTAATAATTCTTTCAATAAACTCAATCTCGGGTACATCATACAGAGCCATTTATCGTGACGTGAAAGATCATCGCCTTCATCTCCCACGATAGTGGCTATCCATTTTTTTAGCTCCGGGGAATTCACATTATCATTATAAATCCAACTTTCTTCACCGGTATTGTAAGGAGGATCTATGTAAATACATTTTACTTTTCCGGCATAGTATGGTAAAAGAGCTTTAAGTGCGTGAAGGTTATCGCCTTGCACAAGTAAGTTTCCACTTTCTTTATCACCAACGGAAAGAGATTTATCATATTCCAATAAACGGTAAGGAATTTCGAGATGATGTTTTTCAACAGCTTGTTTACCAATCCAGTTTAGTGTAGGCATATTATTTTTGATTTAATAGGTAAGAAAATAAAAAGAATTAACATCAATAAAAGAATTAAACATGCTTTAATAAAAAAGCATGATCTTGGTAACTAATCAAACCACATTTATCCTTATTTTTTATCCAACCCAGTTCATCATGGCTCATTTTTTTTAGATCATCTGTTTTAACAAATTGAAATTTATTTAAGATATCATTCATGGTTTTCAATTCATCATCGTTAAATATTTTCTTATCAAAATTTTTTATGCTTACAAACTTTTCTATAGTATCACCATTTGGCAGCAATGCTTCTTCTTCAGAAATATAACCCATTTCTTCAGCAAGAGAGAATAAAGCATTATAATTGTCTGCCACAGGACCATTAGTAATTGCAGCATAAGGTACACCGGAAATTGAAAAACCGGTCCTTTTGTAATTTAAAAAGTCTGCATAAAATAAAAATTTATTCAACCGTACACGGAAAAATGCATTCTTTAAAAAATATAATACCATATTAAAAAATTTATCAAAAGAAGTTTCCGAATAGCCGGTAAATTCATTGGGTGAGTTGTATTTGAATAAAAGATACTTTGCCAATGAAATATCTTCATTCTTTTCATCAGTAATAAGTTTATCTAGATGTGCGATAATTCTTGTTAGTGGTTTTTGAGTAAAAATATGTTTTTTACTTAATACAATTTTCTTTAATTCCTTGGGTTCCTTAATTAAATTTAACAATGTTCCATTACTGGCATTGGGTATCTCACCATTTTCGTAATTTCTATAAATGTTCGCTCCGAAACCAAGAACTTCTGCCATCTTTGAGGCAGATAGACCATACCTCTCTCGTATTTTTGTTAACTGTTGTGGAAAAGGAATTTGATATTTTTCTCTATACTGGTTATAAACTTGGTTGATATTTACTTCGTCCAATTCATCGGTGGTAAATTGCTCTTTGCATTTATTACATTTATAAAACTGTTTTTGAATATTAAAATCTTCTTTCCGAAAAGTAATTTTTATCGGTTCTATTTTTAAATCTGCTATTCCGTCGCAAAATGGGCACTTCATAATTTTTTCCCTACTTAAAATGATACTTCAATTTATGTTCTGCTAAATGAAAAGAAATACAAATAACAGAATCGTTAGGGTTACCCAAAGAAATCTTAACATATATGTCTTTCTTATTTACTTTGATTCCAAACTCCCAATAATCCGGCATAGTTGGGTTTAAGCAATCTTTGTTTGGACCGGAACAAAAGTCTTCGGCTTTTAATTTGCCTAAGTATTCAGTTCTTTTAGCACGTGTAATTTCAAGATCAGCCAATGCCTGTAAATTTTTATCACGATCATCTCGATAAATAACGCTGTAGATTTTTAATTTTGTCTTAAAATCGGCAAGGAAGTGTTCAACATTTTCTTTATTCATTCTGCTGAACCAAATCTAATTGGTTAGAAAATAAAATGCAACTATAAAGTTGAATTAATGTCAATAATTATAAATAATTGCACTATAAAGGGAGTGTTCAAATAGTATTATTTGCTCTTAAAACCATAATCCCCGTTTGCTTCTTATTTCCCTTTATGTAATCAGCCAGCGGCTTTTCTGTGATTTGTACTTTATGTCCCACAATTGGTGCGTGCATAAAATGTATTCTTCCGTCATCCAAACGTAATGCAATTCCGGTGTGTGCGATGTCCATTCCTTCAACGCTGGTTGTAATTCCGATAATATCGCCGCTCTGAATTTTGTCTTCTATTGAAGAAATATATTCCTGAGGAATGTAAAAATAATTACGTGAGCTGATCTCCTCTTCAATCTTAACAATCTCGTCCACAAATTTAGAATTACTCTTCAATTGTTGGTAGGCATCTATGTGTGCACTCATAAAATTAATTTTCTTAATGTATGGCTTACCGCCGATTTCTTTAGTGATGTCTTTACCAATTCCCCGTTTATTCATATCATAGATCCAATCGGAGAAATAGTGAAGCCGTGATGGATATTCCTTCAACTTTCCATCTCTATAGCGGATGTTGGTCAATTCAGTCTGATAATCTTCAAACGTTGTCTTCCCTTTTTTGATGCATCGCGCGAATACAAGCGAAGTTTCAAGGAAAATATAACAGTCTAATCCGGTAAGATTAATAACAAGCTTTTCCCCGTCTCCTTTTTCAAGAGTATTAGCTACATAATCTGTTCCGAGAAAACTTTTTCCGATTTCAACAATTATTTTGTCGATTGGAAGTGAAGATAGCTTATTATCCAATGCTAACTGAAATTTGGAATTGCAAACATCAACATCCTTCTGTGTGTAAATTGTTTGTGCCAAACTTTCGATTGAGATGAATAATAAAAACAAGAATAAAAAATAATTCTTCATATTGGGAACTCCTCCGCACCTGAACCAATCGCGGTTTGTTCAGCACCAGCCGGTAACTGATGTTGTCTAAACCGATCAAGATTTTCGAAGCGTGCGTAATCTTTAATAAATCTGAGTTTAACTTCACCTATTGGACCGTTTCTTTGTTTACCGACAATTACTTCGGCAACACCTTCTGTTGTTTCGCCATTCATATCACCGCTGGAAAATTGTGTAATCCCATAAACCTCCGGTCGATATAAGAACAGCACAACGTCGGCATCCTGTTCGATAGAACCGGACTCGCGTAAATCCGAAAGCATCGGTCTTTTATCTGTACGCGATTCAACTTGCCTATTCAACTGCGAAAGAGCAATGACAGGAATATTCAATTCTTTTGCGAGAGATTTTAATGAACGGGAGATCGTAGAGATTTCACGCTCGCGGCTTTCCATATTATAAGATGCACTTAGAAGCTGCAAGTAATCAATAATGATCAAACCAATATTTTTTTCATTCTTCAAGCGTCTTGCCTTTGCGCGGAGTTCGAGAATTGAAATAGCCGGAGTGTCATCAATATAGATAGGCGCTTTACTTAACTTGTGAACTGTGCGGCTTATCTTAGCGCCCTCTTCTGCTTTAAATTTTCCCGTACGAACGTTATGGGCATTGATACGTGCTTCTGCCGAAATTAATCTTGTTGCAAGCTGTATCGTAGCCATTTCCAAACTAAAGACGGCAATTGGTATTTGATAATCAATGGCAGCGTTACGCGCGGCAGACATAGCGAATGCAGTTTTTCCCATTGAGGGTCTTGCCGCAACAATTATCAAATCGGATTTTTGGAATCCGCCGAGAAGATCGTCTAATTCAAAAAATCCCGAAGGAACGGAAAACGTAGAAATATTTTTTGAATGAATCGCTTCGATCAATTCGAGCGCTTCTTTTACGGCTTTTTCCATTGACTTGAACGATTCTTTGATTCCCTTTTCGGAGATCTGAAATATTTTTGATTCGGCGGCATCTAAGAGATCAAAAACATCTTCATTGCCTTCGTAAGCAGAATTTGCAATTTCAAAAGAAGCGGATATCAGTTGACGGAGAATCCATTTTTCCAGAACAACACGTGCATGGTAATCTATGTTTGCAGCCGAAGAAATATCCTGAGTAAGTTTACTTAGATATGAAGCGCCGCCGGCTTCATCTCCTTTACCTGCTTTTTTCATCTCCTCATAAACAGATACAGTATCAATCGGTTCATTCGATTCATAGAGTGACAACATTGACTCGAAAATGATTCTGTTCCGTTTATCGTAGAATGATTCCGGTTTTAATATTTCTATTGCTTTCGGAACAGCATCATTATCAATCAACATTGCACCGAGCACTGCCATTTCAACTTCGGGAACTGAAGGAGGAATTTTTGAAGCCGCTTTTAGTTTTTCAATGTCGCCGTCTTTTTTTCTGCCGGTGCGGGAGATAATTCTTTTTGCCATATTCTTTTCCGTTAATCATGCCTGCCGGTAGGCAGGTCATCGTAATATTTTCTAAATTTTTGAACATCCTCCCAGCAGCCCCGTTTCCAATTTGGATTACGAAGAAGTGCTGCGGGATGATATGTTGCCATCACTTTTATTCCCTTGAAGTCGTATGTGCTTTCACGAAGTTGACCAAGAGATAATTTTTTATCAAGTAATCCATTTGCGGCAACTCTTCCCAAACACAAAATAATTTTTGGTTTAATTAGATCTATCTGTTTGTGAAGATAAGGGATGCATGTTTCCATCTCTCCCGGTAAAGGATCGCGGTTATTTGGCGGACGGCATTTCAAGATATTAGCTATGTAAACATCTTCGCGAGCAAAGTGAACAGCTTTCAAAATATCGTTCAGCAGTTTACCCGCGCGTCCTACGAATGGTTCACCTTGCAGATCCTCATCGCGTCCGGGTGCTTCGCCAATTAACATTGCATCCGCATTAGGATTGCCGACTCCAAATACAAATTTGGTGCGGGTCTTTCCAAGAGCACACTTCTGACATTCGCAAATTATATTATTTAGATCAACAAGAGATTCCGCTTTTTGAAAATCCTCCACGAAAAAATTATCGACCGAAACCGTCTCGTTCTTTTTAGAGACTTTGATAGTCTCACTTTTCTGACGCAATGCTTCCTCCACAGACTCATTCACATTTTCAAAAAGAAGATCACCGAACATAGCCTGCTGATCTTTTATTGCTTCGATTAGTATTTTTTTAGCGAGAGATTCCAATGTGCATCCGAGATTGCCTAACGATTATGATTTGTCCTAAAGACTTCTAGATTGAATTTAGTAAATTTTTAACCTAACCAGAAGAATCAATTCTAAATAAAAAAGAAAAGCGGAGGAACTAATAAAAATTCATCCGCTTCAAGCTTGGTTAGACGTTATTACTATTTGTCTTTTTCGTTTTTATATCTGTATTCAATTTTACTCTCAACCAGCTCGTTAAGAGCTTTAATATGAGCCTTCTCACGTTTTTCGAATTCAAGAGATAGTTTCATTTGTTCGGGATTTTCTCTCTCTTCGAAATCATCTTCGTGCCCGGTGGCCATTGTGCTCAAGAGTGCATTGAATTCAGTTTTGTTATCGTCGTTAATTTTACGAGCGCGTTTTGCAGCAATGATAACAGCTTCATAAAGATTCGGGATACTTGCTTTTATCTTCGTCAAATTAATTGGTTTAATTGGCATGATAGTTACTCCTTTGTTATTTCTCTTTCTATAATATTATTAACTTCTTTTTTCGCGTTTTCCAGATCAATGTTTGAGACTACATAATCAAACTTGTCTTTAAAACTCAATTCCATTTCCGCCCGTTCAATCCGTTTCTCTAAATCTTTGTCGGTTTCCGTATTACGATTAATTAATCTCTCTTTTAACTTTTCAATACTTGGCGGCGCGATAAAAATCAAGACGGAATTAGAATATTTCTTCTTGATTCTAAGCGCACCTTTAACATCAACTTCATAGACGGTTGAAATACCTTTTGCAAGGTTCCCGTCAACAAAACTTTTTAAAGTACCGTAATAATAATCGTAAAACTTTTCCCACTCAACAAATTCGCCGGCTTCGATCTTCTGCTTAAATTCTTCTTCATTTATGAAAAAGTAATCAATTCCGTTTTTTTCATTCGATCTCTTCTTTCTTGTTGTTGCGGAGATCGAAAAAACAAAATCCGGATAATTTTTGAGCACATCACGGACAATAGTAGTTTTACCGGAACCGCTGGGCGCAGAAAATACAAATAATTTTGCTTTATGATTTGCCACGCACTACTCAATGTTCTGAATTTGTTCCCGGATTTTTTCTATCTCTTCTTTAATCGAAATTCCATTGTGCGAAATTTCGGATGAAACCGACTTGCTGTTAATCGTATTGGCTTCACGGTTCATCTCTTGAACAATGAAGTTTAGTTTTCTTCCTGCATCTTCTGATTTTGCAACAGTGTCAATAAACATTTTGATATGGCTTCGTAACCTAACACATTCTTCCGTAACGTCTGCGCGTTCAGCTATTAAAGCAAGTTCCATGTTAAGACGATCATGGTTGTTTGATAGTTCAGCAACCAACTGTCTGGCTTTCTCTTTTATCTTTTCAAAATAAGCTTTAACGCTTTCATCGGAAACGTTCTCAATTTTGTTAAGTGCGTCTTCAATTATCTGGACTCTCTTCCATAAATCTTTTTCAAGTTCGCGACCTTCTGCTTCCCGCATCGTATTCAAATTATCTATCGCGCTATCAATGGCTTCGGCTACTAATCCAAATTCCTCGCTTGCCTGTTCATTATCATCCTTGAACAGCATATTTTGAAAAAGCATCAAATCGCTAAGTCTAAGTTTTTCGGTGATCTTTGCAGACTTCTTGATTTCCTTAAGCAAACTGACTGCAAATTTAACGGCAGCAGGATCAATCTCATTAAATTTTTCCTCAAAATCGCCTTTACGGACGGTAACGTTAAGATAAACTTTACCGCGTTTAATTCTGCTTTTAACTTTTTCACGGATTTCGAATTCTTTGTTCATCAAAAATTTTGGTACACGGAGAGAAAGATCCAGATACCGGCTATTCAGACTTTTAATCTCAGCTTCAATAGAGATATCGTTTTTCTGAACAATTCCCTTACCGTAGCCAGTCATACTTGAAATCATTGAAGTCCCTTAAAAAAGTGATGGCAAATTTATGGAAAAATGGGATGGTAAACAAAAAACGAATATCCCAGTCATTTCAGCGCCTAATGTTAAAAAGCCTCGCCAATTCCAATATGAAACTGCAAGACATCTTTCCAAAACTGTTTTTGCAAGATCGGACGGCGGTCGTTCGGATCGTAAACTTTTAGACCAAAATCAATTCTGAAGGGTGCAAAATCGGAATAATAACGGAGACCAAATCCTGCGGCAACTGCAACTCCATCAAAGCGGAATTCTTTACTGCTGTTCCAGGTGTTTCCATAATCTAAAAAGAGTGCAGAACCAAATCGTCCGAATAAACGATTGCGGGTTTCAATAGAACCTTCAAACAAGAAAAATCCGCCTGTTGCAGCACCTTTACCAAGAAATGATACAAGATCATCTTGAGTAGGATCAGCGGCTAAATTAAACTCAACTTTTTTAGGAACAAGCTGGCGGGTTCCCCATCCTCGTACAGAATTACTTCCGCCAGCATATAATCTTTGATTTAATGGAATAGCGGATTGCTCGCCACGGTAAGTAAATATTTGACCGATCTTAAATTTTATTCCCAATGCATCTAATTTGGAATTATAAACCGGCAAGTATAATGATGATGTAATAACGCTCTTAAAAAATAGCGGACGGACAAAATCACTTTTAAATAATTTGCTGATCAGATATGGAATAGAGTTTGCATCTTCTAATAAAAAAGAAAGAGCATAACCGTTTGAAGGGAAAAAAGTATCGTTTGTTTTGTTCGCTCCAAAATTAATTCCAATTGCGGCATTTGTACTCTGGGAAATATATCTTCCGCCAAGGTCTTGATCTACATAATTACTAGCTACCGAATCTGCAAAATCTTTTGGTGCACCGAATTTGATTTGAAAATACTGGCTGAATAAATTTTTCAAGTAAGCCGGTTTGTACTCATATTCAGATCGTTCAACATTTAAATAAGCGTTGAAGGAATTGAAGTAGGTAAACTGCGGAAGCTCGAAATCAAAACTTAACCTGCCGCCTATTATTGTAGCGTTATATTCATTTTTTCTTTTTTGAGCGGTGAAATAAGTTTCAAGTTTCGTGGTTATCAGCTCACCGAAAAGAAACGGCTGCTCAATAGAAATACGTGCATCGAAGTAACCGTAAAATGCGGAATCTGCAAAAGTAGGATGCTGAAAGAATTCGGAAATGTTCTGAGCTGCTGCAGAAGTACCAATTGTAAACTTTCTTGCATCACCGAGAAAATTTTTCTTGGTTAAATTTAATCCCAAACCAAGATTGAAAGTATTGTCTTCATTATTAATAATAATTTCAGGTGAGAGTTCATGCATCAATCCGATATCTGCACTGATATTCATGGGAACCACATTCCCCACAGTATCTGCAATAATGCTATTTACCGCTGCTGATGTAAATAGGTTAGTTCTAAAAAGACGAACTTGACCGCGTTGAATATCATAATTACTGTACCAGTTTCCGGGAGTGAGTGCAACAATTTCTTTTAATAGATCCTCTCCTACCAAATCAAAACCTTTACCCGTTCGCGTAGTGAAGATCTCTCCTATTTTATACCTCGTACCGGTATTAAATTTCAATTCAACATCTACACAGTTTGTCATGGTATCGATTACCACTTTTGGACGATCTGATTGTACAAGCATATATCCATGATCGCGTAAAAAATTTAAGATGAAGTTTTTCTTATCATCAACTATCGCATCCTCATATATTGTAGTTGTATCAGCCCGCATGTAATCTTCAAGTGTTGTTTGGAATGATGGGGAAATCCATTCCAGACCCTTCACGACAAACGATTTGAAATAAGCCGGTTGAGATTCTTGAATAGTATATGTCAACACCGCTTCATTTTTTGAAGTATCTAAATTGTAGTGAGAGTTAATTAGAACTTTGAAATATCCTTTCGATTGATAAAATCCCTTCAAAGAATTAAGATCGCTGGGTATCAATAGAGAATCAAAATAGATTGCTTTGCCTCCGATGGAAGAAATTTTATTTAGAGATTGTGATAACCAACTTGGGGATTCTTTAGATACAACCAGCGATTTCAAAATTGAAGATGAGAATGCATCGTTTCCAATAAATTGAATTTCGGTGAGTTCAAATTTTTTATCGGTTTGGGCAAATAGAAAAAATGAAATGAGAAAAAAGATTATAAAGAAATATTTAGTTTTCAAAAGAGTAATCCGTCAATAAGTTATTTTAACAGGTGTTCCTAATTTAACAACAGAATAAAGTTCGTCTATATTCTCATTACTCACAGCTATCGAGCCGTTAGTCCAATTAAATGAAAAAGGAAGATTTTTGAATATTGCATTATATTTCCCAATGCCATGGATACCAAGCTCGGCACCAAGCTTTGTTTCTTTCGGTGGACAATCATTCTTTTTTACAGCTAACAAAATTGTACTGAATTCATCGGTATTAATGTAGTTCTGTTTAAGTGCTTCCGCCGCATCGTGTTCATTAGGAAAATCGAGATGTAAAAACTTGTGATACTTTGATGATGAATCAACCGAACATATTTTATAATCACCAATAGGAGTAACATTGTCTGTAGCAGAAGTTTTTAACGTACCGGAATTTTTACCAAAAACTGCCTTATATGTCTTAACCAATATTTTATCAGAGTATAATTCAATTCTGTAATTTTTCCTATCAACGATCAAACTGACTTCGTTCAACTTGATCAATCCTTTTTCTAACAGTGCTTCTTTAAGAGTTACTTCCCGCAAATTGAGAATTACACCGTAAAGAACCACTCCCGCAAAAAAGAGGATCATACTTCCGGAGATATATAGAATATTTTTTAACACATTAATCTTGCCGTTAAAATGTGGCTAAGATAAAATTATCTATCCGAAATATAAACGTGCGTTGGGTTAAATAGAAATACGAATTGAAAAAACATTATTCTAGAGATTGTCCAAAAAGTAATTTTGCTTAGAAATTCTTAGAGACTTAGTGTCTTAGTGGCTACAAGCATTTTAGTTTTAATGCAAAATTCAAATATTTGCCACCAAGACTCCAAGGCACAAAGCAAAACAAAGAACTTTTTGGACGCCCTCTAGATGAAAGAAATATTTATTTATGATCTTTTGCGCCAACAACTGCAATAGCAGTCATATTAATAATATCATTAACAGTATCGCCTCTTTGAATAACGTGAACCGGTTTTTTCATTCCAACTAAAATTGGACCAATTACGGTTGCATCCGTTAAACGTTGCAGAAGTTTGTATGCAATATTTCCGGCTTCAAGTGTTGGGAAGATAAGAACATTCGCACCACCTTTTAGTGATGAGAACGGATAATCCTTTTCAATTCTTTCCGCAACAACTGCGGTATCCGCCTGCATTTCACCATCAACCATAAGATCAGGTCTGCTTTCTTTAACAATCTTGACGGCGTTAGCTACTTTGATAGACTGCGGGTAAGGAGTACTTCCAAAATTGCTGAATGATAACATTGCAATCTTAGGAACGATATCAAACTCTTTTACTGATTCAGCAGTGCTTATTGCTATCTCGGCAAGTTGTTCTGAAGTTGGATCTACATTCACGGTACAATCGGAAAAGAAGAAAACTTTACGCTTAATTATAACAATATACATACCCGAAACAATTTTTAATCCTTCTTTCACGCCAATACATTGAAGTGCAGGTCTGATTGTTTGGGGATAATGTTGTGTAAGTCCGCCAACCATTGCGTCTGCATCGCCCATCTCTACCATCATTGCAGCAAAGTAATTCGGCTCGCGCATCAAGTGTTTTGCATCGCGGGGAGTAACGCCTTTGCGTTGACGTTTTTTGTAAAATTCATCTGTGTAAGAAACTCCTTTTGATGTTGTCTCCGGATCAATGATCTCAAATTTATTTAGGTCATAACCCAAATCTTCGATCCTTGTTTTGATAACTTGTTCACTACCAAGAAGGATCGGTATTGCAATTTTATCATCGTAGGCAGAGTTTGCCGCACGGATGATCTTCTCCTCTTCACCTTCGGGATAAACAACTTTCTTTGGATTTTGCTGAGCTTTGTGAACCATCACGCGAGCGATCTCAGTTGAGAAGCCGAGGCGTTCCTGCAATTCAACTTTGTACGCTTCCCAATCTGTTATTGGATTTTTGGCAACCTTGGTTTCCATGGCAGCTCTTGCAACTGCCGGTGCAACAGTCCATAATACTCTGGGATCGAATGGTTTCGGAATGATATATTCGGGACCAAATGAAAATTCTTTTCCTCCGTACGCGTTGAGTACAACTTCAGGAACTTTTTCGCGTGCAAGTTGAGCAAGAGCGCGTGTTGCAGCCATTTTCATCTCTTCATTGATCTGCGAAGCACGACAATCGAGTGCACCTCTGAAGATGAACGGAAATCCTAAAACATTATTAACTTGATTTGGATAATCGCTTCTGCCTGTAGCCATAATAATATCTTTGCGCGCATCAATGGCATCTTCATATTTTATTTCTGGATCCGGATTAGCCATGGCAAACACAATCGGATTTTTAGCCATCGCTTTAACCATCTCTTTGGAAACAACATTGCCTTTGGATAATCCAACAAATACATCTGCTCCTTTCATTCCATCGGCTAAATCTGCATACTGGTTATCTTGGGCAAATAATTCTTTGTATTTATTTAGATCGGTTCTTTTTTTGTTGATGTGCCCTTTTGTATCAAACATTGCAATGTTTTCTCTCTTAACGCCGGCTGCAATATACATGTTGCAGCAAGCAATGGCAGATGCACCGGCACCATTAACAACAAGACGAATCTTGTCTAATTTTTTCCCGGCGATTTCAGCAGCATTAATTAACGCTGCACATGAAATAATTGCCGTTCCATGCTGGTCATCATGAAACACAGGAATGTTCATTGTTTTTTTAAGTTCTTCTTCTATCTCAAAACATTCCGGTGCTTTGATATCTTCCAAATTGATTCCGCCAAATGTCGGTTCCATTAATTGAACTGCACGAATGAGTTCTTTTGAATCATGCGTTTTCAATTCGATGTCGAATACATCAATGTCGGCAAATCTTTTGAACAATACACCTTTTCCTTCCATAACAGGTTTTCCGGCATGAGGACCGATATCACCTAATCCAAGAACTGCGGTTCCGTTTGAAACAACTGCAACAAGGTTACCTTTGGCTGTGTACTTGTAAACGTCATCATCATTTTTTTCGATTTCTCTACACGGTTCAGCTACGCCCGGTGTGTAGGCAAGTGATAGCTCGTGAGCTGTAAAGCATGGTTTGGTGGGAATAACTTCAATTTTTCCTTTCCGTCCTTCACTGTGATATCGAAGAGCTTCTTCTTTGTTGTTACTCATATCATTATTCCTTGATTAAATTTTTTAAATGAATCGTCTGGGCAATGAAGATTTTTTGTCTATCAAAAATTATGGATTTATTAGGAAACAAAAAACAAATAAAAGAGGTGCTGCGCAGTATGAAAAAAGCCAGGGTTGTTTATCCTGGCTTCTTTTTAAAGATATTACTGAAGTCCTTATTTCATCAAAATCATTTTCTTGCTTTGAGCGAAATCTCCAGCCCTGATTGTATAGAAATATATTCCGCTTGCTAAATTTTTTGCATCAAAAATTATTTCATAATGACCGGGAGTTTTCTCCTCATCTACTAATACTCTGATTTCTCTCCCAAGAATATCATATACACTAATTTTTACAAAACCCATTTGAGGTATTACATATCTTATTGTTGACGTTGGATTGAACGGATTGGGATAATTCTGTTCTAATTGGAACCGTTGCGGTAAATCATTGCCGGTTTTATCATCTTTAACCGAAGTAGGAACACTGCATGAATACTTTGCTATATTATTTGCACTTATACCGCCGGCATTAGAAAAGGAACCACCGGCATATAAAGCACCACCCATTTCTACAAGAGATGTCACGACATTATAACTACCACTTATACCGGTACCCAACGCTGACCAATTTATACCAGTATCATCCCATTTACTAACACGGTTTGCACTTAAATTACCAGCAGTAGAAAATTGTCCTCCAAAATATACAGCATCGGTTCCTGATGGTGCTGCAATTGCCCACACATCATCGTTGGAAATACCACTTCCGAGAGCTGACCAGCTAGAATTCACAACATCCCACTTAGCAACAAATTTTGCACTTACATTTCCGGCGTAATAGAAATTGCCTCCTACATATAGTGCCGAACCACTTACAGCAAGAGAACGCACACGTTCGTTTCCAAAACCCCATTGATCCCTGACACCACCTCCAAGTCCTGACCAACTTGCACCATTCCATTGTGCAACTTTTCTTGCATACACTCCTCCAGCGTAATTGAAAAAGCCACCCGCGTATAATGTTGAACCGCTAACAGCTAAGGCAACTACGTCAGCATCCATCCCGCTACCAAGGGCAGACCAATTAGAACCATCCCATTTCGCTATACGATTTGCATTGACACTTCCAGCAGTTGTAAATTGTCCCCCAGCATAAAGAGTTGTTCCACTCGAAGCCAAAGCAAGTACTTTATTATTTGTACCATTACCAAGAATGGACCAGTTTGCTCCATCCCATTTAGCAATATTTTTTACGTTCATATTACCTGCAATGGTGAATTCTCCGCCAGCATAAAGCTCATTTCCAATTACAGAGAGCGAATAAACAATACCATTAATCCCACTGCCTAATGCAGTCCAGTTTGTTCCATCCCACCGGGCAATATTGTTTGCAGGAATACCTCCCGCTGTTGAAAAATACCCTCCGACATAAAGTTTACCGCCATGCACTGCAAGTGCATTTACCTGTCCACTTATACCTGTCCCAAGAGATGCCCAAGTCTTTGAGCCGCTAAGGCAAGGATCGTTTGCAAATCCAAAATTGAATGCATCAATACTTAGATCCGGCGCTATTTCAAAAGTATAATTTCCTTTTATAGGTTTTGTATATGACCAGCCCGTTTGAACTGCAACAGAAATAGTGTAATTACCTGGTTTCAAATCGGTGAAATTAAAATTTCCGTTAGCATCCGATACATTAGTCGCAATCGTAGGTCCATTTATGAAGACTGTCCAATTTGATAATCCAATATCACCGGGATTTTTCACTCCGTCTCCTTTAATGTCATAAAACACGTTTCCAAAAACAGAGCTAAGTCCTCCAGTAGGTTTACATTTTCCCGAGCTTCCGGCATTAAAGATAGAAACGATTTCTGCTTGTGTTAATACTCGGTTAAACAATTCCACTTCATCGATAATACCTTTGAATTTACTAATTCCCGAAGAGGTAACCGACAATGATTGACTGCCGATTCGTAAAGAACTTGTGTTACTTAAAGAACCCTGGTGTGAAGTAGGATTTCCATATTGAATTGGTACACCATCAAGATAAAAGCTTATACCTTGTGTATTCGTTCTGGAAACAGTAATTGCAATATGATGCCAATTTCCATCAGCGACTATAACCGGTGAATTATAATTAGTCCAAGAATCAATTAAAGCCCCATCGGCTAATTGTAAATAAAGCTTACCATCATTCAGAAAAATTGAATAACCCTGATAAAATAGAAATGAACTTAGGGTTTCTGTTCTTTTATCAAGGATCATTCTCACACCATCGGCGGCATTTGTTTTAATCCATGCATCAAAAGAAAAATCACCAGTACCGAAATTGAGTTCAGAATGATTTGCTACTTCGACATAATCATCAATTCCATCAAACTGCAACGCACCCAGAACTTTTCCGGCTACTTGGGTAGGATCATTTGCCATTACACCGAAGTTGTTAAATCCGGCAAAATCTTGGCGGGCATCTCTTGATGAAAAATCCAAATGCCACCATGCAACCATTCCACTTGGCGGCTGGACACAACCAACTTTAGGTTCATACTTATTACCGAATTTATAATCCTTCAGGTTTTGTCCGGATGTAAGCACAACAGTATAAGAACCAGGAGAAGTGGGAAAAGTTTGAATCCAATCTGTTTGCAATTCTTCTTTAATGACATAAGTTCCGGGTAACAAATTGTCAAAACAATATTTCCCCTCTTTATCAGTTTTAATATTCAAATCTATTGGACCGCCTATATTGATCTGCCAATCAGGTATACCAAGTTCGCCAGTATCCTGACTGCCGTTCCCGTTCTTGTCATTAAATTTAATCCCGCATATAGAACCAAGTCTAACTGTTATATCTTCTTTATTTCCAAAATAAAGATCATCAGGATTCCGGTCTTCTGTTAGTTCAATAGTGAAGCTGCCGGTAGAAGGCGCTGTTTGAGTCCACCCGTTTTTATTTACTTCCGAAACAGTGTATTTACCAAATCTTAAGTTTTCAAAACAGAAGTAACCTCTGGAATCTGTTTTAGTTGATAAATTCATAGTGCCGGTTAAGTTTATTGCCCAATTAGGAATTCCAGGTTCAGTATCTTGCTTTCTTCCGTCACCATTCAAATCATTAAATTTCATTCCGCAGATAGAACCGAGCTTAACAGTTGCATCTTCTTTATTTCCAAAATTAATATCCTTAAAATTATCTCCATATTTTAGATCAAAGGCATAAGAAACAGAGGAAGGAACAGTTTGTCTCCAACCAACTTTGTTCTCTTCTCGAACTGTGTAACTGCCTGGAATTAATCCATAAAAACAATAGTTGCCATTATCATCTGTTGTGACTGCTAAATTCATGGGTCCGGTTAAATATATAGTCCAATTAGGTATTCCTAATTCACCATCATCTTGTCTGCCGTTACCATTCTTATCGTTAAACTTAACTCCGCATATTGAACCAAGCTGTACAGTTGCATCTTCTTTATTTCCAAAATTAAGAACTGTTATATTTTGTCCTGATGCAAGTTGAATAATATAGAAGTTGGTTGCTGGAAATGTTTGTCTCCATCCATTCTTCATAACCTCTCCAACCTTATATTCTCCCGGTAGAAGATTTTCGAAACAGAAATTTCCATTTTTATCTGTTACAACAGTCATATCTATTGGTCCGCCTAATTGAATTTGCCAATCTGGTATTCCAAGCTCGCCATCGTCCTGTCTTCCATTTCCATTTTTATCGTTGAATTTAATTCCACAAATAGAACCAAGCCGAATTGTAGCATCTTCCTTATTACCAAAATTAATATTAATCATGGATTCGCCGGGTTTAAGATCTAATGAATATGTTAAAGTTGAAGGTGCAGTTTGTGTCCATCCATTTTGATTTACTTCTGCAACTGTGTATTTGCCTCGTTTCAAACCAGTGAAACAATAATTACCATTAGCATCTGTTCTTGTAGTTAGTGTCGATGTTCCCGTCAAATTGATTGTCCAATTTGCTATTCCTAATTCACCGTCATCTTGAACACCATTACCATTTTTGTCATTGAACTTAATTCCGCAAATTGATCCTAAAATTTCTTTATTCCCGAAATAAATTTCAGAAAGATTTTGACCTGGTAAAAGAGTGACCGAGAAAGTTCCGGTATTATTCGGTAATGTTGGTTCCCAACCATTTTGAATAACTTCTTGAATAGTATAAGATCCGGCTCTCAAATTATAGAAACAAAAATTACCTCTTAAGTCAGTTGTAGTTGTTTGATTAGAGGTCCCGGTCAAATTAAACTGCCAGTTCGGTAAAACTGGTTCACCATCATCTTTTCTTCCATTGCCATTTAAGTCATTAAACTTGATTCCGCAGATTGAACCAAGCTGTACTGTTGGATCTTCAACATTAGAGAAATTAATATTTTTAACTTCTTGACCGGGTGAAAGTGTAATAGTGTAATTGCCAGGTTGGGCTGGATAAATTTGTCTCCAGTTTGGTTGATTTGCTTCTGAAACTGTGTATGTACCAGCCGGCAAATTGTTAAAACAATAATTTCCATTTGCATCAGTAGTAGCAGTATAAGTTGTAGTCCCAATAGTTAGGGTAATTGTCCAATTAGGAATTCCATCTTCATTAGGATCTTTTACACCATCACCATTTTTATCATGAATTTTTATACCGCATATTGAACCCAACTTTAAAGGAGAATTACAATCTCCGGTATTTTTGAGACAAATATTATCATATCCAAATTTTTCTGCTTGATAACTTGTAGGATCGATCGGAAGTCTAACTTTTGTTACATTACTTAAAAGAGTATTCCAATCGTTCGCTGTTCCGACACCCATAACCCAATATCCATCAGAATTAGAAGGTAAAGTTCCATCCGAATTAAGATAACTTAATGGCGCGCAGTAAGAATGCCAACCATCTCCAACTGTAATTGGATTATTAATAACAAATGCGGCAGAAAACCCATTTCCCTCAATAGCTATATAAGGTGTAAAAGTTTGCGGAGGATTCACACCATTATAAGGATTGCCTCCATATAAAAATGTAACATCAAAGCATAAAGATCCGCAGCCATTTGAAAATAAATTTGTCCAGTTGCCGGTTAAAGGTTTGCTGCTATTAAAAAATGAAGAGGGACCTGATTGATCGGTGGTTTGGATAAAATGATTATTCCCATTCTGCTGTATAGACATTAGAGTGTTATTGACTTGCCAGCCGTTGGAAGTTCCATTTTCGAAATCAGTGCAATTAGGATCAAGTATTTCTTTATTCCCAAAATTAATTCCAATTAGATTTGTTCCGGGCGTAAGTGTTATTGTATGTGTTCCCGGTGCAGCAGGTGCTGTTTGCTGCCATCCACTTTGTGATGTTTCAGTAAGAGTATATGTTCCAGCCGCTAAGTTGTTAAAGCAATAACTTCCATCTGCACCAGTTGTCGCAGTCATCTGAACAGCACCCATTGATAAGGTAATTGTCCAACCGGATAGTTTGGGTTCACCATCGTTAATTCCATTACCGTTCAAGTCATTGAATTTAATTCCGCAAATTGAACCAAGTAATTGCCTATTACCAAAGTCTATGTTCAAAACGTTTAGACCGGCGGTGAGTGTTACTGTCTGAGTACCTGGAGATGCTGGGTAAGTTTGCTGCCATCCACTTTGTGGTGTTTCAGAAAGTGTATATGTTCCAGCAGCTAAATTGTTAAAACAATAACTTCCATCAGCACCGGTTGTCGCAGTCATTTGAACAGCACCCATTGATAAATTAATTGTCCAGCCGGATAATCCTAGTTCACCGATGTCTTTTCTGCCATTTCCATTCAAGTCGTTAAATTTCATTCCGCAGATTGAACCATTGCTTAGATCAACTGGGGATGTTCTTCCTTCAATAATTAGATTTCTATGGGTAGCAAAAGATTGTGTCATTGCCCTTGCACCATTTGGGGCGTAAGGATAAATTCTAATTGAAAAAGTTTGCCCGTTTTGAACCAACACATTAACATTTGCTGAAAACGTCTGAACTATAGTTGTCAAATAATTTAACGGATTTGAATTAAGTTGAAATCTGGAATTCCATCCATCTATTGAATACCAGGCTTCTGATTTCAAAATATTGAAATCCGTATTTGATGGATTCTCAGTATCACTATGATTAAAGGAAATATATTGAACAGTAAAATTATTTCCGGAAATTGGACTTGCATCAAACTGAATATATCTTGTATAATCTGGCAAACCAGCTATCCAGCCAGTACCTTGATTTCCAGTCCAGAGTTGTTGACCACGACTAGTGTAAGGTTGTTGAGGATACATTTCCAATTTATAAGGAGAGGTTGGAGTTCCAATTGATTGAGATAGAGCTTGAATATTGCCGTTTGGTGTATTTGGATTTTGATTGCTCGTAAGTGGCCAAGTAACGGAAGCTGTTTGTGCAAATATGTTTGCGCCCGAGCACAAAACAAATAGAACCACAAACATTTTAAAAAGATTTTTCATATTAACCTCGTTTGTTAGATAAATTTTTATTGTTGAAAATTATTTTTCCCGCATAACTGTTCACCTCTGGTGAATTCGTTTTATTCAACATTATACTATTTCACCATTTCTTATCTTGATTGAAGTTTTATTCTTCAGATTTTTGAATGATGATTTTAACTTTTCTATCTTATCCGCAGGAACATTCGGATCATTTTCCAGATCTATGATTGCTTCTTCAATCGATTTGTATTCTTTTACGTTAAAGTCTTCTGTATCTTTCTTTATAATTAAAAGAGGTGTGGAAACAGAATGCTTTTTTGTGAAGAACCCCATCAGTTTTTTTATAGTATTCAATTTGTTTTACCAGAATTTTGTACGAATCTATATAAGATAGTCAGTTGTTACAATAGCTAACAAGCATACGGTGTGTTCTGGTAAGTGAACGGTATGTTTTAACAATTAATCGGTAAGTGAAGAAGGAGAATCTTCATCACTAAAAAAATACTTGTCTGTTTTTCTTTCCGAACTTGAAAAAGACTGCTTTAAAAAGTTGGCGGCGGGAAAAACTAAGTCCAATAATTGTACAATTTTCTAATTGCTAAAATTAAGTTTGTTGTATAAGTTATAATTGAACTTTGAGTTCGGTTTGTAAACAATAAACGATTTAATTAAAAGGTTCGCCTATCCCCGCAAAAACAGAAGCAAAAACGAACTATGGTTCGTATATACACTAGTTATGCGTCAGCTTAAAACGACAGCGTTCACAAATAAATCTGACTAAAAAATTCACACTTGACCCTTTTGACTTGTCTAATGTGTAGTAATCAAAATTCATTGATTACAATAAAAAGGAAATATAAAATGACAACATTAAACAAAATCAAAAATCACGATGTTCAAAGTGTGAACATTCAGGCTTCAACATCGAAAGTGTTCGAATACATTGCAAACCCTACAAATTTACCAAAATGGACTGGTGCCTTTAAAGAAGCAGACGAAAAATCAGCATTATTGGTAACTCCAAACGGAGAATTGAAAATAGGTTTAGCAACAAAGACAAATCAAGAATTAGGAACAATCGACTGGCATATGACAATGCCAGACGGAAGTATTGGTGTTGCATATTCAAGAGTTGTAGCAGGTCCAGACGGGAACGCAATTTATTCTTTTGTTTTACTTGCACCTCCAGCACCAATCGAAGAAGTTGAAGGAGCATTACTTCAACAAATGGAAATTCTGAAAAAGGAATTACAAAATCTTCAAACTATATTAGAAGAATAATAAATTTAAAATTGGGTTGGATAAAATCCAACCCAATTTTCATAAATAATGAAATGAACGATAAAGAACTTATTAAATCTTGTTTAGAAGGTAACAACAAGAGTTTAGACGAATTGATTAATTCAATTCAAGGTTTGGTATTTAATTTATCGCTTCGATTTCTATGGAATAGAATGGACGCAGAAGATGCTACACAAGAAATTCTAATTAAAATCATTACCAATTTGAACAAGTATGACGGACGAAGTAAATTCAGCACTTGGACATATCGAGTTGCAACAAACCATCTTTTAAATCTTAAACAAACTTCACTTGAAAAAACATTTACTTCGTTTGATGTATTTGCTGACGATTTGAATACAACAAAAGAACCTGCTCACTATGATTTACCTGACAAAGACTTATTAGAAAAAGAAATGAAAACTGGTTGCACTTTGGCAATGTTACAGTGTTTAGACAGAGATTTACGACTTGCTTTTATACTTGGGACAGTTTTTAAATTAAAAAGTAATGTTGCATCAAAGATAACTCAAACGACACCCGAAAATTTTAGAAAACGACTTGAATTATCTAGAAAATTAATTGGCGGTTTTTTAAATTCATATTGCGGAGTTTACAACCCATACAATAATTGTAGGTGCAACAAAAGAATTGATGTTGCAATAAAAACTGGACGTATCACAAAAAGCAATCTAAATTTTGCCGACAAAATAGAACACTATAATGAAGAAATGGAAGAACTTCATTCGCTTTCTGGTATTTACCAAAATCACGGAAACATTCAAAGTGGTTCAAATTTTACAGACAAATTGACTGAACTTATTAAGACTAAAAACATAATTATTGAAAATTAAACAGAGTGCGAAAGAAAGCCGAACGCATAACAAGGGTTTGGCAAAAGCAGGGCTGACGTGGTATATTAAACATTTGGAATTCTATTGTACATTTGTGCTATGTTGAACATTTGTACTTCTAATCCCTGCCTTCGCCAAGCCCCAAACCGTTATCGTAAATCAGGTTACCATTTTGATATAATTTTAAAAGGAGGTGAGCAATGGACACTCAATTTATTGTAGATGACGCTGGTATCAAGAAAGCCATCATTTTACCGATGGAAGATTACGAGGAACTCCTTGAAGATATCCATGATCTTGCTGTTATAGCGGAGCGTAAAGATGAGCCGACAATCAGCTTTGAAGATCTGAAGAAAAGATTAAAGGCTGATGGGCTTATTTAAAATTGATCCGAAAGGATCATTGGAACACGATCTTAGGAAGATTAACAGGCAGTTTATTCCAAAGATTCTTGAAGCTATTGAAAATCTTTCAGAAAATCCCTTTCCAGTTCAGTCAAGAAAAATGAAAGGCTCGGAATCGAGTTATCGTTTACGTGTTGAAGATTATCGCGTAATTTATCAGATCGACACTGCTAACAAGGTTGTAATTGTTTATAATGCACGACATAGAAAGGATGTTAATAAAAGGTAAAATGGCGCGACCTGACTTCCGATAACAGCGGCGGAAAAGACTACATCCAAACCTTTCAGTCTTCTTTTCCGCCACAAACGTTACCAGTAACCCTAAAATACAACAGCACTAAAAACAAAACACAATGGACAAAGACAATTATCCTTCAAGGTATTATCTATTTTGCGGAAGGTGACTTAATAATTAATCGGTAAGTGAAGAAGGAGTTGTGCCTGTTATAGGTCGTTTTGGTTTATTTTACTTTATTTCCTTTTTTGTCAATGTAAAACCAGGAGTCACTTTCCATGCTGTAATGTTCTGAATCATATTTTTCAATGACCTTTCTGCACTCTAAAGCAACACTAGCTTTACCATTCTCAAATTTATCCGCACATTCATATTTTGGTTCTATAACTACAACTCCGTTTTTGTCAGAGTATCCTATTTTTCCGTTTCGTACTATTCGAAATAGACCGTCTTCTAACTCGTCCGGACCATTATCAAACATGTATACATCAAATAAAATATTTTCATTTCTATCAATTGCCACAACTTTGGAATTGGTTAACTTTTCATCAGAAACAAATGCAAAGTTCTTGAAAGTATCTGTAAAACAATAGTTGTATTTCCCTTTACGAAGAATAATCTCTCCTTTTAAATTTCTGTAACCACAAGATGTACCTGGAGAAAATACACTATCATCTGAAAAACTAACTAAGTAATCCGTATAAACTGAATCCATATTAAAATATCCTTGAGCTTTATTCACTCCTGGTTCAGTTCCTTTACAACTAAAAAAAATCAATAATACTAATAAGCTTAAAAATTTTTTCATTCGGTTAAATGTTCTATAACGTTTTTCAAGTCGTTCTAATTTTTGCATAGATTTTACCTTTCCAGTAAATTGGTTTTTTCGGATTTTCATTGTGTTCAAAATTAAAACTGAATTCAGCTTTCATTATCCCCTCTTTCCAAAGTTTTTTGTCAATAGTAATATACCCGTCTGTGCAATAATATTTGGCATCACCGCCTGGAACAATGCTGTTTAAATCTATAGTAGCATAACAGGTATTCTTTATTATGTCGAGTTGCAAACTACAGTGAGTAGCAATGCCGGTCATTGTAAAACAGCTAACACTGTCTTTACTTTTGCGAAACACTTCTATAAAATCTGTTCCTGCCCATTCATAACACCAGGCTTCACACTGAATAGAATGTGTCTGGTGAGTGGTGTCAATAATTTTATAGAATGCTTGCAATGAGTCCTCATAAATACGTCCTGTGCTATCTTTCATAGCGTCAATTTCAGAGGGACAAAGTCCGTCACAACTTAATTGTCCGTATTCATTTTTATAAACTCCTTCCGGGTAACTCCAATTATTTGTAAATGAAAAATCACCTGATAGATTGTCAACCCATTCAATAGTAATTGGTATTGAAGCTGACTTAACAGTTCCTTTTGTATTTTGCCCCCACAAATAAGAACTAAAAAAAATAAGCCCGAAAATTATAACAATATTTTTCATTTTCTGTCTGTCTGTTTATGGCATTGATTCGAAAAAACTTATCATGCCAAAATCTTAATTTCTTTTATTTATTCTTCTTCAAAATACCAGTTCAAATTAAATTTCCCTCTGCTCGTCCTTAGGTCTCCTTTGAAGCGGCAGGGGCAAAATTTGAAATTTACTATTTGAGTACAAAATCGAACAGCTCCTGATATGGATCGCGGAAAGTAATGGAGCCATTCTTTTCCTGCACGTAAAGCAAAGCCAACACTTTTGTGTAGCGTTCCTGCTTGCCGGCTTTAATAGAATTTCTAACATCCTCATATTTTATTTTTACTTCCTGGACAATTCCATTAACATCCGGAGTTATCTTATCAGACTCCTGTCTCTTAACCAACTCCTGTGCACAGACCAATGCATTTTCTTCTGAATTTACAACAATACCGTCTTCCCAATATTCAGCCGCATATTTATTATTACCGAGATTTTGAACACGAAAATCATACTCTTCTGCAATATCTTTAGGGTCCTTCTCCGCCACCTCCTTAAAATGCAACATAAATTCCCCGCGCGTCTGAGATGTATAATCAATAATTGCTTGTGCAAATATGGCTTCCAATTGAGTTTGTTTTTCTTCTGTCAATGTTCTTATTTTAGCCATAAATAGTTTATTCTCAACTGATGCGGTGTCTGTTTTTTGCTTCAGATCGTCAACTGCCCTCGCCTTAATTGATATATAAATCGGATCACTCTTATCCAGGTAAACAGGTGCCGTATTATCTATTTGGATATTACTGATCGGTGTACTCATGGTTTGTCCTGTTTTTTGAGACTGAGAAAAACAATATCCGCTGGCAAATAAAATTAGAGTGATTATTGTATTAATCGTTTGGGGAGTTGGCAACTTATTGCGTAATTTTTTTGAGAGTGTGATTGTTCTATTTATTTGCATTTGTATCAATCCTTCTAATTATTTCTAACGCTTTTACTTCTGTAATTTCATCCTGTATTTCAGAGAAATACCCCGTTGATATATCTTCAAGTAGTCCTTTAATATCTTTAGAATCGTTTGACCATTTGTTCTTTGGAATATATTTCTCCAGATGTGGAATATTATTGATTATATTTTTCCCATTATCTGGAATTCTAAAAATTTCAGAATAGTAATCGCCAAATTTTCTTAGAAAATATCTGTAGTTCATAATTCATTTTACTTTATTAATGGTAGTCAGAATTTCCGCATTATCACTATTCTTATTCATCGGTTCGTGTAAATCAGTAACTTTTTAATCTTTCGGGTCAAGTTGTCGCTTTTCATTATTAAATCACTACACAATCCACCCAAAGGATTATGACAAATTCTTTCCCATCAAAGATAGTACTCGCTTTAACACTCTTGTCATTGTCGTAGCACTCTAAGCGGAATAGGTGATTCATGATTTCACTTTCCTCAAACTTGGTATTGGAAAAAAGAACAGACTATAAATCACCACATAAATCAGGTACTGATTAGCTTCAATTGTGTTTAGCAAGAACAATAAAACCATTAAAGTAATAATTCTCACAACTTGTACATAAGGCCGCTTAAGCCCTTCAAAAGAAAAAAACTCGTGTTGAACATCGGTCACCTTATTGCTACCGCTTTTCCAGTAGGTTCTGTAATCATAAATGATTTTTTGAAGCACGATTATCCAATAAGCCATTAAGAGAGTTTTGATGATCTGAATCGAAATATAGAATCCCCCGCCATTTGCATCAGCCAAAATATCGGCTATATCTGAATGCGGCATTAACACCTGCAGCCAATAAGCAATCAAAAGATGGAATATGCAGAAGTGAAAACTTAAGAAAACGACATAAAACAAACTTATGGGAATAAAAAACAAAACAAAGATCCCGATTTTCAGTTTCATAGTTGTCGGCAGTTCCCGAAACTTTTTGATGTCTTCGGGGTTTAGCATTAATTTGGCTAAAAGACTAAGAGGCGCTGCACTGGTGCGAAAAATACTTACGTAACCAACCACAAGACTAGTGATCCAAAAACTCCAGATCAAATCCGTGTTATTCCAACCCATGAAGTATGCGGTGGCGAGAGAGAATGAAAACAGAAATAGTTCGGTAGAATACCGTTTCATCCAACTATTTCCTTTCCATATCGAAACTAATTTCATATTTTGTCCAATAGCCCTATGAACAATACTGTTTTATTATATACTTCTGGTTCAGCTCGCAACCAATAGCTTTTACCGCAAGAAACAAAAGTAACACAACGGCACATGCCATCCGCACAAACATATTTGTTTTCATAGCTGTGATATGAATATAAGTTTTAAAATTTCACCTTTCTTCACTTGCTGTTCTTTTTTAAAAAATCGATAGCAGGCTGGTATGGATTGATAAAAGTAACCACTCCGCCCTTATCTACTGTATAGAGCAAAGCCATCATTTTTGTGTATCGTTCCTGCTTACCGGTTTTAATAGATTTGCGAGTATTAGCATAATTTTTTTTGATTATTTCAACATTCCCAACATCACTATCCGGGTGTTTCTTAGCATATTCACTGTTGGCCAATTCATGTGCATAAGCCACGGCATTTGCTTCTGAATTTACAGCAATGCCATCTTCCCACATCTCAGCTACATATTTATTTACACCCTTAAATTGAACCCGAACCTCCCACTCTTTCTCCATCTTTTTCTGATCTATCTCTCCGATGCTGGTAATTACCATCATAAATGTCCCAACATCTAAGTGTGTTTGTTCAGCATAATCATTAATTGATTGCGCACCTAAAGCCTGACATTCACTTCTCATTTTTTCAGTCCATTTTTTTGTTTGGATAGCAATTAATTTATTCTTCTCCGATTCGGGGTCAAATTCCTTTACTATTGTATCCAGATCGGAGAATGCCCGACCTTTAATTGATTTAAATATTGGATCATTTTTATCTAAATAAACAGTTGCTGCTTTTTTTGTTGTCTTCATGGTTTTTCCTGTTTTATGAGATTGAGAAAAACAATAGCCGCTGCCGAATAAAATTAGAGCAACTATTGCAATAATTATTTGGGGAGAAGGCATTTTTTTTGAAGGTTTATTTGGTTGCATTTGTTGATCCTCAAATTGTTATAATGTTTGGCGCTTGTCAAAGGCGAACTTTAGAACTATTTACCTCTCAAGCTGCTACTTGTTGTATTAGAATTTTGTTCGAATCTATATACGATAGTCTGCTGTTACAATAGCTAACAAGCATACGGTGTGTTCTGGTAAGTGAACGGTATGAATAAAGAATTAATCGGTAAGTGAAAAAAGAGAATCTTCACCACTAAAAAAATACTTGTCTGTTTTTCTTTCCGAACTTGAAAAAGACTGCTTTAAAAAGTTGGCGGCGGGAAAAACTATGTCCAATAATTGTACAACTTTCTAATTGCTAAAATTAAGTTTGTTGTATAAGTTATAATTGAAATTTGAGTTCGGTTTGTAAACAATAAACAATTTAATTAAAAGGTTCGCCTATCCCCGCAAAAACAGAAACAAAAACAAACTATGGTTCGTATATACACTAGTTAAATAAAATTGCAGCCGTAGTATAATAGAATGAGAGGAGGAAATATGGAAATTGTAGAAAAGGCCATCGAAACTACCGCAACAATTAACTCTAATCGGCAGCTTGTTTTGGATGAACAATTGCCCATTGTCGGTCCAACAAAAGTTCGTGTTATTATTCTGTTGCCTGAAGGTGTAGATATAGACGAAAAAGAGTGGCTTCGTTCTGCAAGTGTAAATTCTGCTTTTGATTTTTTGAAAGAACCTGAAGAAAACATTTATACTCTTGCTGATGGGAAGCCTTTCTATGATCAAAAATAAAATTGTTTTAGTCCCTTTTCCATTTGATGATTTATCATCATCAAAAGTTCGCCCGGTGGTATGTTTGACTAATCCTATCGGGCAGCATAGTCATGTTATAGTTTCATTCATCAGCAGTCGAACACCCTCTGATTTATTGGAAACTGATCTGATATTAGATTCGACACAAGAGGATTTTACAAAAACTGGACTACGGGTATCTTCAACATTACGCTTACATCGTCTAATGACAGTTACAACAGCCCTCTTTTTGCGGGAACTTGGAGAATTACCTTCTCGCATGCAAGATGAATTAGAAAACAGAATAAGGAAACTATTTAATTTGAAATGATGGCTGCAACTTCATTTAACAACCGGGTTGGGCTCGCTCCATCCGCCTCGGACGCGCAAACCCACAAACGTTACCAGTAACCCTAAAAGACAACAGTACTAAAAACAAAACACAATGGGCAAAGACAATTATCCTTCGAGGTGTTATCTATTTTGCGGAAGGTGACTTAATAATTAATCGGTAAGTGAAAAAGGAGAATCTGACTCCGGAATATTAACTTTATATAGTGGCGGGGGAAGAGAAATAATTACTTCTGTTCCATGTGAGTTGTTATTGCGGCTGCTTAGGTCTTCAAACATGATCGGTTTCGGGAGTTCCATTTTTGTACTCAGTAATCTGAGACGTTCTTCAATAATTTGTATCCCTTTTGAAATGTGATCTTCTTGCTTATTCTTCTTTGCTTCTTTAATTCCTATTCCATTATCGGTAACTTTAATTATTAATGATCGGCAGATTATTGAATCAATATCTACATCTTCAAATGAAAATGAAATAGTTACAAGTCCCCTACTACCGGAATTAATTATTCCATGCCAAAGAGTATTCTCTACGAACGGCTGAATGATCATATTCGGTATCATTATAGAACTTGTGTCAACGTCTGTTCCAGTTATAATCTCATAAGAAAAACTTTCCTGGAACCTTAGCTTTTCAAGATCGAGATAAAGTTTAAGCCGGTTAATTTCTTCTGATAGAAGAATAAATCCGCTTCCGGCAGTGTCAAGATTTTTTCTGATCAGCTTAGCCATCATTGCTATATAATCGTTTGCCTCTTCATTCCTTTGGCAATTGATGAGGTATTGTACTGAGTTTAGCGAATTAAAAATAAAATGCGGATTCATCATTGCTGATAATGCCTGATGTTTAAGTTCATTAATCCTTTCCGTTAATTCTAATTCTTGCCGGATCTTTTTTTTATTCAATTTCAAACGCCAAATTATTATCAAGAAATGGAGACAGACAAGCATTAATAATATCAAAAGGTAAAACCAGATCGTCTCAACGAATCGGGGCAGTACGCGGAAGGAAAAATAAAATGGTTTACTCCAATCGGCATTTTGAGATTTAGCCATGATCTGAAGTTCATATTTCCCATTCTTAAGCGCGATAAGATTTAGGAAATCATAATCCGTTTCTACCCACTTATCATCATCAAATTTATACTTATACTTTACCGAGCCCGGCGATGAAAAATTTATTGCCTTAAAATCGATGTTAACATCACGTTGTTCCGGTTCAAAAACTAAATTGTTGTAGCTAGTATAAACCGAATCTCCTGCCCTGATACTGATAATTTTTACATCGAGTGAAGGAGATACATAGTTATCAAATAATTTTATATCAAGAAAGGAGATCCCATTACTTGTACCGATGTATAAAAAGTTTTTTTCTTTATCATAAAAAAGTGAATATACTTCATCCGATGGAAGACCCGTTTGCCTGTTAAGATGTTTGATTGAACTGCCGTCAAATAAATAAAGTCCCTTCATATTTCCGATCCAGATTCTGTTCTTACTGTCTAGTACAAGCGAAGTTGAAGATGATAAATCATGCCCAATAATATTTATGTAGCTGGTAACAGAATCATTTGAAAGGTTATAACGAGCAATTCCTTTCTCACCGGCAAACCAGATATTCATATCGTTATCTTGAATGATTGAATTTATTCTTGAGTTCAAAATTGGAATACTTGGGAAGAAAGTTTTCTTCCAGCCTGCTTTTTCCAATTTACCGGGTAGGTTGGAGACTTTGCATAAACCAAGACTTGTTCCTACCCAGATATTCTTTTCTGTATCTTCAAAAATTTCGTTAACACGGTTTACATTTGAACTATCTCCAAAAATATAGAACAGGTATGATTGATTTTTCTTATAGTCAAGCTCTCTTTGAACTCTTATAGAATTCCCCGCCGTTCCGAAAAGAAAAAGTCCATCGCCGGTCTTACAGAACGACCTCTGATCGAACATATGGAGCTTCAATTCCTTGTAGGAAATATTTTTTACTTCACCTCCGCCGAATGCTACACAGATATAAAATTCGTTATTATAATTTTTAATACTGTGGATATAGTCTGTTAATGTTTTTTTCGAATCGCTTATGATATGCTTGAATCTTCCGTTTTCTAAAATGTTAACACCATTAAAAGTGCCTATTAATAATTTACCCGATCTTTCTTTCACAATGGAATAAACACTATTACTGCTCATACCGTCATTTTCATTATAGCTTTTGATATAAAGATTGTTTAGACAATAAACCCCTTTGCCGAATGTACTAAGCCAGATATTTCCTTCATTATCTTCAAGGTAATTATTTACTAAAGTATTTTGAAGATCCATTTTACTTCCCATATCAATAATTTTATCCGAACCATAAGGGATTAAAAAGAAACCCTTGTTCATAATAGAAAACCAAAGATTATTATTTCTGTCTCTTAAGATTGCCGTTACCTCATTATTATCTAAGTATAAATTTATTTTATACTGTTGGACAACATTATTGTTTTTTATCATGTAGATCATACCTTTTGTTCCAATAAAGTAACTGCCGTCATCACCTTCGGTAAGACAATAAACATTGGTGTCATTAAAGCCGTTAATGTGAATTTTGGTAAATGCATCATTTTTGAAATTGAATAGTCCAGTTGTTGCTAAGGCAATTGTTTCACCATTCAGTAATTTTTCTAATTTAATTATTTGAGCTGGATAGGGGTTAATTATGTAATTAGAAAAACCGGCATGTTTTTTTTCTTTTATAACATTTATATTACTCCAACTACGATAGGCATATAATTTTTGCTCATCTTTGCCAGTTTGGACAAGCAATAAATATGATAGAGCAAAACTTTTTCCGTCAATTTCATTGCAATAGTTTTCGATACGGCCGTTTCGTAAAACATTAATTCCTTTTTCGTAATTACCTATATACAACTCGCCATTTTTTCCTTCGACCAGAGAAATAATTGAATTAGAATTAAGACCGTCATTAGTTCTGTATGTTGTAAAGTGCTTTCCGTCAAACTTGCTCATTCCATTTACTGTAGCGAACCAGATAAAACCGTTTCTATCCTGAATAATTTCATAAACAGTTGAAGAAGCCAGTCCGTCGGAGGAAGTGTAATGATAATAAGAAGGTGTCTGCGATAAAATTGAGGCAGCCGGCAAGACGACAATTAATACGAGGGCTAAAAATTTATTAAGCATATTCAGAAAATAATTTTATTGAATAACATTAAACAATAAATAAAAAATGTTTAACTCTCGCTTGATGATTTATTTTTCCGGGCAGTTTCTATACTTCTCACAAAGATTGAAATTAATTCTTTGCATTCGGTGATATTTTTATCAACCTTTGATAAATCTTTAACAAGAGGTTTTCTTCTGATAATTTGTAAGGCAATATGTGTTTCTTTCAGTTCTTTGAGGCAAATTTTCATCTTATGAATAAAATCATTGCGTGATTCCGCCACCTGCGCTTCACCATAATTAAATGCTGGAGATGTCCCTGAACGAATCAATTGACCTGCTATATGATTTCCTGTCTTAGTACTTGGCAGAATTTCAACAATGTCAATAATCAGAAGCGTGAACTGAATCAGTCTATCTTCCAGATCATATTTCTTATTGCATTCATTCATCCTTTTTCACTTTTTCATTATTTACCCCGTTAGATATTTGCTCATAAAAAGAGATAGTGATATTCAAATATCCTTATCTAACGGGGTGAATTTTTTGTTATATGTTTTTCATTTCTTTTTCATTCAAAAATAACACATTTATAAACAGACAATAAAATATTTTAAGTACAATCAGACAGCATTAAGCACTGCTTTTATTTTTTGGATAAATTCCGGAGCTTTCCGGCGCGATATTTCAACCTTGCTGCCGTCCATCATTGTAACAATATTTCCGCTGATGTTTGAATAGTCTTTAATATACTTCAGATTGATTAGATGCGATTTATGAGTTCTGAAAAATTTTTCTTTCGGTAGTGTATCTTCAAAATCTTTTAGAGTGCGGGAAATAATTTTATTTTTTCCATCTTTAGTAACTACTTTTGTATAACACCCATCGGCTTCGAGACGGATTATATCGTCAAATACTAACACATTAAAACCGTGAGATGCCGGAAGAACTAATTTATCTGAGTCGGGGACAGTCTCGACTTTTATACTCTTACCCTTAATCAATAAAAGTTTTTTGACAGTCTGCTTAAGCTCCTTAATATTTATCGGTTTAAGAAGATAATCTGCTGCACCGGCTTTTACAGCATTGATTCCAAATTCCTCATGAGCACTGACGAACACAACCATAAAGTTTCGATCATCGTATTCATCAAGGAAGTCAAATCCATCTAATACCGGCATATTAATATCGAGGAACACTACATCCGGATTATGAATACGTACAAGTTCCTTTGCGTTCACAACGGAATCAGCGCATTCAAGGATTTCAATCTCTTTACAATAATTTTCGATGATCTTTTTAAGGTTTTCCCTTCCATGAAGTTCATCATCAACTATTATTGCTGTCAACTTATTAAGTACACTTTGTGAAGACATGATTCATTAAGTTTAGTTTATTTTGTTCGCCACGGCGAATTTGAACAAATAACACTTATATAATTATTAAAATAAAAAATAATTTGTTGTTTTCAACATATACATTTGTTACACACTTTGAAATGCACGTTTATAGAGTATTCTCTAAAAATATTTTTTTATGCAGCATCCATAAATAGTTTTAGCATACTAAATACTCGTTTAGTTGATGAGCCGCGATGTATTTAGTTTTATCTCCGCTAATTTTAACACTTTTTTGAGAGTAAAAATTCACTTGTACTCTCTACATCATTCACTTACTTCTTTATTAGCTCAGAAAAGTGGTTCATTGTATATAATCAAAGAGTTATTAGGTCGAGAAAATTTAGCAACTACTCAAACTCACCCGGCGTTCTCTGACGGAATTACAGTCACTTTCAGAAGAAGAATTTGAGGGATGCAGTCAATTTATTCTGATTCTGCGCTATTAAATGTTAATACCAATTTATTTGAGAATCAGCAGCATCAAGAAATACAAAACACCAATAGTATAACATATTCCTCTCAAAATAATTGTGGCGGTTTTATCCGCCACTCATTTGTTATTTAACCTTCCCAAATTTATAATACAAGCTGGGAACTACAATCATATTAAGAGCAGTTGAAGTAAGAAGTCCGCCCAAAATTACAATTGCCATCGGCGCTTGAATTTCTTTGCCCGGCTCGCCAACGCCAAGCGCAAGTGGTATTAATGCAAGTCCCGCTGTAATTGCTGTCATCAAGATTGGGTTTAGTCTTTCTAACGAACCTTGAATTACAACTTCTCTAAAATTGTTGTTCTCTTTTTCCAAGGTTTGGAAATGGGCTATCAATAAAATTCCGTTACGGGTTGCAATTCCGAACAGAGTTATAAAACCAACCAGCGATGCTATGCTGATAATTCCGCTTGTGAAATAAACAGACCAAATTCCGCCTATCATCGCCAGCGGAAGATTGACAAGTATAAGCAGCGAGTGTTTCATTTTACCAAACTGCAAATAGAGAATTATAAATATTATGGCAAGGGAGACTATGCTCAACATCGAAATAATTCTTGTAGCATGTTGTTCGCTTTCAAACTGCCCACCGAATTCCACAAAGTAACCTTGCGGCATTCTAATATTTTTATTTATTCTCTCTTCAATGTCGTTGACAACGCTTCTCAAATCTCTATCGGCAACGTTGGCTTGAACAACCATTTTCCGTTGAACGTTTTCGCGGCTTATTCTATTGGAACCTTTTTCGTTTACAATTTCCGCAACAAGCGAAAGAGGAATCTTTGAACCGCCCGGCGCGTCTATCAGTGCATTGCTTATCTTATGGATGTCGCCACGGTTATTCTCATCATACCTCACAACTAAATCGAATGAGTTTTGTCCTTCGCGTATTTCCGAAGCGGTCTCGCCATTGAAGGCAATATCAATCATTTCCGCTACTTCTCCAACCGTTAAACCATACTTTGCCATTGCCATCCGGTTAAATTTTATTTTAGTCTGCGGAACTTCAACTTCTTGTTCCACAGCGATATCAACCGCACCTTCAACTTTTTCCATCTCTCGTTTTACATCTTGAGCTAATAATCTTAAAAGCTGAAGATTGCTTCCAAATATTTTTACTGCAATGTTGGCGCGTGTTCCGGAAAGCATATGGTCTATTCTGTGGCTTAACGGCTGACCGATAGTTACATTTGTTCCTGGCAAAGCCGAAAGCGATTTTCTAAGCTCTTGCGTAAACTCATCTTTTGATTTTCCGTTCAGTTCAAAACGCACATCCAATTCGGCTCCGTTTACACTTTGAGCGTGTTCATCCAATTCCGCTCTACCGGTTCTTCGGGCTGTTGTTATTACTTCCGGATGCGAAAGAATTATCTTCTCCGCCATTGTTCCAATCCGGTTGGATTCTTCGAGCGATGATCCGGGTAACGTTACCAAACTTAATGTAAACGATCCTTCATTAAATTCCGGTAAGAATGATCTACCCAAAAATGGAATTACTGCTATTGTAACTAGCAGAAGTAGTAGAGCAGAAAGCACAATGGTTCTTGGATGCGGCAATGTAAAATCCAGAACTTTACGATAAACAGTTTTTAATTTTTCTACAAGCCAGGCGTCCCCTTCTTTTTTCAGAAAGTTTGCTTTAGGTAAAAGATAATATGAAAGAACCGGCGTTACTGTTAGCGCTACGAACAGTGAAGCAAGTATTGAAGTTACATAAGCGTAACCCATCGGTCTTAATAATCTTCCTTCAACGCCGCTTAAAAAGAATAGAGGCAAAAACACTACTACAATTATTAATGTTGCGTTTACCATAGGCGCGCGTATCTCACGCGATGCTTCGTAAATTACTTCGAGTGCGCTTTTTCTGTTTGCTTCCTCTTTATGGTAATTCTCTTTCAGTCGTCTGAATACATTCTCAACATCAATTATTGCATCATCAACTAATGCGCCTATTGCTATTGCCATTCCTCCAAGCGTCATTGTGTTAATTGCAATGTTGAATAATTGGAATACAAAAATTGTTACGGCAAGCGAAAGCGGAATGGCAAGAACCGAAATGAAAGTGGTTCTGAAATTCCATAAGAAAAAGAATATAACAAGAACTACAAGTATAGCCCCATCTCTTAAAGCACTGATAACATTATTAATAGATGTTGAAATAAAATCAGCTTGCCTGAATATTTCATTATTGATCTTTACGCCTACTGGCAATCCCCTTTGTATCTCATCTAAGGCGTTGTTAATTTTTTTTGTCAGCTCTATTGTGTTGGTCTGCGGCTGTTTTTGTATTGTAAGAATTACAGCCGGTTTTGCATTAACGGATGCATCTCCGAATTTTACTTTTGGACCAATCTTAACTTCCGCAATATCTTTCATAAAAACCGGGACGTCGTTTCTAAGCGCAACCAAGCTATTGGCTATGTCGTCAAGATTTTCAACCCTTCCGATTCCTCTGATCAGATATTCATTACCTGCATCCATATAAGAACCGCCGGACGAATTTTGATTGCTTTCTTTTGCGGCTTTAAATACTTCGTTGAGCGAAATTCCGTATGCAGAAAGTTTTTGAGGTGAAACCAATATTTGATACTGCTTAACATCTCCGCCAATGGGCACAACTTGAGAAATCCCATTGATTGCAAGTAATCTTCTTCTTACATCATAATCCGCTATTGTTCGCAAATCCATTTTAGAAATACCGGTCGGATTATTCTCTTCATCAATACTCAAACCGATGAGCATAATTTCTCCCATAATGGAAGATATTGGCGCAAGTATCGGCTGGTCTATTCCATCGGGCAAGGTTGCCGATACAGTTTGCAGTTTTTCATTTACAATTTGCCTTGCAATAAAAATATCTGTGCCCCAATCAAATTCCACCCACACTACAGAAAACCCGGCGGCGCTTGAAGAACGCACACGCCTAACATCCGTTGCACCGTTCATAGCAGATTCAATCGGGAATGAAACCAACGTTTCAACTTCTTCAGACGCCATTCCGTGCGCTTCTGTCATTATTGTTACAGTTGGCGCCGTCAAATCCGGGAATACATCAACCGGCAAATCGTATGAAACATAAGTTCCCGCTATCAGCAATAAAATTGCCGCAACAAGAATTATTAATCTTTTTTGTAACGCTAATTGAATTATTTTATCAAACATAATTGCCTCTCCTAATGCACGTGTGCTTCGCCAATTTTAGAATCCGGCGCAATTGAAGCCAAACGGACTTGATATGCGCCCTTAATTACAACACGCTCACCTTCTTTAATACCGCTAAGAATTTCTACATAACCATTATCTTCAATTCCGGCTTTCACAATTCTCTTTTCAAAAGATTCTCCTTCAATTTGCGCATAAACAGTTTTTAATCCGTCTTCATCAATGATAGCGCTCTTAGGAACCACAACAGCGTCTTTCATATTTCCAACTTTCAAGAACACTCGTGCGTGCATTCCTATCTTTATCATATTCTGATAATTGCCAAATTCGAAATAAACCGGAATAGTATGACTGACTAAATCGACAGAAGAACCGACAGATATTTTTCTTCCTCGCAATTCTTTTAATCCGAATTCTCTATCTAATCCATCAATTATAAATGAAGCGTTTTCGGCGTTTATAGCCGAGCCAATCTGCGTCTCCGGAACGTCAACTCTCAACATCATACGTGTGGGATTGCTGATTACAAAAAGTTCTTGTCCGGATATAATTTTATCGCCGAGACTAAAATTTATTTTTTCAACATATCCGTCAATCGGAGCAATCAATACGAAATTTTCGTTGGAATAATTTATTTCGCTTGTAACGGCATCGAAGCTGGCTTTTTTTGATTCATAATCAAGCAGTGCTTCATCCAATCGTTTTTGTGGTATGGCTTTCTTTTCGAATAAACCTTTTGCGCGATTGTATTCCGCTTCTGCCATAATAAAATCTTTTTTCATTGCGAGGAAATTTGTACTTGCATCCGCTGAAGGGGAAACCGATAAAAGCGTTTGCCCCTTCTTTACAAAAGCTCCAATCGAAGGCATACTTTTGTTCTTCGTAACGTTTATTATTCCTTCGAAAGGTGAAGTTACTTTTACATAATTCTGAGGAAGCGGAAGAATTGCACCGGTTACGGCTGTTGAATTTTGAACTGTTCTTCGTGTTACAGGCTCTGTTGCAAATTCAATTTTCCATTGCTGTTCTTTTAGAAATGGGAATGCCGCGCTTCCTTCGTTTTTTGTTTTGGGAAATTCGGAAGAGTTTGAAAATACAGAAATATTATCTACAGTTATTTCATCGCTCGCTTGCAACGATTCTAATTTAATTTTCATTTTATACATACCCGCATTCGGAAAAGTAAATACCGGCGTATAAATTCCTTCTCTAAGCGGCTTCTCCTCAACTTGGTTGATTATCTGCTTTCCGTTCGTTTCAAAGGTAACAGTCAATTTGCCGCTTGTTATCGCCGAGAAATCTTTAATGTTAGTTAAGTGAATGAGAAATTTATTCTCTGTTCCGGCTGCAAGTTGCGGATATTCCATAAATAGTTCGGTTGCGTCAGTCCAAATAGAAACCGAGTTGTTCTCAACTTCTGCCTGAATTGTGTTTTCTTCACCTTTGTTGTCTGTGCATCCGTATTGAAACAATACGAATAGTAATGCAACTATTATAGGCGTGTATATTTTCAGCATATTAATTTTCATTTTTTACTCCGGGTATTCCTAAATTATTTTTGAGTTCGTAAATGCTAATCTGGTAATTCATTTGTGTTTCTAATTGAAGTTTTATTCCTTCTGTAAATGCGTTCAAAGCGTCTATAAATTCTACTAATGATGTTTCTCCTTTTTCGTAAGAGAAGATTGCGGTGCTCAACATTTCTTTATTAATCAATCCCGATACGCTGTTAAACTGCTCTCTATAGAGTTCAACTTTTTTCAAAGATCCGCTCAACTCGGTCTTAATCTTATTCTTTAGAAGAAACATCTCCGCGTTCACTTTATTTTGTTCAATAATTGCAGACTCAATTTCCTTCTGGTTCCGGTTGAATAAGGGAATGTCAAAATCAATTTGCAGAATTGTCCCTTTAATGTTTGGTGTAACTTTTTTATAACCGAGTCCTAAATTTATTGCCGGAATGATTCTGCTTTTTTCATACGATATGGCATCTTCGGAACTTTCAATTGCTAACAACGCAGCTTTGTAATCCGGTCTATTATCCAAAGCGGTTTTATATAACTCAGCAATATTGGCTGAAGGATATTCTTGAAGAGGAACATTTTCCATTTCATAATCTTGATTATCAATTCCGGTGATTAACATAAGCTGGTTTAATTTATTTTGTTTTTGCATTATGGATTCGTTTTGAACCGCGCTCAATTTAGCGGAAGCAAACAAAATTCTTTTATGTTCATATTCGGAAATATCACCCATCTCAAGCCGCGTTTTTGAAGTTACCGTAATCCGTTCTATTTCATTTTTTATAGATTTATATTGGTTTCCAAGACCCAATGAATAATAAAGTTCGATATATGCTTTGGCAGTATTGTAATTAGTTATTCTAATCTGATCAAGCTCCAAATTCTTTTCCGCTTCATATTTTCCCTCCTTCGATGAAATATTCTTCCATCGTTCCCATAGAAAATTTACAGGCAAAGTTCCGGTTAAACTTTTTTCGCCAGCATCAACTGAGTTATCTTTCAAGAACTCATTGCTGTAGTTCATTTTTGGATTCGGCAATCTTTCTGCTTCTTTTAGTTCTGCTTCCGCTTTTCTTAAATCATTCCTTTTTAATTTCAGCTCGTAATTATTTTCAAGAGCTCTCCTAATGGCTTCATCAAGTGTTAGTATATTTTTATTTCCTATCTGCTGGGCATATAATATACCCGAACAGATAATTGTGAATACAATTATCCTAATCATTTTTATTACCCGGTTTTTTTTGATTAAATATATTTATCCCGCAAAGGGGATTATGAGATAAGGAATAAGGTCTAAATAAGAAAAATTTTATTTATAAGGTAAGGGGGTGAGTCTTTGTATTTCTTGGTTGTTTCAAATTCTTTGGAAGAGAGAATAATTTCAGTATTATCACATTCCTTACAGCAGTCAACTATACTAATAAGCTGGAAAGGAATAAAATTCTTCTCGATCAGATTATTCTTTTCAATGCCAACAACTCTTACAATTTGCCAATAATCCCGGTCATGATGATCGTGGTGTTCGCTATTTTCATGCGGCATTACGGTCATTGTGCCATGCGCGTAAAAGAATCCGAAACTTAATAGCATAACAACCGGTAATATTTTTTTCATTTTTTGCATATTAAAAGATAAATATGATCAATTGACGTTGCAAGTATAAAGTTTGATTCGCATATAAATTACACTTCCATAATTTCTTTTTCTTTGTGTTTTATAATTTCTTCAATTTTGGCAATGTGTTCATCAGTAAGTTTTTGAGTCTCCTTTTCAGCTTCTTTCAATTCGTCTTCGGTCAGTTGTTTTTCTTTTTCCAATCTCTTAAGGTGATCATTCGCATCACGGCGGACATTTCTCAACGCAACTTTTGCCTCTTCACCGAATTTCTTCACTAATTTAACAAAATCCTTTCTTCTTTCCTCCGTCAATGTAGGAATAGGAATTTTGATGTTTGTTCCATCGCTAATTGGATTTAAGCCAAGATCGGAAGCAAGAATTGCTTTATCAATAGCCTGAACCATGCTCTTATCCCAGGGTGTAATAGCAAGGGTATGAACATCAAGAACAGTAACATTACCAACTTGATGGAGGGGACTCATCGTTCCATAATAATCTACTTTGATCCCATCAAGTATTGCGGTGGTTGCTTTACCTGTTCTTATCTTAACAATTTCTGATCTGAATGCTTCAACACTTTTATCCATTCTATGCCGAGCATCTTTAATTTGTGGATGGTTAATCATAGAATCCTCGTAATAATTATTTCATTTTTTATTTTGTTGAGAAAAATTTCTGACAGATGTGCCAATGTTTTCACCTGTGATTACTTTTAAAAGATTATCCGGTTTATCCATATTAAACACGAGGATTGGAAGATTATTTTCTTGACAGAGACTGATTGCGGTTAAATCCATAACCCGAAGATTTTTTTGCATCACATCTGTGTAGGAAATTTCTTCAAAGAGAGCAGCTCCGGGATTTTTTTCGGGATCGGAATCAAACACTCCGTCAACGCGCGTTCCTTTTAAAATTGCATCGGCTTCAATTTCAACTGCACGCAAAGATGCAGCTGTGTCGGTGCTAAAATAAGGATGCCCGGTTCCGGCACCAAAAATTACAACCCGATTTTTTTCAAGATGGCGAATTGCTCTTCTGCGAATGTAAGGTTCAGCAATCGAATCCATGCTTATTGCAGTCATCAACCGTGTAAACATTCCCTTATTTTCGCACGCATTCTGAAGTGCCAGCGAATTAATCATCGTTGCAAGCATTCCCATCTGATCGCCTGTAACTCGATCGATACTTTTCCCGTTTGAATTCAATCCGCGGTAAATATTTCCGCCGCCGATTACAATTCCAACTTGAACACCGAGTGAGTGTACCTTCTTAATTTCATCCGAAAAAAAATCTAAAATTTTCGGATCGATTCCAAAATCATTTGCACCTGCGAGGGATTCACCGCTCAGTTTTAATAATATTCTTTTGTATTTAAGATGATTTTTCATATTTCCATTCCAATATAAAAAAAAAGGTCTTATTAAGAAATAAGACCTTTTTTAGAATCACTTTTTTTCATCACTGAGATGAAATCGTCTGAACTTTACAAGTTTAACTTGTATGGAATTCTTTTTATTGAATTCATCAATAAGCCCGCCGATTTTTTTTGTGTTGTCTTTAACAAATGCCTGCTCAAACAAACAATTTTCTTCATAAAATTTATTGATTTTACCAAGAGCAATTTTTTCAAGAATTTGTTCCGGCTTTCCTTCTTTACGTGCTAACTCTTTATAGATATCAATTTCTTTTTCGATTAATGATTTATCAACTTCCTCGCGATAGATAGAAATAGGTCTCATCGCCGCAACTTGCATGGCAATATCTTTCAAGATTGGTTGAAACTCATCGGCATTAGCAGCCGGAACATTTTCAGCTTCCAACAGAACACCAAGTTTTGATCCAGCATGAATATAATCAACGATCTCGCCATTGGCTGTAGTATCAAAGGCAAAACGTGATATTTCAATTTTTTCGCCAATTTTACCGATGAGTGCGTTTAATTCTTCTGCAGCATTTTTTCCGTCATGAGATAGCTGTAATAATGAAGCAACATCAGCCGGATTGTTGTTGACAACTAATTCCAAAATGAAATTCGAAAAATTTACAAAATCATCACTCTTTGCTACGAAATCAGTTTCGCAATTGACTTCAAGAATAACAGCTGTCTTTCCATTGTTAAATACACGTGTTAGGACAACACCTTCACTTGCAGTTCTTTCTGCCCTTTTCGCAGCAACGGCAGCACCTTTTTTTCGTAAAATCTCAACTGCTTTTTCAAATTCTCCACCGGATTCATCAAGAGCTTTTTTGCAATCCATCATACCGGCACCGGTTTTATCTCTCAATTCTTTTACTTGATTTGCGCTAACTGCCATAACTTATTTACCTCAATATTATTCAAAAACTTTTAATTTGATTTCTCTTCAGGTTTATTCTCAACGTTCTCAGCAGGTTTACTTTCAGGTTTAACCTCAGTTTTAATCTCCGGTTTTTCCTCTCTTCTAGGAGCTGGTCTATCGCCGCCGCGGTTATCTCTTCTGTCTCTGTGCTGAGGTCTTCTATCATCTTTCCCGTCAATTTTTACTCTTCTTACTTTACCCTTTGAATCTTTCTTATCTGATTCTTGTGTTGGTTCATCTTTTCTATCTTTTTCTTTTTCAGCAACTTCATGAGCTCTTAATTCTTTGCCTCTGGCATTACCTTCAATTACTGCATCAGCAATAATTTTTGAGATAACCTCAACCGCTCTCGAAGCATCATCGTTAGCAGGAATAATATAGTCAACAGGATCGGGATCGCAATTTGTATCAACTATTGCGAAAATAGGAATGTTCAGTTTCAATGCCTCATTAACCGCAATCGATTCTTTTTTAATATCAACTATGAATAAAGCACCCGGCATTTTTGCTAATGTTTCAACACCGTCAAGTACTTTTCTAAGTTTATCTTTTTCTCGTGTTAACACTAATCGTTCTTTCTTGGTAATCTTCTCAAACGTTCCATCGCTTTCCATCTTTTCGATATTCTGTAAATGCTTAATACTTTTGCGGATAGTCTGAAAATTTGTAAGCATTCCGCCAAGCCAGCGTTCACTAACCCAATTACTGTCAGAACGTCTTGCTTCAGAAGCGATAGTTCCTTTAGCTTGTTTTTTTGTTCCGACAAAAAGAACACGTTTACCTTGAGAAACAATTTCGGTCATTGCTTGGGCAGCAACGTCAATAGCTTCCTGTGTTTTTTTAAGATCAATAATGTGGATGCCGTTCTTCTCCATAAAGATGAAACGTTTCATTTTAGGATTCCAGCGGCGTGTTAAGTGCCCAAAATGAGCACCAGCTTCAATAAGTTGGGTGAGTTCTACTCGTGGCATATTTTCTCCTGTTTTTCTTCTACTCTTTTCATCTCTGCCATCCACCTCGATTTATCGGGGCACAGGGGCAAATCTAAGAGTATGATTGTTGTTAATTATTTTTTAAGTGGGAATCCTCCGTAAGGAGTCTCCCAAAGGGATCCCTTCGGGACTTCGGACATCCCTTTGGGAAAAAACCCAACCGGTAAAAGTTGGGTTCGTAAAATTATCTCTTAGAGAATTGGAATCTCTTACGGGCTTTCTTCTGTCCGTATTTCTTACGCTCAACCATTCTTGGATCTCTCTTTAAAAGACCTTCGGATTTTAACGATGATCTAAAATCTCCGTTAATACTTTCAAGTGCTCTTGAGATGCCCAAACGAATTGAATCCGATTGACCTGAAATACCGCCGCCTGCTGCATTTGCAAACACATCATATTTTCCAAGTGTTTCGGTTGCAACGAATGGAAGTAAGAGGTTATCTCTATGTTCCTTGAGTGGGAAATAAATTTCTACTTCTTTATCATTAACAGTAACTTTACCGGAACCATTTCTGAGATAGACTCTTGCAACAGCGTTTTTTCTTCTTCCGACAAAAATTTTATCTGTCATCAAATCACTCCATTAAAAACTTAATAGTTCTGGTTTCTGAGCGCTATGCGGATGGCTTTCGCCCGCATACACTTTTAATTTCTTATTTAATTGTCTGCCAAGTTTAGTTTTAGGCAGCATACCCTTTACCGCTGTTTCCACAGCAAATTCAGGTTTCTTAGCCATCATCTCAGCATAACTTCTTACTTTAGCGCCACCCGGATAGGTAGAGTGGGTAAAATAAGTTTTCTGTATCTCTCTTTTACCTGTCATACGAACTTTATCGGCGTTTATAATAATCACGAAATCGCCGGCATCCATATTAGGCGTAAAGACTGCTTTTTCTTTTCCACGAATGACACGAGCAACTTTAGCTGCTAAACGACCCAAAATTCTATCTTTGGCATCAATTACATACCATTTTTGATTGGCGTCTTCGGGTTTAATAAATCTTGTGATTCTTTCCTGCTTCAAAACATCCTCCAAAAGCAAAATGCTATTTTTCAAAGGGTGTAAATATATTTCTATACGGTTAGAATGTCAAGAAATACGCATTTAAAATTTCATACTCACTTTTTGCACTCCAGAATTCGTTTAGTGCAGAGGCAAGGATTGCTTTTCTTCCAATTTTAGGAATGATCTCATTTTATCTTAGATTTGCAGAGAAAATTGCGAGAAAATATGAAAATTCTTGTTACCGGCGGCTCCGGATTCCTCGGAATTAACTTAATCAGATACCTTGTTAAAAGAAATCACTTGGTTGTCTCTTTAGATATTGCCGATTTTGATTATTCCGATATGAGAGACAAAATTAAAATTATTAGAGGTGACATTCGCAATTATGTTATTGTTGAGGCGGCGATGAACGAGATTGATGTTGTGGTTCATACAGCGGCAGCACTTCCATTATATACTCCGGAAGTGATTTACTCCACCGATGTTAAGGGGACACGAGTTTTACTTCATGAAGCTTACATGAAAAAAATTGAACGCTTTGTTCACATCTCCTCAACTGCCGTATATGGAATTCCGGATCATCACCCGCTTTATGAAACAGATAAGCTCGATGGCGTTGGTCCTTACGGTAAAGCAAAAATTGAGGCTGAAAACGTTTGCTTAGAATTTCGTAAAAAAGGAATGTGTATCCCAATTATTAGACCAAAATCATTTATCGGACCTGAACGGCTTGGTGTATTTGCACTTTTTTACGATTGGGCAAAAGATGGTAAAAATTTTCCGATGATTGGAAGCGGATGTAACCGATATCAGCTATTGGATGTTGAGGATTTGTGTGATTCGATTTATAGCTGTATAACTCTACCAAAAGAAATTGTGAATGATACATTCAACATCGGGGCAAAAGAATTTTCAACAATGAAAGAAGATTATCAGACTGTTCTTGATTACGCCGGTTTTGGTAAAAAGATTATCGCACTTCCGGTAACACCCATAATTTATACGCTGAAATTTTTAGAAGCATTGAAACTTTCTCCTCTTTACAAATGGGTTTATGAAACCGCTTCGAAGGATTCTTTCGTGTCCATCGAAAAAGCTGAAAACGTATTAAACTTCTCCCCGAAATATTCCAACAAAGATGCTCTTATAAGAAACTACAAATGGTATTTAGAAAACCTTCAATCATTCAAAAATAATTCCGGTATCAGCCATCGTGTACCCTGGAAACAAGGAATTCTTTCCATTGCAAAATGGTTCTTTTGATAAGAGTGCAGAATGATGAATGCAGAGTTCAGAATTTCAATAAATCTGCATTCTACATTCTACAATCTTCATTCTACGTTCTACACTCTTCACTCTTTTTCTTATATTTGCACCCAGAAAACAAAAACGAAAGAGGGAATAAAATGCCAAGTAAAAAAGATTTTCTTAAAGACACTATTCAACACTTTGACATAAAAGAGCATAACGTTATTAAGTTGGTTGATTCGATGGAGAAGATGGCTTTTAGCGCACGTGACCTTAACCGTGCTGCACAAATTTATGATAGGATGCTAAATGATAAAGATTGCGCAGTTATTTTAACACTTGCAGGAAGTTTATTCAGCGCAGGATTAAAACGTGTTGTCTATGATTTGATTTCGAATAACATGATTGACGCAATTGTATCCACCGGCGCAATTATGGTTGATCAAGATTTCTTTGAAGCACTCGGATTCAAGCATTATATCGGCACACCCTTCGTAGATGATAACGTAATGCGAGATCTTCACATTGACAGAATTTATGATACATTTATTGATGAAGACGAACTACGCATTTGCGACGATACAACTGCAAAGATTTTCGATTCATTAGAACCGCGTCCCTATTCATCAAGAGAAATTTTATGGAACTTCGGAAAATATCTTGATGAAAACGGCGGACCAAAAGTTGAAGACAGCGTTATCTATGCGGCTTACAAACACAACGTTCCTATATTCGTTCCCGCTTTCTCGGATTGCTCTGCAGGTTTCGGAATAATTGTCCATCAAACAAAACACCCGGATAAACATGTATCATTCGATTCCGGGAAAGATTTTCTTGAGCTCACACAAGTTAAACTCAACAGCAAAGAGACGGGTATTTTTATGATTGGCGGCGGCGTTCCTAAAAACTTTACTCAAGATATTGTAGTAGCAGCAGACATCCTTATGGAAAACGCACCGATGCATAAATACGCAGTTCAAATTACAGTTGCGGATGTTCGCGACGGCGCTCTTTCATCATCAACACTTAAAGAAGCCAGCTCTTGGGGAAAAGTTGAAACAACATTCGAGCAGATGGTTTATTCTGAGGCGACACTTGCGATGCCGTTAATTGCAGGTTATGCTTATCACAAAGGCGCTTGGAAGAATAGAGAAAAAAGAGAATTTCAAAAAATATTTACGAAAAAAGAAGTTGCAGTTTAGCAACATCTATGTTTTGTAGTGGCAATATACAAAGAGACAAGTACGAATGACGGATTTATAATAACGGCACATTTTTCAAACAAGCAACAAGAATTTAAAAAGAAAAAAATATTATGGAAACAACAGAGTTAGAAGAAATTCGGACAGCACTGCCATACTTTCTTAAACACAAGACAGTGTGGGCTTCATACGACAGTGAAGCAGATGTGTTATACTTGCATTTTAAAAAACCAAATCACGCTGACGACTCTGAAATGACAGAAGACGAAATCATTGTTCGTTACGAGAACAAAGAAATTATCGGAATGACAATTTTAAATGCGAGCCAACGAATAAAAAACAATCCCGCTTGAGCGGGACTAATAACGGCTTGGCGAAAACGGGGCGACATTGCTTTATGAAAGAGTTGGATTAATAAAAAAACCCGGTTCATCGAATCGGGTTTTTTTATTTTCAACAAAACTTTCGTCTCACTTTTCACGTTTGACATTTGACGTCTCACGTCCTTATTTCATCAGCACCATCTTTTTCGTCTCAACAAAATTACCGGCTCTAATAGTGTAAAAATAAATTCCGCTGGAGAATTGGGAATTTTGAATTGAGAATTGAGAATTATGTGAACCTGCCTGTTGAAATTCATCTACAAGTGTTGCTACTTCCCTTCCAAGCATGTCATAGACTTTTAAAGAAACATGACCTGCAACAGGTAACTGATAACTGATAACTGTACTTGGATTAAACGGATTAGGATAATTCTGGTTGAGTGAAAATGATGACGGCATTAACTCAATAACTTTTTCGACACCCGTTGTAAAATCACTAACATATGCGCGAATTAAATACAGGAATATATAACCATCTTTTCCAAAAACAGAATAATATCCCCATCTAGGCGGACTTTGTGTTGACATATAAGCAAAACTATGATATGAGGCAGTGGATCGATAATCTGTTGACATCACCCTATTAGAAGATGGATAAGCCGCCCCGACAGGTAATTCGACTACAAATGATTTGCTTGCGTCGATATTATTCGAACGTAAGTCAATTTTTACCCAATTAGGCCAAGGAACAGGATAAGGACTTGGTGGTGCCTGGGATAGTGTGGGGGTGGCTATAAATGATGCTAATTTTTTCCCGCCTAATTGAGAAGCCAAACCAAGATATTCATAAACACTACCGTTGATTGGAGTGACACCACGTAAGGCAACCTTAATCGAATCTAAACGCATTCCGGAAACACCATCGAAATGTACTGCTACGCTATCACCGGGAGTTAATGGAAGGTATCCAGTAGGTTCGGTTAGATCATAGGCGATTTCAATAGCCTTCTTTTCGTAAGTGCCGGTAGAAGTGTATGAGTATGCAAATGTTCCTTGAGAAAATTCATTTCTATTATCGTGATACACCATGAACGTAACATTATTGTATGTATTGCCGAATTCGGGTACGGAATAATTCATCCCCGGAGTAACATCATCCACCGCTTTACTGCTCGTTCCTGTCTTAATAGCTTTAATTTTTATCCCGGAATTGCCGAGAGTATTAAAATTGATTTTAAGATTTTTGCCCGAAGTGTAACTTACGTACTGAGCAGCCAATTTATAAACGGCATCGCTGGCATTTGAAACATTAGGATTAATAATTGTTTTTGGAGTTACTTTAATAATATTGGAATAATTGTAACCCCATTTAGTTAATCCGGGTGATACGGATTTATCATTTAGGTAATTAGCTACCCACCAGTTGCTAACTGTTGTCTTAAAGTCGGTTGGTGATGAAAGATTGAGAAGGATATTTTCAATACCTGTAACGCCATTAATTTTATTTGCCAAATAATTCTTAAAAATTGAAGCACCGTATTGTTCGTATAAATATAAACCAAATTTCGCTGCGCGTGAGTAATCGTTCAGAACGAGTGTATTGTCATCTCTTCTCCAATTTAGCAGATACTGATTTGTCTCACCGTTGTAATAAGATTGAGTGTAAAGAGGATAGCCGCAAATTACTTCAGCCGCCAACGACCATGATTCATTAAAGAATGTTTCAGCAGGAGAGATGTAATTAAAATGAATCATGTGCTGAAATTCATGAGCTGTGGTTGCCATCCCTCTTTGTAATCCGGTGGAAGTCGTCAAGTTCGCAGGGTTAGCATCCAAATAGTAAATTTCAGCTTTGTTGCTGTTTGCATAGTTGCTATTTGAAGGGTTTGTTATCTCATTAACGCTGTGGAAATAACCGGCAACATAACCGGCGGGAGGACCGGAATAGCCGTCTCTTATATTTAAAATGAAAATAATAATCTTTGCATCACCATCAACATTCGGGGGATTACCAAAAGTTTCAACATTGGTTTGGTAAATTCCTTTACTTGCATTTGCCGGTGTTGAATTATCAAAAGCGTTCTTCACACCATCAACAACAGTTTGATTTACACGATTAGTCCATAAAGAATCTTCGACAAAAACATAGCAATTTGTTCCAACAGCCCGGCACGTTGAAGGTGTTGAGTAGAATGTATTATCTCTTAGATCAGAGGCAATCCAATTTTTTTTATCTAAGACCTTGAAATTCCAAGCAGTTGTTTTGTGCAAGACAGATTGCTGCATTTCCTCGCCAATTTTCTTTTCATCAATTCCATTGGCTTTATTAAATCTTTCAAGATATGGTCTTACATCCACCGGATAACTTTCCGAAGAGGAGGACTTTTCCTGCAACTCTTTTTGTATCGACAGTTTTTCTTGAGCAAGTGCTAAACCTGTTACGAAGAACAGAAAGATTAAAAATATTTTTATTGATCTCATACTAAAACTCTCTCGGATTTATTTAGTTTCTTTATTTAGAGGAACTACTTTTTCAACAACAATTGATGCTACACCTTCCATCTCCCGAAGTTCACTATAGGTAACATAATAGTAAGTACCCTGCTGTTTCCACAATTGATCACTCAATTCTTTACTGCACTGGAGAAGATAGATTTTATTATCGTCTGTATGAATTGCAAGTTTAGTAAATGGTTCATTGCCAACGACGGTAATGTAACCTTTCAGAGTATTGTCACCATCCTTATTTTTCCCGCATTTGCAACTGCAAGCTGAATATAGAGTGAAAGCAGCAACTATTAAAAATAGCGGAAGAATAATTCGTATATATCTTTTCATCATTGATGTTTCCTTCTTAATACCAAAAGTAAAATAAATAAACGGAATGTTCATTGCAAAGCAGATAATTAGTGATTGGTGATTAGTTGTTTGTGGTTGGTGAACAAATACTAATCACTAATAACCAACATCCAATCACTGCGGCTCAACCACATTTAACGCTTCATTTAATTTAGAATTACTGTTAACTACATCCAACAAAAAAGATTCCTTCCCCACTAGATTTTTCAAAGTCATTTTAGCTACAACGGAGTCAACTGATTCTTGAATCATCTTCCATAGAGAGCGAACGGAACAATCAATCGAATTCGTGCAGATATCCATAGCGCCGGTGTGTGTGCTGCAGAATTCATCATCGAATAATCTTCCGCCTAGGACTTTGAGAATATCACCAACAAGAATTTGTTCCGGCGGACGTGTTAATGTATAACCACCTATTTGTCCGCGTGAGCTTTCTAATAATCCTCCGATACGCAAGACGCGCAAGATTTTACCGGCATTGTGTTCACTAATTCCTTCGGCACGGCTAATCTCCGGAATGGTAAAAGATTTTTCCACCGCATAAAATTTTGCAATGCGTAGTAAACATCTTATGCCGTATTCTTCCTGTGCACTGAATTTCATTTGATTTCCAACCACCCCCTGTGGGGGGTGATCTGTTTAATTTTAGTTAAGTGGAATTTTTGATCCACAAGAAACAGCATGAACTAACTCTTTATACTTCTCAGATGAAATAGATGGACCTTGAGCTTTGCATTGCTGATTAAAAACATTCTGCAAATCGACGGCAATTTCATCGGCGTATCTTCCTTCAATATGATGGCGCGGCATTGTGTAAATTGCTTCACCATTCTTAAACAGAACCATGAATGGTGATGACGGCGGCACATTAGAAAGAAATTTATTTCTTAAATGATCAACCGCCTCACGGTCTTGTCCCGCGAATACAGTTACAAGTCGATCCGGAATAATATTGTTTTGAAGAGAAAGCGCCGCAGCGGGTCGTGCACTGCCTGCAGCACAACCACAAACAGAATTGACAACAACAAATACTGTTTTATCATCTTTCTGAGAAATTAGATCCTCAACCATTTGCGGAGTTGTAGCTTCTTGAAAACCGACGAAGACCAATTCATCACGCATCGGCTGAACTGCTTCGGGATCGTAAATTGGTGCTCTTTGATTTATGTTAAACATACTTGTTCCCTTTCAGCCTATCCCTTGCCGAAGGCATCCCTTCGGGAAAATCCCTTCCCACATAGTGGCAATGCCAAAGGAAAGGGACTTTTAAATTCAATAGGCAATATTTTTATTATTAAAAATCCTTCCCCTTTGGGGAAGGTTTGGTTGGGGTTTTTATAAAAATCCCAATTCCAGTTTTGCTTCTTCAGTCATCTTATCCATATTCCAAGCCGGTTCCCAAACTAGATCAACATAGACATCCTTCAAACCTTTGATGCTCTTCACTTTTTCTTTTACATCTCCGGGTAAACTACCGGCAACCGGACATGCCGGAGAAGTTAACGTCATTTTGATGTATGTATTCCCTTCATCATCAATCTTAATTCCGTAGATCAATCCAAGCTCCCAAATGTCAACGGGAATTTCCGGATCGAAACATGTTTTGAGAACCGAGATAACCGCTTGTTCTAATTTTCCTTTGTCAATCATATATATCTCAACAGTATCGTTTTGAGGTTGTTCAAAAATTAATTCCGTCATTTCGAATTCGATTTATCGAATGAGAAATCTTAGATGTTATTAAGATTCCTCAGTCACTTTGTTCCTTCGGAATGACATTTTCAAAATAATAGATATCTTTTAATTTTCGTAATCATGCAAACATCTTTTTTACTTTATAAATTCCAAGAACGAGTTTATCAATCTCTTCTTTGGTGTTATAGAATGCGAACGATGCGCGCGCTGTAGCAGATACATTATACCTCTGCATTATCGGTTGTGTGCAATGATGCCCTGTGCGGATTGCAATTCCATCCGTGTCAATAATTGTTCCGATATCGTATGGATGAATACCTTCAATTACAAATGATATTACAGATGCTTTCTCCTTGGCAGTTCCGATGATTCGCAATCCTTCAATCTGCAAAAGCTGCTCTGTTCCATATTGAAGAAGGAAATTTTCGTGCTCAATTAAATCGTTCCGATCAAATTGATTCAGGTAATCTATTGCCGCGCCAAGTCCAATTCCACCGGCGATGTTCGGCGTTCCGGCTTCAAACTTGCGCGGTATGTCATCGAAAGTGGTCTTTTCAAATGTAACTGTACGAATCATATCTCCGCCGCCTTGATAAGGTGGCATCATTTCTAAAAATTCCGTTTTGCCGTAGAGAACTCCAATACCGGTTGGACCAAAAATTTTATGACCTGAGAAAACATAGAAATCGGCATCCAGTTCTTGTACATCAATCTTGTAATGAGGAACCGCCTGTGCGCCATCAAGCAGAACCGGCACACCGCGGGAGTGAGCAATCTCAATAATTTTTTTTACCGGATTAACTGTTCCAAGAGAATTTGAAATATGAACAACCGAGACAAGTTTTGTCTTCTCATTTATCATTTTTTCGAAAGCATCCATATCAAGTTCACCCTCATCGGTAATCGGAATTACTTTCAAATTTATTTTTTTTCTGCCGCCCATTAACTGCCAAGGAACAATGTTAGCATGATGTTCCATATGGGAGATAAGAACCTCATCGCCGTCATTAAAGTGTTTGGCTTTGCAGAGTGATGATGCAACGAGATTTATAGCTTCTGTCGCTCCACGCACAAAAACAATTTCCGAAACACTCATAGCATTGATTAACTCCTTTACTTTGAGGCGTGCTGTCTCGTACTGTTCGGTTGCAAGTTCGCTTAAGAAGTAGAGTCCGCGATGAATGTTTGCATTATCAAAAGTATAGTATTGAGTCAGTGCGTCAATGACGGCTTGTGGTTTTTGTGATGTTGCGGCATTATCAAGATAAACAAGCGGCTTACCGTTCACTAATCTTTTTAAGATTGGAAAATCGTTTCGGATCTCCTCAACATCAAATTTTCGTTTAACTTCCTGAATTGTAGTTATCACTGTTCACCCTCTAATGGGACACAGATTTAACTGATCAAACTGATCTAAACAGATTTATCCGTTTTAATCTGTCTTATCTGTTCAATCTGTGTGCTATTTATTTTCTATTTCAACACGATGCAAATGTTCAAATATCATATGATTTATTTGTTCTTTCAGCGGCTCTATCTTTATCGTTTCAACCACGTCATTGGCAAATGCGCGGATCAACATTGACTTTGCCAACTCTTGCGGCACACCGCGTGAACGAATATAAAACTCGGAAGTTTCATCAAGATGCCCGACAGTTGCACCATGAGAGCACTTAACATCGTCGGCAAAAATTTCAAGCTGTGGTTTTGTATCAATCGTTGCTGTCTTTGATAGTAAGATTGTTTTGTTCTGCTGATAAGCATTTGTCTTCTGTGCGTCTTGACGAACAATTATTTTTCCGTTAAACACTCCACGAGAATAATCGTCCAAAATTCCTTTATAAACTTCGTTGCTCATGCAGTTTGGTTTGGCATGATCTATAAATGTATGATTATCCATATGCTGTTTTTCATTTGCCATATACAAACCGTAGTAGTGCGTTTCAATGTGTTCAGCATCCAGTACAGAGTTTATATCGTTACGAACAATCGCTCCGCCGAAGTTTACGTTGTAATGATTAAAGACACTGTTCTTCTTTTGATGTGCCTGAACTTTCTCGATGTGGTATGATTCAAGGTTTTCATTCTGAATTTTGCAGAGATCAACAATTGCGTATTCATCAACAAATACTTCAGTGATGATATTGCTGAAATAAACTTTTTCACCGTAACCGCGATAGTTTGTAAACACACTCACTTCCGAATTCTTTCCTGCGATAATCAAATTTCTTGGCATTGCAAGAACCAATTCCTTACCGCTCGAATTCAGATACAATACTTGAATCGGTTTCTCGACGATCTTTCCGTCCGGTACAATTACAACAAGACCATCTGACGCATAAGCTGTATTCAGAGCGTTGAAAGCGTTATCAATTTTGGAGAGTTTGTTGATGTATCCATCAATAAGCTTTGGATTTTCTTTAGCTATTTTATTTAGACTTCCTAAAACAACACCTTTCGGCAGTTCTCCCACTTCACTCAATTCTTCCGAATAAATTCCATTCACAAAAACAAGAAGATGGTAATCAAAATCTTTGAAAAGAAATTTTTTAATCTCGCTATTCGAGAACTTGGGCAATATTGTATTTATAGCCGGAATAAAATTGTGTTTTAGTATCGGAGAAATATTTGTGTATTTCCATTCCTCATTTTTGTTAGTTGGGAAATCAAACTCCGCCAATTGTTTCAACGCATCTTTGCGAATCTCATGTAAAAATGATTTTGATTGCCCATTCAGCTTTTCTTCGAATAACTTAAAATTAGAAACGTACCATTCTATATTGTTCTGTGATTCTGTATTACTCATCTTTTCTCCGATCATGCTTTTTCTGTTTCAAGTTCTTCAGTTTTTATCCAATCGTAACCTTTCTCTTCAAGTTCGAGAGCTAACTCTTTTCCGCCGGATTTGATAATTCTTCCTTTAGAAAGTACGTGAACAAAATCCGGAACAATGTAATCAAGCAATCTTTGATAGTGAGTTATTACAAGGAAAGCGTTGTTGGGATTGCGGTAAATATTCACACCGCTCGAGACGATTTTCAAAGCGTCAATATCCAGACCGGAATCCGTTTCATCAAGAAGAACAAATTTCGGTTCAAGCATCAGCATCTGAAAAATTTCGTTGCGCTTCTTCTCTCCGCCGGAAAAACCAACATTTACATAACGGCTTATAAGTGTTTCATCCAGACCAAGAACTTTTGCTTTCTCTTTTATCTTTCCGAGGAATTCTTTAGGTGTAAGCTCCGCTTCGCCTTTGTATTTTCTTACTTCGTTAAGTGAGGTTTTTAAGAATGTTGCGTTGCTTATACCGGGAATTTCAACTGGATATTGAAAAGCCAAAAACATTCCTTCACGGGCTCGCGTTTCCGGATCCATCTCCAAAAGATTTTTTCCCTCGAATAAAACTTCTCCGCCCGTAACTTCATAACTTTTATTTCCGGTCAGTACATTTGCAAGTGTGCTTTTCCCGGAACCATTTGGTCCCATGATAGCATGAACTTCTCCGGTTTTTATTTCAAGATTAATTCCCTTTAGAATTTCTTTACCTTCTACATTTGCTTGTAGATTTTTGATTGATAACATTTTTTCCCTTTTGTATTAATTCAAAATTGTAGAACAGATTTTCAATCTGTTAGTGCGCAGATAGAATATCTGCGCTACAAAATCTATCCAACGCTTCCTTCCAATGAAATCGCAAGAAGTTTCTGCGCTTCCACTGCAAACTCCATCGGCAGTTCTTTAAATACCTCTTTACAAAAACCATTCACTATCATGTTCACCGCATCTTCGGTTGCGATGCCGCGCTGGTTCAGATAAAAAATTTGATCTTCACCGATCTTTGATGTGGTTGCTTCGTGTTCAACCTTTGCAGAATCATTTTCAACTTCGATATATGGGAATGTATGCGCGCCGCACCTATCACCCATTAACATCGAATCACATTGAGTATAGTTGCGCGCACCCTCAGCGTTCTTACCAATTTTTATTAACCCGCGGTACGAATTGTTGCTCTTTCCCGCAGATATACCCTTCGATACAACCGTACTCTTTGTGTGTTTGCCCAAATGGATCATCTTTGTACCGGTATCTGCCTGCTGCATGTTATTGGTTACAGCAACAGAATAAAACTCCCCGATTGAATAATCACCTTGTAGAATACAGCTTGGATATTTCCAGGTTATGGCAGAACCTGTTTCAACCTGTGTCCATGAAATTTTTGAATGTTTTCCTCTGCAAGCGCCGCGCTTTGTAACAAAATTATAAATACCGCCTTTGCCCTCTTTATCGCCTGGATACCAATTCTGAACCGTTGAATATTTTATCTCGGCATTATCTAACACAACAAGTTCAACAACAGCCGCATGTAATTGATTAGTATCCCTTATAGGTGCAGTACATCCTTCAAGATAACTTACATACGCACCTTCTTCAGCAATAATTAAAGTTCGCTCAAACTGTCCGGTCTCTTGAGAGTTAATCCTAAAATATGTTGATAGTTCCATCGGGCATCGTACACCCTTGGGTATATAAACAAACGAGCCGTCGCTAAAAACAGCGGCATTCAATGCAGCGTAGAAATTATCGGTGTATGGAACAACCGAGCCGAGATATTTTTTTACAAGTTCAGGATGTTCTTTAACCGCTTCGGAGACAGAGCAGAAGATTATTCCTTTTTCATTTAGCGATGCTTTGAATGTTGTAGCTACCGAGACAGAATCGAAAACTGCATCAACGGCAACACCGGATAAAAGTTTTTGCTCTTCGAGCGGAATACCAAGTTTTTCAAATGTCTTTAACAATTCAGGATCAACTTCATTAAGCGAATTTAATTTCGGTTTTTGAACAGGCGCTGAGTAGTAACTAATATTTTGAAAGTCAATTTTTGGATAATGCACATTTGGCCACTTCGGTTCTTCCATCTTCAACCAATATCTGAATGCTTTCAAACGCCATTCAGTCATCCATTCCGGTTCATTCTTCTTTTTCGAGATCATCCGAACAACATCTTCATTCAAACCTTTTGCAGCAGTCTCGGATTCGATATCGGTAACAAATCCCCATTTATAATCGGAACTGGTGAGATCATCTAATACTTTCATATCGTCGCTAAGTTGTTCAACTGGTTTTATCTCTTCATCATCAGATTGGTGCGATATTTCTTTCAAATCATTCATTTTACATCTTTCAGTTTATTTACGGGTTCAAACCTATTCTATCTGGAAAATAAAGTCAAGATTATAATTGGAAAACCATTTTTAGTCCAAAATCGTTCCAAATTATGGAGAATGTTCTTTGATTTTGAGTTTTACTAAATGTAGTTTAATAATTATGACAAAGTACAAAAACATTTTTAGAATTGAACCTGCCAGACTTAAAGAGTGGGATTATTCAACTCCATGGTGGTATTATGTTACAGTTAACACAAAAAATCATATCCATCATTTGGGTAAAGTTGAAAATGAAAAAATGATATTGAATGATTTAGGAATGGTTGTAGAAACGGAATGGTTGAAAACAAAATTGTTACGTACAAATGTAGATCTGGATTATTTCATCGTTATGCCAAATCATTTTCATGGGATAATAATATTAAATCCAACAAAGTCTTTAAGTAACGTAGAGACTCGCCGCGGCGAGTCTTTACAAAACGATTCATTCGCTCAATTTGGTCAACCTATAAGAAATTCATTATCGGTAATCATAAATCAGTTCAAAGGTTCCGTAAAACGTTGGGCAAATAAAAATAATTATCCCAATTTTTCTTGGCAGTCAAGATTTTATGATAGAATCATCCGTAACGAAAAAGAGTTGTACAACATCAGAAAATATATTGAGCAGAATCCATTGAAGTGGGAATTTGAAAAAAATAAACCGGAAAATATTTTTGATTTTTAATATATGTTTGGTAGAGACGAGGCATGCCTCGTCTTTACATTGGTGAGGGTGAGACGTTGCATGCAACGTCTTTACATTTAGTGTAGAGACTCGCCCCGCAAGTCTCTACCATTGGAATCTTAACGAGGATATCGCAATTTTCTGCAACGAGTGTGGGTATTGATCTTATTTTGTATTTAATTCGGCCAATTTTTCTTTAGCCATTTTTTTGTGAATCTCTACAGTGCTGTTATTCACTACCCAATTAGCATTATCAATGGCTTCTTTTCTCTTTCCGAGTTTTGAATACTCATCTGCCAACCGAAGACGTGACCATGATTCAGTACCGGGAACCAACTTACTATCAATCAATTCATTAAATACCGCAATGCTCTTTGAATGGTCGCCCATTGCACTATAAATATTAGCAAGATCTAAATAAGACCATGCAACTTCTACTTTATTAATTTCGGAAAGCTCTTCTTTTTTTGCATGTTCTATTTCATTTCGCAGAAATTCCGATCTCCTTTTTCTATTATCGTCGCCAGAATAAGACCATGAAATCATTCTCTTGTATCTGAAACGACTATTTGGAAATTCCTTCCCAAGTCTATCACAAAGTTTAATAGCCTGGTCAAACTTTTCTTGTCGCAAATAAAGTTGCATCAGATACTCCATGGCAGCATATTTTGCATAATTACCATTATCGGCAACTTTTTTTAAGTTCTCTTCCGCTTTTGATTCTGTTCCACTCTTTCCTAAAATCCAAAGAATTGGCTTTAACCACCAGGGA
>CAYVBQ010000005.1:0-21085 GCA_964449775.1 uncultured Melioribacter sp. | reverse complement strand
TGATTCTGTTCCACTCTTTCCTAAAATCCAAAGAATTGGCTTTAACCACCAGGGAACATTGCTTGCATAATAATTGAATACTCCTTCACTATAATAGACATCATTCCAATTTGGATACATCTTAATCAATTTTTCATGATAGTCCATTCCTTTCCTACCAATTGATGCAGCCTTGAACATATCTCCATCTATTGTAAGATACATACCCATGTACCCATAAACAGCCCCCGTAAAAAATAGAGCGAGCGTGTCTCGAGGATTTTTTTCAATTAGCTTCTCTCCAATCCTTGCTGATTCAATTAGTTCGTCATTTGACCTGTCAAACAACACTTTAGCTTGAGTCTTATATTCATCTCTACCATACGTACCTGCCAAATAAATTTGATATAGCGCCTGCCGAAAAAGAATCATTGCGCTAAAATATTTCCAGGTAAGGGCTTGCGGTTCTTTGGCTAAATGATCGTCAGCTATTTTATAAGCTTCATCAAATTGAGAATTGAAAGTGAGTCTAATTAATTCTTGCGCGTCGGTTTCAAAATGCTGGGGTGATTGTTTTTGTGAAAAGATAATTGAAGGAATTACGACTAATAGTATAATGAAACTGATTAAATGACGTAACATTTTAACATCTCCCACGTTTTAGTCTGTTATTTCTTCAAGTAAGCTAATATTTCGTTGCCGTAGTATTTCAAACAACAAAACACCTGTGGAAACGGAAACATTGAGCGAGTCAATTTTTCCTTTCATCGGAATCTTAACGAGGAAGTCGCAATTTTCTGAGACAAGTTTGCGGATACCTTTTTCTTCATTCCCCATAACAAGCGCGACGGGCATTTTGTAATCAAGCTGGTTGTAATTTTTCTCTCCGCTGATATGAGTTCCTACAATCCAAAATCCATTTTTTTTCAAGTCTTCAATTGTGCGAACAAGATTATTCACTTTGCATATTCTTAAATGAGAAACGGCACCGGCAGAAATTTTTTCTACAATTTCATTAATCGGTGCGCTTTGATTTGTGGTAATAATAACTCCATCAACCCCCGCACATTCAGCAGAGCGCAAAATTGCACCAAGATTATGCGTGTCTTGTATTGAATCGAGAAGAAGCAGCAACGGTAATGCAGACTCTTTTGATTTCTTTATCAGCTCACCGAGTTCAAAATATTTTTGTGTGCTCTTGAGAGCAACCACACCTTGCGCATTTTGTCCTTCGGTAAGCGCATCATACTTCTGTGTTGCGAGTTGAGTGGTCTTAACACCTCGCTTCTTTGCGGCAGACATTATTTGATTGATAATATCTCCATGTTGACCAAAGGCAACATAGACTACTTCAATCTCCGCATCGGATTTGAGCGCTTCAAGTACCGGTTTTCTACCATAGATTTTTTGCATATTGAATCAATATAGATTCCGGATCGCACTCGCTCCGCTCGTTTGTCCGGAATGACAGTTAATTACTTCTCTGAAAATGTAAATTCTTCTTCGGCAACTTTAAATTGGCAGAAGAGACGGTTGTTTTTCTTTTTTGGTTTGTATTGCTTCGTTAATAAAATTTCTTTTTTATAAAAATTGAAGTGATATTCGCCAGTGTTAATTGCACCATCCTGTTTTACAACATTAATTATGTAATCACCAACGAGATCTTGAAATAGTAATTCGGTTCTTGCCGGTTGAACGAGAGGTACAACATTCATTTTAGCTTTTAAACCCATCAAGATAAAATTGATAACATTCTTCTCCTGGATTATATCAACAGAAACTTCATATGCAAAACTTGTGAACTCCACCAGCGTCTCGATGGCAAAGACGGAGTATTGTTTTCTGGCGACATCATCATACTTATAATATGCTTTACAGAGATACTCAATTTTATCCGGTTTTTTTGTTGGCATTGCCGAGAGCGCAGTATCTGCTTTCTTCTTTCTCGTCTTAGGAATTTTAGGAATGCTTGTAGGTTTTTTTAGAGACAATCAATTCTCCTTGATAGTCAAAAAGATCTTCTCATTATCACCTTTATTAAAAACTTTCTGTTCACCGTTACTCATATTTTTTAGAACAACTTCGCCGCGGGTAAATTCATCACCGCCGATAAATAAAACATACTTTGCATTCGTCCTATTCGCTTCGCGCATTTGTGCTTTAACACTTCGATTCAGGTAATCCAAATCAACAGTTAAACCTTTTCTTCTAAAATTTACCGCGGTTTGATATGCAAAACTTTCCAATCCTTTTTCAATTGTAACGAGGAAAAGATCAATTTTCTCCTCATCAATAGAAAATGATTTTTCATTTTCGCACGCAAGTAAAATTCTTTCTATTCCCGCAGCGTAACCAACACCGGGTATATCTCCGCCGCCGAGTTCTTTGACCAGCAAGTTATATCTTCCACCGCCGCACAATGCGCTTTGAGAGCCAACGCTTCCGCTAACAACCTCAAATGTTGTGTGAGTGTAGTAATCTAATCCTCTAACCAGACGTGCATCTATCTCGAATGGAATATGTGAAGCAAGGAGTGCTTGTTTTACTTTCTCGAAGTGTTGAAGACTTTCTTCATCAAGATATTCGATTAACAGTGGTGCGTTCTCCATTATCTTTCGATCATTATCTTCTTTGCTATCGAAGAGGCGCAGAATGTTTGTTTCAAATCTTTTTTTGCTTTCTGCTGTAAGTTTTTCGAAATGCGGTTCTATGTACTGCCTCAAAACATTTTTATAACTTTCTCTAGATGATGGAACCCCGAGTGAATTAATCTTCACCAACAATTTTTTCAAACCAAGTTGAGCAAAAATATCATAAGCCATGATAATTATTTCAGCATCGAGCAGAGGGTCATTACTACCGAGAGCTTCTGCACCGAATTGATGAAACTGGCGGAATCTTCCGGCTTGCGGACGCTCTTGACGGAACATTGGTCCAATGTAAAACAGTTTATTCAGGTTTTGTTTTTTATCCAGCGAATGTTCAATTAATGCGCGAACAACTCCGGCAGTCATTTCAGGTCTTAGCGTAATGCTCTCACCGCTTCGATCGAGAAATGTGTACATCTCTTTACCAACGATATCGGTCGCTTCACCTATTCCGCGTGCAAATAAAGTTGTCTCTTCAAAAATTGGAGTACGGATTTCTTTGTAGTTGAAATTAGAAAAAACCGATTGAACAATGGATTGTAAGTAATTCCATTTAGGAATATCAGTCGGAAGAATGTCGCGGGTTCCGGTTACGGCTTTAATCATAATTAGACAGCTTCAAAATATTGTCTCTCTTCTTCTTCAAACAATGAATAGATTTCTTTCGGAGTTTTTGCGTTAGCTAAACTTTCCCGGAATTCATCTTTATTCATCATACGCGAAATACGGCTGAGAAGTTTAATGTGAGGTCCTACCAAATTTTCTTTACCAACTAATAGGAAAATAATATTCACCGGTTGTTCATCCAGGGCTTGAAAGTCGAGAGGTTTTTCCAGTTTACCAAATGCAGCAACAATTTCGTTTACACAGTTCGTCTTTGCGTGAGGAATGGCAAATCCTTTACCCACACCTGTGGACATAATTTTTTCTCTTTCATGAACCGCATTACTCATGCCTTCAAGATTATTAACTCGCTCATCGTCTTTGAAGAGATCAAGCAATTCATTGAGCACTTCAGTTTTTGTTGTTCCTTGCAGAGAAGAGATAATTTTTTCTACTCTAAGAATATCACAAATTTTCATTTAATCTTACCACATAGTTCGTTTATAATTTCGGAACAAAAATACGTAAGGAGTAATCTTTAATCAAAGGAAAGTTAGAAAGATTAAAATCTATTTTTCTTGCAGGGATAAGGTACAAGCAGTAATTTTTCGATGAAAGATTTTATCAAATAAATGATTTCGAATAATATTTCAGGGCTGCAATGAAGAAATTATTATTAGGTGCTGAAGCAATTGCACAAGGAGCAATGGACGGCGGGATGTCCGGTATATATGCTTATCCGGGAACTCCTTCAACAGAAATTGCAGAGTACGTGCAAAAATCGAAACTGGCATCGAGCAGAAAAATACACAGCCAATGGTCCGTTAATGAAAAGACAGCAATGGAGTCTGGGCTTGGAATGTCTTACGCAGGCAAGCGCGCCATGGTTTGCATGAAACATGTTGGGTTAAATGTAGCAGCGGATCCTTTCATGAACTCAGCTATTACCGGAATAAACGGCGGCGTATTGATTACAGTTGCCGATGATCCTTCGATGCACTCATCACAGAATGAACAGGACTCAAGATTCTTCGGCAAGTTTGCAATGATTCCGATATTCGAACCTTCAAACCAGCAAGAAGCTTATGATATGGCTCGCGAAGGATTTCTTCTTTCTGAAAAATTAAAGACTCCGGTATTAATAAGAATAACCACTCGACTTTCGCATTCGCGTTATGGAGTAGAAACAAAAGAATTAATTGAAGAGAATTCTATTTCTTTACCGGAAGACCCAACACAATTTGTTTTGCTTCCGGCAAATGCAAGAAGACGTTATAAAATGCTTTTGGATAATCAAAATAATTTTGAAAAAGAATCTGAATCTTCTTCCTTTAATAAATATTTTGATGGCACGGATAAATCGCTTGGAATAATTGCATGTGGAATTGCTTACAACTATCTAATTGAAAATTATCTAAATCATCTTTGTTCTCATCCGGTAGTCAAAATCGGTCAATATCCAATTCCTAAAACAATGATCGAAAAAATTAACTCTCAATGTGAAAAGTTATTGGTACTTGAAGATGGATATCCGCTGGTTGAAGAATCATTAAAAGGATTTTTCAATACGGGCAAGAAGATCCATGGAAGATTGGATGGAACATTACCAAGAGACGGCGAATTAAATCCGACAATTATTGCGAAGGCATTGGGGTTTCCAACCAAAGAAGGATTACCGGTCCCGGCAATAGTTGTCAACAGACCACCGGAATTATGCAACGGTTGCAGTCACATAGATGTTTATAATGCATTAAATGAAGCGATGAAATATTTTGGTGAGAAAAGAGTTTTTTCGGATATCGGTTGTTATACTTTAGGCGCACTTCCCCCGTTCAACTCAATAAATTCATGTGTTGATATGGGTGCATCTATTACAATGGCAAAAGGCGCTGCCGATGCGGGGCTCATCCCTTCCGTTGCGGTCATTGGGGATTCCACATTTACACATTCCGGCATCACAGGTTTATTAGATGCAGTGAATGAAAATTCCCCTATCACAGTAATTATTTCCGATAACTCTGCAGTTGCAATGACTGGTGGTCAGGAATCCTCCGCCACAGGAAGGATAAAAGAAATTTGTTTGGGCATTGGTGTTGAACCCGAACACGTTAGGGTTCTTTTACCATTGAAAAAAAATCATAAAGCGATGGTAGAGATTTTAAAAGAGGAAATAGCATATAAGGGTGTTTCAGTAATTATTGCCGAGCGTGAGTGTATTCAAACAGTAACTCGAAAGAAGAAAACTGTAAAGACTTAGTTTTTTTCTCAACCATTTTGCTAATCAATTAAGAAATAGAGCCATGAAAAAAGATATTATTTTATCGGGAGTAGGTGGACAGGGAATACTTTCCATAGCAGCGATCATCGGATTTGCAGCTGTTGACAAAGGTCTCTTTGTTAAGCAAGCAGAAGTGCACGGAATGAGCCAGCGTGGCGGTGCGGTTCAATCTCATTTAAGAATTTCTTCAGAAGAAATCGCTTCAGATCTAATTCCATTTGGTGAAGCCGATCTGATTTTATCTGTCGAGCCGATGGAGTCGCTGCGATATTTACCTTATCTCTCAGAAGCCGGGTGGATCATAACAAACACAACACCGTTCGTAAATATTCCAAACTATCCGGATTTGGAATCACTATTGAACCAAATCCGTTCATATAAAAATGTGGTAGCAATCAATGTAGATGAGATTGCAAAAAAAATCAACTCTCCGAAATCTTCGAACGTAGTGCTGCTTGGAGCTGCATCAACATATCTAGATATTCCTTATGATAATCTTGAAGGTGGCATTCGAACATTATTTGGAGGTAAGGGAGAGAATGTGGTGAAGATGAATCTTTCAGCACTCAAAGCAGGATTGGAATCTGCTTTCGTGACGAAGTAATTTTAAGAGGCAGTCTCAAAAGTCAGATAGACAGTCATTGCGAGGAGTTTACGACGAAGCAATCTCTTGTTTTATAAAAAAATGAGATCACTTCGTCCCGATTCATCGCATAGGCGTCAACTTAATAAAAAATTCTCCAACAGAAATTTGAACAATTGCTTCGTTCATATAACAAAATATCGGTTTTATATCACATCCCTAAAGGGATTTCATTCTTTTTTTTGTCCATTTTTTCTATAAATATCTAATCCCTCTGGGATTTTATATTGCTAATCCCGTTAGGGATGAAATATTTATAGCAATAAATACCACCTACAATGAAAATCCCTTTAGGGATAATATATTGGTTTCAATTAGAAAAAGAACAAACATGTCAAAAACAAGGTAATACTAACAAAAAGTGCTTAAGGAAGTCTGTTTTCGCATATTTTTACAGTTCATATCATACAGTAATCTAAAAAATCATAAAATTAGGTTGACGCCTATGCGATGAATCGGGGCTCGTGATGACAAACAATCTTTTGAGATAGCCGCTACAATTTTATAATCTCGCCTTCAAAGCTTCAGCAATAATTATTACTCCCCTTTCAATTTCGTTTTCAGGAGTGTTAGAGAATGACAATCTAAGACAATTATTTTTAACTCCCTTTGGATCAAAGGTTTTTCCAATTACAAAAATTGCCCCTTTACTCATCGATTCTTTTAATATTTCTAAAGTGTCAATATGTTCAGGTAGAGTAATCCAAATATAGAAGCCACCTTTAGGGACAATCCATTTAGCTTCCGGCGGCATATTTTTTATTAAACTATCATTCATAATTTTCATTCGTCTAGCATATGTTATTCGTAAACCAGCAACATAAGGTTGTAATTTACCTTGCCTTAAAAACTGATCCGCAAGCACTTGTGTAAAAGTAGATGAGCATGCATCCATGGATTGTTTTGTTAATTGTGCTTTATTAATTATTTCCGGTGATGCAAGCAACCATCCAAGACGCATTCCAGGTCCAAGAATTTTTGAGAATGAACCGGTATAACAAATTGGTACCGGTTCGGGTTGAATAGTTTTCATGGGCACTGTTAATTCTTTGTAGCTATCTTCAAAATAAAGCTCGTTGTAAGGATCATCTTCAACAAGAATGATCTCTTTCCCAACAAGATATTTTAACAACTCTTCTTTTCTTTTTTTGCTGTAAACAATTCCAGCCGGATTATGAAAGCAAGGAGAAAGATAAAGCAGCTTGGCATTTTTCCCTTCACCTTCCATTAAGTTCTTTAATTCACTCATTACTATTCCATCAGAATCAAGAGACGCACTAACAATATTTGCTTGATAAGATTTAAATACTGCCGAACCGCCAATGAAACATGGGTTCTCGGTAATTACGGTATCGCCCGGGTTCATAAAAAGTTTTGTGATAATATTAAGTGCTTGCAAAGACCCGGCAGTGATTATTAAATCGTTAGTATCAACCGGCAAGTTCTTACCTCTTAAATATTCTTTGAGAGATTCGAGTAGAGGAGGATAACCGGGAGTAGGTCCATATTGAAATCCAATTTTTTTTGTTTTGTCGTCAAGTCCATTATAGATCTCATCAATTTCTTTAACCGGGAATAAATCATTATTCGGCATACCGCCGGCAAACGAAATGATGTCCGGTCTCATAGCTACGCTCATCAAGTCTCGAATCTCTGACGTCCGCATTGAATTAACACATTGAGAAAATTTTATCATATCATTCTCCACGTTTAAGCATTCTTCGAAAGAAGAATCCACTATTTTCGAATTATTTCATAAAATATTTTTTTTACTTACGAAATATGATAAAAAAAGTTGGGAAAAAGATATGAAGTTACAATCGTCAGAAAAGTTGTAGCCATGGAGGTATTTAAGCGAAAGCAGAATTTTGGTGGTATGTATTTGTTTCGAATATGTTTTGGATTTCGAAGATTTTTCTATGACTTTTTTGATTACCGCATATCAATGAGAACAGTTGATCTCGCGACTCTCTTCGTAATTGAATACTACTGGGAGTTAATTCATCGATGATTTTATTCAAATCACTCCAACAAAGATTTAGTCCAAGTGTGGTAAGTAAATTAATTTAAACATTTTTAGGCGTTTTAGACGAAAAAGTTTAGTAGTTGTACTAGGGTTACGTAAAAAGATGAATTATATATTTAGTCTATTGAATATGAAAGGATTTTAATAGCGGTGAGAATTAATGCTTAGAAGTAAAAGTTGGAGGCACTTAAACTCTTTTTTTTCAGATTCTCATTTACAATTGTGTAGCGAATTCCGTTCCCATCAGTTCGTGTAGGATGTTTAGGATCGAACCTCAATGTTTCTTGTGAGTCTCTTTTTGTTACGGTAGATTTTCGGATGATTTTTATTTCTTTTGGCTTGAAATGTTCGAGCCGGAAAATTTGCGGATAGGCAATTGTTTGATTTTTCCTCAATACACCTTGCTCATTATTTACTTTTTGCAGATGATTTATTTGTTGGGATTTGTAAGGAGAACCCTGATGCGAAATAATAGGTTCCTCTTCAGTCTTTGTTTTTGATAGAACAAATGAGATCACTATCACAAGAGCCAGCAGACCGCCACCATAAAGTAATATATCAGAAATAATATCTACTAATTCCATCGCTTCTCTGAATTTAGATCATTAATAAATTCAACTAAGGTGCCAAAGAATTAGATTGATTTTTTTACAATATTCACACTTCAGAGGAATGAAAAGCGTTTCAAGTTGAGAATAAGAAATATCATAAGACAATCTCGAATGGAATTATCAAAGTTTCTCCCTTCCTCTTTTACTCTCTTCGGGTTGAATTTTCTGCCGGGCGGGGGAGGTGTTGATGGTACAATTCGCCAGGCTGCTGGGTAATATCTTTTGGAGGGGTGCAAAACTGTAGGAGGATCTAAAACTGGTGAAGCTAAAATCACCACGGTATGTAATCTTCCGGCAAAGTATGTTATTCATACGGTGAGACCAGTCTGGCGCTGGGATACTCATAACGAAAATCAACTTCTTGCCAGTTTCTATAAGAACTCTCTCTTCCTTGCGTCAGAAAATTCTCTATCATCGATTGCCTTTCCTTCAATTAGTAGCGGCTCATATGGATTTCCTTTCGAAGAAGCCACACGAATTGCATTGCTAACCACGCACGGATTCCTAAAAGAAAATCAGATCGCTCTACATTATATCGAATGATTATCATTTCAAATCTATAGTTACAAAACTTTCCATTGAGATAAAGAATTTGGATTAATCTGCGATAATAAATAAGGATTCGTTGAATTTCTCAGCGGCACAACTTTGTTTTTAAGATGTGTTTTCTCTTTTTACAATTAATACTGGAGCAATAATGGTCAAGAAAATATTTTGTGCAGTGATGATTTTGGGAATCACAACAGTTATACCGCAAATAAAAACTTTTGGGCAGGAACAAAATGTCCAAAAAGAATTAAGATTGACTCTGGACCAATGCATCGAGGCAACACTAAAGAATAATGTTTCGAGAACAGCATCCTCCTACGAATTAAAAGCAGCGGAAGCGCAACTAAGACAAGCTAAGTCCGGGGCCTATCCAAAAATTGATTTCACAGCTTCATATTCTTTGATGGATCAAAACCCGAATTTCATCTTCCCCGAAATGAGCATACAAATTCCACCAATAAATTTAGGAACATTTTCAATAGTACCGGGCGCCATGGCAATACCTCTGCAAAATGTTGAGCTTGCAGATAAACAAACGGTGGCGGCTTCAGTTGAAGTTTTATATCCTCTCTTCGATGTTACTAAAAACATACAGGCAACAACCGAGGGAAAAAGTATTCTTAATGTATTCAAAATAAAAAGACTAGTTGATATTTCTGTGAGAGAACTTCTTCCCACCAAACAGTTGATAGAGGAATATAACAGATACTTTAAAAAAATAAAAAGTAAATCGATAATACTTTATAACCAAGACAGGGAGTGATGGTAAAACAATCGAAAAAAATATATTCATTCTTAACTCATCAAAAGATAGTCTGGCGTACTGCACTCTGGGTTTGGGGAATAATACTCTTAACAATTTTGATCTTCGTTATCATCACATTTCCGTTTCAGAGAGATACATTAATCGAACGGATGGAAGATGAATCGATCAATATCACTTCCTCTATACTTCATGCCAACAAATCTGCGCTCATTACAGAGGATTATGGATCTATAGTTGAACAGTGTCTTCAGCTTGTAAGCAATAGCAAGTCGATATTGTATCTTGCTATAACGCGTAATGACGGTTATTCCTTGATTCATACACCTAACAAATGGGAGGAGACGAAACTCAATGGGATGTGGTTACCAGACAGCTCCGAGAATGAAGGCAAGATCATGGAAAGCGAACTTGCCCAGAAGGATGTGTTTCATAAATCAACAAGAATTACTTTCTCCGGTGTCAATTGGGGTTGGATACATATCGGTCTCTCATTGGACAAATACAAAGAGAGCATTGGCAGAGTAAGGTCAAATACTGCATGGTTGACACTGGTTTTGGCGATAGTAGGATTTATTATCTCGCTGGCATTTGCAAAAAAACTCACCAAACCAATTAGAATTTTAGACCGCACCACAAAGCGAATTACAGAGGGAGATTTAACTGCAAAGGCATTTCTTAACACCAGCGATGAACTGCAGAGTCTGGCAGTCTCTTTCAATAAGATGACAGAATCGTTGAGAATTTCTAGAGATGAACTTGAAAGTAGAGTAGACGAAAGAACTGCGGCTTTGGCAGATACCAACGAGGCTCTGATACATGAAATTTCCGAACGGAAAAAAATTGAAGTCTCACTAAAGAATTCAATTGAAGAAAAAGATGTTCTCATAAAAGAAATTCATCATAGAGTAAAAAACAATCTTCAAATAATTTCGAGTCTTTTGTTTCTGCAATCATGCAAAATAGAGGATGAAGAACACTTATTAATTTTTCAGGATAGCCAGAACAGAATTAAATCGATGGCACTTGTTCATGAAAAATTGTATCAATCCAAAGAATTATCCAAAATTAATTTCAGTGAATATCTGCGAAATCTGACCTCGTATGTTCATCAAACATACAGAGGCAAAAGCAATAATTTGGAATTCAAGTTCGATCTCGAAGATATATTCCTGGCAATTGATACCGCAATTCCGCTCGGACTTATTCTCAACGAACTGCTGTCTAATGTTTATAAGTACGCATTTAATGATGAACGCTCAGATAGAAAAATAATTTCTATAAAATCGAAGAACATTGAGAATCATTTTGTATTTGAGGTTACCGACAATGGTATTGGCTTGCCACAAGATTTTGATATCGACAAGAGTGAGTCACTTGGATTGAAATTGGTAAGCAATTTAACTCATCAGATTAACGGCACACTAAAGATTGAATCGATCGGCGGATCTAAGTTTACAATCATACTTAATCATTGAGATCTCTTAGAAGAGCTGTGAATTAGAATAAGAACAAAATGGAAATTCCGGAAACTGCAATACACGCCCCAATTATAGAAACCCACGAAAGTTTTTCTTTATAATAATAACGGATCATCGGAAGCATAATAATAGGAACGGTTGCCATAATTGTTGAGGCGATTCCAACTTTTGCATGTGAAATTGCAACCATACTGAAAGTGATACCAAGATAGGGACCAATTACAGAGCCAATTGCTGTAAACATTAAAGCTCGTTTGTCATTCATATAGATTTGGATAGGATTTTTGTAGCGGTTTGTAAGAAGAGCAAGTGGATAAATAATCAATATTGCAAAAGCAATTCTGACAAAGCTTGCCAGAAAGCCGCTCATCTCACCTTCATTGAAAGCGTTCTTGGCAAAGATCAATCCCACTGCTTGACCCGCAGCCCCGATTAAAGCATAGATAATTCCGGTAGAATCAATTTTATATTTTGAAGTCGGCTTCTCTTCCCTTTTTAAGATCACGAGTGCAATTCCGGATACCGTGATTATTATTCCAACAATTCCAGGAAGAGAAAGACGTTCACCCAGAAAAATGAAAGCCATCAAAGCAGACATTGGGGGAACCAGTGCCATTACCAACATACTTAATCTTGCACCAATACTTCTGAACGCTTTAAATAAAAATGTATCTCCAATTACCAATCCTGCAAAACCACTGACTGCCAGATTAGAAACTTGACTGAACGAAAGATCTATTTTGACATTCATTATGAGAAGTGTGATTGTCAGATATGTCAATGCCATGAACATACGTGTTACATTAACATAGATCGGTCCCACTCTTATTGAAGCTTCTGTAAAAACGATGGAAGTACCCGACCATAGTATTGCAGTAGCGAGCGCGGCTATTTCTCCAATTAAAGGCATATTCAAAAATTTTGTTGTTGATTAATATTTATGAGTCTCCTCTAAAAAGGTACCTATGTTAAGAAATAGTTTTGATTATAGTTAAAATTCACAATTCAAAAGATCGAAATTGACCTTTTTAGATACGCCTCATTTATAAAAATTTTAAGCACCGAGTCCTCAACAGACAGTGCTACATTGCATGATTCATTCCCTTTGAAGTTCCCTCCATCTTGTTTCCACAACATTGAACACATTCTCACCTGAAATAGCATCAAGTGCCAGTCGTTCATCTTCATCAGTATATTCCGGAAGAAGATAAGGCGATTTGATTGTTCGGTGAATTTCTCCAAACGGTGACCAATCGAGTGGATCCGTTGAACCTAATAGGGCAACAATTGGAGTATTAACAGCATTAGCTACGTTCATTGGACCTGTACACACAGAGATGAATAACCCGCAATGCTTTATTATTGCTCCGAGCTGAGCAATCGATTTTGTCTGAGGTGAAAGAATTGCATTATTACCAATTGAATCAACAATGTTTTGTGCAAGAGTTAATTCATTTGATCCCCATGTAATCAGAATCTTCACATTAAATTCAGCAATTAGCTTTTTCGACAGCTCGATATATCTTTCCGGTAGCCATGCTCTATTGGTTTTACTAGCGCCCGGATGGATACAAATTGTTTTGTTTCCATTTAAGGAATTTAATGCAAAAAAATCCTCGGCATTTTTTTTATCTGCTTCAGAAATATATAATAAAGGATTTTCTTCCTTTACTTTTAGTCCGATCTGTCTTATAACATCAAGATTTCTCTGAACCTCATGATAACCCCCGATAGGATGTTTGATTGAATGTGAATAACATTTATTAGAAAATTTTTCCCAATATCCTACTCTAATTTTTGCCCCGCTCAAATACGTTAAAACTGAAGCCCGTTCGGATTTCCACTTAAGATCAATAGCGAGATCAAATTTTCTCTTTCTCAATTTCCAAATTTTAACGAGTTGTTTGAAAAATGACTCATCAACATAACGCCCGCTCTTTTTCAGAAAGACATATTCATCAACGATAAATCCTTGCGGTAAAATTTCATTCATCAAATTATTGGAAAACATAGTGATCTTAGCATCGGGGAAATTTTCTCTTACTGCTTTGATGGTTGATGTTGCCATTATCAAATCGCCAAGTGCACCCCACTTAACAATCAAAATATTTTTAACGGCATGATTTGTCATCGTTTTAGAATCTCTCGCACCTTGTTAAAAACAGTCTCTACTGAAATAGAACCAAGAAAAGGAATTTTCCCTTCCGGGAATTCTCGCTTTCCTTTTAAAACGAAATGATTATCCGAATCATCATAAAAATTCCAACATTGTTGATTGTCATCCGGCATTAATGCAATTACCGGAGTTTTAAGAGCAACCGATAAGTGCCGCGTTCCTGTATCATTTGAAATGAAGAGTTTGCATTTTTTAATCAACGCCGCTGTATGGTTGATATTTTCAGATTGGTAGATGAACAGACTCTTAGTATCAATCTCTTCATGAATCTTTTTAACAATCTCTTCTTCCTTGGGTCCGGCTATAAGGAGAATTTTGATCTTTTCCACAGGCGGAAACCGTTTGATTAATTCTGCAAAATATTGCGAAGGCCAAATTTTGGTCTGCTCGCTTGCACCCGGATGCATTCCTATTAATAAATCGTCCGAAGTGACATTGTTGTTACTTAGAAATTCATCAGCCCAATTTTTTTCTTCTGTAGAAATAAAAAAATCTGTTTTACCACCAACCGGTTCATTTGTGAAAGCGGAAATCAGTTTGTTATAGTATTCCAAGTAGCTGATTGAGTCTTCTTCAACATCAACCAAAACATTAAACAGAAAATTGAATGGTTGTTTGCGGGGTGCAATTCTAACTTTAGCCCCGCTAAACCAAGTTAGGAATGCTATTCTATCCCCGGGGTGAAGAGAAATTACAGCATCAAATCTTTCCGAACGGATTGATTGTACAAAATTGATCTCATCTACAACTCGTTTTATTAAATTCTTTTTTTTGATTTTAAAATCGAATGGAATAATCCGGTTAATGTTTGGATTGTTTTTTAATGTTGCTTCGTATCCCTTCCTAGTCATCAGGACAATTTCCGCATTTGGATTTTTTTTCCTCAAAGCCGCAAGACCCGGCGTTGAGAGAATTAAATCTCCTATAAATTTTGTATTGATAACGAGTATTTTCACTTTTTGAACTTCACTAATTCCAACATCATCGGGATTGCTTTAGCCAATTGACTAGAGCGTGTAATACATTTTATACTCGAACGGATGAGGCATAGTGCCAATTGCATGAATTTCATCCTCTTTCAGTTTTACCCACTGTTGAAGTAACGCGTCGTCAAAAATATCTCCGCGTTTCAAGAAATCATTATCTGCCTGAAGTGCATCGAGCGCTTCTTCTAAATTTCTTGGCAGAAAATGTATTTTATCTTTGTGCTCTTCGTCTAAAAAATTTTTATCGTAAGGGCCAAACCCCTCTTTGACCGGATCAATTTTATTCACAACGCCATCGATGCCTGCAAGCAGCATTGCAGTCAAACATAAGTGCGGGTTAATTGTAGCATCAGGCGGCCGATATTCAAAACGTGTTTCATCAGGATTACATACATAGCTTGGAATTCGAATTGCAGATGCTCTGTTGCCTTTTCCATAAGTGAGTGCAACAGGGGCTTCAAAACCCGGAACCAATCGTTTATAAGAATTTGTGCTAGGATTTGTAAAAGCTGAAAGAGCAGACCCATGTTTTAACAATCCGCCGATAAAAAATCTGCCAAGTTCATTAATGTTTCCATATTCGCCTTTTTTATAGAATGCATTCTTCCCTTTCTTTGTAAGATAGAGATGCAGATGCAATCCGTTGCCGGCTTGCTGGTACATCGGCTTGGGCATAAATGTAAGTGATAAATCTTTCTGTCGTGCAAGATTAAAAAGAACATATTTAGCCGTGATAATATTATCTGCGGTTGTTAAGAGATCGCTAAAATAGGTTTCTATTTCCTGCTGACCGCGTTCACCAACCTCATGATGATGATATTTAATTTTTATTCCGAACTTTTGTAAAAGTTTACATGCTTCGTCACGAAAATCGTCATAGATATCAAATGGATTTGCAGCATGATAAGCCCGTTTGTAAAATTCTTCTGCATGTTCAACTTTATAGTATGAAGTGGCAGTGCGTGTATCGTACTCAACTTTTGAGAAGATGTAAAATTCAAACTCAGGTCCCCACCAAGATTTATCGGCACCGGTCAGTTTTTTAAGAAGTGCTTCAGCTTTAGCAGCAAGATATCTTCCATCTTGAGTAAAGCGGGTATGTTTCTCGTCGGTTAAAACAATATTTGAATAAAAACTTAAGGTTGGTGCATCGCGGAATAAATCTATTACTGCTGTATCTAAATCGGGAATCATTATCATATCACTGTTTTCAACTTTGCGGAAACCAAAACTTGAACCGTCGAACCCAACTCCCTCGGTAGTGAGTTTTGTCATTATGTTATCGGATACCGGAAGTGAGATGTGGTGAAGTCTGCCCGAAAGGTCGATCGATTTTAAATCAATAAATTCAATTTTGTTTTTTTTGATTAATTCGTTAATTATTTTGATTGTATGCTTTGGCATAAAAACCTCAAAAAGAAAATGAATTGAAAATAATCAGTAAGACACAAAGAGGCTGTCTTCAAAAATCAGATAGACAGTCATTGCGAGGAGCCTGCCTATCGAAGCAGGTTTACGACAAAGCCTGTCTGCCGTATAAGTTGCAGAACTAAAGAATTACGATTTACTTCGTGTCCCTTCGTGAAAAAACCTTCGTGGTACTTCGTGAAAGGATTTTTTGTTACACGAAGAAGGATCGAAGCTGCACGAAGAAAGAGTTGTGCAACGCGCTCTGCCGCCAAGCAGGCAATCTTTTGTTTTATCAAAAAAATGAGATCACTTCGTCCCGATGAACCTGTCTGCCGCCAGGCAAGATCGGGACTCGTGATGACAAACAATCTTTTGAATGAGCCTCTTCCTGATTTAATATGTTCTAATTTATTGACCGGTATAATTAATTGCTCCAATTCCCGGGAAAATTGCGGTTGTATCTAATTCTTCTTCGATTCTGATCAACTGATTGTATTTTGCAATTCGATCTGTTCTGCTGGCAGAACCGGTTTTAATTTGTCCGCAATTTGTTGCAACAGCAAGGTCGGCAATAGTTGTATCTTCAGTTTCACCTGAACGATGAGACATAACGGCTGTATAACTTGCTCGTTTTGCCATTTCAATTGCATCGAGTGTTTCTGTTAGAGTTCCAATTTGATTTACTTTTATCAAGATTGAATTTGCAACACCTTTCTCAATTCCTTTTGACAAATAATCTGTATTGGTAACAAAGAGATCATCGCCTACTAATTGAATTTTGCTTCCGACTTTATCGGTGAGTAATTTCCACCCATCCCAATCAAATTCCGCCATACCATCTTCGAGAGAAATAATTGGATATTGTTTTACCCAGTTTGCCCAATAATCCACCATCTTCTCGGGAGTCATATAAGATTTATCCGACTTAAAGAAGAAGTAAGATTTTTTTTCATTGTCCCACATTTCACTTGCCGCAGGATCGAGCGCGATGAAGATATCTTTTCCTGCTTTCAAACCAACTTTTTCAATAGCTTCAAGAATTACAGTAATTGCTTCTTCATTCGATTTCAAATTTGGAGCGAAGCCGCCTTCATCGCCAACAGCGGTATTGTAACCCTTTTTCTTTAAGACTGATTTAAGTGAATGGAATGTTTCTGCACCGTATCTCAATGCTTCCTTAAACGATGGAGCTCCAACCGGCATAACCATAAATTCTTGGAAGTCAACGTTGTTATCTGCATGTTTTCCGCCGTTTAAGATATTCATCATAGGAACCGGTAATGTTCTTGCGTTTACACCACCAACATAACGATACAAAGGAAGACCGAGTGCTTCAGCAGATGCTTTAGCGCAAGCAAGTGAAACTCCAAGAATTGCATTAGCGCCAAGTTCAGATTTTGTTGAGGTCCCATCTAATTCGCAAAGAAAATTATCGATCCCAACCTGATCGGTTGCATCAAAATCAATTAATTCATCGGCAATTTTATTGTTAACATTCTCAACTGCCTTAGAAACTCCTAAGCCATTGTAACGCAATTTGTCGCCGTCACGCAACTCTACAGCTTCATTTTCACCTGTTGATGCACCGCTTGGAACAGCAGCTCTTCCAACTACTCCGCATTCTAATGTTACTTCTACCTCAACTGTTGGATTACCCCGCGAATCTAAAATCTCTCTGCCCCAAACATCAATAATCGTTGTCATTTTCTTTTCTCCTCATATTTGATTCAAAAATTCGTTGCGAAAATTATTAAAAAGAGAAGCAAATTCCAATTAGCTGAATTCCTATATAAGCTCCGAAGAATAAGGAATTAGCAAATAATCCATCTGTAAAACTCGAAGGAATCAAATTCGAGAATTAACTCGTTAATTCATTTTCGATTGGGGTTAACGGTGTTGCCGAGAAGCGGCGCCCCAGAATTGCTATGCCGCTTTAAATACAATAAACGGTATTCAACCCCAGAGCAAGCTCTGGACTCTTTTTCCGCAGCAAGCTGCGGGGTATTGAACCCGGAAGAGAATAAATATTCAAAGACATTTTTTATTCATCAAATAAAGTTTTATTGTCTGATAATTTGGAAGAGTATTTTATTCTAGTTCCGTATTTTTTTTCAACTTCATCAAAAAATACTTCTTTTACCCCATTATGATTTTTTAGAAACCATTCAATGTGATTAGCTAAATATTCTTCTCTTATTTTAAAATCATTCAAGTCATTTGGAACTCTTTCCATACGTGGATCAATGCTATCAAAACCAGTAAACTTTTCTGATAATCTTTTTTTTGTCATTTTTACATAATCTTCATTTAACTCTATACCCAGGCAATTGCGATCGAGTTGCTGACAAACTCTTAAGGTAGTTCCACTACCAGAAAAAGGGTCAACAACAAAATCACCTTCATTTGAAGATGCCAAAACCATTCTTTCTATCAGTCCTTCAGGTTTTTGAGTTGGATGATCTTGCCTATTATCCTGACAGTAATGAATATGAGAAAACTCCCAAACATCTCCAGGATTTGCACCGCGCATATTATTTCTTGAGCGATAATATTTTTGTGGAACCCTAATTGAATCAAGATTAAAAGTGTAGTTATAAGATTTTGTGAAGATAAGAATATCATCGTGTCTTGGTGAAAAACCTTTTTTCTTTCCAATACCTTGTGTATAATGCCAGCAAATCCAATTCACAAAATTTAATGAGTTTTCTTTTTCTAATATTTGATATAAATAAGAAATGAACCGGAAGCCCCTAAAAACATATATAGTGCCGTTTTCTTTTAATATCCGGGTAGCCTCTTTTGTCCATTTTTTAGTGAATTGTATATATTCTTCAAAACTCTTGGTATCAGAACCATTGCCGTAGTCCTTACCTAAATTATATGGTGGATCTGCAATAATTAAATCTACTGATCTCGAATTTATTTCTTGCATTTTTTGAATAGCATCACCACATATTATTTTTAGTTCATTTCTCACTTTATCCAACCATTTTGTTTTGCTAATTTTAACCAAGATTTAAAATCTCTTTTACTTGATGCTAGATATTTTTTATCTAATAACTGACAAAATTCCCACGCAGTTCTTTCTTCTGAAGAAACATAATGTATGTCTTTAATCTGGATTTGACCAGTTCCTAAGGAAGGGTTATAACTAATATCAGCATCTGATAAATATTTAATATCATATGCATTGTATTTTACCACTTCCATAATACCATCCATCAAACCAGTTTGAACATTTTTAGTTGAATAAACTTTGTGTTTTAAAGATAGTATTACAAATAAATAATCAGGGTCTTCGATATATGCGCTTCTAATTCGTGCAAAAGATGTTATGTTTGGTGACTTACCAGATGATTCAAAATCTTCAGCTGTTGCTTTAACATCTACTTCTGCCGTAACTGAAGTTTCAGTTTTTCTTTTAAATTGTAAGAGCAAATCTGCTCTATTAAGTCTTTCTAATGCCTCAACATTAATCAAACTCCATTTGTTATTTGCATCGTCAACAACATTTTTAAATGTTTCAAAAGCCCAAGCTTCGACAAAAGGACCGGCAATTTTATTAATATTCTCCATTGGAAGACCCAATTTAAGATTAGTATTAATAATAATTTTTAGAGTTTCCTTAAGCATATAACTTTCAATTCTTTGATGCAATAGTTATATTTCATCTAAGAATTTGATGTTTATTCATTCGCTTGTTCTTAATTGGGGAATCAAAAATAATTTTAAGCAGAATCGAAGGATTTTTTGCCCCCGTAGCTCAGAAGGATAGAGCAGCAGTTTCCTAAACTGTTGGCCGGAGGTTCGATTCCTCTCGGGGGTACAAATTTATATTGAGGGATAAATGAGAAAAATTATGTCGGTTATTGTATTTGCTCTGGTTGATATAGTTTGCTTTCTTCAAGGAGGTGTAATACTTGCCTATGCTCTTCTTCATATTAGTTATAAAGTTGAAATTGCTCGTGGCGAAGGGTTAACAACTCTGGAGATTCAAAATGTTCCAGTAGCAATTGGTGGGTATTATTATTATTCCGATCAATATATAAAAGTAGCACTTATTGGTTTTGCGTTACTGATAACCGGGTTTTTAATGAGAAGTTGGCGTAAAAGTTTTGATTAGACTGTTTATTCTGAACTATTATATGGAGTGGCTTGCTTATAAAGTAATACAAAATAAATTCTATTTTTTTATGAACACAATGGGGTACTTAATGAAACAAAGATCAACCGTTTTCAAATTGTTCTACAGCCCGTGCTCGTTAAAAAGGTCTCTATATTTTAATGAAACAATCCGCTTGAATTCTTCCATAGAGTCAATAAACTGCACCAGAGATACATCCCCACCGAATCTGAAATAGTAATCTGCTAATTGTTCTAAATATATCTCGGAAAGTTTTGAAATTGTTTTATATGAAACCGAGGTTGCGTGATCGAGTTGTCCAAGTTCTCTTAATTCTTCTGGTCGGATTAAGTCTTCTTCATCTAAAAGAGAAAAATCTTCGATACTATTTTCAATTTCATTCCGCTTTGTCCAAATTCGTGCAAGTTGAAGCAATACGGAAACTATCTCTTTTAACTTTTGCTGGCGGCTGTGTTTGATGCCATCCAAAATTTTTTCTTTTAGAGTATCGCTGATTGCGGCAATTTGGAATTTATCCAAAATTTCCGAAAGCTTTTGAGGTGAGTCCGGACCAATAACAATTTCCTTAAACTTATGCTGAATATTTTCATCGAAGGCAATCTGACCATCGCTTTCTATTTTATTTTCTTTAAGTAACTGTATCACTTCCTCTTTACGTTCTGGATATTTTCTAAGCAAGTATTCTTCGGTGTACTCAAAACTTGTGTACTCCAAGGATGGATCGTCAATTAGACTTATTAACTCACCTTACGCAAAAATATTTATTTAAGCTTGGCATTAGAACTTCA
>CAYVBQ010000004.1:35995-161917 GCA_964449775.1 uncultured Melioribacter sp. | reverse complement strand
TTTTTTGATGAACTCCATCGCAAATACTCCCGAACCGCCACCTACATCGAGCATGCGATTCACATTTGAAAGCTCGAGAAGCATTGCCGTTAACTTCGCTTCTTTAACACCGCGGTAATGCATTGCGCCGATGAACGATTCCAACCAATCTAATCCTCCTGATGATGGTTTCCGTTCCGCAGCAGATGTTCCCGCTTTTACAGATTCAGTTAATGAACTCCATGTATTCCACAAACCGATCGAGTGAAATAGTCCGCCCATAAATTCCGGTTTGCCTTTAACTAAATATTGAGAAGCGCTTTCCGAGTTATAAAATTTTCCTCGAACCTTCCGCAAGAAACCGAGAGCGACAAGGGCGTTCATCAATCGGTCGGTTGCACGCTCATCCGCATTGATCTTCTGTGCAACATCTTTTGAATGCAGCATATGCTTATCGAGTACTGTAAAAAGACCAAGTTCAATTGCTGATAAAAGTATTCTGCTTTGCTGAAATGAATTTGCAAGCGCGCGGATCTCTTCGGGTTTCAAAAAATTGTTTTGATAGTTCATTTGCGCATCTGTCCTATTTTCTAAAAACTATATTCTTCTTCTAAATCCTTCGCCAAGGACTTCGTGAACATTGTAGATAATCACGAAGGCGTGGGGATCAACTTCTTTTACTACATCCACCAGTTTTGTTACTTCGCGCAGCGGAACAACCGTCATCAACATTTCTCTTTCCACATTTTTATAAACGCCGCGCGTTTTCACTGCTGTTATTCCTCTGCCAAGCTCATTCCTTATTGCATCAGAGATTTCTTCGAACTTATCGGAGATAATGTAGGCGGCGCGAGCGTAATCAAATCCATCTATTATAACATCAATTAACCGTGATGAGATAAAGAGAAGAAAGATCGCATAGAAAGTCAACACAAGCGCCGGGCGATCCGGAGAAAGATTTCGGACTTCGATAATAATTCCCGCGAGTGCGATCACAAAAAAATCCGTGAACATAATAGCCTGTCCCGGTTTTATTCCGTACCGCTTATGCATGATAGAAGCGATAATATCAGAGCCTGCGGTTGTTCCCTTGAATTTGAAAATGATTCCAAGACCAATGCCAATAAGCACAGAGCCGATCAAGATCAAAAAAAGAAAATCGTTTTTATACAGATCTTGAATAGTTGCAGAATCTTGAAAACGGATGTAATGAAATCCCGGAATGTCTCCTCGAAACAGATCGATGAATAGAGAGTTCAAAGTAAAACCGACAAATGTGCGCATCCCGAATTGTTTACCCAGTTCTTTCAATCCCCACAAAAAAAGGGGAATGTTGAAAATCCATATAAGCATACCGACCGATAATCCGGTGAGATAATGAATTGCCATGGCAAGACCGCTGACACCACCCGGCACAACTTTGGCATCAACCAAAAAAACTCCAATGCCGATTGCCATCATTGCCGAACCGAAAGCAATAGCCAGATAATCTATCACCGGATATTTTTTGAGAAAGCGTTTTATCATTACAGATCACTATAAATATTATTTAGAAGCTGTTTCAAAAATAAAAAGAAATGTTGCGGCTTGAAAGGAAAGAATTGTGATAAAAGCCCATCCCTACCCTTCCCAAAGGGAAGGGCTTTTTACAACTCGGTTGAGGTATTTAATCCTCGACCTTCATTATAAAATTATAACCTCGAAGCAATCCGCCGCTGCGGATCGAGGAATTTTTCGATTAAAATTTACCTTCGCGGTAAAGCATTTGCGTTTTAACGCGCATTATTTGTCGTTCAATAATAAGATCTGCTAATTTCTCTGAAATTGTTGTTCTGTCTTTTGCATGAAGTATCTCGCTCACCTTCTTTTCGTTAACATCTATCCGGTAAAGATTATTTATGAAGCGGTCATAATCTCTGGAAATCAATTCAGTTACTTTGTTGATGAGATGCGCTCTTATAAGAGATAAATCGTTTGACGCGGGAAGAGAATCTTCCGCGAGAGAAAAATCTTTGTGAAGTTTTTCAACAAGAAGCCCCATCCCTGCCCCTTCCCCAAAGGGGAAGGGTTCAGTGCTATTTTTTTCTTTGATGCTCATTTACAACACACTTTTATATTTAATTAAGCCCTCTCCCTTCGGGAGAGGGTGGGGTGAGGGCTAATATTTGTATTTCAGCCACTTAACTACTTCTGACCATTTTGGTTTTTTACCTGTGCGTAGAATTCCAACGCGATAAATCTTACCGGCAACTGGAAAGATCACGAAAATCATAGCAACATTAATTGCAAGGCACAGTATTAATTGCCATGCCGGAACTTCAACTACCGTCATCTTAACCGGCATAACCATAATTGACGAGAACGGAAGAAGAGAAGCTATGTTGGCAATGGGACTGTTGGGGTTTTCCATCATCGAAAAAGCGATGAATAACGGAATAATGATGAGCATCATTATTGGCCACATACCGGATTGTGCATCTTGCGGATTATCGAAAATTGATCCAACCATACCAAAGAGACTTAGATAGATAATTAATCCTAATGTAAAATTTGCAAGAAGGAACAAAATGTGATTCATCGTTACGCTAAATGTAAATTCCGGCGGCAAAGCAAACAATGTTGTTGAAATAATAAGAATTATCGGCGATAACCATATAATCATTTGCAATAATGCGGTTATAGCAGAACCGAGTATTTTTCCCATCATCAACTCTTTGGGGCTAACAGATGATAAAATTACTTCAACAATTCTATTACTTTTTTCTTCGATGACGGACTGCAAAAGCATCTGACCGCTCAAAAGTAAACTTATATATAACAAGAGGGTAAAAACATAAGAGAGAATAAGATTCCCAAAACCTGCTTCCTCAATTTTTTCTTCTTTGGTAATCTTGAATCCGTTAAAGTCAATTCCCTTTCGCGCAAAATCTAATTCCTCGGTTGAAAGCGACCTATTGCTGAAATAATTATCAATCAGCACTTTGTTCATGGGCACTTCCAATTTACGAGTAAGATTTAAGTTTGTTGGCGTCTTTGAATAGTACTCAATCTTTTTATCCTTCATTGCGGAGGATGGGACGTAGACTATACCGGTTAATGTTCCTTCTAAAAGATTGCGTTTACTTTTATCAAGAAAAACTTTCAGCTCTTCCCGGTTTTGTGTATAGAAGCTAAATGTATAATTGCCTTGTTTCATAAAATCGGAAGTAAGCAATTCTTTTTGGAACGACTCTGAAAGTGATTGTGTTTCTGTTACTATAGCAATGGTTGATTTCCCTTCATCGCCACGAAGCAGCATTTGAATACCAATTCCGCCAAACATTAACAAGGGCATAAGAATAGTCATAAAGATGAAAGTCTTAGATAAAATTTTCTCTTTCAATTCTCTTTTGATAAGGGTGAGAACACGATTATTAAACATTACGCACCTCCTTCCCATTTGTTCCTTCCTCTTGTCCGGCAAGCTCAATAAAAATTTCTTGTAGTGAAATGTCGTTCGCGTCAAATTTCTTTACCGTTATGTTGCGATCAAGCAGCATTCTTAATAATTGTTGAGATTGATTTGCGTCTTTCAAACGGATTCCTGTTGTGTTGCCGTAATCGGATATTTTCTCAACCATTGAATCTGACTTAAGGAATGAGATATCACCGTCATACGTTAAGCTGATGTTTCTCTGTGCGTATTTAGATTTAATTTGACCAAGCGCGCCTTTCAAAATAATTTTTCCGTGATCAATCATAACGATATGATCGCACATCTTCTCGGCAAAATCCATCAAGTGAGTTGAAAAAATTATCACTTTACCTTTTTGCTTCATCTCAAGAATAATTTCTCTTAAGAGATTTGTATTGATTGGATCGAGTCCGGAAAATGGTTCATCAAGAATAATAAATTCGGGATCGTGTAAAATTGTCGCTATGAATTGAACCTTCTGTTGATTGCCTTTCGATAGATCTTCAATCTTCGAGAAGCGGCGATCATATAATTCAAAACGCTTTAGATATTCATCCGTTTTTTTGTGAAGAGCTCTGCCGGTCTTTCCTTTTAACTCCGCGAAGTAGTATAGAATATCAACTACTTTCATCTTCTTGTAAAGTCCGCGTTCTTCAGGTAAGTACCCAACTTGATTTTTGAAATCCTGCCCAACTTTAACACCGCGCAGAACAACTTCTCCGGAATCGGGCAGATAAATGTTCATCATCATTCTGATTGTAGTTGTTTTGCCGGCACCGTTACGTCCGATAAGTCCGAATATTGAACCTTCCGGTACTTCGAACGATGCATTATCAACCGCAACTATTTTATCAAAAGTCTTGGTTAAATTTTTTACTTCCAGTGCGTACATTAAATTCCCTCATTTGTGTGAATTATTGTTTAGTAAATATAGAATAAGATTAAGAGCAAGAGCAAGAATAAGAGCAAGAGCAAGAAACAAAATTATAATCTTTACATCAATGCGAAATCAACTGCTGTGAGTGAATGAATCTCAAGAGTGTTAAATAACGGCAACGACGAATCTGTTTGCTTTATAAGCAATGGAATTTCGGTGCAGCCAAGAATAATCCCCTCAGCGCCTTCGCTTTTCAATTTTTCCATAATGAGTTGAAACTTAGCTTTAGATTTATCCAGGAAGATGTTTTTTAGCAGTTCATTCGAAATAGTTTGCTGGATAAAATCGCGGTCATCTTTCTCCGGCACAATTACATCAATATTATTTTCCTTTAGCTTGGATTTATAAAATTCCATTTCCATTGTTTGTTTGGTGCCAAGCAATCCAACTTTACTTAATCCCCGGCTTTTAATTGCTTTTCCCGTTGCCTGTGCTATATGAATGAGAGGTACATCTATTTTCCGTTCAAGTTGCGAGGCATATTGATGCATTGTGTTGGCGCAAAGAAGAATGCAATCTGCACCGGCAACAATCAATTTATCTGCGGCATCGCTAATCAAAGAGAAGATCCCTTCAGAATCATTTCTCTTATTGAAGGAATCTATTTCACCGTAATTCAGTGAGAAGAGAACACATTTTGCAAATTCCATTCCTCCGAGTCTCTTGTTGATCTCTTCATTAATAATTCTGTAGTATTCAACTGTTGAGACCCATCCCGTACCGCCAACAAGCCCTATAGTTTTCAATTATCCAACTCCATTGTTATTGTTCTTAATTTCTTTTCATAAAAAGTAAGTACGACCCGAAAGCCGCACCAACGAATAAACTCACCAAATCTTTACAATTTTATCATCCGGGTTTCTCATCGCATCGCCGGGCTTTACGTCAAACGCCTTAAAAAATTCCGGTAAGTTTTGTAACGGTCCTATTACTCTTTGCACGCTTGGCGAGTGAACATCCGTCTTCACTTGCAATTTCAATGCTTCCGGACGGCTATTAGTAGCCCACACTTGAGCCCAGCCAAGAAAAAATCTTTGCGCAGGCGTAAATCCATCAATCTCTTCTCCCTTCTTGAATTGATCTGTGTTCTTCAACGCAGTAAAAGAAATTGTTAAACCACCAAGGTCTCCAATGTTTTCTCCGAGTGTAAGCGCGCCGTTTATTTTGAATGTATCGATCGCAACAAAATTGTTGTATTGATCAATAAGTTTTTGCGCGCGTGCTTTGAATTTATCCGCGTCCTCTCTAGTCCACCAATCTTTTATATTGCCGTCTGCATCAAATTTTCTTCCTTGATCATCAAAACCGTGACTGATTTCATGACCAATTACCGCGCCCATTGCGCCATAGTTAATTGCGTCGTCGGCATATTGATTAAAGAATGGAGGCTGAAGAATTGCCGCTGGGAATGTAATATCATTTTTGGTTGGGTTGTAAGATGCATTAACAGTTTGAGGCGTCATTCCCCATTCTGTTTTATCAACCGGTTTGCCAAGTTTTGCAAGATTTACTTTACGTGCCCATTTTCCGGCTCTCTCCAAATTTTTGAAATATGAATCACGTTCAATACTTAAAGCGCTGTAATCTTTCCATTTATCCGGGTAACCAATCTTCACACCAAACTTGTCAAGTTTTATTAATGCTTGTTCTTTTGTTGCATCGCTCATCCATTCCAAACCTTTTATGCTCTCTCCCATTGCAACAAGCAGAGTGCCTACAATTTTTTGTGCGCGTTCTTTTGCTTCAGGCGAAAAATATTCTTTCACATAAATTTGTCCAAGCAACTCACCCATAGCGCCGTTAACAGAACCAATAATTCTTTTCCATCTTGGCGGCATTGCTTTAGCGCCGGCTAAAAATTTCTGTGTGAAGTCAAATCGTTCATTTCCAAACGGGGAGCTCAACGCACTTGCAGCATCGCGCAGAATATTCCATTTCAGATATACTTTCCACTCGACCAACGGAATTTGATCTACCAATTGCGCCATTGCGGTCATAAATTTTGGTTGCGAGACTATAACCAAATTAATATTGCCAACGCCCATATCGTTGAAATATAATTCCCAATCAAATTTTCCGGCGATTTGTTTCAGATTATCAATCGTCATCTTGTTATAAACTTTTTCGGGATCTCTATTTTCGAGACGTGTATTAGATGCTTTAGCAAGCTGAGTTTCAATGTCCAAAATAGTTTGTGAATACTTTGTTGCTGATTCAGAATCAATATCAATTAACTTGAACATGTTTGTTATATGCTGCAGATATTTATCGCGGATCTCTTTCGAGCGGTTGTCATCTTTTGTGTAATACTCAACATCAGGTAAACCAAGTCCGCCTTGTGAAAGATAAGGCGCGTTCATGCTGCTTTTTTTAGCATCGTCTCGAACGAAGAAATTAAAAAGCGCGCCCGTACCTCTTAGATGCATCTCCGCTAAAAATTTTGTTAACTCTTTTTTATTCTTAAGCCCATCAATTGCTTTCAGATCGGCGATGATCGGTTTGTAGCCGTCTCTTTCAATTCTCGCAGAGTCCATTCCCGTTGCATAAAAATCGCTAATCTTTTGTTCGGCGGAACCCTTCGTCCAATTTTTATTTGCTGCGGCAGATTCAACAATTTTTTTAAGCTGTTTATTGTTCTCCTCCGCTAGAATGGTGAACGAACCCCATCGCGTTTGATCATCGGGTATAGGATTATTTTTTACCCAGCCGCCAACGGCAAATTGATAGAAATCTTTTGCGGGTGAAACTGAGCGGTCGAGATTCTTTAAATCGAAACCCGCTTTCTTTTGAGTTGCATCTTGCGCAGGGGTTGTAATTGAAAATAGCAATATGAAAATAGCAGATAATGTTGAAATCGCTTTTTTAGACATGAAGATTCCTCGTAGTTTATTAGAAAAATTTCGACGCAAATTAGACGAGGCGAATCTACTAATGTTGGAAGCTAAATTACAACAACTTGAAAATGGAGTTTTTATTTACATGTTTGATTTAAAAGCGTTCTTCCAGAAGTTTATCTGCTTTTCAACTTCCTTTGGCGAAGTACTTCCTTGAGATTTTTTGTTCTTTACACTTGCATGTGCTGTGAGAAGTTTAAAAATGTCCATCTCAAACTTGGGCGCGATCTGCTTGTATTCTGCCAAGGACAACTCGTTTAGTTTTTTGTTCTGATCAACGCACTTTGCAACAACTTGCCCGACGATGTTATGTGCCTTTCTGAACGGAACATTTTTACGAACGAGATAATCTACCAGATCCGTTGATAACAACAACTCTCCGTCCAGTTCTTTTTCAAAACGGTCTTTTTTGAAGTGAGTGTGTTTTAAAAGTTCGGATGAAAGATGCAGACAATCTTTTGTTGTATCTACAGCTTGCAAGAGATGAACTTTGTCTTCCTGCATATCACGATTATATGAGAGCGGTAACGCTTTCATTATAGTGAGTAAACCGAAGAGTGAGCCGTAAACCCTTCCTACTTTTCCTCTGATAAGTTCTGCGATGTCTGGATTTTTTTTCTGCGGCATTAAACTGCTTCCGGTTGAAAAGGAATCATCAAATGTTGCGAAAGAAAATTCTTGCGAACTCCACAACACTAATTCCTCGCTCAAGCGGCTTAGATGCATCATTACAATTGAACAAACGCCGATGAGTTCGATCATTACGTCGCGGTCACTAACGGCATCAAGGGAATTTTCGACCAATCCATTCATACCAAGGAGTTTTGCAGAATATTTTCTATCTATCGGCAAAGTAGTTCCGGCGAGCGCGGCGGCGCCAAGAGGCGATTTGTTTGCGCGTTTCATACAATCGTTCAGTCGCTCTGTGTCGCGTTCCAGCATTGAAATGTAAGCTATCAAGTGATGCGCAAACAAAAGCGGTTGCGCACGCTGCAAATGTGTGTACCCGGAAATAATAGTGTTCTTCTGTTCTTCAGCTTTCTTTAACAACGTTTTCTGAAGTGTGCGTGTGAGTTTTATTAACTGGATTATCTCTTTTCGCATATACAACCGCTCGTCAAGAGCAACCTGATCGTTTCTGGAGCGCGCCGTGTGCAACCGCTTGCCGCGTAAACCGATCTTTTCCACAAGTCGGTCTTCAATCAACGAATGTATATCTTCCTTCCGCCAATCTAATTTTAATTTGCCCGAAGATATTTCTACTCTAATCTCTTCAAGTGCCTTTAGAATAGCATTACCATCACCGGATGAAACAATTTTTGTTTTCACCAGCATACGGACATGCGCTTTGCTTCCGTCAATATCTTCATTGTAAAATTTTCCGTCAACATCAATTGACGAAGAAAATTTCAGCGCAACTTCCGCCAAAGCTTTTTTGAACCTGCTATCCCAAAGTGCCATTTGCAATTCGCAATGTTTTAGTTTCGGCTGCTACTTTTTGTGCAACACGATTATATATCTTCAGCGGCAATCCGTAAATTTTTATAAATCCTTCAGAAGCCGTATGGTCAAATTGATCTTCTGCGGTGTAAGTTGCAAGTGCCGGATCATAAAGAGAATATGCCGAAGATCTTCCTGTTACGCGAACTGTTCCTTTGTAGAGTTTAACTTTCACCATTCCCGTTACCCTCTCCTGTGTTTTATCAACAAAAGCTTGAAGAGCTTCTCTAAGCGGCGAGAACCATAATCCGTTATAAATCAAATTGGAATACTCCTGCGCTACTAAGGTTTTATAATGTGCTACAGATTTTTCAAGTGTTAACCGTTCCAACTCTTTGTGTGCAAAATGTAAAATTGTTGCGCCTGGAGTTTCGTAAACTTCACGGGATTTAATTCCAACCAATCTATTTTCTATAAGATCAATTCTTCCAACGCCGTGTATTCCGCCAATTTCATTTAACAATGTAACAAGTGAAACACTGTCTAATGTTTTTCCATTCACCGCGACTGGAATTCCTTTTTCAAATTCGATGATTACTTCTTCAGGTTTATCGGGCGCGTTTTCCGGTGCGACCGTATGCAGATAAGCATCACTTGGCGGTTCAACCATCGGATCTTCGAGCACACCGCACTCAATAGCAGTTCCCCAGATATTATCATCAATTGAATATGGATTTTCTTTCGAAACAGTTATTGGAATATTGTTAGCTTTCGCATAATCAATTTCTTCGTCGCGGCTTTTAAATTCCCAAGTTCTTAATGGCGCAAGATTTTTTAGATCCGGAGCCAGCGCGCCCACAGAAACTTCGAAACGGACTTGATCATTTCCTTTTCCTGTACAGCCGTGGGCAACCATGTTTGCGCCTTCTTTTCTTGCGATTTCAACAAGTGTTTTAGCCAATAACGGTCTTCCGAGAGAACACGCCATTGGGTAAGCTTCTTCGTACATAGCGCCGGCTCTGAGAGCGGGAAATGCATACTCTTCCAAAAACTCTTTTGTAAGATCTTCTATATACACTTTTGATGCACCCGAGTTGACTGCTTTTTCTTCAAGACCTACAAGCTCTTTAGCCTGTCCTAAATTTCCCGTAAAGGTAATTATTTCCGCGTCGTAATTATCTTTTAACCATTTAACCATAACGGAAGTATCCAATCCGCCGGAGTACGCTACTACAATTTTGTTCTTACTCATTATTTTATTCCTAATATTGTTTTTATCTGTTCAATTGTCTTTTTTATTTTTTTGATCGATTTCGGTACGATGATGATTGTATCATCCCCGCCTATTGTTCCAAGAATTTCCAGATTACTCTGTTTGTCAAGAAAAACCGCAACGCCTTGAGCGCGTCCCGGATATGTTTTTACAACAATTATATTTTCATTTCCGTTTATCGAAATAATTTCTTCTGCCACTCGGTTCTTCAATACGGATTCATCTCCCGAAATGCCGAGTTTATAAACCAAACCGTTTTCGGTGGGAACACGCACAACGCCCAATTCCATCAAATCGCGGGAGAGTGTTGCCTGCGTAGAGTTAATCCCTTTTTGCTTGAGCACCTTCACAAGCTGTGTTTGATTAAATATCTCTTTCGTTGAAATAAGATTCTTAAGCATTGAATGCCGCTTATGAATTTCTTCTAATTTTTTGCTCATTTTATCCTCTTCTCTTTCAATTGAATGACGATAATGATTAATTAGTTACTCATGTTACGCAGAAAGGAAAGATTCGCCACGAAGACTCTAAGGCACAAAGGTTTCACCAAGAAAAACATAAACTTTGTGAAGATTTTGTGTCTTTGTGTCTTAGTGGCTAAGTTTTTTCATGTGGACTGCGTAACGTGAATTAGTTATTTTGAAACGATCTCTGTTCCAATTCCTTCTTTCGTAAAAATTTCTAAAAGCAATGCGTGCCCAACTCTTCCATCTATTATATGTACTTTCTGAACGCCTGATTCTAACGCGGATAATGCCGACTCAACTTTCGGTATCATTCCCCCGCTAATTGTTCCATTTGCAATATATTTTTCAACGTCAAGTTGCGTCAAGTGAGAAACCAAGTCACCATTTATCTTTACACCTTCCACGTCGGTCATATAAACCAACTTAACCGCACCTAATGCAGCCGCGATCGGTCCGGCTGCAACATCAGCATTAACATTGTAAACAGTACCGCCCTCATCAACACCCAATGGTGCAATCACCGGCAAATATCCCTCTTTCAGCAAATTTTTTATTAACGAAGCATCCACATCAACCACTTCTCCTACAAGCCCTAAATCTTCTTTTACATATTTATTAACCGTTATTAATCCACCGTCAATACCGCTGACACCAACAGCCCGACCTCCGTGAATATTTATGCGCCGGACGATATCTTTATTCGTCGAACCGGCAAGAACCATTTGAACCACATCACGCGTATTTTCATCTGTGTAACGCTGCCCGTTAACAAATTTTATTTCAATATTTAATTTCGACGAAAGCGATGTAATTTCTTTTCCGCCGCCGTGAACAACAACAATATTAATTCCAATCTTGCGAAGCAATGTAACATCTTGTGCAACGGATGATTTTAACCGCTCCTCTTCCATAACCGCGCTGCCGTACTTGATTACGAAGGTTTTTTTTTCAAACTGCTGAATGTATGGCAGCGCTTCAATCAGCACATCTTCTTTTCTGAAAACCGGATTTGTCACGAGCGGTAGCTTCCGTTTATTTTTACATACTCCTCCGAGAAATCACACGTCCAGCATGTAGCCTTTCCCTCTCCGCCGTTTAATTTTATTAGCAACTCAATATTGGAGGATTTCAAAAATTGATTGGCTTCCGCATTCGACAAAGTAACTGAATAATTTTGATTCAATATTTGAGTGCCGTTGATTACGATCTCAAATTTTGCCGGATCGAATTCTATTCCCGAATATCCAACCGCCGCAATTATTCTTCCCCAATTAGCGTCTTCACCATGAATGGCAGTTTTTACAAGCGGCGAGAGAGCAACCGTTCTTGCTGCTTTTACAGCATCCTCATTGCTTGAAGCGCTTCAACAGTTATCTCAATTACCTTTGTCGCTCCTTCACCATCGCGCACAATATCTATCGACAGCTTTTTGAGAACCTGATATAATTTTTCTTCAAATATTTTATACGATTCGGTTTCGGGAATAATGGATGCGCCGGATGCACCGTTTGCAAGAGCTATAACCATATCGTTTGTGCTGGTATCACCGTCAACAATAATTCTGTTGAATGTACTGTCTGTGCTGTTTTTAAGGAGATTTTGAAAAATATTTTTTTCGATCGCCGCATCTGTTAATACAAATCCAAGCATTGTAGCCATGTTTGGATGAATCATTCCGGAACCTTTCGCCATTCCGTAAATCGTAACTTCGTCACCATTTATCAGGAAAGATGATGAAACTGTTTTTACAAAAGTATCGGTAGTCATAATCGCTTCAGCCGCGCTTGAAAAATCTCTTCCGCTTAATTCAGAAGGAATTGTTTGAATACCCGAAAGGATTTTTTCGATTGGAAGTAATTCACCTATAACTCCGGTTGACGCTACGAAAACTTCGTTTGCATCTATATCAAGTATTTTTGCAGTTTCCTGAATCATTTTTATTGCATCGTCGTACCCGTTATCACCTGTACATGCATTGGCATTTCCACTGTTAACAATTATTGCTCTATGAAATGCGCTCTCCGAAAGAATTAGTTTACTTACAAGCACCGGTGCAGCTTGAACTTTATTTAATGTGAACACCGCGGCTGCAGTCGCCTGCAACTCAGAAACGATCAGCGCAAGATCTTTCTTAGATTTTTTTATACCGCTGTGAATTCCTCCAGCTCTGAATCCAAGCGGAACCTTTGTTTCTATTTTTAATTTATTTTCAATGACTTTTTCTTTGTACAATTTAATAGTCCTTCTGTTTGATTTAATCCGAACATAATGTTCATATTTTGAATTGCCTGCCCCGCCGCACCTTTCACCAGATTATCAATCGTTGAAAAGATAACAAGGGAATTACTTTCGCTTAGTTTAAAACCGATATCGCAAAAATTTGTGTGAATAACATCTTTCATTTCTGGAACAGCCGGCGACAATAATCGAATAAATGGTTTATCGATATAACTTGATTCAAATGTTTCGTTAATATTCTCTTCGGTTGTTCCCATCTTAACCGTCACATGTATTGTTGAATAAATTCCTCTTGATACGGGTAGAAGATGTGGAACAAACGAAAAGTTTGCCTGCGTGCCGCCGAATAACTCTAAATATTGCTTTATCTCCGGCATGTGTTGATGATTGCCGACTTTATATGCTCTTACACTTTCATTTACTTCACTGAATACCATGTTTGAATTTACAGATTTACCCGCACCTGTTGTTCCGCTGTAAGAGACTATGCTTATCAATTCATCTTTTAATAGATTGTTTTTCAAAAGCGGTAGCAGCGCCAACAGAATACTTGTAGGGTAACAACCGGGGTTGGCAACTAATTTTGCCGAAGCGATTACTTCTTCATTCCATTCACTCAATCCGTAAACAGCTTCTCCTAAAAGTTCTGATGCGGTATGATCAGTTTCATAATATTGAGAATATGTTGCAGCATCGCTCAATCTAAAATCCCCGCCAAGATCAATTATTCTAATACCCTGTGAGTTCGCTTCTTTAATTACGTTCATAGATTGTCCCGACGGCAGCGCCACGAATAACAGATCAATTTCGCCCAAAGCCATTGAATCGAACCGCTCAATCTCAAGAGAGATCATTCCTCTTAACGCCGGATGAACCTCATCGATTCTGCTCCCTGCCGAAGAATTACCGAACAATTTTACGATTTCTACTTCGGGATGATTCAAAAGTAGTTTTATCAACTCTACTCCGGAATAACCCGCCGCGCCAACTATACCAATATTTATCATTTACAATACTTTCTAAAATTAGGGGCATAATTATACAAGATTATGCATAATTATGCAAATATATTTTTTTCATGCTCTTGCTCGTGATCTTAATCATGATCTTTTTGAAAAGAGCAAGATTAATGCCGAAGGCATCCCTTCGGGAGAACATGATCACGATCAAGAGAAACCCGAGTTAGTCGGGGTTCTGTAAAATTATTTGATTTTTTTATCGGAAAGGTACTCTAATATATCACCCGGCTGGCAATCCAAAACTTTGCAGATTGATTCGAGAGTTGAGAAGCGTATTGCGCGCGCCTTTTCCGTTTTAAGCACGGAAAGATTTGCCATTGTAATTCCGACTTTCTCAGCAAGCTCTGTGAGAGACATTTTTCTTTTTGCCATCATTACATCTAAGTTTACACGTATCATAATGTCCTCACACAGTTAAATCGTTTTCTTCTTTTACTATTGATGCCCGGATTAGAATTTCTCCAAGCAAAACGAAAAACAATCCCAAAACAAAAATCGGATGTAAGAAAACCGTTAAAAGTGTTGGCAAAAGTACAAGGAGAGATTTACTGAATAACCATGTATTATTACTGTGATTAAATGCTGAAAAATTTAGGAACAACTCATACAGGAAGTCACTAACAGCAAAACCAATTATTAAAAAGCCTATTACTTTTAGTAGTTTCCCATTTTGTTCAACTAGAAGTTTCTCGTTCAATACATTTTTAATAAATTTTAGAGTGTAAAAGAAGACTGACATAAAAAGCAAAAACAGTATAAGAGTAAGTGTTAGAACTATTAAAGCATCTGTTATTCGCCCAAAGACTATTTCCCTTGGCACTCTTATAAAACTTACACCTAAAATCGATAATCGAGGGCTAATTAATTCTCCTTTTTTCAAAAACTGTAGCAGAATTCCCACATAACCGGCAAGGAATATCACCGGCATCAAATATGTAAATCCTTTCAAATAGTAATGAATATACTTTACAATTTTTGTTTCGCTAGCTTTTTCCATTTCTCCCTCACACAGTTAAATCGTTTTCTTCTTTTAGATTTTTACCTTCTTTGAATACTTCTGCAAAAACAAAAATTATAAGTCCCAACAAAATGTAATCTGGTATTACAGAAAAACTAAAAATGTTTATTGGTCCGGCTAATATTCTGCTTACTTTCATTCCCTCTATAATTAAATTTTGCGGTAATGAATTGACGATTATATTCTGAAAAAGCACCTGAATATGAGGCACAATCATCATCAGCAAAGCAATGATTCTCATGTTCTTTACATTTACACTCGCAAAATGATTCCCTTCATGAACACTTTTTATAATCTTTCGAAGAAGGTAGATCCCATATGTCCACGACCCGAATATTAAAATCGGAATCATGTTATTCAATATCATCAATAGCGTAGTTTGATTAAGTATTGTTAATCTTCCTTGAAGTCCTCCAATTAGATAATCATTATTAACCAGAGAAGAAGTTGATTTTGAAATTGGTTCAAGTCGAACAATAAGACTAAACCAACCCGGCATTTCAGTGCGGGATATAGAAAACACAATTGGTAAGATTACAGATAAAATTGTGACTGTAAGAGTCATACCAAATCCAATGCTTAGTAGACTGTAAGTAAAAAATGATGAATTTTTTTTAGGTTTCATATTTCCTCCTTTTTTTGCTGAGCGCAATATAAATCATGAAATTCCGTTTGTCAAGAATAATATATCGTTTATCAATATATATTTTCCTATATACAGCATTGAGACCAAAGAGGTATTTGTCTAATTTAGAGATAGAATTTTCAACTTTGGAGGTATTCAATGAAAAAATCAATTCTATTAATATTGATCGGAAAGAGAAAAGAGGAAGCGGTAAAGGTTCAGCAGATTCTAACCGGCTGGGGATGTTTAATTAAAACACGTTTGGGTATTCACGATGGCGTTTTAGAAAATTGTTCAGATACAGGTCTGCTAATTTTAGAAATGGTTGGCACCGATGAACAGAATCAAGAGATCGCGCGCAAGCTTTCTGTCCTGCCGGGCGTGTCTTCTAAGTTGGTTGAGTTGGAATTAAATTAACCTAACGTAGAGACGATGTGCCTACTGTCTCTACATTTATTTTTTGATTCGCACTAATATCTTGGGATTAGTCAACTCACGGATCGCATCGTTAGCAATCCAACGTGCGGATTTTGAATCAAGTGTTTGAATTTCTTTTGCGAGTTTGAGCGCTTCTTTATTTAAAAACTTACTCCGTTTTCCGATCTGCCGCAGAGCCCAGTTTACTGCTTTCTTTACAAAATTTCTTTCATCGAGAGAATGTTTTTTGATAATCGGAAAGAATTGCAGAAAATCTTTGTCATCTCTTTTCTTATCGTGAACTGCAACATAACACAATAAAGAAAATCCTGCACGGCGGGTATATTCTTCTTTGTTATCACACCACTCAATAATTTTTTCAACAGCAAAAGGAGTTTTTCTAAAAAGATTACTGCATGTACCGTCGCAAATATCCCACGAATTAAAATCGCGCACCCATTTATTCATTTGAGATTTTGTAACAAGTTTGGGATCGTCAATCACTGCTGCAATATGCCGTGCTTCATGGTAGCCCGTTTCCCATAGTTCAAGTGCGAGCTCATGATTCTTCCCGATATTTTTTGCAAGTGCGCGTAATACCGGAACGTTAATGCCAAAAGCTTTTTCAACATTGATTCCGTAACGCGCCATTCCCTCTATGTTTCTTGGATTGTAATGTTTTTTCAATTCGGAGATTATTTGTTCAATCGTCATCGCATTAAAACCATTTTTTTATCTGAGAGAATCCATTGACTGAGAGTTTGTAAAAATAAACTCCGCTATTGTAACGCCAACCCGTGAAATCTGCGCTACATTAAAATTCGCTCTATAAGTTCCCTGTTGCTGTAATTCATTAACCAGTATTGCAACTTCCCTTCCGAGTACATCATAAATTCTTAAAGTAACGTGTTGTAGAGACTCGCCGCGGCGAGTCTCTACGAATGGGATTGTGTAACTAACAACCGTTTCTGGATTAAAAGGATTGGGATAGTTTTGATAGAGAACAAAATCAGTTGGTAATAATTCAGTAAATCTTTCATCAACATCTGTTGATTGATTCAATACAACTCCTTCAGGAACGCTCGCGCTATCAAATAAAACTCCGCCGACAAAGTTGAATGTATAACAATCATTGCTTTCAGAAAGCATAACATTATGACCGGAAGGATTTTGTGCACCGGCACTATTAAATCCCTTCACGAATAAGCACCATTTCCCATTTGAACGTTTAATAACACTTGGGTCGGCGAACCCTTTATTATAAGAAAGCGGCATCCGATAGAATGCCGCACGTCTCGTAGTTTTAATTGCTAAAACTCATTGTTGAACCGCCACCACCGCCAAAACGAGGATTTATGAAATTATTAAAAATAGAACCAAACGAATAGGAAATTCCGAAGTAAGCGAAATAATTATAACTTGTTTCAAGTTGTCTTCTTCTTAATAGAACTTCCTCAAAAGTTGCCCCGATAAGCGGAAGTTCAATCTGTTTACCTACTCTGGAATAATTAACATAAAAGTTGAGCGAAAAACCTTTGAATAATCTAAGACTTGCAGAACTATACACCCTGTACCCAATGTTGCTAAAATCTTCTAAATAGTTTTGCAGATTTGTACCAATACTAAGACTTCCCCATGGTTCAACTATAGATAGCGATACATCAAGTGTGTGCTGCCACAAGTTTTCTTTTTTCTTAAAATAAAATGTTTCATCAACATACTTATTATAAGTATGATAGAGCTTGTAGTAAATCCTCAATTGGTGTAGGTTAGATTCCGAATAAGGGAAGACGTTATACTCAATACCTGGTGCGAAGGAAATACTATAATCTATGTTGCTATAAGTTGAAGAATATGCGCTGCCCCAAATTCCCCAAGACCACTTATTATCAATTGCTTTGATGAGTGATGCGTTTGCATATTGACTTCTAGTAATGTTAGTAATTGTTTGAGTGCCGTCAGGTGTGTCATATGAATAATTACTTTCACTATAATTATTGGATAGAGAAAAGTTGAGCTTTAATTCTTCAGTTGTCCTGTTTGCAGAAATGGAGTTGTATATTGATGTAGAGTTATAATTTTTTTCACCGCTAAAATTTCCATTGGAGCTTAATCTATAAACCCAATAATCCCAATCGTCTTGTGGTTGTTCTACTTTTTGTTGCTGTTTAGGAAAAGAGATATTCATTTGATCTGCAACCGGGGATTTAGAAAGATATCTAACCAATCCCATCTTAAGCGCTTTAACCATTTTTATTCGTGTTTGATCATCCGAATCTGTTTTATTAGTCGTGTATTTAACGGTGTCGTTCATTTCGGCAAATTTATTCTGTCCGATAAAGAGTAATGTGTACCAGGTTCCCCCTGAACCTGTACTCTGAGATGTAAAAAGAACATGAATATCTGCATCTTTACGGTCCCGAACATAATTAACTACCGGGATCTGTTCTTTTACATAATTTAAGTCGCAATAACCGCAATCAATAAAAACATTCGGTGCGCCTTCTTTAATTAATGCTTGATCATTTTGTGAATGTAAAATTGATGTAGAGAGAAAAAGAAATGAAAATAGAAGAAAAGCAATTTTAGAAGTCATCTTAAACACCTTAGGTTAGTGGACGATTAAAAAAGACAATTTAGTTTTCGCACAACACAAAATGTAATTCGCTTTTAAATAGACGCTTATAAACTGATTAGGTTACCACTTTTTATTTTTGCGCACTTACAGGAAAAGTTGATGAGCGAATAATCTTCCATTTACCATCGCTTTGTTTTTTCATAATTAGGATCCCCTTTTCAAGAGCTATCTGTGCGGTATTTGCAATTGATGGTTTGAAAGCCCACTTTTGTTTAATGCTGACGTATGCAAGATCGCCGCCTACTTCAATCTCGGTAACCTCCATGCTCAAAGTAGCTTTCAGATATTTATTTTTAAAAACCTCATCATTCTGTTCCTTGATGCTATTCCCGGTTTGATCCGGATGACCCGCATAAAAACCAATGTAGTTTTCGGCAAATATTGAAACGGAATTATTCAAATCTTTTTGGTTATATGCTTTCATCCATTTGTTCAGCTCATTCTTGATTGCAATAACATCATCGGGCTGAGCCGAAACAATATTATAACTAATTAAAAAACTAAAAAATAAAATGAGGTGCTTGGTATTTAATTTCATAAACAGTCCCGAATTGTTGTGAATCTTTTTATCCGGGAAGTGAAACTAAATAATTCTGTCACTAAAACATTCTCATATCAAATGGGGATAAATCGGAAATTGTCTGTCTTATATTCAATTCCTTAATCAGTTCACGGATTGTTTTTAATTCCGCCTCAATCAAATGCATGCGATGTTTTAACATAGACAGACTTGTAAACGCCACTTTTGATGGATCCATTTCAAAACTCAAAATTTGCTTTCGTATCGTATAGGAGTTGCTTTCAAGCCGTTCAAGTTTTTTTTTCAATTTCATTAAAATTTCGGATTTGCTCAAATTATGCATCAATAAAATTCCAATATCAAAATTTGAGGGTCCGGTTATATCTTCTTCCAAAAAAATCGTGATTGATTCGTGAAATTCAGACTCCCCTTCCGGTGAAATTGAGTAAATAGTCTTTTCGGGTAAGTTGCCTGTTCGCTCATGTCTGCCTGTAATTAAACCATTTTTTTTCAAATTATTGATAGTTGCATAGACAGTTGAATCTGCAAGGGGTAACCATTTTCTTGTATTCAGGTACCCAAGCATTTTTGTTATTTCATAAGGGTTTCTTTCTTTTTCGGATACTATGCCAAGAATAAGAGCCGCTAATTTTGAGAGCATTATGAATTTTCCACTACATTAATAATGTAGTATAAAGATAGAGCACGAAATAGAATGAATCAACAGAAATTAAGAAATGATTGAATTAATTTGACTTTCATCGTTAACAAAGTTTTCAAACGATGAGTAGATGAATCGAACATTTTTGGTGAGCGATTTATAATTAAGCTCCAAAGATTCTTTCCGTCTTGGATTAACAACTATTACTTCTATATCAGTGGTGATCTGTTTTTTAAATAAAGCTTTAATATGAACGTCCGAACTGGAAAGCGAATACCCTATGAAAACCACTTTTTTTGTTGCACGGATTTCTCTAGATGCTTCGCTCATTAATTGAGAAATAATAGGATGCTGAATAGTTTTGTTATACGTGGGAGGCATTATTAGGGTGCGAAATTCCGTTCCATCGATCGGGCAAACAAACTCATATTCCAAATTATCGGGGTACGTATATCCGAGAAACTTGCCTTTTTTCAAATCAATTGATCTATCCCACGGAGTAAGAAGGGTTTGGTTACAACAGTTGCAATATTTCCAGTTAAGGCTGCCATGTACTTTTACAATTTTGATAGGTATCGGATTTTCATTCGCGCCAATAGAAACAGGTTCTCGCGGATTAACCCAGAAATTATAATGCTTTAATTCCGGCAGTTGTTCATAGTTCATCAATGGAATGCAATAATCAATATAGCCATGGCTCTTAAATAAAAAATCGAAGGCTTGTTCAAGAAGTGTATCATAATTCAAAGTGATAATAGAAACATTTGAGTTTTCCTTTTGGATCGCTTTCCAGAAAAGATGATAATAGTGACTTCGTTTGTCTGTCTGTAGATTAACAACATAATGAATTAGTTTGATCAGGTATTCTTTTATATCTCTAATTTTTTCATTCGTGTATTTCGCATTCAAGCTTTCATTTTGTTGAATAAAATAATCGATGAATCCAAAAACTGCCTCGAGTTGAGGATATACATTTGTCTCGGAATTGAATTCAAAATTATCTTTAATAAATTCGATTACAATTTGTCCTATCTCAGAATTTTCAATCTCTTCAATACTCCCCGAAACAATCATCGGAAGCATATCTTTCTGCAATGGAACGCCATCGGGGTGGGATGCACCCGCTCCTAAAACAAATACTACGTCCCTACTTGGTGAATACCGTAAAAATTTTTCAACTTGGGTCATAATTTTTTTTGTGCCGCTATTAACCTTATTAAATAAAGGGTGGTTCTAAAAACTTCAATATTCTCTGCGGACTTTGCGTATTCTTTGCGTTCTCTGCGTTAAATTTTTACAAAAGATAGTTTTTAGAACCAGCCTAAAGGGAATATTGGTGATAAAAAATGTTTTGCAACTAAACAGAATTAGCTGTTGCAAATATAACTTTAATCTTTTTATCGTTCAGAAAAAATGCGGGAGTAAAAATGATGCGAAAAAAAACTATTTATTAATCTGGATAAGAATTAGTTTCTTACCCTTTTCGTTTCTTACGTTAGTGGGCTTATAAGATAATTCAAAGATGGTGGATTTCTTGATATGGGCTTTATATTTCAACTCGGTTGTTTTAAATTCATCCATAATATCGCCGCCTTTGATTGCAGCGATATATGCTTTCTCTTTTATTAGAGGAAGAGAATAACGAAACAATATTACTAAAGGTACCGTTGCGCGGCTTACGATTAAGTCAAACGAGTCTGCATATTTTTGCTTGAAGTCTTCACTCTCAACCCGGTGATTTTCTGCAACTATATTGTTGAGTTTGAGTTTACAAATGAATTCTTTTACTGCATCAATTTTCTTCGCCGTTGAATCAACCAAAACCCCTCTCATAGCAGGGCGCGTTATTGCCAACGGAATTCCAGGAAATCCACCGCCGGTTCCGATATCTAAAAATTTTGACACTTTACTGGGAAGATATTCTGCAATCAAAGATGAGATAAAAATATGATTTTCAATAATCTTTTGGATATCGCGGCGGGAAATTAAATTGAGTTTTGTATTCTTTTGTGCTACCAGATGCGCAAAATGTGCAAGTCGTTCTAACTGGTATTCGTCCGGGTTAAGACTATTCTCCCAGAAGAGCATTTTCAGTTCTCGTAGGTACTGCTCTTGTAGATCCAACAAAACCCTCTGTTTTAGCTCTTCAAATATACTAATAAAATAGAGATATCAGAAGGAGTAACTCCCGAAATTCGACCGGCTTGTCCAATCGAGCGAGGTTTTATTTTACTCAATTTTTCTCTTGCTTCAGTTGAAATAGCCTTCAAATTACTGTAATTGAAATTTAATGGGATGGAAAAGTTCTCTAATTTTGCAGTTTTAGCAATTAATTCCTCCTGCCGTTTGATATACCCATCATATTTAATCTCAATTTCCAATTGTTCAAGGACCTTTTCATCATTAAACAGTTCTTGAAATGGCTGAGCTTCCCAATCTTTAACAGATTTCAATACTTCTGATAATGTTAGCTCGGGACGTTTTACTAATTTGTCTATTGACTCAGAGTTATCAATCATTGATAGATTTTTTAATTCCAATAACCCGTTAATCTGTTTGGGTTGAACTTTCTGTGTCGAAAACAGTTCTTTGTGTTTTGTAATCATGACCTCTCTTCGTTTCATCGAATTAAATAATTCATGCGGTATCAGCCCAAATTTAAATCCATTTTTCATAAGCCTTCGGTCTGCATTGTCCTGACGCAAAACTAATCTATGTTCTGCCATAGATGTAAACATCCTATATGGCTCATTTGTTGATTTCCCAACAAGATCATCAATCAAAACACCGATATATGCCTCGCTGCGTTTCAAAATAAATTCAGCTCTCTTTTGAATTTTTAATGCGGCATTGATTCCCGCCATAATTCCCTGCGCGGCGGCTTCTTCATAGCCGGACGTTCCATTGATTTGTCCGGCAAAATAAAGTCCTTCAATTAATTTTGTTTCAAGAGTTAAGTCTACTTGATAAGGGGGAAAGTAATCATACTCAACAGCGTATGCCGGACGAACCATCTCTACATTTTCGAGACCTTTTATTTTTTGCAACGCTTCAAATTGAATCTCGGCTGGTAAAGAGGAAGAAAATCCATTCAGATAAATTAAATCGGAATCCAGTCCTTCCGGTTCTAGAAATAGTTGATGCCTTTCCTTATCAGCAAATCTCACTATTTTATCTTCGATCGATGGGCAGTAGCGGGGACCAACCCCGTCAATAACACCCGTAAAAAGTGGTGAACGATCAAATCCTTTTTCCAAAATTTTATGAACTGTTTTATCTGTATAAGTGATATGGCAACTAACCTGAGGAAGAAATGGGAACTGCTTTTTATCCGTTCTCAGCGAAAAAGGTTGTGGGAATTCATCACCCGATTGTTCAGCAAGAATATCCCAATTAATAGAATCTTTTCTAAGTCTCGGTGGCGTCCCGGTTTTTAATCTTCCCGAAACAAAACCCAAACGTAGAAATGATTCAGTTAAACCATCCGAGGATTGCTCTCCGTACCGTCCCCCTTTTCTTGAAGTCATGCCTGTATGCATCAACCCGTTCAGGAAGGTTCCAGAGCATAAAATCAGAGCCGTGCATTTAATTTCCTCTCCAGAGATGGTCTTAATGCCAACTACTTTTTTCCCTTCCTCAAATACTTCTAAAAGCGAATCTTCAATTACTTCTAAATTTGGGGTGAATGATATTACGCGAACAGCTTCTTCGGAATACAATTTTCTATCGGATTGACATCTTCCAGCCCAAACCGCCGGTCCTTTGGTTTTATTTAAAATTCGGAATTGGATTCCGGTTTCGTCTGCTATTAATCCCATCTGACCGCCGAGAGCATCAATTTCATGAACCAAATGCCCTTTGGCACTTCCACCAATTGCTGGATTACAAGACATTCTCCCGATTGCGTTTTTATCCATAGTAATTAAGGCAACTGAACAGCCCATTCTGGCGGATGCGGATGCGGCTTCAATTCCTGCATGCCCTCCACCAACTACTATTACATCAAAACTTCTCATTTATACCTTTCTGTTTCACGTGAAAAGAGTTTAGAACGAAAGAACTTAGAATGAAGAGAAATTCATAAGATTTTTCGTTCCAAGATTTTCCAGTTTCACGTGAAATAATTTACTTGCCAACACAAAATTTTGTAAATATGTTATTTAATATATCCTCTGTTGTAACTTTCCCAATGATTTCTGAAAGTGCATTTTCTGCATTCCGCAAATCGACCGCTATAAACTCGCCGGTTAACTTTTCATCAATTGATTTTCGAGCATATTGTAGATTTTCTTTAGCCCGATTCAGCGCATCAAAATGGCGTAAATTCGAAACAATTGCTGTTTTCTCTGTGTAACTCTGTGTTCCGACAGCTTTTTCCTTCATGATAGAAAAAAGTTCTTCGATCCCCTCACCAGTTTTCGCAGAAATTTTCACATCCGCTCTAAAAGTCTCGGTCCGATTCAGATCAATTTTATTCATTACTTTAATAATTCTCTCATCCGAAGTTATTTCTAAAAGTTGATTATAAAGATCCGAAGAAAATCCGCCAATGACGTCATTCATAAAAAGAACAATATCAGCATTCTTTACTGCTTCCCTGCTTCTGATTACCCCCTCTTTCTCAACAACATCTTCTGTCACACGAATTCCGGCGGTATCGAATAGCTTGAACAAAATACCATCTATTGAAAGATCTTCTCTAATTATATCTCTCGTTGTGCCCGGTATTTCACTGACTATTGCGCGGGCTTCTTTCAAGAGATAATTTAAGAGTGATGACTTCCCCACGTTTGTTTTTCCAACGAGAGCTACATTTACACCATCTTTAATTACACGACCGAATGAATAAGTTTTGAGTAACGCATCAATTTCTATTTCGATGGCTTCGATATTTTTCAATATTTCTTTGAGAGACATGAATTCAACATCTTCTTCCGCAAAGTCAAGTTCAAGTTCAATAAGCGAAGAGGTGTTTATCAATATCTCTCTCAGCAAATCAACTTTTTGAGATAATAATCCATCAAGCTGATTTCGTGCACCGCGAAGCGCCGCCTCCGTCCGTGAATTTATAACATCCGCCACTGCTTCTGCTTGAGCAAGATCTAATTTACCATTTAAGAATGCTCGTTTTGTAAACTCTCCCGGTTCAGCTAACCTAACGTTTGATCTAACCAGCGCATAAATTATTTTTTGTGTGATCAACGAATTCCCATGGGTGCTGATCTCTACAGAATCCTCACCAGTATATGAATTAGGATTTCTGAATACCGAAATAAGCACATCATCAATCAATTCGTTATTAGAATCAAAAACTTTCCCGTAATGAATTGTATGCGTCAGGCAATCTACGAGCTTAGTTTTGCCGCGAAAAATCTGATCGCTGACCGAAATACTTTCGGAACCACTCACGCGAATAACAGAGATGGCTCCAACACCAGCCGGTGTGGCTAATGCAACAATCGTATCATTATCTAACTGCATTTACTCTTTCGGGAATATTGAAAAAAGCATTTGAATAACGGGGGTACTAAATTAAAACAATTGGCGGTTACACTCAAACGTCTAGATAGATTCCTTTTATGCAGATGAACGGCGGCGTTTTTATCACGATCTATTTATATACTAACTCGTGATATTCTATTACGAACTCGAAACTGTTTTAGTAATTCACCTTACGCAAAAATTATTTTATTATCTATTCTTTGCGGTCTTTGCGTGAAATAAGTTCCTTTTTCTCACGCCAAGCACGCAAAGAAAAAGCGCCGAGTACGCAAAGTATATTGACTGCGTAAGGTGATTAAGTAATTAAAAATATCTTCTCAATTGGTAGTATAATAAAATTCGAAAATCGATTTGCGAAAAGATATTAATTTGCTATAAATGATTAATAAAAGGGTTAGCAAAATCTAGATGGTTGAGTGCTTTTGTAAGTTGTTGTAGTTAAGGTCTTTCCTATAATATACATTATAAGAAGTAATGCTACAGAGCTATCGCATGTCCGGTTTATTAAAATAAAATCCGTTCAACTCAAGAAGGGGATTTATAACATGTTTCGTTAATTCCGCCAGAATCACGGCTTGTTCAGCATCAGCCTTGGATAAATTACCATAAAAACCGGGATACCTTCGAGCAATTGCATAGTTAGTCAATTCGAAAACCCTTTCTAATTTATTGCTCAAGCCAAATTCAGCCGGAGATAATTTTACAAGGACTTCGATACTATATGTATAAGGAAAGTCAATAAATTTACTAACGAGCAAAGCTTTAAGGTATTTTTCTGCACATTGTTGAGCATGGTACCCAATTAACCGGTAAGGAATATTAGATTCGATGGTAAAAGCATGTTTTGCCATAGTTAAATCTTCTTCAGCAATTTCAATCCACTTAAAAACTTGTTGTTCAAGTTCTTTTCTTTCATCGTTCATATAAAAGTATTCCCTCTTTAGAAGCGTATCTCGCAACAGTTCCGGGATATTTTTTATCACGCTCAAATTCTTCGTTTGTCAAGATAATTACATCGAAAGCATAATTGATTGGCAAAAGGGCAAACCTCATATGGTTCATCAATGTAAATTTATCTCCTTTCGTTTCGCAGATTACCAACAAGTCAACATCGCTTTTATCGTCTGCTGTATTTCTTGCCTGAGAACCGAAAAGAATAATTTTATCGGGGTTAAATCTTGCAAGGAGTCTATCTTTAATCTGGTTTTTAAAATTGTCGTTCAGCATGTTTTATTTACTACCGCCAAGTTCTATAATTAATATAATATAAAAGCAATTTATTTACGAATATTTCCTTCTCTGAGGAATAGATGTCCGTGGCGCCGTTCAATGGTCTTTCAAAACTATTAACCGATAAAGTGAAATATTCTCCTTATAGAATGAAATGGTGATAAGGGAAAAAGTGTTCCTTATAAAAACTGGAATGCCTATTTTTATCATGCAAAAGAAATAAGCAATGATGAATTATAGGGTATCTCTAAAAACTATTTTTTTGAAAATAGAACACAGATAAAACGGATCCACCCCGTGGAATAAACTAAGAATCAAATTGTTTCTAAAACACAAATGCTATTCCACGGGGTAAACAGATTTTCACAGATTAGCTTTTGAAGTTATTAGAGATGCCCTATATTGTATTGCTTGATACCAGACTCAAAAGCAGCAAAAAAAGATTGAGAGGTCAGACTATGTCATTCAACTTCAACAAGTTTACGGTAAAGGCTCAAGAGACTGTTCAAAACTCAATTGAGATTGCACAGAACTACAATAATCAAATGGTTGAACCGGAACATCTGCTTGCTGCAATGCTGCAGGATCAATCGAACGTTGCCGTTTCTATAATTCAAAAGTCCGGTGCGAATTTAAATCAATTGAAAATAAAGATCGGTGAACTGCTCGAACGCCTTCCCAAAGTTTCCGGAAGCGGAATTGGCAATCAACAACTATCGATCAATACAGCAAAACTTTTCGATAGATCTTCCGAAGAAGCAAAAACATTAAAAGACGAATATGTTTCGAACGAACATATTATTCTTGCACTCAGCGAAGAAAAAAACGCCGCGGGAAAACTGTTAAATGAAAACGGACTTAATAAAAATATTATCCTCTCTGCTTTGAAAGACATTCGAGGAACACAACGCGTAACCACACAAAATCCCGAGGACACTTACCAGGCATTACAAAAGTATGGACGGGATTTAAATGATCTTGCTCGTTCTAACAAACTCGATCCTGTAATCGGCCGTGATGAGGAAATCCGCCGTGTTCTTCAAGTCCTTTCTCGTCGAACAAAAAATAATCCCGTTTTAATTGGCGAACCCGGTGTTGGCAAAACTGCAATTGCTGAAGGCATTGCACATCGAATTATCAGCGGAGATGTACCTGAAACATTAAAGACAAAACGAATAGTTGCTCTTGATATGGGTGCGCTTGTTGCGGGCACACAATTCCGTGGACAATTTGAAGAGCGGTTAAAAGCGGTTGTTAAAGAAGTCCAAGACGCTAGTGGGGAAATAATTTTATTCATAGATGAATTACACTTACTAGTTGGAGCCGGAAGGGCAGAAGGGTCTATGGATGCCGCAAATATTTTAAAGCCTGCACTGGCACGCGGAGAGCTTCATGCAATCGGTGCAACAACACTTGATGATTTTAGAAAATACATAGAGAAGGATGCTGCGCTCGAAAGAAGATTTCAACCTGTACTAGTAGCCGAGCCGAATGAAGAAGACTCAATTTCTATTTTGCGCGGATTAAAAGAAAGATACGAAGTTCATCACGGTGTGCGAATTACTGATGGTGCAATAGTAGCGGCGGTGCAATTATCTAACCGATATATCACTGATCGCTTTCTTCCGGATAAGGCAATAGATTTGATTGACGAATCAGCCTCGAAGCTAAGAATTGAAATTGATTCTATGCCGGAAGAGCTTGATGCCGTTGAAAGAAAAGTGAAACAACTTGAGATAGAACGCGAAGCACTAAAGCGAGAGAAAGATTCTGAATCGGCAATGCGCCTTGAAGAATTACAAAAAGAGTTGAGCGAACTTCAAGAAGAACGACACAACTTGAAAGGGCATTGGCAGCTTGAAAAAGAAAAGATTCAGAAGATACGTTCAATGAAAAGCGAGATCGAGCGTGCAAAGACTGAAGCAGAAAGATTTGAGCGTGAAGGAAACTTTGGTAAAGTTGCCGAGATACGTTACGGTGTAATAAATGATCTTGAGCGCAAAATGAAAAAAGAATCTGAAGAGCTCGCCACTATTCAAATAAATACTAAAATGTTGAAAGAAGAAGTTGATGCTGAAGATGTTGCCGAAGTCGTTGCTAAATGGACAGGAATACCCGTAAACCGGATGCTCGAGAGTGAACGGCATAAACTTCTACGACTTGAAGAAGAGCTTCACAAAAGAATAATTGGACAGGATGATGCCGTTGCCGCCGTTTCTAATGCAATCAGAAGATCTCGCGCGGGATTGCAAGACGCACATCGTCCCATCGGCTCATTTATTTTTATTGGGACAACCGGAGTAGGGAAGACCGAGCTTGCGCGGGCGCTTGCAGAATTTTTATTCAATGACGAACATGCGATGATACGAATTGATATGAGCGAGTACATGGAAAAGTTTTCTGTGTCACGATTGATCGGTGCACCTCCCGGATACGTTGGATATGATGAAGGCGGACAATTGACAGAAGCGGTGAGGAGAAAACCATATTCCGTGGTGCTGCTCGATGAAATTGAAAAAGCTCATCCGGATGTTTTCAATATCTTACTTCAGGTTCTTGATGACGGACGCCTAACGGATAATCAAGGTAGAACGGTTGATTTCAAAAATACAATTATAATAATGACTTCGAACCTTGGCTCGCATCTCATTCAAGAAAAACTAATGACGATGGACGAAACCAATTACGAGAATATAATGGGGGAATTGCGTGTTAGTTTAAGCCAACTGCTTCGCCAAACAATTCGCCCGGAATTCTTGAACCGGATTGATGAGATAATTCTATTCAAACCTTTGCTTAAGAGTGAATTAAAACAAATCATCGGTATTCAACTTCAGAAAGTGGGGAAGATGCTCGAAGAAAAAAATATCGGATTTGAGATTGATGAGGACTCGATCGATTTTATTCTTCAACATGGTTATGATGCAACCTACGGCGCGCGTCCGCTTAAACGGATGATACAGAAATTTATTGTCAACCCGCTCTCTACGGAATTACTTACAAACAAATATGAATCGGGCGATATAATCATCGTAAGCTATCCGGGCGCGGGTAAACTTGAGTTCAACAAAAGATAGATCTTATCAAAAAACTGATATACATGGAATTGATGATAAAAACGAGATACTTTTAGGAATAATTATTAAAAGACACTCCATGGTTAACTGGCGAGAAAGATATCATAAAAATTTTTCAATCGGCATAGCCATAAGCTTAGCAGTTCATCTAACTTTAGTTCTGATTCTTTTGATTTTCCCACTGCAAATTGATGAGCCCACTTACTATTATTACGACAGTACTTACATAGTAAAATTAACTACAACCAATATCGGCAAAGTGGATATTGGGGGAGGGGGCGGTTCTTCCGGCGATGGAACGGAAGGAGCCGGAAAAGATTATTCTTCACCAAAAACATTAGCCGGTATACCCGTTCCTGTTTCTGAATCAACGGATATTGAATTCGGTAAAGTGACAAATCTAGTTGACCCGAAAGATTCTCTATTAACTTCGGGCGGAAGCGGGATTGGCTCGGGAAGCGGCGGTGGTATTGGAGGCGGAAAGGGAAGCGGAATCGGAGACGGTTCCGGAAGCGGCTCCGGATATCTAACGCTTCCATTCGTTCCGCGGCAAATTCTTGAAGTTGTTCCTCAAAATGTTGAGGGCGTTAAAGGAACAATAATTTTAATATTAAAAATCGGTACGGATGGACTTGTAAAAGAGGATAAAATAATTTACAACACAACGAATAATGCCGAGTGCTTGAAGAACACAATTGACGCGGCATATAAATCCCGCTGGGAACAGATAAAGATGGAAGGAAAGCAGATACAATACTGGATCGAGAAGACTTACAAATTTAATTGACACGAACCAATCAAATCGCACTCTGCCTCAAGAACCATTTCGTAATTATTATTTAAATAGCACTAGTCACCTCGAACCCGCCCACCAACGGCGGGTGAAGTCGAGAGGGAGGAGGTAATTCATTCTCTTAACATTTATTAACAATTTTTCTTCTCATACAAAACCAAACTTTTATATTTTTCTATCCATTAAATTTCTAATCATGGTGATCAATGCAATTTATTCTTTCTCTTCTGAATCCAAAGAAAATATTTTTCCTTCTTTTCATCTTTTCTTCTTTCCTTTTACTTTCAGCACAAACCAAGACTGCAACTGCAGTGCGTGTAACTACCGCCCCAACGATCGACGGAGTGTTGGATGATGCGGTTTGGCAAAATGCAATTCCAATTAAAGATCTTACGCAGCAGGAGCCTATTGCCGGTTCACAGCCTTCTCTTCAAACCGATGTGAGAATTATATATGACAACGAATATTTTTACATCGGCGTTATGTGTTACGATAACGAGCCCGATAAAATTATTGCCCGTGAACTTAAATGGGATGGTTTTATAAGCGCCGACGACAACATAAAACTTTTGTTCGATACATTTAATGACAACCGCTCTGCATATTGGTTTGGCACAAATCCGCTTGGCGCTCAAGACGATGCTCTTCTTACCGGTTTCGAAATGAAAGATTTTAACGAAGCTTGGAATGCTGTATGGGATGTTGAGTGTAAAATTCTTGATAACGGCTGGAGTGCCGAATTCCGCTTTCCATTTTCTACATTCAAATTTTACAATCAAGAAAAACAAGTATGGGGTTTTAACATTGAGCGCGGAATTCGCAGAAAAAACGAAACTGTGCTTTGGACTTCCGTTGGACAAAATTTGGGCTTGATAAAAATTGCAGAGGCGGGCGATTTAGTGGGTATTGAAAATGTTCAGCGCGGCAATCCAATTTATCTTAAACCATATTTTACCGCCGGAGCGCAATTTATTAACGGAGACAAGAAATATATTCACGAGCCGGGGCTTGATGTAAAATACGGATTAACGGAAACTCTTTCTCTTGATGCAACTGTTAATACCGATTTTGCACAAGTGGAAAGCGACCGCGCAAGGATTAACCTTTCCCGTTTTCCTTTATTTTTTCCCGAGAAGAGAGAATTCTTCTTGGAGGGAATGAAAACATTCGATTTCAACCTGGGCGGAAGCAATAATCTTTTTTACAGCAGAAGAATCGGCATAAGCGGTGGAAAACAAATTCCACTTATTGCCGGGGCTAAACTTGTTGGACGAATTGGTGGTTTTGAAGTAGGCGCAATTAATATACAGACGGCGGATAAAGAAAATGAGCCGACGACAAATTATTCGGTAGCGCGTGCTAAGTATGATCTTTTCGGTTCATCATCAGTCGGAGTTCTCTTTACAAATAAACTATCAAGCAGAGGTTACAACCGGGGTATTGGAACAGATATGAAATTTGCGTTCAATGATTTTCTTGGTGACAAAAATCTTATTGTTAGTGCGGGTATTGCAAAAACAGAAGAGAAGGGGGGCGCAAAAAACTCTTGGGCAGGCAATTTCTTTGTTGATTTTCCAAACGACTTAATTGATACTTATCTTGGTTACAGATTTATTCAGGGCGGTTTTAATCCTGCCATGGGCTTTGTTTCAAGAAAGAGTTTTCAACAGCTGACATATAACTTACAATTATCGCCGCGGATTAATCAGTACGGTATAAAGAAACTTGAATTCGAAGTTTTTGAATCAAGCATGTATTACGATAACAACGGCAATCTTCAATCCGCTCAATTTACAATGAGTCCTATTGGTATTGAAACCGAAAACGGAGATCAATTGAGATTCGGCATTCACAGAACATTCGATAAACCTGTTGAAGATTTTGAAATATTTAACGGCACTCAGATACTTGCAGGAAATTACTGGTACACTACTTACGGCGCGTCAATTGAAACATCCTCCTCAAGAAATGTCTATGCGGAATTAGACTATAGCTGGGGCGGCTATTACAGCGGATCGAGAAAATTTTTTTCTTCACAGCTCTCTTTAATTGCTAATCAGCATCTCACAATTTCGGGTGATTATTCTTTCAATCAAATTAATATTAACAACAACAGCCTTAAGACACACGAGATCGGCTCGCGGCTGACATATAGTTTTTCAACTAAAGTAGCATCTTCAATTTTTACTCAATGGAACAACGAAGACAACGAAGTGAACATTAACTACCGCATCAACTGGAAACCGAAAGTTGGAAGCGATTTTTATCTCGTGATCAACCAGCTTCTTTCTGCGGAAGACAAACTGCGTTCTAAAGATTTTGCAATTCTCGCAAAGTTTGTATGGATGATAATTATTTAGTTGTTGGTGATTAGTTATTGGTTATTGTCTTTTTCATGATCTTGCTTGTGATCTTGATCTTATGCCGGTTAATGACTGAATTCTAAATGTCTATTCTCAAGTTGAATGATGCGAAACGATTAAGACCTCTAGCATCTTAACTCTTTCACACCATTCATTATTCGATAATCTCTCTTTATCTTTGTTCAGCAAATAATTTTCCAGAAAGCGATGCCTAATAAACTAGAATTACTTTCTCCCGCAAAAGATTTGGAATGCGGAATTGCTGCAATAAATTGCGGCGCGGATGCGGTATATATTGGCGCTCCAAGTTTTGGTGCACGATCCGCTGCTGGTAATTCAATTGATGATATTGCAAAACTGGTGAAGTACGCGCACAAATATTGGGTAAAGGTTTATGTTACAGTTAACACTATTATTTACAATGATGAACTAGAGCAAGTCCGTATCTTAATTAAAAAACTTTATGATGCCGGTGTTGATGCAATTATCTTTCAAGACATGGCTCTGCTTGAGATGGACATTCCGCCAATTCAGTTATTCGCTTCCACACAAACACACAATTATGAATTAGAGCGAATTAAACTTCTTGATGAAATTGGAATCAGAAGAATAATTCTTGCGCGTGAGTTATCGCTCGATCAGATTAAAGAAATTCGTAAATCTGTAACTGCCGAGCTTGAATTTTTCATCCATGGTGCGTTGTGCGTTTGTTTAAGCGGGCAATGTTACATGAGTCAGGCAATCACTGGAAGAAGCGCAAACCGCGGTGAATGCGCTCAACCTTGCCGGATGGAATACACTCTAATTGATAGAACCGGAAAAGTGATTGTTAAGGATAAACATTTACTATCACTACGCGATCTTGATCTTTCGGCATATTTAAATGATCTAATTGAGGTTGGAATTACCTCCTTCAAAGTTGAGGGACGACTTAAAGATATTGGCTATGTAAAAAATATTACAGCTTACTACAGACATAAACTCGATGTGATAATTGAACATAATTCTTCATTTGAAAGATCTTCTTCCGGTTATTCAAATATTCCATTCGAGCCGGATCCCGAACGTACTTTCAACAGGGGATATACTTCTTACTTTGTTGACGGCAAGGATAAAAATCTCTCTTCGATTGACACTCCGAAATCAAAAGGAAAATATTTAGGCATAGTTTCTCATATTGATCAGAGAGGTTTTACTATTGATACCCGCGAAACGATTGTGAATGGTGACGGCATCTGCTTCTTTGATGATGAAGGTGAGCTTGTAGGAATGAATATTAATCGTGTTGATGACAATACGGTTATTACGGCGGAGACGAAAGGAATCAAACTTGGTTCTGCTGTTTACCGTAATTATGATCGAGCATTTGAGATTGAATTGAAGAAAGACGTTGAGAGAAAGATCCGTGTCAATATATCATTGGATGAAAGTAAAGCCGGGATACAAGTTACAGCCATTGATGAATCCGGTGTAAAGGTTGTTAAAAATTTAGAGACAGAAAATATTCTTGCAGCGAGCGGCGTAAAAGCAACGGAGACTATTAAGAAACAGTTCTTGAAATCCGGTGAAACAATTTTTGATGTTGTGGATGTGAAAGCAAATTTTAAGCAACCGCTTTTCTTTCCGATAAGAGCCATAAATGAATTACGTCGAGCTGTATTAGAAATGCTGGAGAAGGAAAGAACTATAAAACATTCAATTGAGAATTGTGATTTGAGAATTGAGAATATTTCTCCTCGTAAATCATCTTTCATAACACAGAATTCAAACCTTGGTTATAATACAAATGTTGTTAACAAGCTTTCTGAGAAATTTTATAAAGAACTCGGCGCCGAAGAAATAGAAGAAGGGTTTGAATTGCAAAAAGATTTCTCCGGCAAAATATTAATGACATGCAAGTACTGCATAAAAGACGAGCTTGGTTATTGTCCCCGGAACACTGACGAAAAACTTGAAGAGCCGCTTTATCTTTCCAACGGCGGAAAGAAGTACAAACTTGTTTTCAACTGCAAAGATTGCCAAATGGAAATTGTTCACGAATAGTTTCTTTCGACAAACTCATGATCTTAATCTTGTTCTTGATCTGTTTATGGATTGCAATCAGACCAAGACCGAATATTTACTGTGGGAACAAAGTTCCGCTCTGTTTAAGTAAATCCTTTTCGCTCATCTTTGCTATGTAACGTGCGGATGAGAGCCGGCTCTGCGCCGTTGTATAATTTTTTTGAACGTCACGAAATTCAAGAGGGGAGAGGAGTCCAAGTTTGAATTGCTCTAAAGCTAAATCCAAATTCTCTTTTGCTACCGAGACGTTTTCTTTTTCCAATTGTAAAATTTCTAAATTCTTTTCATAATTTTTATAAGCAATTAGAAGCGCTGATTCTACCTTATTGATTGTTGCAAGTAAATTAATCTCGTTCTTATCTAGTGTGATGAGTGCGTTTTGGTAAGCTAAATTCGTGTTCAATCCGTTAAAAAGATTCCACGATAAACTCAATCCATAATTGTAGCCATAACTTCTGTTAGTCTTAACTAAATTAGCGTCCGATTCCGATTTCTGGTAATTGTATCCGCTATTCAAATTTATTTTGGGAAAGTAATCTGCCCTCGTCAAACTTACATCATATGAAGAAATGGATTTAGATTTTTCTGCTTGTTGCAGATCAGTATTATTTTTAAGCGCCGCTTCTTTTAACTGACCGAATAGGAGTTCCGGTTTTATATCAATCTCATCTTCAACATCAAAATCCAATGATACATTTCTTGCAAGCAAACCATTTAGCGTAACCTTGAAGCTGTTCAACGTTACTTCTTGTGAGAGTAGATTAGATTTATCCGCATTCAAATCAACTTTCGCGCGCAGAACATCCAGCTGAGATGCGGAACCAACAGATAGTTTTTCTTCTGCAAGTTTTACTCTCTCCTCTGAGATACCAATACTTTCTTTTGCGACTTTATAATTGTATTTCTGCCTTACAATATCGTAATAAGTTTTCATCACATCTGAAAGAGAATTTTCTATCTGGCTCCTAAGTTTGATCTCCCCAAGCTCTTTGTATTCACGCAGCTTGGAATACGAAGTGAACATTTTAAATCCATCGAACAAAGTCCAGATTAAAGCAATATTAGCGCTTGTTGAATTTGAACCGGCTTGGGTTTTATCAACACTGGATCCGTCCGCATACTCCTGCTTAGTGTTATTCACCGTTCTGTTTTGCGAACCGGATAGATCTATTCTAGGCAAGAAACCGGAATTACCCAAAGAATAATTATTATCGCTGATGGCAGCGTCGCTTTTTGCAAATCTTATATCGTAATTATTCTCAAGTGCAATCTTAATAACTTCTTTTATCGTCAGCTTCTGCTGAGGAAAGATTTGAGCTAACGAAAGAAAGAAAATTCCAAGTATGAAAAAACTTTTGATCTTCACTTGTCACTCCATAACTACTATGAATTAAATTAAAACTCCAAAAGAAATAGAACACGGATTACGCGGATTCACCCCGTGGAATAAATTAAGAATCAAATTGTTTCAAAAACACAAATGCTATTCCATGGGGTAAACGTATCTTCACAAATGATTCGTGATTAACTGTCTAACTCGTATTCTATTAAAATTTATTTTGCTTCCGTAACATTCGAAACGTCCTTTGTTTTTTCAGAGAAGTAAGTGTACACCGCCGGAATAACGAACAACGTTAAGATCGTGGAAAACGTTAAACCACCGATAACAGCAATACCCATCGATACACGGCTTTCGGCTCCGGCGCCAAGCGCTAAAGCTATTGGCAAAGTTCCAAGTATTGTTGCAAGACTCGTCATCAAAATTGGACGGAATCTAAGAACCGCCGCCATCCGCACCGCATCAATTACAGAGAGTCCCTGAGCTTTTTTCTGATTCGCAAATTCAACTATTAAAATTCCATTCTTCGTAACAAGCCCAATTAACATTACCAAACCAATATTGCTGAATATGTTCATCGTTTGATTAAAAATGAATAATGAAATCAATGCCCCCGCAATTGCAAGAGGAACTGTGAACATGATGATGAATGGATCTCGAAAACTTTCGAATTGAGCTGCAAGAATTAGATAAAGAAGAGTGAGCGCAAGGATAAAAGTAAATAGAAGACTTGATGAACTTTCCACAAAATCCTTTGACGTACCGGTAAGAGCGGTCGCAAATGATTTATCTAAAACTTTCGCTGCAATTTTATCCATCGCTGTAATTCCATCACCTATAGTTTTACCGGGTGACAAGCTGGCAGAAAAAGTTGCAGAGACATAACGGTTAAATCTGTAAAGTTGCGGCGGCGTACTTTGGGTCTTGACTGTGATAAAATTATCAAGCTGAATCAATTCGCCTTTGCGGGTTTTAACATAAAGCGATTGCAAATCGAGAGGTTTGGCGCGGTACTCTTTTGCGATCTGACCGATGATCTGATATTGTTTTCCGTTCATTATAAAATAACCGTAACGCTGACCGCTCAGCCCCAGCTGCAATGTTTGTGCGATATCAACAACAGCAACACCAAGCTCACGAGCCTTCGAACGGTCTATTTCGAGAGCAAGTTCCGGTTTGCTGAATTTCAAATTCACATCCACTTGTGCAAAGGTTGGTTCTTTTCGTGCTTCATCTAAAAATTTAGGAATGATCTCGCGCAATTTTTCTATCGTTGGAGACTGAACGACGTATTGAATAGGCAATCCGCCTCCGCGCTGAGTGCCAATTGTCTGTGCTTGAGTTACGAATGTTCTTCCATCGCTGAGTCTATTAACTTGCTTTGTTAAATCCTCGAATATTTTTTGTTGGGAACGATTACGTTTTTCTCGATCAACAAGTGTAATTCGGATAAATCCCGAGTTGCTTCCGCCTCCACCAAAACCCATTGCAACACCCATCAGTGAGGATTCTTTCTCGGGCACTTTCTCATCAACTAGATCGTAAAGTTTATCCATAAAATTATATGTGAAGTTATATGTGGATCCTTCAAGTGTTGTTGTGTTGACCCGAATCTCGTTTCTATCTTCAATCGGCGCCAGCTCTGTTTGCAGCAAAGGAAAGATTACAGCAACCGACAAAATAGTCGCGCCCATAATCACAAAACCAAGCCAGCGTTTTTTAAGAAAGGACGAAAGAGTTCTTTCGTATGCGGAGATGAATTTTACAAAGAAGGGTTCTGTTAATTGATAAAACTTGCTGTGATGCGCACGGCGTTTAATGATTCGTGTACTCAACATCGGGGTGAGTGTTAGTGCAACGAATGCCGAGATTATAACGGAGCTTGCGATGACAATTCCAAACTCACGGAACAATCTTCCCGTTAATCCTTGAAGAAAGATGATTGGCAAAAACACAACTGCAAGCGCAACTGTTGTTGATATGATGGCAAAGAAAATTTCCGCGGAACCTTTCATACCGGCTTCCATCGGCTCCATTCCGTCTTCAATCTTCTTGTAGATATTCTCAAGAACAACAATCGCATCATCAACAACTAATCCAATTGCCAGCACAATTCCCAGAAGCGTTAATACGTTTATTGTGAAATTCATAAAATACATAATGAAGAACGCGCCGATGAGTGAAATTGGTATTGCCAAAATTGGGATAATCGTTGTTCGCCAATCTCTTAAGAATAGAAAAATAATCAAGATAACAAGTATGAACGCAATAATAATTGTTTCTTCCACTTCTCCAATTGACTTGCGTATATACCTTGTTGAATCGGAACTGATTCCGATTTCGATGTCGGAAGGAATATCTCTCTTTATCTGTTCAACTCTTTTGTAACATTCATCTGCTATATCAATATGATTTGACCCGGGTTGAGGTGTTATTACCACGCCTATCATCGGAATTCCGTCTCGCTTTATAATCGAATATTCATTCTCCGGTCCAAGCACCGCATAACCAATATCTGATAGACGAACAAACTCTCCTCGGTCTTCTCTTATAATAAGATTATTAAACTCTTGAGGTGTAAGCATTCTTCCTTTTGTTCGAATCGTCATTTCAGTATTTGTTCCTTCGATTCTTCCTGAAGGAAGTTCAACATTTTCACTGCTAAGGGCTGAACGAATGTCGGATGCAGAAACTTTTAATGAAGCCATCTTGTAAGGGTCTAACCACAGACGCATCGAGTATCTCTTCTCGCCAAAAATAGAAACTTGACTTACACCGGGAATGGTTTGTAATCTTTCTTTAAAAATGTTTGAGGCAATATCTGAAAGCTCGAGCAAATTTTTCGAGTCGCTTTTCAATGTGAAATAAAGAATCGGATTTGCATCTGCATCCGCTTTAGTAACAACCGGCGGATCGGCATCGGGTGGTAAATTTGATACAGCGCGAGAAACTCTATCACGAACATCGTTCGCCGCATCTTCTAAATTCACGTCAACATTGAACTCCACAGTGATAGAGCTTCTTCCGTCTCTACTTGTTGAAGTGATAGAACGAATTCCCGGAATACCGTTGATGCTTTCTTCAAGAGGTTCAGTGATCTGTGATTCAATTATATCCGCATTCGCACCGGTATAAGAAACTCCAACTGTAATAATCGGCGGGTCGATACTTGGGTACTCTCTAACTCCAAGGTAAGTGAAACCAATTACCCCAAGCAATAAAATTGTAAGTGACATTACAATTGAGAGAACCGGGCGGTGTATGCTAAGTGATGAAAGACTCATTTTGTTTTTCTCGTTTTTGATTCTAACCCCTATAAAGGTTAGAGAAGAATTTCTTAATAAGATTGAGTCTACTATAAAAAGGTGCTATTTAATTATGTCATTGCGAGCACAATCACTTCGTTCAGTGTAAACTCCGCGAAGCAATCTCTTGAATTTAAGCTGTTTCCAAAAGATTGCTTCGTCGCTTCGCTCCTCGCAATGACAGAAAATACCTTTTGGGAGTGAGCTCAAAATTTATTCAGAAACTTGTTTATTTTTTCCCTTCAGACATTATTTTCACTTTCGCCCGCGGACGCAGTTGCATAACTCCGGTTGTGATGATAGTGTCTCCAGGTGTAATACCGTCAACTATTTGTACTTCTTCTTCGGTTCTAATTCCGCTTTCAACTTTTCTTGGAACAGCAAAACCATTTTTATAAATGAAAACAAGCTCACCTGAAATATCAAGCGCTAAAGCCTGCGTTGGGATTGTAATTGCGTTCTTTACATCGTTCAAAGCAAGTGTAATGTTTACGTAAGAGCCGGGTATTAACTCGCCTCGATCATTAGGAGATATCGCGCGGACTTGCAATGCACGTGTAGCCGGATCAATCTTCGGTTCAATTGCATAAATTCTTGCTTGATACATTTTTCCCGAAGGAGATTTGAGTGAAACAATATTTCCGATAGAAATTATACTTGCATATCTCTGCGGAACAGAGAAATCAATTTTTGCGGGATTAATATTTTGAAGTGTTGCAATCCGTGTTGATGAAGATACATAGCTGCCCTCGCTCACATAACGCAGTCCGACTGTTCCATTGAAGGGTGCGCGAATTTCAGTTTTTGCAATTTGTGCTTTGAGATTTTCGATATCTGCTTTTGCCGAGTTCAAATCGTTCAGCACAACATCATATGTTTCTTGACTAATTCCTTTTTTCTCAAGCAGTGTTCTTTGTCTATACTCTTTATCTTCGGCTAGTTTTTTTCTAATCTCCACTTTCTGTAGTTGAGCTTGAAGATCTGCATCATTAACCTTCACAAGAAGATCACCCTTATTAACTTTTGCGCCTTCTTTAAAATTGATAGAAATAATTTTTCCGGAGGTTTCCATTCGTAACTCAACCTCTTCGTTGCTAATGATAGAGCCTGAGATCTGTAGTTTGTTTTCAAATGAAGATGGTTTTGCAATTTTAACGTTGACTGCAATCATTGCACCATTTCGTCCGGCACCTATGCCCTCGACCAGCACGTTCTCCTTCTTGGAGAAGAATCTCGGAATTATTAGGAAACCCAAGACTACAATCACAAATCCGGCAATTGAAATCCTTTTAGTCATTATACTATTCATAAAACTCTATTCCACAATGTTGATTTACACTTTGACGGTAAAAATATGAATAAGATGGCTTCTTTTATTGTTAAAATTTGTTAAGAAAGATTTTATTCTACCGGAGATTTCATTAATCCCGATCTAATATTTAAAGTAAGAGTGATTACAAGAGACTTCTGAAAAATAAGATTATACAGAATGACAATATTTTTATTAGCACACGGATGACGCGGATTTAACAGATATTCATGGATTTTGATTTGCGTAAATCTGTTGAATCGAAAAAATTCCTCGATCCGCAACGGCGGATTGCCACGAAGTTATAATTTTATAATGAGGGTTGAAGATTAAACACCTCGACCGAGTTTTAAAAAGCCCTTCCCATTGGGAAGGGTGGGGATGGGCTTTTATTCTGTGTCGGTTTGAATAGTGAGATTTACATTACTAAGTTTCTATCAATAAAATTTTCTGTTAATGAAAACCATTCTTCTTCTTTTTGCAATCACGTTAGGAGTCCTATTTCCATACGGACATAAGTATACTTTTCTTATTCGTTACTTCTTGATGCTTATGCTCTTCTTTTCATTTCTGGATGTGCGGTTAGAAAAAGAAATTATTAGGCGAAGTCATTTTGTAATTATTGCAACTATTATCTTCACATCAATCGCGGTTTATTTTTTCTTGAAACCATTCAGCATTGTTCTGGCACAAACGGCGTTCATAACTGCAATAGCTCCAACCGCCATTGCTGCGCCGGTAATTATTAGCCTTAAAAAAAAGAATGTTGAGTATGTTACGTTTTCGCTTTTGCTTAACAATGTTGTTGTTGCCCTTCTTATTCCATTTTTACTCCCTTTACTGATGAACAGCGGCTCAGATATTTCGGTTGGAAAAGTTTTACCACCTATCATTATCACCTTATCTGTGCCGTTGGCGCTTGCACAAATCATTAAATATACTTTTCCCGGAATGTGGAAAGCGCTCATTGGCTGGAAGGATTTGTCTTTCTACATTTTGATTTTGAATATTTATTTAGCAACATCCGAGGCATCACATTACATTCGGTCAGAATTAACAAGTGAAATTGGAATTGTTTTTTACATTGCACTGATCTCTGCCGGGCTTTGTATTTTATTTTTCTTGCTTGGTTGGGTAATCGGCGGAAAAGAATTTTCTGCAGAGGCAAGTCAATCGCTTGGACAAAAGAACAATGCTTTCACAATTTGGATCGCATTAACTTTTATGAGTCCGCTTACAGTGCTTGGTCCTGTCTTTTATGTTTTGGTGCAGAACATTTACATCTCGTGGGAGTTGTATAAGCATCACGTTTCAGGCAGTACTCCACCAGAATAGAAAAACCTTGTGTATCAACCGACCTTTGCAGGATAACCGATAATCTCTCGAATCTCCTCGTACAGCGGCTTGAGTTTTTTATACATCTCTTTGTAAATACGATTGTAGAGTTGATTATAAATCTCGTGTGTACGAACATCGGGTTCAAAGACGCGTCCAAGGTGTGTCATTTCTTTCACGGCAGTAGCAAAATCAGGATGCAAGCGCAACCCAACAGCTGCATCAACTGCTGCACCAAGTCCTGAGGTTTCGTAAATATGAGGACGGGCGGTGGGCAATCCAAAGATATCGGCAGTTAACTGCATTGCGGCATTGCTCTGTGAACCGCCGCCGGAGACACGAAGTTCAGTAATAGGAACACCGCTCCGGCGTTCAGTACGTTCCTTCCCTTCGCGCAAAGCATACGCCAGACCTTCAAGTATTGCACGATAAAGATGTGCCCGTGTGTGAACATCACCAAAACCAATAATTGCACCTTTGGCTTCAGGACCAGGCGCTTTCAAACCCGGCGACCAATAGGGCTGCAGCATCAATCCCATTGAACCCGGAGGCACCTGATGGACTAATTCGTCGAACAACACTTCGGGTTCTACTCCTTTCTCTTGAGCTAGCCGCAGTTCATGATAACCAAATTCCTGCTTGAACCAATTCACCATCCAGTAGCCGCGATAAATTTGAATTTCCAAACTATAGGCGCCGGGCACAGCAGCCGGATACGGTGGAATCATCGGAATTACTTCAACATACTTCTTATGCGTTGTGTTAATTGTTGCTGTTGTTCCATAGCTTAAACAGCCGATATGAGGTTCAAGGCATCCTGCGCCAATAACTTCACAAGCTTTATCTGCTGCCGCAGCTATTAGGGGAAGTCCATATGGTATGCCGGTCGCTTCTGCTGCCTCTTTTGTAATTGTTCCCAACTGATGTGTAGGTGGAATTAACGCAGGAAGAATTTCGGGAGATATTGACAAAGCTTTCCACTTCCAATCATGCGCAGAAGCCCATTGCTGTTTTTTGTAATCGAATGGAACATAACCAACCTGACAGCCAGACGAATCAACAAAATTTCCGGTAAGCTTATACGTAAGGTAGCCTGAAAGAAAAAGATATTTGTATGTTTGCTTCCAAATATCCGGTTGATGCGTTCGAATCCAATTTGCTTCAGCTTCGGCTTGAAGATATGCAACTGTATCATTTACGCCGGCTACTTTAAATGCGATCCCCCATAAACCGCCAACAGGCTTTACAACTTTTGTCCGTCGTTGATCCAGCCAAATAATAGCCGGTCTTAGAGGTTTACCGTTCTCATCAAGATTGATTACAGTTGAGCGTTGAGTAGTAAGCGCCACCCCTGCAATTGCATCTTTTGGAACATCAGTAATTTGCCAAAGCTCTACACAAGCGCGGCAAAGGGAATTCCAGAAATATTCTGTGTGTTGTTCAGCCCAGCCTGGCTCTGTAGAAAAATACGGTTCGAGCGGTACTCGCGATTTAGCAATGAGATTCCCTTTGAGATCAAAAAGCAGCGCACGAACACTTTGCGTTCCGTTATCAATTGCTAAAATATAATCACTATACAATGGCATAGAGTTAATGGGTTGACCTGCTATTATTCACCTTAAGTTCGGCTGCTTTTTTTCGCCACTCGGGTATTGTCTTTCGATCAGGTAAGCTGTAGCATTGCTGCCACAAAGTTTTGTATGCTGTTTCTTCGACTTCCCACCGGGCATCATTCCATTCAAGTTCTGCTACTGTTATCTCACGAATTTTTGGCAAGAGCGATTCTCCTCCGTTTGGAAGCAACAGCCCTAAACGCACACGGCGCAGCAGCAGATCATCTAAGTGAACAACGCCTTCGCTTCGGGCAGCGTAACGCAATTCTGCCCAGATGTATGGAGTCCCCGGAATCAGCTCAAGTTCACCTTCACGTGCCAATGAAATTACTGCCGATGCATCGTTACCATAACGACCTAATAAGCGTATCTTTTGGGATTCATCGAGTGTGATGTTCGGCGGGATTGTAACATTCACGTTATCGAGCATGCGTCCATTTCGTTTAACAGGCGTCATCGCAGGCAAACGGTGCCGTGCTGCCTCAAGAGCATCGAGCGCTATAAGACGAAACGTTGTTAACTTTCCTCCTGTTACTGTCAATAAACCTTTTTCTTCCCACACCACATGTTCGCGGGAAGCTTTCGATGGTTCAACCTTTTTAGTATCTATCACCGGACGAATGCCTGCAAATGTAGATATGATATCATCAAGTGTTACGTGTAGGGATGGAAATTCCGATTCTACAGCAGACATTAAATATGCTGTCTCTTCCGGGGTAATACTTGGCTCCTCTTGCAAAGGGCGATCGTGGTCAATGTCGGTTGTACCAACAAGTGTGATGCCTTCCCATGGAATAATGAGTATCGGGCGATGATCACCTGGATGAGGGAAAGTCACTGCCTGTGCTACAGGAACGCACCACGCAGGAAAAATCAAGTGGCTGCCGCGAAGCGGGCGGATGTGCGGTTGTGCGTCAACTTGTTTTCTCAAGTTATCCGACCATACACCTGTTGCATTAATAAAACACTTTGCATACACATCGGCTCTTCGATTATTTACAACATCCAATAAACGAATACCCTTCACATCATCACCATCACGAATCAATTCTTCTGCACGGATATAATTCATCGCATATCCTCCGGCAGCAACTGCCTCTCGAATCACACGTAAGACCAGGCGGGCATCATCGGTTTGTGCATCGGCAAAGCTGAAACCTCCTTCTAATCGTTCACGTGTAATACGCGGCGCGAGCATTTGAAAATCTACTGCACTGTGATAAGTATGATTCCATTGAAGCGCTAACAAATCATAAATTGAAAGACCAACGCCGTAGGTCCATTTCCCCGGATATTGCCCTTTATACGTTGCAAGGAGAAACCCCAAATGTGTAACAAGTCCTTTCCCTTCGTCAAGTAAACGATTGCGCTCTCGAACAGAAGCTTGGGTTAGAATGATCTTTCCCTCTTTTAAATAGCGCAGACCTCCGTGCACCAGTTTTGACGAGCGGCTGGAAGTGCCCCATCCGAAGTCGCGTTGTTCTACCAATAGTGCCCGCAGCCCCCGCCGTGTTGCTTCACGTAAAATTCCGGCGCCGGTAATTCCACCACCAATTATAACAACATCCCATGTTTGACCAATGCGTGCCCAGATGTTCTCGCGCCATTGATTGTTCCACTTCATCATCTGTTACTTCTCGCTTTCAACTAATTTTCCAGGGTTCAAGATTCCCTCCGGATCCAATTTCTTGCAGAGGTGTTGAATCATTGCAATGCCAAGTTCCCCTTTTTCCGTTTTGAGATAAGGCATGTGGTCTGTGCCAACGCCATGTTGATGACTAATCGTTCCCCCATGCGCAATTATGGTGTTGCATGCCGCTGCCTTAAGTTTTTTCCAACGGGCAAGTGTCTCGTTCGGATCAGACGCAAGACGAAAAAGAAACGTTGTATATATGCTTGATCCAGTTGAATATACATGTGATAAATGAGTAAACGGATGAACTTTTTCGCCTACATCAGAAAGACCATCACGTAATGCCGATTCAAGGGAATAGGCCATATCAGAAACTTTGGACCAGGTTGTTGCTGTTTCTACAGTATCAACACCATATCCCATATTCCACAATGTGTTCCGCAGGTATGGTGAACGAAAACGGTTTTTATACCACTGCTTTCCAAACGAGCGGCCCACATTAACACCATCGTAGCGGTTTGCAATATTTAGCACTTCCTTATGCGATTTTTTTACAAGCGTTTCAGTTCCAGTACACCCAACCATCAACATACACTTCTCGGTTCCCAATCCACGTAACGATAATACTTTTTCTAAAGCGGAAATCAATCGTTCATAACCCGCCATTCTCAAGCCAATATCAGTTTCCAAAGCAGTGCTGAGACGCAACATAGAAAGCGGCGGCCATTCACGTAACATTGTGCGAACAGCTTCTTGACCCAGCTCAAAATTCGGGAAGAAAAGAACATAAAATTCCTCCCGTTCCGGTAGAGGTGTTACACGAACCGTTGCTTCGGTGAGGATTCCAAAACGTCCCTCTGAACCTAACACCATCTCGCGCACATCGGGTCCAGCCGCAGAAGCTGGAAATGGTGGAAATTCCAAAACACCGTTAGGGGTTTCCATACGTCCACCTGCAAAAAGTTTTTCGATGCGTCCGTAACCAAGTGATTGTTGTCCACTCGATCGTGTAATAACCCAACCGCCCAATGTTGAATATTCGAACGATTGCGGATAATGCCCAAGTGTGTAGCTGCGAGCTCGTAATTGCGCTTCCAAGTCGGGTCCACTTACACCGGCGCCAAAAGTAGCTAAAGAGCTCTTCTCATCGAACCGTAAGAGACGGTTCATCCGCCCTATATCAACCGTCAACACTGGAAACGTACTGACGCACGGATTGATATGCCCTACTACGCTTGTGCCGCCGCCATACGGAACAATTCGTGCACCGGTTTGTTTTGCATAGAGAATAAGTTCACTGACATCGCTGTTAGTCAATGGAAAGGCAACGCCATCGGGGAAAACATCATATCTTCCGCTGCGCATCGCTACCCAGTCGGGAAAACTTTGTCCTCGAGAATGAATAATACGAGCAATAGGATCAAGCGAAACAAGAGGATGCGCAGATAAGCGCGAGTCTGATACTGTTCGAAGCACTTGTTCTAATGTTGCATCTTGTTGCGGCATTCCCGGACCAAGAATATTTTCCAGAAATTGTGCTGCGCGAGGAGGCAAAGGGTAAGCAACGCTCTCGTCGCCCCAACCATTCCAGCGTCTCAAAGTATACACCTATATGTTGTGAGAAAAGGAAGTAATAATGACTTACAAATATATGATACACAATGCTTGCTATGAAGTCAACTTAATCGAGTCTCTACGAATAAGTATTTATTTATTCACTTCTAAAATCCAATCTTTAATTATCTTCAAAGCATCGGGAGAAAATGTTTCTTCAATCGTTCCGTACTCCGAGGGCGACCCTGTTCTGGCTGTTTGAAATAGATGATTCAGATTTTGCAGTTCTACTATTTTGAAGTTTGTGTTGCCGCCAACTTTTAACGCCTTTTCAATTTCTACAAGATTTTCTTTAGGCGGCACTTGCAAATCTTTTTCTCCATTTAGCGCAAGAACCGGCACAGTTACACTCTCTAAAACAGGACGGGGATCAAATTTCATGAAGAATCTAAACCATGGTTTTGTTAACTGTTTTATTCCCTGTTCTATCATTTGCTTTCGACCATCTGCTTCCTTTTTCTCTTCCGCGGTTAATGAATTGTAAAAGTCATCGTACAGCGCTCTAATTTTTTCTTCTGCAACGGTATTATTTTCTTCGGAAAGAACAGCATCATACATTTTTTCGTTCAGCTTCATTCCTTTATTTATCGCCTCTTCTTTTTCTCCGCTGGCTTTGCTTATCAGCCTACCCTGAAGGAGTAAAATATCTTTTCCCGGCAATCCCGGTCCCGCCAAAAGAACAATGAAACTAACATCACTAGAATTCACCGCAACCATTGGCGCAATTAATCCGCCTTCGCTGTGTCCCGCAATTCCGATTTTTTTAGGATCAACTTCTTTTCTTGCTTTCAAATATTCAACGGCGGCTTGTGCGTCTGTTGCAAAATCTTCTGTTGTTGATGTTGCAAAAACTCCTTTCGATTTTCCGATTCCGCGGTCATCATAACGGAGAACTGCAATTCCATTACGCGTTAGGTAATCAGAAAGAATTAGAAATGGTTTGTGGTTTATTCCTCCGGCGAGAGTTTCATCCCTATCTTGAGGGCCTGAACCGGTTACAAACACAACCGCAGGAAATAGCCCGCCGCTTTTAGGATAAGTAAAAGAACCGGCAAGTGTAATGTTTGCGGTTTTATTTTCGAATGTTACTTCTTCATCATTATATGGATATGGTTTCTTCGGTTCTTGCGGTCGTTTTACTTCAGTAAGTTTTTCAATTTTTTTTAGGTCGAGCGGCAGAACCATTCCGCCCTGTTTGAATGTGCCTTTTACCATTACACTATCTTTATAAATTTTTCCTGTGTATGAAGCGCCGATTGTTTGGATCGCAAACTTTAAACTGTCTTCGTCCATAGTTATAGATGAAACCGGAATGTTGTTAGCACCTTGATCCGGGCTATCTAAAAATGCACCGAGTGAGCCATCGCTATTAGAGAATAATTTTAGAACTAGTCGCAACGAGACGGAAGAAATTTTCAGTTTTCCTTCCCAAAGACTTGTGAACTGTTTTTCATCTTTCTTCTGTTCTTCTTGAGCGCCTACATAATTATTCACGCCAAGAAAAAGCAGCAAAGAAACCACAAATAAATTTTTCAAAAAATTCATCTTCTCAACTCCTTTTTATTGATTAAAGGCGAATCTAAAAATATCAATATTCTCTGCGGACTTTGGGTTCTCTGCGTTAAATATTTACAAATGATAATTTTTAGAACCGTCCTAAACAAAAACCCACAGAGAGCGGTGTGGCTTCTATTAAAATTACTTTTTTAATTAGCAAGCTTTGGCACTTTACCAAGAACATCTTCTATAGTTAGATTCTTTACCTCGCCGAGATTCAATTTCTTAATTCCTTCTTCAACTTTTGCTCTATCTCCAACTACAATAATTGCCATTTGATCGGTCACAATATATTTCTTCGCTGCATTTTGAACTGCTTCGCCGGATACATTAAGCATGTTGGAGACATAATCATTGAAATAACTTTCCGGGAGATTGAACTGAATCATTTCTGATAACTGACCGGCAATTTCTTGAACGGCTTGAAAATTTCCCGGGTATCTGAGGGCAACATAATTTTTACCGCGCGATATATCTTCCGCCGGAATTGGTCGCGATATTCCATTCAGCTCATTAAAAAACTCTGTGAGTGCTTTATCTGTAACTTCTGTTTGAACAGAAGCGCTTGCGGTAAATGGTCCCGCAGATTCTCTAAATGAAAATCCCGAACGCGCACCGTAAGTGTATCCATTTTTTTCTCTAAGGTTTTGATTCAACCGTGAAGAGAATGAACCGCCAAGAATCGTATTCATAATTGTGATAGGGAAGTAATCTGCCGTTGATCTAGCTGCGCCAATTCTTCCAATGCTTATGACCGATTGAGCAGCACCGGGTTTATCTATTAAATAGACAACTCGCTTGGCGACTTGAAGTGCATCTGCAACTTTCTGTTCTTTAAACTCACCTTTCTGCCATTTACCGAATGCTTTTTCTAGTTTTGCCTTCAACTCATCTTTCTTTATATCGCCAACAGCAACTATCACGGCATTGTTAGCTTTGAAATAACTTGTGTAGAAATTTTTAAGATCATCAACTGTAAAGACTTTGATTGCTGTTTCGTTTGTCATTCTTCCGTAAGGATGCTCTTTCCCAAAAACTATTTGATTGAAAGCTACAGCCGCAATCGCTGTTGGTTGATCATGCATCTGCATCAGCGATGTAAGTCTATCCTTCTTTTTTCTTTCCAATTCTTTTGCCGGAAAGTCGGGACGCAAAACAATATCCGCTAATATTTTCAATGCGTCATCAAATTTTGAGAGAGGGCTATGAAGAGATGCTTGCGAATAATTTAATCCCGCGTTTGTAGAAATACGTGCGCCTAAAAAATCAATTGCGTCCGCCAGTTCCAAAGAACTCTTTCCCGCGGCTCCTTCATCCATCATATCCAGAGTAAGGTTTGCAAGTCCAACTTTATTTTCCGAATCATTAACGCTGCCTGTTCTAACCAAAATATTCAATTGCATTAGAGGTACTTCATGTTTTTCCATCAAAACAACTTTCATCCCGTTTGAAAGCTGAAACTTCTGAATTGGTGCAAGATTCAATTTTGAAATCGCCGGCAATTTGGGAGGTGTGCTTCTATCAACGCTCTGAGCAAATAGAGAAGAGCCGATAAAAGAAAATAGAACTGCGCTAACGGATAATAATAAAATTCTCTTTTTCATATCGTTTATCTCCCTTTCTCTTGAATTGCAAGATCACGTTTGCCTGCCGGAACTATACTAAGTATAACTCTTCCGTCATTAGGAAGAAAAGTTTGCGCTGCGGCTTGAATATCATTAGGACTGAGTGATTTATATCTTGCAAGATCTTCGTTGAAGTAATCCGGATTGCCCGTGTAGTAATAATATTGATTTAGTTGATTTCCCTTGCCGCCAAAACCGCCGGGCTTCTCCAATTGATCTAACATCTGTGCTTCGTTTTTATTTACAACTCTTTGCAATTCTCTTTCTGTAGGTGCAGTATTTTTGATTTTATCAATCTCTTCTTGAATTACTTTTTTAAGTTCTTCCAAATTATGTCCGGCGCGCGCAGTTGCAACAACCTGAAACTGAGAAGCGAGTTTAGATGATGATTGATATGCCTGCACATCCTGTGCTATCTGAAGTTCATAAACGAGGCGCTGATACAGACGAGAATTCTTTCCACCGGATAAAATATTTCCGAGAACATCTAATTCTGCATCGCCAGGTGTAAACCATGCAGGGGTTATCCATGAGATGTAAATGCGCGGAAGCTGAACTTTATCTTCCAGTATAACTATTTTTTCTTCAGTGATTTTTGCGGGTGGTGCATTTATAGGTGGAACGGGCTTACCTTTTGGAATGGCTCCAAACCATTTTTCTACAAGCTTAATCGTCTCTGCAGTATTAATATCTCCGGCAATTGAGAGACTTGCATTGTTCGGCGCGTAATATAATTTAAAGAACTCAACAACATCATCATAACTTGCGGCGCTTAGATCCGCCATCGAACCGATAACCGACCAATTGTATGGATGATTTGCCGGAAAAAGATTTTTCAAAATCGTTTCTTCCGATAGACCATAAGGACGGTTCTCATAACTTTGCCGTCTTTCATTCTTAACAACATCTCTTTGAGCATCAACACTTTTTGGTGTCATCGCATCTAAAAGAAATCCCATTCTGTCGGAATCGAGATAGAGTGCAAGTTCCAAAGCGTTGGATGGAAGATCTTCATAATAATTTGTTCTGTCTTCAGTGGTGGAGCCATTGTTATCTGCGCCGGATGCCTCAAGAAGTTTATCAAACTGACCTTCAGCTACGTGTCCAGAACCCATGAACATCAGGTGTTCAAAAAGATGCGCAAAGCCTGTGCGTCCTGGTTTTTCATATCCCGAACCGACATGGTACCATGTATTTACTGTTACAGTTGGGGTTGAATGATCTTCATGAAGAATAACATTCAAACCATTTGATAGAACATAACGCGTGTAAGGAACCTTGATTTGGTTCTGTGCTGACAAAGTAACACACATCACTAAAAGTAAAACAGCAAATTTCTTCATCCCTTCTCCTTTTGTTAATTACGATTGTGTACTAAAAAATTTATTCTTTCTCTCATCAAACAGAAGATGTTTTCTCACCACTTGTTGAAATGAATCCGCGATTTCTTAAATCGTTCCGGAGTCTCATTTTTTTCATTTGGATAACCGATAACGACTAAAGAGATCGGAATAATATTTTCCGGTAGTTCAAACATTCTCACCAATGGCTCCATCCTTTCTATTCGCGGATATAGACCCAGCCAAACGCCGCCCAAACCAAGATCATGCGCAGCAAGTAATAAATTTTGTGTTGCCGCAGAACAGTTAATGGCAAGATACTCGGGAATGCTTTCTATAAATGTATCGCCGCAAATTAAAATTGCAAGCGGTGCTTCATAAACCATATTTGCATGCGGATGAATCCTTGGTATTTTATGAAGAAGGTCTTTTTGGTTCACAACAATAAAATGCCATGGTTGTGTGTCGCGCGCAGATGGCGCATACATCGCGGCTTCTAATAATTTGTTTATTAGTTCATCTGAGATTGCCGCGGAAGTAAATTTTCTAATGCTTCTTCTTGTACGAATAGCTTCGAGTGTTTCCATCTTAAAATAATTTTTTTGTTAACACAAAATTAATTGAATTTCGGATTAAAGTTGAACAATTCTTGAAGAGTTAAAACATGATTGTTGATTCATTCTGATTTCTTCTACACTTGATATTGAAATACAACTTGGGCAAATTGTATTAAACTTATTTGTGCTGTATGAAACTGAAACCAAAAATAAAAAGGAAGAAGATCCGTATTCCTTTACCGAAACAACGCGAAAAGGTAAAAGAATCTGGTAAACTTTATAAACGCGGCAAAACGGGATTATCCATTAACGAATGATCTTTGTTCTGGATTGATAGCAGCAAATCCTTCCTTCGATTCCTCAACAAACTTCTTACTAATACTCCAATAATCCGTCTTTCCCGTTGCACCCTCAGCGCCGGTGATTGGATCGAACGTATCTGTTTTAAATAAACATTACCTATTTTTATCACAGACATTTTTAAGTGGTCGTAATGCTAAAATTAATTATTGGCTTATCACATTAAAATTAACTGCATCGCTTGCAAAGGCACTAAATACTCCCAGTCCATTTTTAATATTCGAAATTGGTTCATTCAGATTTTTTGAACTTTGAGTTCTCGATTCATATAAATCAGCATATTCTTGGTTTACCTTGTAAACAATTGCAACGTGTTGACCAAGATAAGTTAAGTTTCTACGTGCAATTAAAAATTCGCTTGTTGTATTAGGAGGAAAAGTAACTTTCATTGAACCGCCCCGGGTTGATGTTACCGGTATTAATGTAGGATTCGTTTCTAAGTTTTGAATAACTATATAGTAAAGGGAAGAATCCGGATTGCCCCAACTTACCTTAATGGAATTGGTATCCTGAATTACTCCTCCCATTCCTTGTGTTACTGAAGTAAGAATTAATGTTTGTTTAGAAATACTTACCTGTGCCGGTTTAGTAGGAACTACGGTTGCGGCGGTAATGGTTTGATTGTTATAATTTACTCTTAGATAAAACATGTCGCCCGATTCCACTTTCAAATCGTTACCATCATAAAAATAATATCCGTTTTGGTCTGGTTTGTTTTTGAGCAGATAATCTTTACCGTTTTTAGTAAGATATACCTGAGCGTCATTAATAGGCACTGCAACCGTGTCCTCAGAACCCAATGGAAATGTTTTTGTCAATTGAATTTTTTCTATTTTTTCACCGGCGAACAAAAATGCACTTACAACAACCATTTCGCTTTCGACTATTGGTTCCGTCAAAATATCTTCTGTGCAGTTTGTTGTACCGATTGTTAACAGAAGAGACAAAATGATTATGCTCATTTTCATTTTCAATCCTGCTGCTGATCTAACTAATGTTTTCATAAATATTCCCTTAAAAATTAAACTTGATAAAAAGAGTTGGTGTAAATCCGAGCATTGAGACATTTGTAATCTGAATAGGTGATACAGTAAGATCATATTTTTTATACCAAATATTTTCTCTGTTATAGAGATTAAAAATGGATAACCCAACTTCGCCATTGATGTTTTTATGCTTAAAATTATATGAGCCGCTAACATCAAGCCGGTGATAGTCCGACAATTGGTAAACATTTTTTTCACTAACATGAATATAGCTTTGCGTTGTGCCATCCAGTAGTTGTATTGAATATTGGAGCTGCGGAGCCGTGTATGGTGCGCCGGAAGCATAAATCCATGCCGCTGAAAAATTCCAATTGCCGGTTTCGTATGCTAAAATAAATTTCAGTTCGTGAGCTTTATTTTGATTTGCGGGAAACGGGTCGCCACCATCAAAATCCGGAAATTTATACTCGACATCACTTAATGTATAACTAAGCCAGCCGTTTAATGAACCAAACTTTTTCTGTATTAAGAATTCTACTCCCTTCGATATTCCGGTACCTTGAAAAAAATTAGTTACATAATTTGTTTTTACTAATTGACGGCTCTGTTGACTGCGGACTATCCTTTGAGTAAACTCTAAAAGGTTATCAATGTTTTTGTAATATCCTTCAATGCTGAAAAGATAATCGGCTGTTTCAAATTCCGTTCCCAATGTATAATGCTGGGATGAACCGGGAGGCAATTCGGAACTTGATATTAACCAAAAATCACGGCTGCCTTCCAAAATATCTTCATTGGTAACTTGATTAATATATTGATAATACTGTCCCCAAGCGCCTTTTATTTTAATAAGGTTGTTTAATCTGTAGCTAAATGATGCTCTCGGTTCGATATATATTTCTTTTGTTGGATTGAAATAAGTGGTGCGCAAACCCAAGTTAACATCCAGTGCATTTGTGATTTTCCATTTATCCTGAAAGTACCCTGAGAAATGATAACCCTTCTGCAGTTGATCTAATACAGTTATTGTATCATTCACGCTGTAGAGATAATCTGTTTCTATATTTGAAAACCAAAGTCCAAAACCTAATTTATGGTTTAATGAAAGTGTATAGTCGTTATCGAATTTCATTGTTAAGTCTCTTACATCGTTATCTTGCAAAGAGGCAGATGATAAAAAAGCAGTTGATGTGTTTATGCTTGTTGTGTTAAGATCAAATGAATTATTTACGCTGTTCTTACTGAAATAATTTGAATATGCAATTGTGAAATCGGAAAACCATCTATCGGACCATTGCCGTGTCCACTTTATGCTTGAGCCGATATTTCCCCAATCTGTAACATCGCTGATTTTACGTGATGCACTTCCGGCTCCGCTTTTTAGATTTACTTGTTGCGAGTTTTGAGATTCATCCAAATAATCCTGACCGTTATAAAAACTTAGTGAAATAAAATCTCTATCAGTTACTTGATAAGAGATTTTTGAATTAACATCATAAAAATAAAAAGAAGGGGTCATCTGACTTGTCGTTTGATTCATTTTGCCGGTTCCTTGCGGCTGCGTTGGAGTATCTGTTCCTCCGCTTAAAAGACCGAAGATATCATCATACAATCCAAGGTTAATTAAATCAGCATAAGAGCGGCGCGCTGAAATAAGAAGACTTCCTTTGCCAAATAGAGGAATCTCCGCTACGCCATTAACGCTAAGCAAACTTGCGCCGGCTGATAATCTGAAATTATTCATATCGCCGGTTTTACCGGTAAGATCAATAACACTTGAAATTCTGCCTCCATATTTTGCATCAAAGCCGCCTTTGTAAACTTGAACATCTTTGATTGCATCTGCATTAAATGCGCTGTAGAATCCAAAGAAGTGATCAACATGATAAACTGTTATTCCATCAAGAAGAACAAGATTCTGATCTGGGGTTCCGCCTCTAATATATAATCCCGACGAACCATCATTTATAGCGCTGATACCGGGCAGATATTGAAGAGATCTAAAAATATCTTTTTCACCAAGGTTTGGCAGCTTTGAAAGAGTTATTGGAGAGATAGAAATCTGTCCGACTGATTCGGCTGTTTTCCAAAATTTATATTGATCCGCAACTACAATAACTTCTTTAGTGAAAATATTTGCCTGTTCTAATGCTATCTTTAATTCTTTTTGATTCCCGGTAGCATTATTGATTGCAATCTCTTTGGTTTTGTACCCGATGTAAGAAACTATTAATGTATTATCTTCAGCCGGCACATCAAGTAAAATGAAATATCCTCTAATGTTTGTTGAGGCGCCAATGGTTTTATTTTTAATAATAACGTTGGCATAAACTAATGGCTCGCCGGTTTGTGAATCTAAAACATATCCTTTGATGTCATTGAGGTTGCTATCCTTTCCACTGTTTTGCTGTCCGTAGAAGTGAGTTGTATTTATTATGACTATGAGCAAGATCATAATTGGTATTCGGAATACCATGGGGGTTTTAGTTATTCGTATTGGAAAATTTTTCATTAACCTTCTCTTATATTATTAATGAGTACTTTGGATTTGTTAATACTAAAGACAATTTTGATAATTGAAAAATGTAAATCTCATGCTAACTAAGCACCGTTTGTTAGTAAGAACTGTGCCATCTTGATTTCTTTTATTTCTTACACTTAATACTACAATTCAACATATTAAATTCCTCCAATCGTTAATTCGGTCGAAGTGTTCGACTGGCTCGGCGAATACAGTCCTGATAAAATGGATAGGTTCAATAATTTTATAGAATGCGGAATCTACATACATCTGTGTAAAAAAACCTTTCTTTTCAGATGCGCCGTCTATTCCGTTCCAAAGGAGATTATAAGTGAGCCATTCCTTATTATAGCCCCAACTAGTTAAGATTTTTAGCTGAAGCCAACTGTAAAAAGAGCATTGGATTTAGAATTAAAGATGATATAACTTATCGTAGCAACGAAAGAGGTATTCTGTATAGAAATGAAAACGAGCGAGTTACAAAAAATAATACGCGCAGCAGAACTTGTTAATTCTAATCTCAGCATAAACGAGGTTCTCAAAAATATTGTGACTGTAGCACTGGAGTTAACCAATGCCGACCGCGGAACTCTCTATCTTGTTGATAAAAATAAGGATGAAATATGGTCTCTTATTGCAACAGGCAGCGATACATTAGAGATTAGATTGAAAATGGGCGAGGGGTTGGCTGGCTATGTTGCCAAATATGGTCAAACAATTAACATCAAAGATGTGAAAACAGATAGTCGTTTTAATTCTGCTTATGATAATTTGAGCGGGTATCAAACTAAAAGCATGATTTGTTTCCCAATAAAAAACATAGAGGCAGAAGTAGTCGGGGTTCTTCAACTTCTTAATAACCGCGATGGTGAATTTACAGATCGCGATGAAAAATTTTTGACTGCTCTTTCAATTCATTCCGCGATAGCAATTAATAATGCTTTAATGCTTCGGAAACAAATCGAACTAAACGAAGAGTTGACAAAAGCTAAACAAGAAGCTCAAAAATTTGCAATGCTTAGATCGCATTTTCTTACACAAATGTCTCACGAAATTAGAACACCCCTCAACATTATAACTGGAGGAATTCAGTACTTAAAACTAAATACGGAGTCGCCCCCTTCTGATGCGTTTTCAGAAACATTCGATATGATTGAAAGCGGCAGCAAAAGAATAACTCGGACAATCGACAGCATCGTTGAGATGTCGGAAATTAAATCGGGGAGTTATGAGATTAATTTTGAGCTGATTGATCTGAAGAACGATATTCTGCAATCGGTAATTAAAAATTATGAGGGTATTGCGCTTGAAAAAGGATTAGAACTGATTTTTCGAAAAACGACCGAAACAAATTTAATCAACAAAGATAAATTTATGCTCTTCCAAATTTTTACCGAAATTATTGACAACGCTATCAAGTTTACCGATATGGGAACTGTTTTAATAACACAATCAATGAACTCCGAAGGAAAATTATCCGTAAGTGTTAAGGATACTGGAATTGGAATTTCCCCGGAATATTTGGAGAACATCTTCGATCCATTCACACAAGAACAAACCGGCATCTCAAGAAAATACGAAGGGAATGGTTTAGCGCTGGCGTTGGTTAAGAAATATGCCGAATTGAACAATCTTTCAATCTTTGTGCAAAGTGAAAAAAATGTTGGAGCTGAGTTTACGGTTGTTTTCGACTAAGCAATACCAGACCCCCGCATCTTAACATCAAATAAAAAATTGAAAACAAAATTAGGTTGGTAACAATAGATAGCTTATGTTTACACCCGTAATGGCAGCAACTTTAGATGTAGATGTAGACGTAGAAGTAAATTCGAACCCTTCAAGTAGATCTTAAAGCCCTGTCGCAACAACAATCAATTATTTACAAATTATTAAAGGAGCTTCTGTTATGGCAGAGCGCAAACAAGGATCTGTTAAATGGTTTAACAGCACAAAAGGTTTTGGATTTATTTCACAAGAAGGTGGAGAAGATGTATTCGTACATTTTCAGTCAATCATTGGAGATGGATACAAATCTTTAGCAGAAAACGATAAAGTTGAATTTTCAGTTACTCAAGGTCCAAAAGGACTTCAAGCAGCTGAAGTTAAAGTAATTCGCTAAGAATAATTTATTCTGAACTGCAACCCCGCCAATCGGCGGGGTTTTTTATTTTATATAAGAATTCCTTCCTTCATACCAAGCTTTATCAGATCAATTTTATTCATGTCTGCTGTACCAAGATGATGACGCGTATCTGCTAGTTTAATATGCTTCGCCGGAGGGTTTAATGGTTTTTCTTCACCGAAAAATTCTTTTCTTTTTGCTTCAATTATTTTTAACCCGACCGCATCGCACGCTACGGGATCCGTGCCTACAATAATTCCTTTGTACTGCCAAACGTAATCCATGCTGAATCCATGAGGTCCGACACTATGGAACAACGGAGTTAACATTACAAGAACATTCAGTCGCGTCTTTCCTTTTACGTGCGGCAAGCTCCAAATAGCTGCTAGATCTGCACATGAATCGGGATGATAATCTGATGGTTCTTCAACGAACATGATATAATTTTTTATTAAACCTCCAACGCCGGACCAATAATGTGTACGCATCGGTCTCGAGTTTATTAAAGCAGTTGCTCTTTGAAAAACCGGATCTTTCAAAATTCCCCGGTCTTTAACGGAAATATTTTTTTCTGCAACACCCGCTTCAAAAACTCTTTTCTTGATCGCATTTTCCAGTTCACGTGGTGTTGGCAAATAATTCCATACATTTGTTTTAATTCCAACTACATCATCGGGTTTAATAATATTCTTCCATGCTGATGCGGTATCTTTTTTGTCAAATAATACTTTTACAGCATCATCGAGCATACTTTGAATGACTTCTGCATTTACCTTGTTGTTTGCATAAAGAACGGTTTTATCTCTGATTAAAACCACTTTTGTTTTTTGATTTGTCTTGCTGAATATCGCTTGGGGAAAATTAATTAAGAGAGCTGCGCTAGCTGCTAACGTGCCGGCTTTCAAAAAATCTCTTCTGTTAAGATTTCTTTGTTTCATGTTGATAACTCCGCCTATTACTTATTTATTGCTTTATTTGATAATTACTTTTGTGGAGTTAAGCAATTTACTCGCGGATTCTTTAGTCGCGCCGTTGAAAACACCGATTAAAAAATTATTTACTAATTCGATGCCCATCCATTTGCTATTCTTCGTTTTCAATACCGGGCTGTTTTTTAATTTAGGATTATATTCTTTTATGAATTTCTCTTTTGCCTCAACTGCATCATTATTGTTTGGATATTTTATTACCAACAGAACCGATTTATTATTTTTCCCATTATACAAGGCAAGCACAGCTTGAGTGTTTTGATTAATATTAAGAATATTTTCGTTAGACAAAAAAATGTGCGAGTTAAGCCAAACATAATGACGGAAATATCGTATGCTTTCTTTATCCAATAATTCTATTGGTAAATATTTAATTATTTCGGGAAGTGGTCCGGTTTCCATAATTGATGTATCTATTAGTTTTGCGATTTTGGTTAACGCTTTTTTTGATTCCTCTGTCTCGGTGTTGGAAATAATAGATATGTAAAAATTGTTCTTCCAAAAAATTATTGCTCCATGGGGCTCCTGTGATTGTTGACCAAAATTATTTTCAATCTTACCCGATGAAAAAGAGAAGACACCAAAAGCATCATAAGAAGTATTCATGTAAAAAATATCTACCATTATATCGGGCTGGTTTGTCTTCGAATAGATTCTGTTAAAAACCTTAGAAAATCCAAAACTGAGAAATAATTCTGCGCCGCCGTCAATGTAATTATAAAGTGTTTCATTGTTGTATGTCCGGTCGGTTAAAATCTTCCAGCCATCAATATTTTCCGGAAGTGCTTTTAAGGGGTCATTAACTATCTGTGCGTTTATTATCATTCCGATATTGAAAAAGAAAAAAAGAAAAAATCTTTGAGAGTGTTTCATTCCTCTCCGCTTGTAATTAAAAAGTAATCAAAACTTCTTATAAAATTTAATACTAGTAAGTTGATAAGTCAAAACTTATGTAGGTTAAAAAAATTTCGCTTAATAATCAGATGATTTTTTCGAGCCGTAAATCAAATAATAGTATTTATTTCTATACGCAGGCTTTCTTTATTTGCGCTTTCGAGTACAAACAGATAGTAAAATTCCTCAGAAACAATCTTCAAAATTGAGAATTTTTACATAATTAAGAATTTACTTGACTTTGTGATACTAATATGATATCATTCTGATAGCCAAAATTAGGAGTTTGAAAATGGAAGCAATTACTGAAAAAACAGCAAAAAAAATGAATGGATTTATTGCCATCCTTATTGTCATTCTGATGATTGTGGGCGATATTTTACTTCTCTGGAATGGGATAATAACGAAGAACACGGGAATTCTATGGTATTTCATTCCATTTACATTTTTAATTTCTCTTTCATTCGGTGGATTTATGGTTGTCCAGCCGAACGATTCGCGCGTACTTGTTCTATTTGGAAACTATCTTGGGACAGTCCGGCAATCTGGATTTCATTGGGTAAATCCGTTCACAACTAAAAAATTAGTTTCTCTTAGGATCAGAAATTTTCAAAGCGAGACTATAAAAGTAAATGATCTGCATGGTAATCCAATTCAAATTGCCGCGGTAGTTGTGTGGCGCGTAGTAGATCCGGCGCGTGCGCTTTTTGATGTTCAGAACTATGAAGGCTTTGTGGCAATACAAAGTGAAACTGCGATACGCGGACTCGCAACCGAGTATGCATATGATTCTTCCGAACATGACAAATTTTCCTTAGTCGGAAATCAGCAAGAGATTGCAGAAGCAATGAAGAAACAGGTTCAAACAAGATTGGAAGTTTGTGGTGTAGAAATTTTAGAATCAAGAATAAGTCACTTATCATACGCTCCGGAAATTGCGCAGGCAATGCTTAGAAGACAACAAGCTCAAGCTGTTGTTGCCGCAAGAACAAAAATTGTTGAAGGTGCAGTAGGAATGGTTGAAATGGCGTTAAAAGCATTGAGTGAACATAATATTGTAAATCTTGACAATGAGAAAAAAGCAACAATGGTAAATAATCTTTTAGTTGCACTGGTTTCTGAAACACAAGCACAACCGGTAATTAATGCAGGATCGCTTTATTAAAAATAATTTAGAATGATGGGTGTAGAGTGTCGAATTAAATTCTGCGCTCTACATTCATTACTACTATAAAACATGGAATGAGACCAATACTATGAAACCGTTATCAGATTATATGGGTGAACAACTTTTGTTCATTCAGCCAAACGTTTTCAAAAGAGTGCATGAACTCAGGGTGAATGACGAGCTTCTATCTACTATGCAGCAGAGAGGATTTTTCGGCATGCGCTGGGAAGTATCGATTCAAAATAAAAATTGGGAAATATATAAACCAAGTTTTTGGAGAAATGCTTTCGATATACGCGAAGCCGGTCACGAAATGCCTATAGCTAATTTTGTTAGAGAACGATTTAAAAGCAGGGGGGCGGTCTCATTACCAAAGGGAGAAACATTAAAAATCGAGCCGCATCTCTTCAAAGGTTTTTGTGAAATAAAAAATGTGCGCGAAGAATGCATTGTGCGTATAAAATCTAAAACTTCCTGGAAAGAAAGAGCAGAAGTGACTATCGAAAAGAGATCGGAATTGATTGATAGATACCCGTGGGTAATACTGCTGGCATATATAATAATAATTTATCAAAGACATCATGCTTCACATTTGGCGTTATAAAAGAGAATAAAGAAAGAAACATGGCTGAAAAAAAGAAATTTCTTTTAAGAATAGACGACAAAACTTACGCCGCGCTAGAGAAATGGGCGGCTGATGAATTTAGAAGCATCAACGCTCAGATAGAGTATTTACTTAAAGAAGCGCTAAAGAAAAGCGGTAGAATTAAAGTAATATCCGACGACATTCCCCCAAAAAGAAAATGAAGAATAACTTTTGTCCCCGTTAAATTATTCAATTGCCACAAAAATACTCCCGGCTTTTTCATAAATTTATATTGTTATTAAAAGGAATATTCCATGAAACAGATCACAATGCAGTTCTCAAAAAAATCATCTTTAACACTATTAATCACTCTATTGCTGTTATCGTTTTCTGTTTTTGCTCAAACAGTAAAAATAAAAATCATCCAAACAACAGATGAACATGGGGCAATATTTCCATACGACTTTACCGATCAGAAAGAGATAAACAATTCACTGGCACAAGTTTATTCTTATATAAAACAAGAGCGAGAGAAGAAAGATCAAGAGGTTGTTCTGTTAAGCGGCGGAGATATTCTTCAGGGAACGCCTGCCGTTTATTACTACAACTTTGAAAAAACAGATACATCTCATCTTTACGCCGATGTTATGAATTACATGCAATATGATGCCGGCGTAGTTGGTAATCATGATATTGAAACGGGTCATTCTGTTTACGACAGATTTAATAAATTGATAAACTTTCCGTGGCTTGCCGCAAATGCTGTTTATAAAACATCCGGCGAACCGTATTTCAAACCATATACGATAATTGAAAGGGAAGGAATTAAAATTGCAGTACTTGGTTTAATAACACCGCACATTCCTAATTGGCTTCCTGAAAAAATATGGGCAGGAATTGAGTGGGAGGATATGATTGAGTCCGCTAAGAAATGGATAAAAATAATCAATGAAAAAGAGAAGCCGAATTTAATGGTGGGGCTTTTCCACAGCGGAGTTGATTACACTTACGGAAATCAAAACATAGAAACTTTTAAAAACGAAAACGCCTCAAAATTAATTGCACAACAGGTCCCGGGATTTGATATAATTTTTGTAGGACACGATCATCACGGCTGGAATTTTAAGGAAAAAAATTCGCTTGGCAAAGAAGTCCAAATACTTGGCGCAACGAGTTCCGCTCGTGATGTATCTATTGCTAATTGTACTTTTACTTTTGACAATAATACAAAACGCTGGGAAAAAGAAATTATGGAAGAAGTGATTGAGTCGAAAAACTACTCGCCCGATAATGAATTTATGAAGAAATTCTCACTTCAGTTTGATGAAGTAAAGAAATATGTTTCAAGACCAATCGGTTATTTTGAAGAACCTCTTTCAGCGCGCGAATCTATTTTCGGGAATAGCGCTTTCACCGATTTTATTAATACAATCCAGCTCGAGCTAACAGGGGCGGATATTTCTTTTACGGCACCGCTTTCAATGAATGCAAGGATTGAGAAGGGTGAAATTCTTGTCGGCGAAATGTTCAAACTATACCGCTACGAAAATCTGTTATACACAATGGAGTTGAGCGGAAAAGAAATTAAAAACTATCTGGAATTTTCTTATTCACTTTGGTTTAATCAAATGAAAAGTCCGGACGATCATTTGCTTAATTTTGATCTTGATGAGGCGGGTAATTTAAAATTTGACAAACGGAACAACGCACCGACATTGAAAAATCAATATTACAATTTTGATGCGGCGATGGGAATTAATTACCTGGTCGATGTTTCAAAGCTGGTTGGTGAAAAAGTAAAAATACTTTCCATGCAAAACGGTTCAACTTTTGATGAAAATAAAATATACAAGGTTGCCGTGAATTCATATCGCGGGAATGGAGGCGGAAATCATCTTATAGTCGGCGCCGGAATACCAAAAAAAGAACTCTCCAAAAGAATTATCACATCAACCGAAAAAGATTTCCGTTACTATATGATGAAATGGATTGAAAAAAATAAAACCGTGAATCCTAATGCTGCTGGTAATTGGAAAGTTGTTCCGGAAGAATGGTGGGCTAAAGGAAAAGAAAAGGACTATCAAATTATTTTTGGCAAGAACTAGTTTCTCAGCCACGACCATTAAGAGCAATGCTGCCAACTCAACCTTTAATAGAACGCTGATGACGCGGATTTGGCTAATCTTCGCGGATTAAATCTGCTTAAATCAGTTTAATCCGTGTTATCCGTGTTCTATTTTTTTGCTTTATTTCTTCAACTCTCTTTAAGTTATAGGACTCTTATAGGCAAGGTCGTTTGGGCAAAACAATCAATTCATCTTCGGCATATCCTGAACTACTGCTTTGACTTTTATTGTGCCTGCATTTTTGAATTGTAAAACAAGATCGTACTGTTCTCCAAGTCGCACATCTTTCGTTAAACCGATCAACATTATATGAAGAGCGCCCGGTTTAAATTTTACAATGCTCTTAGCCGGTATCGGAACATTGTGAACTTCACGCATACCCATTATATCATTTTCTTTTTTATATGTCTCGTGTATCTCAACGATTTCGGAAAGATTCCCTTTTGCCGAAAGCAGAGTATCCGGCGAACTGCTATTGTTTACAACTTCAAAAAAGAGAGCAGAATTTGCTTTTGCGGCAGCGGGACGAATCCACGCATCCTTAATGGTTATTAATGATTGGCGATTGGTGATTGGTTGAGAAAATAGATTTATGGCTAATAAAACAATGACCGTTATTAATAAGAATATTTTTTTCATTTGCGCTGCACCTTTTGTTGTTAACTGCAAACTGATTACTGCAAACTTTTTACATCCGCCAAAATTTCATTCACATTAATAGTGCTGCCTTTATAATTTTTTCTGATCTTTCCTTCCGCATCCATCAGCTGGATACGATCGGTATGAGTATAATAGTATATTTTTCTTCCATCCTTAAAAACTGTTGAGTCGCCTATAACCGCGACAATTCCAATTGTATTCATCAGAGAATCAATCACCGGTTTTTCACCGGTAAGAAATGTCCAGTTACTCAAATCTAAATTTCGTATCCCGGCAAATTTTCATAAAACTTCGGGTGAGTCTTGAAACGGATCAAAACTTACAGAGATAAACTCAATGTGGTTAATCTTCTCTTTCTTAATTCGCTCTTGAATCAACCGCATATTGTTTGTGCTGAGCGGGCAAATATCGGGACAGTTGGTGAAGATGTAATTCATAACAACCAACTTTCCTTTAACCAATTCAGGAAATACAACTTTCCGGTTGTTTTGATCTACAAGATTGTATTGTGCATTTCCAAAATCATCAACAACGGGAAGTTTTTCAGTACAAGAGGAAAGAAAGAATCCAATAATTAGAGACAATAATAGTTTTTTCATTTTACCACTTACTTTGTTCAATCTGTTAAAGAAGAAATTTGTTTACATAACAATAATAAAAATAAACTTGTGGAATTAGAAAAAAGACTTTTCCATGAGAGATGAATTCACAAAGTGAATTTTCGGGCACGTTATCGTTTAAATTAGCTCTTTGGTTGAAGTCCATTAAAAAAAAAGATATTGTTGTGTGTTCAAAATATCCAATAATTACAAGGAACTCTCTATGTCAAAGAATTACAAATTTATTTTAATCTTTTTCTCTCTATTGATTACGAGTAGTATGATCATGGCACAAGGAAATAAACTTTCCGGAACGATAACAGATGGCGCCACGGGAGAAAAATTGTTTGGGGCTAGCGTTTTAATAGCGGATTTAAATGTTGGCGCAGTAACAAACGCGGACGGCTATTATTCCATAGATAATGCTAAAGACGGAACCTTTCAGGTTACAGTTAGCTACATCGGTTATCTAAAACAAAATAAGAACGTTAAAATTACAGGCACCACAAAATTAAATTTTTCATTGGAACCAAGCTCTGTTATTTTGGGCGAGACTGTTGTAAAAGGAACCAGAGCGGTATTAAGAGAAACTCCAGTTGCTTTCTCTGAAATAAAGGGGGAAGAACTTGAATTCAAATTGGCATCGAGAGACATACCACAGGAATTAGCTACAACTCCAAGTGTTTATTCTTCTGTCTCCGGTGGTGGGGCTGGTGATGCTACTCTATATGTGCGGGGCTTCAGTCAAAGAAATGTCGCCGTTATGGTTAATGGTGTTCCGGTCAATGATATGGAAAATAAATGGGTATATTGGTCTAACTGGGCTGGTCTTGGCGATGTCTTGGATGAAACCCAAATGCAAAGAGGTATTGGAGCTTCCCCTTATTCGGTAAATGCTGTTGGCGGTGTTATGAATATGAGGACAAAAGGTGTCGGGTCGGAAGAAGAGTACATTAAGGTCAGGTCTGAATATGGGTCTGCTAATCTTTTTAAAACCAGTGTTGCCTTCCACTCAAAGCTCTCAAGCAATTTTGCAGCAACTGGATTGGTTTCGAGAAGAACTTGGGATGGTTATGCAGTAGGTACGTATCATAAAGAGTTTACATACTTCTTTTCAGTTGGAGGAGTATTTGGAAACCATTCACTTGAACTAAGCGGTGTTGGTTCTCCACAGGAACATGGACAAAGACCTTTCAGCTATGCAAAACTTTCTATTGCTGATTTTGCAAAGTATGGAAACAATTTTAATTATGCGATGGGAAGACTCAAAGGAGAATGGTTTAATGAAGCTGTGAATAAATTCCATAAACCGCAATTTAATTTGAATTGGAATTGGATAGTTGCACCAAAAACCACTTTATCAACCATTGCTTATTATTCTGTTGGACGTGGATATGGGTCAGGAACTCTGGGACCATTCGCCCCGGCTATTTCTCCTACTCAAGATCCTGTATATCAAAATTATAGAGATTATGATAAAGTTTGGAGTATTAATTCTACAACGATTGATAACAAATACAGCACCACGTTGCGCCGTTCAACATCAACTGTTTTAAGAAACAGTGTAAACAATCATGATTGGTTTGGTGTCCTATCAACATTCACCACAGAACTTACACCTCAACTTAAGCTAAGCGCCGGAATAGATGGCAGATACTATGTTGGAAAACATTATCAAGAGATTAGAGATTTAATTGGTGGCGATTATTATATAGATACTTATGATGTTAATAATCCTAATCGCATGGCAAAGGTTGGAGATAAGGTTAGATATAATAATGATTTCTTCGTTCGACAATTTGGAGGATTCGGTCAGTTAGAATATCGTTTTGGAGATTTTACAACGTTTATTAATCTTTCCGCCTCTTCTCAAGGTGGTAAACGAAAAGATTACTTCCTTTATAAATCCACCGATCCTTTCAACACTACCGAATGGCAGAATTTTTTCGGGTATACTGCTAAGACTGGTGTAAATTATAATATTGACCAAAGTAATTCGGTTTTCTTTAATGTCGGATATTTTTCTTCTGCCCCAATGGTAAATAATATATTTGCAAACAATACAAACATTGTATCAAAAGATGCAGCGAATGAAAAAGTTTTTATTGGAGAATTGGGCTATAATGTTGCGACTTCTGTTATTGCCTTAAAGGCAAACGCTTTTTATACCAAATGGAAGGATAAAGCTATCACAATCAATTATTCCGATATTGACCCTACCTCTGGCGACCCTGTTAGTAAATACGCTAATATCTCCGGCTCTGCACAAGTACATACAGGCTTAGAACTTGAGGGCGTTGTAAAAATAATGCGAGGGCTTGAATTTAAAGCCGCCGGCTCTTTGGTAGTGGGAAAATTTGAAAATGATGTTACTGCAATCGTCACTCCGGAAAACAATCCTACTGCTGTTAAAAAGGTTAACTTGTATACAGAAGGATTATATGTGAGTGAATTTCCTCAGCAGCAAGTTACTTTTCAAATTAACTATAGAGTCAACTTGGGCTCTGGATTAAATCTGTATGTAAACCCGGTCTATAAATTTCTCGGGACATACTATTCCAGCTTCAATCCGGATACGAGATCAAATCCAAATGATCGTGAGCAATCTTGGAAAATTCCAGACAGCCACGTTGTTGATTTTCATCTTGGATTCACCTATTACTTAACAGATTTCTTCGTTAAGAGAGTGAATCTTAATTTCCATATCTTCAATATGTTGAATAATAGTTACATTGTAGATGGTCAAGACGGCGGCACCTCGACTACAAATCCTTCTTTGAATCATACTGCACAACTCGCAAAAGTATTTTACAGCAGAGAAAGATGGTACAACGTTGCATTTGCTTTTAATTTTTAGAATATAATTATTGTGTTCGGAATAGAGACGCATACTGCGTCTCTATTTTTTGCACTGTTGTAAAAGAGAGTGAATTAATATATTCTTAATGTTACCAATTGTTCATTTATCTAAAAAAATCATTAAATTGTAGTGGTTTTCAAACTGAACACAGAAATTTTAAAACTTACACAATATAACGAGGTTACAATGAAAAACATTTTACTAATCTTAGTTCTTGTTTTATTTACGGGAGTTTGTAACGCACAAACTATATTTGAGGAGAACTTTAATTATACGGTCGGAACAAAGCTTAATACAAATGGCTGGACCACCGCCCTTCCTGCTAGTACGGTTAATCAACTTTTGGTTACTTCGCCTGGTCTTACTTTTGCGGGTTATCCCCCAGCGGCTGGAGATGCGACTACTTTAGCCACCACTGGAGAAGATGTATATAAAACTTTTACAACTCAGAGTTCCGGCAGTGTTTATTTATCATTTTTAATGAATGTCCAGAGCGCACAGGCAACCGGCGATTATTTTATAGCAGTATCTCCTTCGTCTTCACAGACAAATTATTATGCTAGAACTCATTTAAAATCTTCAGGCAATGGATTTCTCTTAGGTTTAAGTAAAAGCAACGAACTTGGCGGCGGTTATGTTTATGGAACAACTAACCTAAGTTTCAATACTACATATTTAGTTGTTGTTAAACATCAATTCCTGACAGCAACCCCGGCTGATACATTAAACGACGTTGAAAACGTTTTTGTTTTTTCTGGAACGCCACCAGCAACAGAACCCGCTACCTCCGAGATAGGACCTTATACGCAGACAGGCAAAGGTGACCCAAAAGATTTAGGATTTGTTACAATAAGACAGGGCTCAGCGACTGCCGCACCTGCTTTAAAGTTAGACGGAATACGTATTATGAAATCATGGGCAGCTCTTTTAACTGATGTTAAGAATGAACATTCAGCTCTTCCAACAACATTTGAATTATCACAGAATTATCCGAACCCGTTCAACCCGTCAACGGTAATAAAGTATCAAGTTCCTCAAAATACTTTTGTTAACATTAACGTTTACGATGTTCTCGGCAATCAAATTAAAACTTTAGTCCGGGAAGAAAAAGCTGCGGGCAGTTATGAATTAAAATTCGATGCGAGCAATATGCCAAGCGGAGTTTATTTCTACAACATTCAAGCTGGAGCTTTCTCACAAACAAAGAAGATGATTTTAATGAAATAACGACAAATTAGAAATATCAATTTCAAAAAGCGGGGCGCTTAAAGCTCCGCTTATTTTAAAAATCTAAATTCGCTGAGAAATAAAATACTGATGAACCCCGTAATGAATTCGATTGAAATTATTGCAAAAATATTCGGGGTCTAAACTGCGGAAAGAGTGTGCTCTGATTTCAATTCCTCTTCCTTTGTCCTTCTATTAAATCATACCTCTTGCTTCATCGCCGGTCATTATAACATCTCACGTTTGGTTTAAACGTTTCACAAATAAAACCGATAATAAGTTTTAGAATATATTTTTATTGAGGCAATCATGAAAAAGTTATTGTTGTTCATTCTATTTCCAATCTTAGTTTCTTTCGCGCAGATTTCGATCTCATCCGGAGGAAGTAATGTAAGTGAAAACTTTAACAGCATGGGCACAAGCGCGACAGCTACATTGCCAACCAACTGGAAAGCTGATAAGCTTAACAGTGTGAGAACAATCGGATTGTTTACTACCGCGGGGAATTCGGTAAACTATATCGGCGGAAATAATTCTACTAATGCCATATCCGGCAACGGTATATATAATTTTGGTTTGGGCGCTCCAACTACCGCTACGGATCGCGCACTTGGAGGCATTTCCTCTGGCACCGGTTCGCAAAGCATAAATATCTATGCTTATTTCAAGAATACTGGAACTCAAATAATTACCCAGGTTGATTTATCATACGATGTTATGCGTTTTCGGAACGGTACAAATTCTGCGGGTTTTTCAATTGTACTCTATTATTCATCTGATGGAACCACCTGGAGCCCTGCAGGATCGGGTTTCATAAACAGTTTTGCCCCGAACGGAGACATTCTTGGCGCGGCAGTCGTTCCCATGGAAACTCAGCAGATATTGAATCAGACACTCACAGGCTTGAACATAGCACAAAACGGCAGTTTGTATCTCGCGTGGAATTATTCCGTAACCTCGGGTACAATTACCACTAACGCTCAAGCGCTTGGAATAGATAATTTTTTGATGAGCAGTATCGGCGGTACATCAACTTCCCCAGCCGCCGCCATCGCGACTTCTGCAACTAATATTACCCAAACAGGATTCAAAGCAAACTGGAATGTTTCCGCCGGTGCTACAAGTTATCAGCTTGATGTATCAACATCAGCCAGCTTTAGCAGTTATCTATCCGGTTATCAAAACAAAAATGTTGGTAATGTATTAAGTTTTGATGTAACGAATTTAACTCTCAACACTACATATTATTACCGTGTATGGGGGTCCAATAGTTATGGAACCAGCGGCAATTCTTCAAATAATATTTCCGTAACGACACTACCAACAACGGTACAATTTGTTAGCCTCGGCGATGCCGTTATAAAATCAGCCGGAACGTATAATCTTGTGTTATCAATAACAGCTCCGAATGTAACTAGCGCCACAACGTGTTCCATAACTTTCGTTGCAGATTCAAGTACAGCTCCAGCGGCATATTTAAATAATTATTCAACACAAACTGTAACTTTTCCCGCGGGCAGTTCGGCAAATCAAAATGTTGTTTTTACCATTTGGGATGATGTAGTTGTAGAGCCTGCAAAGAAAGCATTTCTACAGATTCAAAATGTAAGCGGCGGAACATCGGCACAGGCCGGTGCGATATCAAAGTTTCGGCTATCAATAACGAGCGGCGTTAACAATGCTTACTACAGCAGCATTCCGGCAGGTCTTACCGGCGCCGCGCTAAAGACAGCTTTGTATAACCGAATAAAGGGTCACACAAAATATCCTTACACCGATAACAGTTCTTCAACAAGCATAGATGTTTGGAAAATGTTAAAAGCTGCCGATGAAGATCCCAAAAATCCAAGTAATGTTATTGCAATCTATTCCGGGTTATCAATCCCCAAAGATCCAACAACATCATGGAACAGAGAACACGTTTGGTCAAAATCACATGGCCCTTTTAGCGAAACAGTACCGGGGGCCGGAACCGACGGACATCATTTGCGCCCGGAAAATCCTACCGTTAACAGCACTAAGAGCAACTTAGATTTTGATAACGGAGGAAATCTAGTCCCGAATGGTGGCGGTAGTAAATACATTGTTGGTTCATCATGGGAGCCGCGCGATGAAGTAAAGGGAGATATTGCAAGAATGATTTTTTATATGGCAACAAGATATCAGGGTGAGTCGGGCGATCTTAATTTACAAGTAGTTGATTACATTCCTAGTGCGCCTCTTAACCAGCCTTTATATGCTAAGTTGTCCACCCTACTTGCCTGGAATCAGCAAGATCCGCCGGACGCTTTCGAGATGAATAGAAATAATTGGATCTATTTTTATCAACGCAATCGAAATCCTTATATAGATCATCCTGAGTGGGTTTCTTCAATATTTGGAAGCACAAGCAGTTTTACCGTTACTACTTCGTCAATTCCTACTGCTGGAGGAATTACCAGTGGCGGAGGAACATACAATTCTGGAATTTCTGTTACAGTAACAGCAACACCTAACACAGGATATACATTTACAAATTGGACAGAGAGCGGGAATGTTGTTTCAACAAGTTCGAGTTATACTTTTACAATAAGCGGCAACAAAACATTTGTTGCAAACTTCACAGCTATCACACCAACACAATATTCTGTAAGTCTTTCCAGCATTCCTGCAAATGGAGGAACAACAACAGGCGGTAACACTTACAATTCCGGAAGCAGCGTAACAGTTACTGCAACGCCGAACAACGGATATACATTTACAAATTGGACGGAGAGTGGTTCAATAGTTTCAACAAGTTCGAGTTATACATTTACAATCAGCGGCAACAGAACATTTGAAGCAAACTTCACCGTTGTTCCACAAACACAATATTCTGTAAATCTTTCCAGCATTCCTGCCGCCGGAGGAACAACGACAGGTGGAAGCACTTACAACTTCGGAGGCATTGTAAACATAGCTGCAACACCGAATAGCGGTTATGTATTTACTTATTGGACTGAGAGCGGAACCGTTCTATCAACGAGTTCAAGCTATAGTTTTACAATAAACGCAAATAGAGCCATGGCTGCAAACTTCGCTATGATCCCAAGTTTATCGGTGGCGCCTGATTTTCTGCAAGTTAATTTTACAGGCGGAACACAATCGTTCACCGTGGAAAATACTGCCGGTGGAACAATGAACTGGAGCTCATTATCAAATGCAAGTTGGATAACAATAACAAGCGGAAGTACCGGAACAAATAACGGGACAATCAACTTCAGCTATCAATCGAACACCGGGAATGCGCGAATTGGAACAATTATAATAACCGCGGCCGGCGTTATCGAAAGCCCTAAGACAGTGGAAGTAAGACAGGCGCTCGCAACGAGTGTTGAATCTTTTGGATCGGGCATTCCTATTAAGTATGGATTAAATCAAAATTTCCCTAATCCGTTTAACCCGGAAACAGTTATTGGTTTTCAGATACCAACAAACAGCTTTGTGACATTGAAGGTTTACGATCTACTTGGAATAGAAGTAGCAAACCTTGTAAACGAATACAAGGTGGCGGGAATCTATGGTGCAAAGTTCAACACTCATAATTATCAACTTCCTTCTGGAATTTACTTATATAGACTTCAAGCAGGAGAATTTATTCAGGTAAAAAAAATGCTTTTGATGAAATGAGAATGACGCGATTAACATGATAAGTTGAAATAAAATGGGGGAGTTTTATTGCTATCGTAACTCAAGTACTCTTGCAAGAGAATGAGTTCCCGACAAATATTTTGAGCCGCTAAACTGAAAAGATTCTTATTACAGAACGCGGTCGAAATGATTGTCGGGGCGCTCATTAAAGAATTAGTCCCTTCAAAAAATACTTCCTTTTTATTAAAATATTTAGTTAGATTGTTCTCCCCAAATATTCTGTGTAAATGAAAAAAACACACATATATATTTTTTTGTTATTCACTTAAACCAATAAAATCCTCCGCGAATAACTGCGCTTATTAAGAGAACAAATATGAAAAAACACTTACTATTTTTTTTCGTCATTTTACTTTTCTTACCAGTAGTTAGTTGGGGACAGACAAATCCTACAGTGCAATCCTTACCATATTCTCAAAATTTTAATAGCTTGACAGGTGCTAGTCCCGCTTATCCATCTGGATGGCAGGGCTGGACAATAAGTGGTAGTCTAGGAACTTCTTATTCAACTGCATCGCCCAATGGAGACCAGGCCATTGCAGTTGTGACAAATACTTCCACTTCCTCGCATGTTGGTGATTTTATTGGGAAATTAGGAATACTGTCTACTTCTTCTGCGATAAAAGCAATTTGTTTGTCCATTAATACTAGTTCTTTTTTGAGCATTCAAGTAAGTTTTGATGCAAACACTCAAAGAACTGAGAACACTCGCCAAAATGAATTAGGTTTACAGTATCGTTTAGGAACTAGTGGAACATTTACCAATGTTTCTAGCTCTACCTACCAAAATCAAATGACTCCTACAAATACGGCTGGGACTGGTGCTGTAAATACTCAATCCATATCAGTTACTTTACCGTCAGAATGCAATAACTCTGCAGTGGTACAATTAAGATGGATTATACGTGATGTTTCAGGAAGTGGGAACAGACCGGGATTCTCGATTGATAATATTAGTGTAACTGGTACTGCGTTAACAGCAACAGCGGCCCAACTTCTAAGCGGTATAGCAACGTCTCCGCTATCGGGTGGTAATGTTAATAAAGCAGTGCTCGGATTTTCTCTTACCTCTAATGCAACTCAAACCTTCACAGCAATTAATGTTCAGACATCATCAACAACAGTTGGTAAATTGAGCAATCTAAAATTCTATAAGTCAACGGATAACAATTATTCAACTTCCGGAGACAACACACAAATATCCGGTGTTAGTGTAGTTCAAACAGCAACAGAAATTCAGCTAAGCGGATTTACAGAAGCGCTTTCCACAACAACAAAAAATTTCTTTATCACAGCCGATATTGACCTAAGTGTCACAACATTAACTCCAAATGTTCAACCCTCTTTCGATCAGTCAAATTTTACAGTCTCTGCAGGAACAAAGGCAAACGTTACTATTACCGGGACGGATTATTCATTTCAACCGCCGGCTATTCTTTTGGCAGCAATTGAGGGGGCATATGCTTATACAGAAGATGTAGGAGAGATATTTATAACCACTACTACAACAATTGCGGCTATAGCTGCAAATTTAGTAAGTGGGGTTATCCAAATAATAGGCAATTACCAAAATGGAGAAGACATACTAAGCTTTACAAATGCCAACGAAATCACAGGTAATTGGGATGCAACAAATGGAAAACTGACTTTATCCGGCACATCATCAGTTGCAAATTATGAAGCTGCATTAAGAAGTGTTAAGTACCAAAATATATCTCAAAACCCGAGTATTTTACAAAGGACTGTGAGCATTTCATTTTCTGATGGTACTGATGAAAGCAACACACTCACAAGAAATATTTCAATAACGGCTGTTAACGACGCACCAGCACTATCCGGAATAGAAATTACATCAATTAATTACATTGAAGGGGATTTACCAACACAAATTACCGGTTCGTTAACGCTAAGCGATGTGGATAACACAACCATGGCAAGTGCTGTTGTTCAAATAACAGGTAATTACACTAACGGTGAAGATGTGTTGTCGTTTACGAATCAGAATGGAATAACAGGCGCTTGGATTGCAGGATCAGGAACTTTGAATTTAAGTGGAGCTGCCACAGTTTCTAATTATCAAACAGCTCTAAGAAGTGTAAAATATCAGAACACTTCTCAAAACCCGGCTACGGTTTTGAGAACCGTTAGCTTTACTGTAAATGATGGTGCGTTAAATAGTAATACTGTAACAAGAACTATTACTGTTACTTCTGTCAATAATGCACCAAGGTTGGCTTCAATTGAGGGGACAAAATTGAGTTATTTTAAAGGGGATCCTCCAACAATAATAACAAACACTATTTTAGTAAACGATCCGGATAATGCAAATTTAGTTAGTGCTGAAGTTCAGATTACGGGTTTTTATCAGAATGGAATTGATGTATTAAGTTTTACTAATGCAAATGGAATTTCTGGAAACTGGGATGTGGCAAATGGAACATTGAGTCTAAGCGGAGCCGCGTCTCTATCAAATTATCAAGCTGCATTAAGGAGTATTACATATCACAACACAAGTACGTCTCCGCTGAAAATGCTAAGGAAAGTAACTTTCAAAGTTAATGATGGCTTAACTAACAGTAATATTTCAACAAGAGAAATAGATTTGGGTAAGACTCCGCCGATTTTAGGAGAAATCGAAACTGATACTTTAGTTTATAAGCAAGGAGATATTCCAATAAAGGTGACGAATAGTGTTACCGTCCTGGGTGAGGGGTTATATGGCTTGGAATTCGCAATAGTTCAAATAACTGGTAACTATAAGAATGGGGAAGACCTCCTCATTTTAGAAAGTCCAAGCCAAATTACAAAAAATTGGGTTTCGAACTCTGGAACACTGATATTGTATTTATCTTCAGTGTGGGATTATGAAGCTATAATAAGAAATGTCAAGTACCAGAATACCAGCAATAGTCCCAGTAATTTACCGCGAACTATTAGTATAACTGTTCAAGACGAAAACTCCACAAGTAATACAGTTACTCGAGTTATAAAAGTAATTTTGAAAAAAACAGTTCTACTTTCTACAAATAATTCGAAGGGTGGAACCACAATTGGTGAAGGGTCGTTCTACGAGGGAAGCTCCATAACTGTTACCGCTATACCGAATGCCGGATATAATTTTGTTAATTGGACAGAGGGGGGATCAGTCATTTCAACAAATCCCAGCTATACTTTTACTGTCAGCGGTAATAGAAACTTAGTAGCCAACTTTGCATTAATTCAATATACAGTTGCCGTTCAATCAAATACAGTAGAAGGTGGTACTACTACAGGGGGAGGAGCTTTTTATTATGGAAATTCGGTTACTGTAAAAGCATTACCGAGTGCGGGATATGATTTCGCTAATTGGACGGAAAATAGCAGCATAGTCTCGGATTCTTTGAACTATACTTTTTTAGTGAACGGCAATCGAAACTTAGTTGCCAACTTCACAACAATGCGAATATTGAGTGTACTGCCGGAAATAATCAATGCAAATTCTTCAAAGGGCACAACTTCTATCTTTGTTTATAATAGTGGCGGTGGAAATATGAAGTGGAATGCAGTCTCAAATGTATTTTGGATAACAATTATATCTGAAGCAAGTGGAACCAACAATGGTGAACTTAAAATTAGTTACAGTCCCAACAATAGCATTTCAAGAATTGGGACTATAATAATAAGCGCCGATGGCGTTATTGGTAGTCCAAAAACTGTTGAAGTAAGACAAGCCGGAAGATTGACAAACGTTGAAGATTTGAATTTAGGCATTCCTGATACTTATCAGGTTGAACAGAATTATCCCAATCCATTCAATCCATCAACAATCATTAGATATGGATTACCAAAGGAAAGTAATGTTAGCTTAACCGTTTACAATATACTCGGCGAAGAAGTAGCGAGACTTTTTGATGGCATTCAGAGTGCGGGATTCCATGAAATTAATTTTAACGCCACAAATCTTTCCAGCGGAATTTACATTTATAAAATCTATGCTGGAAATCCTTCGTCAGGCTCAGGACGTGGTTTTACTCAGATCAAAAAAATGTTGTTGATGAAATAAATAGTCTTAATTAAAAAAATTATTTTCATATAATTCACGCTCTGCTGTGAGAAAAAATGAGATCCTTATGAAAAAAATAACACTAATACTTTTCCTGCTTTTGGGTTCAACAATTTTTGCACAATCCTTGCTCTTAGAAGAGAATTTTGATTACGCTGATGGTGCATTATTGACGGCAAATGGATGGACTGCCCATAGCGGCGGTGGTACTGCTCCAATAAAAGTCACCTCTCCGGGATTAACTTTTGCGAATTATATAGCATCAGGTATTGGAAATGCTGCTCTTCTGAACAACACCGGAGAGGATGATAATAGAACGTTTACGGCACAAACCAGTGGTGTTTTTTATTTTGTTTTCTTGGTAAAGGTAGATGTTGCAACTCAAGGCTATTTTATACATTTGCTAAATACATCAACCACCTTCGCTGGAAGAGTTTGGGTTCAACCTGGAACAGACCCGGCAACGCAATTCCAATTTGGTCTTTCGAATGGCAGTACAGCCTCCTATAGCACAACGAACTTTACACTTGGCACAACATACTTATGTATTTTAAAATATGATTTTTCTACTGGAACAACTGCTGCCACAAGTTCATTGTGGGTAACGTCCAGCGGTGTTCCCGCTACCGAAGATGCTGCCGGTGCTGCTTTACTTACTTCGGTTGGAACAGGCCAGTCATCCTTGTCCGCTATTGCACTTAGACAATACAGTGCTACTCAAAATATGACGGTCGATGGAATTCGTGTCGCAAACTCATGGGGCACATTATTGCCGGCGACTCAATCCTTAGCAGCACCAGTCGCCAAATCAGCAACAAATATTACATCGTCAAGTTTTACGGCAAACTGGAATGCATCGGCAACTGCCACTAATTATTTGCTTGATGTATCAACTACTTCCGATTTTTCAAGTTTGCTTACCGACTATAACAACAAAGATTTGGGAAATGTAACCACTTTTAATATTTCTTCACTCAATGCAAATACACAATATTATTACAGAGTTCGTGCCTCAAACGGCACTACAACAACATCGAGCTCAAATACAATTTCCGTTATCACTTTACTTACATCACCTATCGCCATTCCCGCAACTAATATCTCAACCACCGGCTTCACGGCAAAGTGGAATCGTTTAACAGGCGCTACTTCATATAAGATTGATGTATCGACATCATCTGACTTTTCAACTTTTTTAACTAATTATAATAATAAAGATGCGGGAAATGATACAACCGCCATCGTTTCTTCGCTTACTCCCGGTACAACATATTATTATCGGGTGCGGGCTTATAGCAGCAGCAACTCCAGCGGAAATTCGAATTCGATAATGGTGAGTACGGAAAACCTGCCGGTCCCTTCAACACCCGTTACAAAAGAGGCGGCAAATATTACAACTACAAGTTTTACTGCAAGTTGGTACAGTTCTTCCGGTGCGACTAATTATTCAATTGATGTTTCAACCGATGAAGCATTTTCAAATATCTTACCTAACTACAATGATAAAAAAGTTGGTTCTGTAATACTCACAAATGTTTCCGATCTTATTCCTAGTACTCGTTATTATTATCGTATTCGTGCTTCAAACAGCGGCGGAACAAGCCCAAACTCAAATTCTATTTCAGTTACTACGCTTTTGGCAGCTCCATTGGCGCTCGCAGCAACAAGTATTGCCAAAGACGGATTTACGGCAAATTGGAATGCCTCAACTAATGCAACAAATTATTGGTTGGATGTTTCAACGACCAATAATTTCGCAAGTTTTGTTACAAATTACGAGAACAGAGATGCCGGAAATAGTACTTCACTAAATATTATTTCTCTCAGTCCAAACACTACTTATTTTTATCGCGTCTCTGCCTCTAATAAAGAAGGGGCTAGTCCATATTCAAATACGATTACAGTAACAACCAGCATCACGGGCGTTTATGAGATTTCTTCTGGCATTCCGAACAAATATGATTTGTTTCAAAATTTTCCGAATCCGTTTAATCCGGAAACTGTTATTAGTTATCAGATTCCCACAAACAGCTTTGTAGCATTGAAAGTTTACGATATACTCGGACGCGAGATCGTCACATTAGTCAACGAGGTCCAGAACGCCGGAGTTCATCGTTCTACGTTCTCCGCTCTACACTCTACACTCTACACTCACAAGCGGTGTTTATATTTATACAATTAATGCAAAATCAATTAACGGCGGAAAAGAATTTCATAAATCGGCAAAGCTTGTACTGATGAAATAAAAACAAGAAGTAAGAATCAAGAAATAAGAAGTAATTTGTTTAAGGAACGCGGCTTTTTTTGGGAAGCCGCTTTTTTATTTCTGGGCGTGCGTTGCTATTATTGTGTAGTATCATGGCGGACTATTTATTTCTTAAATTTACTTCAACAAATTCAGTTTTATAATAAGGATGGTCGTGAAAAGAAAATTACTGTTGTCTCTACTATTAGCATGTACTTTATCTCTTTACGGACAAGAGACCGTTAGGATTGCCACATATAATCTTAAACAGTATCCCAGAGCCAATAGTGCGGCGAGTTATATTAAAATTGTTATGGATCAGATTAAACCGACAATTCTCTTAGCAGTTGAGTTGGATGGGTCTGATGCTGTAAACCAATTGCTTAGTAATGTATTGACGCCAAAATACCAAGCATCAAAAGAGGTTAACATTACATGGGGAACCGGAAACGAATGCGCCGTATTCTATATAGATTCTTTACTGACTTATCTTGGTTCAAGCATGATTGCTGCTGACACAAGACCAATCGCCGAATTCAAATTTGCGCATAAAATAACCAAAGACACACTAATAATTTTTGGGGTGCATCTAAAAGCATATCCCCAAGAGACAGCTCGCAGATTAAGCGCTGTAAATTCTCTTCGCAATAGAACCTTAAAATTATTACCAACGGCGAATTATATAGTAGCCGGTGATTTCAATATTTTTACATCAGACGAGCCTGCATTTCAAAGATTAATAGACAATTCATCACAAGGTTATTTTATCGACATGCTAAATGTTAACGGCAACTGGAATAAAAATATCCAATTTTCTTCAGCATGCACGTGGTCAACCAGGGGTGGAATAAATACAAGATTAGATATGATACTAATTTCTAGGGCTGTTAATGAACACGGAGGAATAGAATATGTGCCCGGTTCATTTAAAATTTTTGGAAACGACAATAAACACTTTTACAGCGATGTAAATAGCGGTACAAACGATTGGTTTCCAACAGATCCCTCCATTGGTACTGCGTTAAAAAATGCATCAGATCATCTCCCAATTTTTGCGGATTTTAAGTTTGGCGTTCCAACCTCACCAACAAATGTTTTTCAATCAGAAAATATTCCAACAACTTTTGAATTAAAGCAGAACTATCCAAGTCCTTTTAATCCAGAAACAGTAATCAGCTTTCAGTTTTCAGTTATGTTCAGTTAAAAGTTTTTGATCTGCTGGGAAAAGAAGTTGCAACACTTGTTAGTGAAGAAAAGCATCCGGGCATATACAAAGTAAAATTTGATGGTACCAATTTGCCAAGCGGCATATATTTTTACAGATTGCAAAGCGGCTCATTTAGCAAAACCAAAAAATTAGCATTGATAAAGTAATTTTACTCCTCGGCTCATTTAAACGATGCGAGAATATTCTTCCCTGCTTTTCTTATCTTTCCATCATGAAAATAGAAAATTGTTTATTACCCGGCTTGGACAGGCAAGTTGAATTTCTAGTCAACAACTTTAAAAATCCTGCACAGAGTATTCTCGTTGTTGGATCAAATAGCGAAGAGATGGCTAAGGAACTCTCAAACCATTTTGATACGAGCGTTGAATTAATAGTTGAAGATTACGATTCATTAATGAACTCAAAAATGATTTTGGAATCTTCACCAAGAGTAAATGTTCGTTTAATGGATTTTGAGGTAACAGACTTTAATGATTCATCATTTGATCTTGTTTACGCGCAAGCTTCAATTTCACTAACTAAACGAAACAAGATAGTAAAAGAGATTAAGCGCCTGCTAAAACCGGATGGGTTTTTGTGTGTTGGAGAAGTTGTTACGCTTAGAAAAGATTATCCGCCATTCGTTCAAGATATTTTTGATTCTTCAGATCTGCTTCCGTTGTTTATTGATGATTTGGAAAAATATTACTCGGAAAGAAAGTTTAATATCCTCGTCCGCCAGAATTTAACCCACACTTTGAAAAAATACTACTCGCACAGCGCCAACCTCCTTGACGAATCCATTTACGCACTTTCAAGTTCAGAGAAAAGCTACTACAAAAAAATTCTCAACAAGCTTAGTCATGAATCGAATGCATACTTAAAGCTGGGCGGCGATAAATTTATCGGATTCGTTGCAATGCTTCTTCAGAAAGGGCAATGATGAAGAAGGGCGATTTGTTGGAATTAGATATTACCGGTTATGCTTTCGAAGGTAAGGGGGTTGTAAAGATCATCAAAGAAGTACATACACAAGATGAAAGCACGGTCAAAAAATTTGTTGTCTTTGTTGACGGCTCATATCCGGGCGATAAAGTAATCGCTCAAATAAGAAAGGTTAGATCATCTTACGCAGAAGCAAAAGTAAAAGAGCTAATAATAAAATCACCGCTCCATGTTAAAGCAAATTGTAAATACTTTGGAGTGTGCGGTGGTTGTAAGGCACAAGATCTGACCTACGAACAGCAGATAAAATTTAAAGAAGAACAAGTAAAAGATATTTTTGAAAGGATCGGCGGATTCAAAGATTTTGAAATGGAGCCGATTATCCCTGCCGCAAAAATATTCTTCTACCGCAATAAGATGGAATACTCTTTCGCAGAGAAACGCTGGTTAAGTGAAGATGAGATCGGTTCAATGCAGGAAATTCCGGATAAAGACTTTGCTCTCGGTTTACATATTCCCGGAATGTATGATAAAGTGCTCGATATCGACGGATGCTGGCTGCAATCGGAAGTTAGCAATGGCATTCTAAATTTCACGAGAGACTTTTTCAAAAATCGACAAATTTTGCCCTATTCACCCCAAAAACACACCGGATTTTTACGAAACTTAGTAATAAAGCAGTCATTTTTGCAAAATGATTTAATGATTAATCTAGTTGTTTCGGAAGAGAATGAACGCTTGTTCATGCAATATAGAGAAGAAATATTAGCTCGTTTTCCTCAAATAACAACCATTGTTTACAATATAAATAAAAAGCTCTCGCAAGTTGCTTACGGTGATTACGAGATCATTTCTCACGGAAGCGGTTTTATATATGATCTAATTGGTGAATGTAAATTTAGAATCAGCGCAAATTCATTCTTTCAAACAAATACCGGACAAGCTGCCAAACTATTTTCAACCGCCCTCCATTATGCCGGGTTTAAGGGTGATGAGATTGTTTATGATCTTTATTCAGGTGCAGGCACAATTCCTATTTTCATTTCAAAAAATGTAAAACATGTTTATGGATTTGAAAGTGTTGAATCTGCTATTGAAGACGCAACTGTAAACATTGGTCTTAACAACATTACAAACTTTGAGCCGATGCTTGTTGATCTGAATAAATCATTCATATCAATCCTTGAACAAATGAAATTACCGAAGCCAGATGTAATTATCGCTGATCCTCCACGCAGCGGAATGAATCCAAAAACTGCTAGAGATATTTTGGAATTGATGCCAAAAAAAATTGTTTATATCAGTTGCAATCCGGCAACACAAGCGCGTGATATCAAATTACTGTGCGATGGTGGTTATAAATTGATTAAAATTCGCCCCGTTGATATGTTCCCGCACACTTACCACATTGAAAATGTAGCGCTGTTACATTTTTAGTATAAACACACCATTTAAATCTTTGTAGCTTTAAACCGCTACACTTTTTCGTTTTAAGAAAGCAATACCTACTGCTCCTTTGAAATGAGCGAGCTCTATTCTTAAATCCTATCTTCTTTATATGTCCGTTTTGAGAATCTCCTCTATAAAGCAAGGCAATCCAACAACAAATATCGTATTAAATAAACTCATCGCTTTTTATTTGTCGAAGTGTTAGGGGATCGTGCGTCCATTGCTCATCTAAGTTGTTTGAAATATAAGCATTAACTGTGGTTTTGGCCTGGCTCAATTATAAAAGCAATATCATTTTGAAACAGATACACTCTTGACAATCTTCTAAAAACTGCCATTTCAACTCAAAAACCAAACATTTCAATGGCACTATCATTGTATTTTAGTTACCACTTAATTAATCATCATAAAGGAGTATTAAAGTGAATAATCGACTAACAACTTACTTAAGAGTGATTTTAATATGGTCATTCTTCGTTTTGTTATCGGTGCCTACATTTGCTCAGAGCGGAGGAACAAGCGGATGCGATACTAAAGGGCTTACAACATTTACACAGGGTGGATGGGGAAGTCCTTCTAACAGCACACCTGGTAAAATTAGAGATTTATATTTCTCCACAGTATTCCCAAGCGGTTTAACTGTTGGCGGAACTTTCAAACTGACACTTACATCCGCTACAGATGTAATGAATTATCTACCTGATGGCGGAACCGCAGCAGCATACACACAAAATTATAACAACCCAACAAGCGAGATAAATGTTCTCTCCGGTCAATTAACCGCATTGAAATTAAATGTTTATTACGATGCTGCCGGTAAGATTGGTAATAATTCAACTAATCTTGGAGATCTCGCAATTGCAACAGGTCCTTTCACCGGAATGAAAGTAAATGCTTTCTTGGCATTTGCAGAAACAGCAATTGGCGGCGGGGCTTTGAATGGTTTTACATTCAGTCAAATAAACGATGCCGCAACTGCAATCAATGAAAATTTTGATAATGGAACGGTTGATAAGGGATTTTTGATTTGTGGTGAAACATTAAAAGCGTCTCTTGGTGATAAGGTTTGGGAAGACACAAATAAAAACGGCATTCAAGATGCAGGCGAATCAGGAATAGCAAACGTAACAGTAAAACTTTATACTTGTACCGGAACGTTGGTTGCCACAACAACTACAAACTCAAGCGGCATTTATTCTTTCACAAATTTAACTCCTGGCGATTATTACGTAGAATTTACAAAACCAACTGGCTATACATTCTCACCAAAAGATGCCGGATCAGATGATGCAAAAGATTCTGATGCAGATGTTACAACAGGCAAAACAATTTGCACAACTTTAACTGCCGGCGAAAATGATTTAACATGGGATGCAGGTCTTTATAAAGAATGCAAAAATAAGATTGGCGATTTTGTATGGCACGATGCAAATGCAAACGGAATTCAAGATACCGGTGAAAAAGGAATTGCAGGCGTTATAGTTGAATTATTACAAGGCACAACAGTAACAACAACTAAAACAACAGATGTAAACGGTTATTATGAATTTGCAAACTTATCCAATGGAACATATGGAGTAAGAGTTGCAGCTTCCAATTATGCAACAGGCGGCGCACTATTCAATACAGCTCAAACAAAATGGTACTCATCACCAAAGAATAGAGGCACAGATGATTCAAAAGACAGCGACGCGAACAAGAATGAAACAGTTACAGTAAACTTGAACTGTGGTGATAATCTTACCATCGATTTCGGTTACTATAAAACTTGCGTAAATATTACTAAAACAACCAGCAGGCAATCATACAACAAGGGTGAAACAATTACTTATTCATTCTTGGTTGAGAACTGCGGTGATATTCAACTGCATGGCGGTATTGATATATTCGACGCAATGTTGAATACAAGTGGTAACCATTTAATTAAACACATAGACATTCTCGATCCTCATCAGTCGACTACATTTACAATGACTTATTTGACAGGCGATAAAGATTGCGGACAATTAGTAAATACAGTTCGCGCAGAAGGTCATCCTATTAACAATCCGGTTGGCGGCGCTTCTCACGGGACAGTAATTGACGAAAGCACATGGACAGTAAATGTAATCTGCGAAGATAAGGCTGATGTGAAAATTGAAAAAACAGTTGATAAACCGAATCCACAATGCGATGATTATGTAACATTCACAATTAAAGCTACTAACCTTGGACCAAACACAGCCAACGGTGTTCAAGTAACAGATTTATTACCAACCGGCTTGAACTATGTTTCGAACACAGCTTCACATGGTTCATATAATCCTACAACCGGAATTTGGACAGTAGGAACACTTGCAAATGGTGCATATGCAACATTAACAATAAGAGTTAAAGTTGATTGCGGTCAAGTTAATAACTCTGTATTCGATCTTGGCGTTGCAAAAGATTTTAACTTATTCGTAATTGAAGATGCAAACCAACCATCTTCCGATACACAAGGCAAAGTTGCTGTTGGACGTAATGCTCAGTTTGCAAACTATAGCATGGGTGATAAATTACCGTCAAACAGCGGTGATGTATTAATAGTTGGCAATGATCTAAACTATATAAGCGGCGCAATCTACAACGGTAATGTTGTTTACGGACACGCAACCAATTTACCACAATCGAATGTTAGCATTACAGGTGGTACATTGCGTAAAGACAGTCCAATCAACTTTGCTTCAGCAAAAGTATATCTTGAAAACTTATCAACTACACTTTCTACTTCTACAGTGAACGGAACAACAACATTCCAATATGGCGGATTAACATTAACCGGTTCCGATCCTTATTTAAATGTATTCACGGTAACCGGATCTAACTTATCATCGGCAAACAATGTTAGTATAAATGTTCCAAACGGATCTGTAGTTCTTGTAAACATTGGCGGAACAACATTGACATGGACAGGCGGCTTGGTTGTAAACGGAACTGCAATCAGTAATGTTCTATTTAATTTCTATCAGGCAACATCATTAACAATTCAAGGGATAGATATTACCGGATCTGTACTTGCACCATTTGCGGCGGTAAACTTTATCAGCGGAGTTCAAAATGGTCAGATGATTTGCAAGTCTCTCATAGGCATGGGTCAGTTCAACTATGTTCTGTTCGGTGGTCAAATTCCAGTTGACAAAAAAATTACCAACATAGCTGCAATCTCAGCAAGCTCTACACTAGATCCTAATCCAAACAATAATTCATCAAGTGCTATGATTACTATCAACGGAACAAGTACTGGTGGAAATACTGGTGGTGGAAGCACAGGCGGAAGCTGGACTAATGTAAGTTCATTCGCACAAGGCGAAATTGTCTACACATTAGCTTACAGCGGCAATGCTATTTACGCCGGAACATGGGGTGGAAAGATATACCAATCAACAGATGCCGGAAAGACATGGGTTAGAATCAATACAAGCATGAATGTAGCATTCATCTGGTCACTCAACATCAGCGGTGGAATCATATTCGCAGCAACAGAACAAGGTGTTTACAAATACAATGGTTCAACTTGGGTATTAACAAGTCTATCAGGAAAAGATGTTCACTCTATCGTTTCTTATAACGGATCAATATATGCCGCTACATGGGGATTTGGAATCTACAAATCAACAAATGGCGGAACAACATGGACACAAATCAATAACGGTCTTGGTGCTTTTTTAGCAGTTCAATCTCTCACAGTTACAAGTAACGGAAATGTATTTGCCGGAACAGCCGGTGGTGGAATATTCAAATGCACAGATGGTTTGAACTGGACAAAAATAACAAGCGGTTATGAAGTTATCTGGTCTCTTGCATCAACATCAAGTGCAATATTTGCCGGAACATATGGAGACGGACTTTACAGATCTCTTGACGGCGGAATGAGCTTTACAAAAACATCACTTAACATAACATTTGTATACTCAATCTCTGTTGACTTGAGCGGAAAGATTTATGTTAGCTCATTAACAAATGGTGTTTACGTTTCTTCAGATAACGGCACAACATGGTCATCACTTGGTATGGGAGGATTTGGAGTAAGTGCGATGATGGTTAATCCAAACTCCAGCGATATTTATGTTGGAACAAAAGAAGGTAAAGTATTCGTGATCTCCAGTAGCAATGGTACAACTGACGTTGAAGATAACAGCGTAATACCAAATGAATACAAACTTGCTCAGAACTATCCGAACCCATTCAATCCATCAACAACAATTCAGTTCGTAGTTCCTGAAGCCGGAATGTATTCTCTGAAAGTTTATAACGTACTTGGCGAAGAAGTTGCCGACTTAATTAATAATCAGTTAGCAAGCGGTCAACACAAAGTCAACTTCGATGCAAGCAAGCTAGCAAGCGGAATGTACATCTACAAATTAAGCGGCAACAATGTTAACATTAGCAAGAAAATGATCTTGATGAAGTAAGGGTGTGGTTAAATAAGTAAGTAAGAAGAATCCCGCTGCGGCGGGATTTTTCTTTTTAAACTAAAGACATTAATGATGACTCTTTTTAATAAACAAACCCAAAGTGAAACACGCTTCCTCTCGTTATACCTCATTTTCAGTCACAAATAACGGATGTTTACTGGCACAATGATTGTCTTATATATAACAAATAAGCACCCTCTTATTTTATAGAAAGCATCAAAAATTAATAAGCTTTCTCGATGGCGGCGGTTATTTTGGTGAATGGTACTCGGCTGGTCTGTTCACTGAGGTTGCCGCCCTATTGTTTTAAAGAGTTAGGTTCTCCAATTCTTGATTTAATCATTCTTTAGCCCGGTATTTAACCAGCAGTGATATTTCATCTGTTATCAATTGGGAATAAAACATAGAAATTGATACAAATTGTAAGATTGCTGCTAAATTCTTCCATCAAACGGTTCAATTTTTCATCTCAACTTTGGTAATTATCTATTAATTCCGTAATTTTGCGCCACTTTCAAATGTATTAGGTTATAAAATGAAGCGTACTTTTCAACCAAGTAGAACAAAAAGAAAAAATAAACACGGCTTTCGTGAAAGAATGTCGACAGCAAATGGACGTAAAGTTCTTGCGCGCAGAAGAGCTAGAGGCAGAAAAAAATTAACAGTCAGCGACGAAGCATAATTGAAACAGTTTGGTCTTTCTGCAAAAGAGAGAATCAAAAGTAAAAACGAATTCGATTTAGTTTATTCAGCTGGAGAAATATTATTTTCTTCTTCACAAAAATTCAAAGCTGTTTTTTTCATTCAAAGAGAATCTGAAACGAGTGGAATTAAAGCAGCTTTTGCTGTTTCAAGAAAGAGCGGCAATGCTGTTTGGAGAAACAGAGTTAAGCGGTTGTTTCGTGAATCCTTCCGGCAGAATAAAACAGAACTCAAAGAGTTGATCGAGTTAAAAAGAGTGAGTCTGTTAATTGTGTTCTCGCCCAATATGGTTAATCAAAAAAACCGCAAAAAGATTTTTTTGAAAGAGGTATTGCCGGAAGTTGTTGATTTGATGAACCAGGTTAAGACGAAACTTTGAAATGCGATTTGTAATGATAAATCTTATTAAGCTCTATCAAAAATTAATTTCGCCGCTGTTTCCACCTTCATGCCGGTTTTATCCAACATGCTCTGAATACGCAGTTCAAGCAATTACTAAGCATGGCGCATTGAAAGGGAGCGGAAAAGCAGCATGGCGGATTTTAAGATGTAATCCGTTCAACAAAGGTGGTTTAGATCCCGTTGAATAATTTTCGTAATGCAATAAATCTTTGATTCTTTTAAAATGAACTCGTCGCACAAAGCGGTGACAATCAACAGGAAACTGAATGGACAAGAATACTTCCATCGCATTTATACTTATAGGAATAATTTTAGTAACGTGGCTCTACTTCAATTCGCCAGCACCGCAACCTCCACAAAAAAAGAAATCTGATACAACTGCCGTTGAAAAGAAAGACACTCTCTCAACAAAAGAAGCGGTAAAACCAAAAGAAGATTCTAAGACTCGGGAAGAATCTATTCCTTTTAGTTCAAAGAGGCTTGAGGAAAAAATTATAACTGTTGAAACCGATCTTGCAAAAATTGAACTTACAAGCCGCGGCGCAAAAATCAGAAGATACTTCTTAAAAAAATACAAGACTTGGTACCACAGCCAAGTTAAAGACACAAATTTTTATAATCAATATGTGCAGCTGGTGAACACGTCTAAGGATGGCGGCGATTTTAACATCATCTTTGTTACAAAAGACGGAAAACGAGTTAACACTTCTGTAATCGATTTCACATCGAATGCGAATAACTATTATTATAAGATTAGCGGCAAAGATTCTGTTTCGGTTAACTACACTTTCACCACAGATAACGGCAAATCGATAAAAAAGAATTTTCTTTTCTATGGTGATGATTACGCATCTAAAATTGATGTTGAACTTGAAAACATGAATGATGTAATCAGCAGTTATAGATATGACGTTGAATGGTCTAACGGATTAAATTTTCTCGAAGAGAACTCTGTTGACGAGGCTACTCATGCAAACGCCAGCGCTTTCTCCGGCGACGAGCAGGTAATGATTGATGCGAGCACGGTCGGTGAAAAAGTAGAGAAGGATATTAACGGTACGGTGGATTGGGTTGCAACCCGCAACAAATATTTTGCAATGATTCTCGCTCCAAATACACCAAACAGCGAGGGCGGGGCATACTTTGAAGGAAACCATATTCTAAACGGTTACGGCACACGTGAAATTTACAGCGCCTGCTTAAAGATTCCTTTTAAAAACGAAAAGTTTCAAAAAGATTCTTTTACGCTTTATTTAGGACCAATTGATTATAGCGTCCTCAAATCATACGGAAAAAATTTTCAAACTGTTTTTGAGTTTGGAAGTTTCTTCGGATTGAAGTTTATCATCAGACCTATTTCGGAATTTATTCTTTTACCATTATTCAAATTTCTCCACAGCTTCATTTCGAACTTTGGTATCGTAATAATTCTTTTCTCAATCATTATAAAATTCGCGCTTCATCCGCTCACACGCCAAAGCATGAAGTCTATGAAGAAGATGCAGATGCTTCAGCCGAAGATCACCGAACTGAAAGAGAAACACAAAGACAATCCGCAAAAAGTTCAGCAAGAAACGATGAAGCTCTACTCTACCTATGGTATCAACCCCATGGGCGGATGTTTGCCCATGCTTTTACAGATGCCCATTCTAATTGCTTTGTGGAGTTTGTTCAATGTTACTATTGAAATTCGTCAACAACCATTTATGTTGTGGATGACCAACCTTTCTTCACCGGACGTTATTTACAAACTGCCATTTAAAATTCCTCTCTTCAACGTTGACATCATAAGCGGTCTTGCACTGCTGATGGGGCTAACTATGTTTATCCAACAAAAGATGACCGTTAAAGATCCTTCACAAAAAGCATTGATTTATCTTATGCCGATTATGATGACCGTAATGTTTATGAGCCTTCCTTCGGGGTTGAATCTTTACTATTTCATGTTCAATTTACTTTCGATTGGACAACAATACTATATCAATCATAAACACGATGGAGTTGAACTGGTGCCGGTGGCAAACCCAAATAAGAAGAAAGGCTTTATGGCGCGCATGATGGAATCTGCAGAAAAGCAGGCACAAGTACAGAAAAAAGCTTCACAGAAAAAAAAATAAATCCCGGTTCAGGGCTACTTGATTAAAGGTATTTAATTTTAGCATCTTGCCGTAAGAAATAGAGTTGGAATAATTATTTAATGAAACCGTCATTAACAAAAAAAGTTTTCTTTCTTACTCTATTTCTTGCTTTAGAACTCTCCGCCCAAAATATAACCACGCTTAAGTTAGACCTCACCGAAAAAACTATTCCTTTCGGTTTGATTGAAAAGGTTCACGCCCGTCTTCCTAAAATAGGACTTGCATTAAGCGGTGGCGGAGCTCGTTCAATTTCTCAGTTGGGCGTTATACGCGCTTTTGAAGAAGATAATATCCCCATCGAAATTATTGTCGGTACAAGTATGGGCAGCATTGTGGGAGGACTTTATTCCGCCGGTTATTCAATAGACGAGCTTGATTCTGTTTTACGATACACCGCGTGGGATGATTTTTTCTCTTCCAAACAATCCACTCGTAACGATCTATTTATTGATCAAAAAATTTCAGAAGACCGCGCGATCGTCTCGTTAATAATGGATGGACTAAATCCTATCATCCCTACGTCAATCAGTTCCGGTCAGCGTGCCGCCAATAATTTAAATCTCCTTGCCATAAACGCGCCAATTCTTGCCGATGAAAATTATGATAATTTTATTTACAAATACCGGGCAGTAAGCACCGATCTAATTTCCGGAAAAAAGATTTTAATTGACAAAGGACCGCTTGGATTAGCAATGCGGGCAAGTTCCAGCGTTACACTTCTTTTGCCGCCGGTGAAAAAAGATTCTTTATTGTTGGTCGATGGTGGATTGGTTGCAAACGTTCCGGTTAAAGAAACACGTGAGCTTGGCGCAAACCTAATTGTGGCTGTAAATACCTCCAGCCCTCTTTATACCGAAAACAATTTGAATTTCCCATGGACTATTGCCGATCAACTGGTAAGTATACCGATGAAAATATTAAATGATCGTCAGTTGGAAGATGCCGATTTCATCATACAGCCGGATTTAGCTGCGAAGAAAAACTCTGACTTTACAAATCTTGCCCACGCAATCAAAGCCGGATATGACGCGGCAAAACCCGTCGCAAACAAAGTGATAGCAGAGTATGAAAAGCGATTCAGAAATAATTTATCAGACAATGAAAAAGTTTTTAGAAATTTGTCTTTGAACGATAATCCCGGAGAGCTTGAAAAAAATCTTTATAGTAAAATAATAGATAAGGATTCTGTCTCCAGCAGCGATTTAATTTACCATCTTTACTATCTCTTCACCGAAGGATATTGGAAAGACCTTTCTGTTAATGTTGAGGAGCGGGACGAAAAATCTTTTATCACAATTAACTCAATTGAGAATCAAAAAGTTGGCAATATTAATATCGAAGGCGCATCGGATACAAACATGGTTAAGGTGCTCGGCATAACAACCGCGTTGTTGAACAAACCATTTAATCCGGGAAAAACATTTAAAGTGGCTCTTAATATTCTGCGAATGTATAAACAGACGGGATCATCACTTGCCCGAATAGAAAAAATTGCGTTCGACGAAAAATCAAACACTCTCTTAATTAAACTTAGCGAAGGATTTATTTCGAAAATTATTATTGAGGGAAACACTAAAACAAAGGATAGAATCATTACACGAGAGTTTCCTTTGAAAGCCGGTGACCTGTTCAAATATGACCTTGCAGAGAAAGGGTTGACTAATCTTAGGAGCACTAATTTATTTGATCAGATTGATCTGACAATTGTGCCGATATCTGGGGAGAATGAGTTAAGACTAAATGTTGAAGAAAAAATTTCTAACGTCATTCGCATGGGGTTGAGAATTGATAACGAAAACTTAACGCAGTTTTCAATGGACATTCGTGACGAGAATTTCAACGGCACCGGAACTGAAATTGGTGCAACTTTATCTGGCGGTACTCGGAATCGTTCGCTAAGTCTAGAACAAAAAGCTAACCGTGTTTTTGATTCTTACTATACCTACAAGGTACGTGCGTTTCATGAATTCAACGATGTGAGCATCTATCGTGACGACACACTTCGCGCTGCGAATAGATTCTCAAGAAGCAAAACAGGAGAATACAGACAGATATATTATGGCGGTTCATTCGGAGTCGGTGCACAAGTTGAAAAGTTTGGCAACATTCTAATTGAAGCTCGTTATCAACGTGACGAGATAAAAAACAAATTTGACTACACAGGCCCAACTTATATGAAAGATATTTCAAGTTTGCGTTTTTCTCTTTCTATAGATTCACAAAACGAATATCCTTATCCAACAGTAGGGTTCTTAGTAAAGGGTTTCTACGAAACTGCGCAGACTGCTCTGGGCGGCGATATTAGTTACACTAAATTTTATCTGGATTATAAAAATATTATTACTTACCGAAGTATAAACACTCTCAGCATTAGGGCTGTAATCGGGACGGGTGATAGAACACTTCCCCTAAGCCAGCAATTCTCTTTCGGCGGACAGAATTCCTTTTTTGGATTACGTGAATACGAATTTCGCGGAAGACAGATTTTGCTGACATCGCTTGAATACCGGTATAAACTTCCGGTCAAATTATTTTTCGATACATACCTTAAAGCGCGCTACGATCTTGGATCTATTTGGGAAGAGAGGGAACAGATCCGCTTCAAAGATTTAAGACATGGCGTTGGGGCAACGGTGTCATTTAATACTCCTGTAGGACCGGCGGATTTCTCTGTTGGAAAAAGCTTTTACTTCATCAATAACCTTTCTAACAGCGCGATTGTTTGGGGGCGTACGTTTTTCTATTTCACAATTGGTTACTATTACTGAGAGAAGCACAAAACACTAAATCCAAAAAGCAAAGCTCGAAGCACTAGATTCTAAATCCAAATATTAAAAGCCGTTTTCTTCTAATTTCTTAACCATTGAACCAAATATTTTAGAAAGTTCCAAAGCTTCTTGCAAAAGAGCTTTTCTTTTCTCTTCCATAATTCTATTTTGTCTTTTGTGCTTTGAATTTTGAGCTTTGACTTTTGAGCTTTGAGCTTCGGATTTTGTATTTATTCACCTCTCTCTTTTTGCCGATTCTTCCGCAAGGTGTAAATATTTTTTCTCCGAGTTTGGATCGCCGCATTTTTTATAGTGATGTGCAAGCGCATAATATACTTTGCTTTTCTGATCTACCGCAGGCACCGATTCTTCAATTATATCTAAAATCTTACGATTGGTTGGAAGCTCCATTTCGTAATTGTAAAGATTCAAAAGTCGCAATAACGGTTCGTGAAAATCGGGTTTGGTTGAAATTGCACACCGGTAATAAAATAGCGCCTCCTCCAGGTAATTATAATTGTTCGGTTGGTTCTCTAATACTTTTCCTGTCCACAATAAAAGATCAAGAGCGTTGCCCGGAGTTTCTTTTAGGAGTTTCTCTGTAAACAGTTTAATTTCATCTACCGAGAGTATTGGATTAGCAATTAAGATCTTGAATATCTCAATATCGCATAGCTTACTTTTAATTGCATCTTGAAAAGCGTCGAATAGCTCATTCGAAGATTTTGAGTTGCGGAAAGTATCTTCTATTTTCTTAACATCATCTGAATTCACACAGCACCATGGCTATTGATCAAATAGTTAGTAAATATTTTATCAAATTCTCTTTAGTAAATTTCGGCAAGTCTTCCTTGAATTCAACTGTTTTATTTTTATCCCACTGAGTCGTCTTGGATTCGGCATATTTATGAGCAGGTAGAAAAGCAAAGCGTCTGTCAATCAAATTATTATTCTCATCAAAAACAATAAAAGCAATTATTACCGGAATGTTAAATTTGATATGCCAGCGCTCGTATGATTTTATCGCACGCGCGTTTACTAAAAATGTTTGTGTGTGTTTACCCTTCCAATCAAGAAATGCTTGTTTTCCTTTATAGTCTATTATAACATCGGGTTTATCGTCTCCCCTTTCCCAGAGTTTTTCGTAACGTTTGTCCTCGCCAAACATTTTGGAATCAATCCCCCATTGGACAAGTAAATTTTTTCCAGTTCGCTCAGCAAGATCGTGTAATTTATAGTTGCCCCGGAATTCTTCTTTAGATTTAGCCGGACGAAAATCTAGTCCTTTCATAAATACTCTGTAGCGCAAATTTTTAATCTGCGCATTTTTTATTTGTCTAAACGATTAATGAACAGATTAAAAATCTGTTCTACGATTTCGGTTCAAACAGTGCGCAAACGGCTCCCGCCGGATCTTGGATTACGCAGTACATTCCTATGCCGCCGTAGTTTTTAGACCCAACTAATATTTTTCCACCAAGTTTTTTACACGACGCAATGCTATCATCAATATTCGCTACGGTAATATAAATTAGCCACTGCGCGGGTAATTCAGCGTTAACACCTCTAGCATGACAAACTCCGGCAATGCTTGTTTCTGTTTCCGGAGTATTCATAACATAATCATCATATTGCCCCATTGATAAATGCTGCGGCTTCCAACCAACAACCTTGCTGTAGAAATCCCGAATCTCTTCAGCGTTTGAAATTGTTAAGTCCGTCCAGCCGATTGTTCCAACTTCCGGTTCATTATTAGACATTGACAAAATCCTTTCCATATTTTGCCTTGAAAATAGTTCTTAATAAACAATGTAACAATAGGGCATTCCAATTCGTCTGTAATATAGAAAATCATAAATGTTTGCAGAACAGAGATATCGTTTCCTAATTCAGCAGTATAAAAATAAAATTTATACTTACTCACTTTATATGCTGAAGAATAGGATGGACGCTGATGACGTTACACAAGAGGTAATGATTCGAATTTGGCAAAACATTGATAAGTTCAACATAATGGCGGCAAAGACGTGGATCATAAAAACAACCAACAACTTGTGTATAGATTACTTACGAAGGCGTACCGTTGCGGTAAATCGGGAGTCTGAGATAGATGAATTCTTTGAAGATACATACAGCTCTAATACCAATAATGATAATCCCTATTTAACAACGCACTTTAGAATGATGGCATCGAAAGTGAAAGAGGCAATTCAAAGATTGCCGGAGAATTTAAGAAGCATTTTTGTGCTTTACGAAATTGAGGGGTTGAAATATAAAGAAATCAGTAAGGCGCTGGATTTGCCGCTCAATTCTGTAAAAGTTTATTTGTTGCGCGCAAGAAAGAAATTACAAGAGGAATTAAAAGATTATGAACCGCAAGAATTCATTTGAAATAACCGAAGAGTTGCTAAATAAAATTATTTCCGTTGCATATGGAGATGCATCACTTCTGGATAAAATTAAAGTAGTGCATGCTGCATCCCGCAACAACGAAGTACGCAACCTTCTTAACTCATACAAAACAACCGCAAATGAAGTAAAACAACTTGGCGAAGAAGAATTTTCCCGCGAGATTTTTAAATTGATCGAGAACAGAACTATCCCGGTTAAAAAAACTACAGATAAATTTATTTATGACCTTATCTCGATAGTATTATCAAGACCAATTGTCTCGGTGGTGACAAGCGTAATATTAATTTCAGCTATTGTTACCTCGATTATCATCAACAAGCCGGTTAAATATAGCTACGTTTATACAACGGCAGAGATCACAGAAGCAGAAAAACAAGCGGGGTATGCGTTTGCTGTCGTTGGTAATTTTTTTAAAGAGACACATTCAACTCTTCAAAAAGAGGTTTTCGGTAACGCGGTTGCAAAACCGTTCGGTCAAAGTATTAGAATTGTTAATAACTTATTAGAAGGAGATAAAAATGAAACCAATTAAAACACTTCTCGTTTTTTTCTTTTTGCTTAGCATAAATTTATCTGCTCAACAGAAAGAAGATTATTCAAAGTATCCCGGATATTTCAATTACAAAGAAATCTCGGGACTTAAAAACGCTGAATCATTATCGGAAGTTTATCTTGAAGAAACTTTATTAAAGATGGTAGCCGGGATGGCTCAAGACAAAAGTGATGACATGGGCGACATTGTAGGCGGATTAAAACTCATCCAGGTTAACGAATACAAGATCGATAAAAGCTCCATTACCGATATGGAAGGTTCTCTTGGAGTTATGGATAAAAACCTGCAGTCAAAAGGTTGGGATCGAATTGTTCGCACAAACAATCGGGATAATTTGACAAACATCTATATAAAGAAATCTTCTAACGGTGAGTTTGAAGGATTAGCAATTCTTTCATTGTCAAAGGGAGGAGAATCTGACAAACCCGATAAACCAGAGCCTTACGGAAAAGTTACTTGTGTAAATATTGTTGGCAAAATAGATTTAGCCAAAATCGGAAATCTTACAAAACAATTGAATATTCCGGGATTGGATAAGATGAAGGGCAAAGAGAAAAATAAAGAAGAATAAAACGCATATTCATGATAAGTTGAAAAAGCTCGATTCAGAAATGAGTTGGGCTTTTTTATGATCTCCGAAATCTTGGTGCCTATCAAAAATAACCTTTTGATCTCTCGTTAGTCTAATTTACTGTGAATATCAGAAATTTTGAAAAACGAAAGGAGTCATATGAAAAAAGCATTTTTACTTTTAATGCTTATTATAGTTCCGATATTAATATTTGCCGGAAACAATAAATCCGGTTCTCAGAAAGTTGTGTTGGCTTATAAAATAAAAAATCTGAATATAAACTTAGACGGTAAACTTACCGAGCCAATTTGGCAAAGCGAGCCGATAAAAGATTTTATTCAGAGAGATCCGGTAGAAGGAGCCGCGTCAACAGAAAAAACAGAAGTGTGGATTGCATATGACAACAACAACCTTTATGTAGCTGCTCATTTATACGATACCAAACCGGAATCAATTGATGCTAGTCTTGCCAGACGTGATGGATATACAAATTCTGATTGGTTTGGATTTTATGTTGATGCATTCAATGATAAACGCACCGGTAACTATTTTGGCGTTAATGCAGGCGGCACGATGGTGGATGGAGTTTTGTTCAACGATAGTTGGGATGACGGAACATGGGATGGTGTATGGGAAGCAAAAACATTTATTGATGAAACCGGATGGTTTGTTGAGATGAAAATTCCATTTTCTCAATTGCGCTTCAAAGAAGCTGAGCGGATGACGTGGGGCGTAAATTTCACAAGAGAGATAAAACGCAATAATGAAAAATCGTTTTTTGTAATGGTGCCAAAAAATGAGAGCGGTTTTGTTTCCAGATTTGCAGCACTCGAAGGTTTGGACGGAATCAAACCAAAACAAAGATTCGAAATACTTCCTTACGCTGTCCAGAAAGCGCAATATTTAGTACACGACGCAAACGATCCTTTCTACAAATCGAGTCAATATAAAACTGCTTTCGGCGCAGATCTAAAAATTGGAATCGGCACTAATTTAAATATTGATGCAACATTGAATCCGGATTTTGGACAAGTAGAAGTTGATCCTGCGGTGATTAATCTTTCCGCATCTGAATCATACTTTGAAGAAAAAAGACCATTTTTCATTGAAGGTTCGAACAATTTCATGTTTGGAATCGGGGGTGTAAATAATAATTGGGGTTTTAATTTTGGATGGCCCGAGCTTTTTTATTCAAGAAGAATTGGCCGCACACCAAGCGGATCAACATCTTCTGCGGACTATATTAAATATCCGAATGAGACCAGAATTTTAGGCGCAGCAAAACTTACCGGAAAGTTAGACGACAAAACAACTATTGGCGCTGTCTCTGCTCTAACTGAAAGAACCTTTGCAACTTTATATAGTAAGGGAATTCAAACCGAAGAGGAAGTTGAACCAGTAACTCATTATGGTGTCTTTAGAGCAAAGAGGGAATTTAACGACGGAAATCAATCACTTGGTCTAATGTTCACTTCCGTCAACCGGGGCTTAAATGAGAATGGTTTACAAAATAATTTAGCCAAGAATGCTTTTGCCTTGGGACTTGATGGCTATACATATATTGGCGAGAACAAAGAATATGCGCTCGCCGGTGCGGTTGTAAGTTCCTATATAAACGGCACAAAAGAATTTCTACAATTGCTTCAGAAAAGATCTTATAGATATTTCCAACGTCCCGATGCAACGAATGCTGTTTATAATCCTAACTTAACCTCTCTGTCAGGTTTATATGGAAGAGTTATGTTGAATAAGCAGCAAGGAAATTTTTATCTTAACGCCGCGCTGGGCGCCGTCACTCCCGGTTTTGAAAACAACGATCTTGGATTTCAATGGATGGCAGACAGAATAAACGGGCATATAGTTCTTGGTTATAGATGGTTTGATCCGGACAGTGTCTTCAGAAGAAAACAAATTTATTTATCCCACGCCCGGAGTTATGATTTTGAGGGTAATTTGTTAAGCAATTTCTTATGGCTTAATTCCAGTTTTACATTCTTGAATTATTGGAGTCTTGGAATAAGAGCAAGCTATAGTTTTGAAACTCTGAATAAAACAGCTACTCGCGGCGGTCCGCTCGTGGTACAGCCGTCTGGTTATCAAGCAAATTTTAATGCCAGCACAGATAGTCGTGAAGAGATAATTTTTAATGTATCCGGATCATATTCGAAGGATAATATTGGCGGCGTTAACCAATCATTCGGTGTTGAAATCCAATGGCGCCCGAATACACAAATGAATTTCAGCATCGGACCGGAATATGAAGTAAACAACGACAACCGGATGTGGGTTGGCAACTTTACGGATCCGACAGCAACTAATACATTTGGAACGCGTTATGTATTTTCTACAATTGCACAAAAAACTTTAGCCGCAAATATCAGATTGAATTGGACATTCACACCAACACTAAGTCTTCAGCTTTTCTTGCAGCCTTTATTTGCTGTTGGCTATTATAATAATTTCAAAGAATTGGCTCTTCCGCGCACAACCACTTTAAATGAATATGGCAAGAATGGGTCATCAATTAGTTATAATTCTGGCAATGGTGTATATAATGTTGATCCTGACGGAACTGGTCCGGCACAAACCTTTCAATTCGGAAATCCAAATTTTAACTACAAATCATTGAGAGGAACGGCAGTATTAAGATGGGAAGTGATGCCCGGTTCAATATTATATTTTGTTTGGTCGCATGATCAAACCAACTACGACGATCCCGGAAATTTTTCTCTTGGAAGAGATTGGAAAAATTTATTGAAGAGTGAAGGCAACAACGTACTTGCAGTGAAGTTTTCTTATTGGTTCGATATGTAGATCGTTTTTAAGAAAGCCCGACTTCAAATGAGTTGGGCTTTCTTTTTAGGTTTTCAGATGTGTCTTAGGGGCATCTCTCACATAGTGATGGCGATGCCATAAAAACTATTTTTTTTAAAAATGGGACGCAGATAAAACGGATTAAAACTGATTTTCACAGATTATTATTGAAGTTATTAGAGATGCCCTTAGATTACCATCAAACGAAAGGATTCTGTCATCTCTTGCAAATTAACGTTCTCTGCTTTATTTTGACCTCAGCAGAATATCATCTTATTCCATTCTTAACTATCAAAGTGAGTTCAAATGTGGCATAAAACTTTTGCCCCATTAGTTTCAATTCTTTTTTTAATCGGATGTGCTGGATCTAATAATACTCTCAACGAATAAGAAACTGTTCTTAAAAAAATCTAATAAATAAAAACAGGGTAAGCATGAAAGCAAGCAAATATCTACTGGTTACGTCGGGCTTGATTATGTTTCTTTTCGCTGCCGTATTAACCAATGCTCAGAATAAAATTATTTTAAGTGATGACGTTGGTGTTATTAAAGAGACAAAAAAAGATCTGCCAAAACAAAAAAAGAATGAACTCTTTTCTGAAAAGAAAAAACAGGTTAAGGGATATTACAAATTTGATGAACCGGGTAAATATGCAGAGTACTTCGAAAAAATTAAAACAAGCGAGAACGCGAATGCGCTTCATTATTCACAAAACTACTTGATTGAAGAATATCAGAAGTCGATAGCTGCCTCCCGCCTTAATAAAACCAATGCGCTTAATTGGATAGAAAGAGGCCCAGGAAACATTAGCGGAAGAACTAGAGGAATTGTTGTAGATGTTTCTGACCCAACTACAAGAACGTGGTTTGCCGGTTCGGTCGGCGGCGGGGTCTGGAAAACAACAGACGCAGGGTTCACCTGGGAAAACAAAACAAACAATCTACCTAATCTTTCTACTTCTGTAATTGTGCAGTCAAAATCTAATCCGGATGTTTTATACTGCGGCACAGGAGAAGGCTTCTCTAATTCAGACGCTATAAATGGAAGTGGAATATTCAAATCGACCGATCATGGAAATAGATGGTTTCAGTTAGCTTCAACTGCAAATTATACTTTTTACAATGTTAATAGAATGCTTGTCGATCCGGCAAATCCAAATATCGTTCTTGCCGCGACAAACGCTGGTCCAACAATATCGGGCACTTATCAAGCGGCAGGAATACACCGCTCGATTGATGGCGGTACAACCTGGACAAGAGTTCTCAATACAATATCAGCCCGGGTTCAGGATCTAAGGACTCATCCAACCAACTTTAACATTCTATATGCAGCAGTTAATAATACAGGTGTTTATAAATCAACCGATGCGGGTTTAACTTGGAATCCAACCGGCCCAGGCTTAATTACAAATGGAAGAATTGAAATAGCCGTCTCGCCGAAAAATCCTAATTACATCTATGCAAGCGTACAGACTAAAACGGGTTCCGGTTTATATTTTTCAGAAGATGCCGGTGCAACATGGACCGAAGTAACGGCTTCCGATGGAAAAACATATGCATGGCTTGGAGATCAAGGATGGTATAATAACACTATTGCCGGGCATCCTTATAACGAAAAAATTATTTATATGGGGGGAATTGGGAATTGGAAAGTTGAGCTGCAAGCAGGCTCAGGTGTTAGTGTTGGTGTCAAAAGTATTGATGAAGAGGGTACAATCTCGTTTCTAACATTTTTAAATTGGGGCGGTTCTTATAGAGGTGGTGGTATAGGAACGGGACTAGAATTTCAAAAATGGACTTTTGCTGCTGCACCATTTGCAGAATCGCAGCTTCAAGTGTCAAGTACAGATTACGTTGGTGTTGAGGTTAGATTTGGACCCGGGAAATCTCAAAATGCACACAGATATTATAGGGTCTCTTCAACTCTCTGGGAATATAAAGGATATTCAAGCGTACCCTTTGAGGTTTGGGATATAAAAAACAACCGCCAGCTTATGATCTCCTATAGAGATTGGGAAAACGATGGTCTTTATAATCTGAAAGTATATGATTCTACACAACCGAGAGAATATTTAATGATTCACGCCATTCCTTATGATCCGGTTAGCCCAAATCCCACTCTTGCAGTTAATAACGGAACACTTTATAAAATGATCTGGGCAATTTTTCCAGCTCTACCAACTGGCGCAACTTGGAGTCCAAGCTCTTTACCTAACTCGGTCCTTAGAATTAATTACGGAATTATAATATCTCGCTTGGCATCGTTTACTCCGATAACCTATAATTATACAGATACTAATAAACCATTTGTTCATGTTGATCAGCATAACATAACTCTCATTCCTAAAGATGAAGCAACTAATAGTTTCTGGTTTATTAGCGGTAACGACGGAGGTGTCGCATTATCAACAAATGGCGGCACAACCTGGACGGGCAATGCTTCTAACCAAAGCATTAGTAATGGCGGATATAACTCCACACAATTTTATGGAGTGGACAAAAAACCGGGTGCAAACGAATATATCGGCGGTATGCAAGATAACGGAACATGGCAATCTCCCGTAGGTCAAAATGCGAGCGTATCATCAATTTACAAATTTGCTATTGGTGGTGATGGATTTGATGTTGCGTGGCACCACAAAGATCCAAATAAAATAATAGGGGGAAGCCAGTATAACAATTTTAGAAGAACCACTAATGGTGGTATAAACTGGGTTACTGGTGTTAACAAAATGGAAGACGTTGGTTCTGGAAAAGGGCAGTTCATTTCTAAAATAGGTGAATCAAATGTAGATCCCGATGTTATTTTTACAACCGGCTCTCAAGGTATTTGGCGCTCCGAAAATTTTGGAGACTCTTGGGCTAAAAGCGAAATAACAACTAATGATTGGACTTACAATTCTTCATCAACACCTGTTGCTATTTCTATTGCTGATCCTCAGATTGTTTGGGCGGGTCATTCATATTTTGGTACAGCAAGTAGATTGTACTTATCTACCGATGGCGGATTAAGTTTTTCTTCCGTTGCTTTAGTTACGGGATTTTCGTTAGGCACAATTACAGGGATAGATACTCATCCAACCGACCCCAAAACGGTTTACTTAACATTCTCATTCAGAGGGTTGCCAAAAGTACTGCGCACAACTGATATGGGCCTTAGTTGGGTAGAGCTTTCAGGTTTTGGTTCGAATACTACAAGCAGTAACGGATTCCCAGATGTTGGAGTTTTTTCTTTAGTTGTTATGCCATACAATACAAATATTATTTGGGCAGGAACGGAAATCGGTCTCTTTGAATCAACTGACAATGGCACAACATGGCATTATTCTAATAACGGTTTACCCGCCGTGTCGATTTGGGATATAAAAGTTGTGGACGACCAGGTAATTCTGGCTACTCATGGAAGAGGAATATTTTCTGTTACACGTCCCGAACTTGCAAGCTATCAATGGCCGGTGGTAACCATTGCGCCAATTATTATTTCTGCAGGCCAGGGTTCAGATAAAGTAATTACCGTTAAAGTAAATCTTCGTTCTCAATATGATAAAACGGAAGTCTGGTTCAACGGACAAAAAATGACTGAAATAAACGCCTCGACAGTTGGAGAACAGAATCTTAATTTTTTACCTACAGCATCTGAAACTGCTGTAATTCAAATAATTTCTTACAAAGACGGAAAGATTTATAAAACTGCAAAAACAAGTATAACACTATTGGATATTGGCGAAACAAAACTTACTTATTTGAATAATTTTGACACAATCAGTTCTGATTTTACGGGAAATGGATTTACAATTAAAGCGGAGGGTAATTTAACTTCTCCCGCTATTCACTCGTTGCACGATTACGCAAAAAAAACAACATACACCTATACTTTGACGACTCCTATAAAAGTTGCTAACGAAAATGCATTCTTAGAGTATGATGACATAGCTATTGTTGAACCGGGTGATCCGGGTAAAAAATTTGGCGATACTGAGTTTTGGGATTATGTTGTAGTTGAGGGAAGCAAGGATGGCAATACCTGGATACCCATAGAAGATGGTTATGATAGTCAGTATAAGGCTGAATGGCTTGCCGCATATAATTCAAAAACCCTCCCTACGCCAAGTATGTATGCTCATCATAAAGTAAACTTATTAAATAAGTTTAAAGGTAAGGATGTAATTCTTATTCGTTTCCGATTATTCTCTGATGACGAAGCTGTTGGATGGGGTTGGGCAATTGATAATTTATCAATTCAACCAAATGGAATCGTCGGAGTAAGCAACAGTAATGAAGTTCCAACGGAATATTCTTTAGAACAAAATTTCCCCAATCCGTTTAATCCAGAAACAACTATTAAATTTTCATTGCCGCTGCAGAGCAGAGTAAAGCTAGAAATTATTGATGTACTTGGTAGAGTAGTTGCTACTTTAGTTGATTCTAATCTTGATGCAGGAAGTTACACCTACCATTGGAATGCATCTGATTTTGCGAGCGGAGTTTATGTTTACAAAATTACCGCAAACAATTTTTCCAGTTCGAAAAAGTTGATGCTTGTGAAATAACGAAGAAAAGCCCATCCCGCCAAAAAAAAACGGCGGGCAAGCCCAACCCATGCCTGCCGCAGGCAGGCCTGCCTGCGGTAGGCAGGCTTCCCACATAGTGGCAATGCCAAAGGGAAGGGTTCTTTCTATTAAGTCCAGGCAGAATAGGGGGGATTTTTTATGTAGTCTTCTTATAATTTAGAAAGATAACTATTTGATGCTCTCTTTTTCATTTCCTATTTTACGGTGGAATAAAATGAGAAGTGCTTTGATCAACACAGACAAAATAATAATTGTTGGCGACCGTGTTCTTGTTAAACCGGAAGAAAACATTAACAAAACAAATAGCGGTCTCTATCTTCCTCCTGGAGTACAAGAAAAAGAAAAAGTTCAGGGTGGTTATGTTATTAAAGTTGGTCCCGGATACCCAATAGGAATGCCCGCCGATGATGACGAACCGTGGCGAGACAAAAAATCCACAAAGTATATTCCACTACAAGCTCGCGAAGGAGATTTTGCTATGAGGTTGCTTATGAATGACGAGATGTTGTGAATGTCTGTCAGACATAATGCTACTATTTTTTTACTAGTTTAAGTCATTACGAGTAATAGAATTTTTACACAAAGTAAAGCAGGGTATAAGTTAATATGCTAATGTCTATTTGGATTTGAGTATTTCGACTTTGGACTCATATCCTAAAATTTTTTGATAAAATTCTTCCGGAAGAGGAATGGATTTTTTCTTGATTGGGTCAACGTGAGCAATCACACCCATACCTTCGGCGATTATAATCCCCGTCTCTATATTTTCTATAATGTGCTCAAAACCAAAACTGGAATTTTTTATATATGCAATTCTTGTATATACACGCAATCTATCTTCGAAAAGAGCTGCTTTAAGATAATTGATTTCATTCCTAACCATATAAAAAGTTGTCCCATCAAGTGAAATTCCTTTTTCTGGGAGAAAGCCAATATCCTTTGCATACTTGATTCTGGCTTGTTCAAAGTAATTAAAGTAAACAGCATTGTTGACGATATGCAGCATATCAACTTTATCAAAAGTTACTACTACATCATAATAATTTTTAAAGTCGGATTTATTTTTTGTGGGCTTCATTAAATTATCTTCAATAAAAGTTTAGGAAATTATTTTCTAAAAATTATTTTAGAAGAAATTGTATCTAATTGTAATATCCAAAATATTTAACTTCCTCTAACAGTACGAACAATCTTTTCTATTTCGTCCCATTGTTCTTTTGGGATTGCCTGCAGAATGTTGAACTGACCGGCACCATTCAGCCATTCGCCGCCGTCAATTGTTACAACTTCACCATTCATGTAAGAAGAGAAATCCGAAATTAAATATGCCGCTAAGTTTGCAAGTTCTTGATGTTCACCAACACGTTGAAGCGGGACTTTCTTTTTTAGATCAAATTTATTTTTAAGATCGCCCGGCAGTAATCTTTCCCACGCACCTTTGGTTGGAAAGAGTCCCGGTGCAATTGCATTAAAACGAATTCCATACTTTGCCCATTCAACAGCAAGCGAACGAGTGATGGCAAGAACTCCGGCTTTGGCTGCTGCAGATGGAACTACAAATGCGGATCCCGTCCACGAATATGTTGTTACAATGTTCAGCACAGTTGCTTTTTGTTTGTTCTCAATCCAATGTTTTCCGAAAGCCAGCGTGCAGTTGTAGGTTCCCTTCAATACAATGTTGATAATAATATCAAAAGCTTTGTTGGAAAGTCGTTCGGTAGGACTGATAAAATTTCCGGCTGCATTATTTACCAAGCCATCAACTTTACCAAATTTTTCGATTGATGATTTTAATAATTCTTCCACTTGTTGGTAATCGGATACATCACATTGAAAAGGAAAGACTTCATTTTTTGTTGCATTCGAAATTTCTTCGGCTGTTTTTTGAAGTACTTCTAATTTGCGACTTGTTATAATAAGCCTAGCTCCAAGCTCCGAAAAATATTTTCCCATTGCTTTTCCTAGTCCGGTTCCACCGCCGGTGATTAATATTACTTTTCCTTCCAGCGAACCTTCTTTAAGCATTGGTGAGTTGTAGTTAATTTCATTCATATATTTTCTCTTTTCGTTTTTTTGTTACAATAATTGAACATCTACGATGTTAAAAACACAACCTTGTTTACCTTGAATGTTTTTTATTACCCAACCTCGTAGAGGTTTTAGTATTGTAAAGAACATCACAAGCAAGAAACTAATCCTCGTAGAGGATTTATAAAAATCAACTAAACTTTAAAAGCAATATCCGTTTGCTTCAATCATCCGGTCAGCTATGTTTCTTCTTAACTTGGTTGTGTTCACAAGGTCAAACTTTGTGAATCGTTTCAAACCAAGTGTTAAAAGTTTCAGTTCATCACCTTCAGCAAATGAAGAAATAGCATGCTTGCCGTAGAGATTAATTCTTTCAAGTGAATCGCTTACATATGCTTGTGTCATTTCAATATATGGTTGAAGTTCAGCTTCGCTTTTCATCGTTGCTAATTTCTGTGTTCTAAGAATTGCGGATTCTGAAGTGAAAACTTCAATTAACATATCGGTTAGATTCATAATCACTTCTTGTTCATCTGCTAACTTCTGCATAAACTTTTGAACAGCCATACCGGCAGTCATTAATATTGTTTTCTTCGCATTTCTAATTGCTTGTAATTCTTTGGCAAGAACTCCAGTTGGTTCCTCACCAAATTCGGGAACACTCATAAGCTCTTTTTGAATTGCCATTGCCGGACCTAATAAATTAAGTCTCCCTTTCATCGAGCGTTTAACAAGCATATCAACGGTAAGCAAACGATTGATTTCATTAGTGCCTTCAAAAATTCTGTTGATTCTTGAATCGCGGTAACCACGTGCAGCGGGATATTCTTCCGAGTAACCATACCCACCGTGAACCTGGACTGTTTCATCAACAACATAATCTAATACTTCTGAACCAAAAACTTTTAACATAGCAGCTTCAATTGCATATTCTTCGGCAGCACCAATCATAGATTCGCTGTAGCTTTTTCCACTTGCAAGCAGTTCATGTTCTTTATCATTTATTAAACCACTTGTTCGCATAGTAGCAGATTCAGCAACAAAAATTCTTATTGCTTGCTCTGCCAATTTATGTTTGATAGCCCCGAAGCTTGCAATCGTTTTACCAAACTGCTTTCGTTCGTTTGCATATTGAACAGAAATAGATGCAAATCTTTTTGCGCCACCGGTTGTCATCGCACATAATTTATAACGACCAACATTCAATACATTGAAAGCGATGTAATGACCCTTGCCAATTTCGCCAAGAATATTTTCAACCGGCACTTTAACATTATCCAGAAATAAAGCTCTTGTTGATGAACCTTTAATTCCCAATTTGTTTTCTTCCTCACCACGAGTGAATCCGGGTGAGTTTGTATCAATAACGAAGCAAGTAAATTTATCACCATCAACTTGTGCGAATGTAATAAGTATATCTGCAAAACCGCCATTAGTAATCCACATTTTTTGACCGTTAAGAATGTAATACTTTCCATCATCAGAAAGTTTAGCAGTTGTTTTTGCAGAAAGTGCATCTGAGCCAGAAGTTGGTTCTGTTAAACAATAAGCTGATTTCATTTCGCCGGAGGCAAGCTTTGGAAGATATTTTGCTTTCTGTTCAGCATTTCCGTAGTAAAGAATTGGAAGAGTTCCGATTCCGGTATGCGCTGCAAATGAAACACCAAAAGAATAACTTGTTCCTAATTCCATTGCAAGAAAAGTATTGGTGTTAAAATCTCCGCCAAGTCCTCCGAATTCTTCAGGCACAGAAGTTCCGAGTAAACCAAGTTCACCGGCTTTTTCCAATAGCGAAACTGTTAGACCCGGTTCTTGTTTATCAATTGCATCGAGCTTTGGCCAGATTTCACTTTGGACAAAACTGGCTGCTGTTTCAACCATCATTTTTTGTTCTTCATTAATTTCTTCCGGGATGAAAACACTTTGCGGATCGCTTTCTTTAATTAAAAATTCTCCGCCGAGCAGAACTTTTTTTGTTTCGTCTGACATTTTTATTTCCTCTTATATTTTTCTCGTTAATTATTTTTTCTATAAATTTTTTGTGAGTCTAATCCAAAAGTAAATTTCTTAGTGTTCCTTAGAGTCTTTGAGTCTTTGAGTCTTTGTGGCAAATTAAAACATTAATACTCAAGTTGATATTCATAGCCACAAAGTCACTAAAACACAAAGGATCACGAAGCACTTTTCGACCACCAGCTTATTTCTAATCCAACAACTCAAAAATTCCGGCAACACCTTGTCCTCCACCTACACAAGCAGTAACCAATCCGTATTTCTTCTTTCTTCTTCTTAGCTCATGAAGAATTTGAACTGTAAGTTTAGCACCGGTGCAGCCAAGCGGATGACCAAGAGCCACAGCACCACCATTAACATTTAGGATTTCTTCATTCAATCCGAGCTGACGAATTACTGTTAATGATTGAACAGCAAATGCTTCATTCGATTCAATCAAGTCGATATCATTCAAAGTTAAGCCGGCTTTTTTTAATGCTAATGGTACTGCGGCAACCGGTCCAACTCCCATTATTCGCGGATCAACACCGGCAACAGCATATGAAACTAATCTTGCAATTGGTTTTAGATTTAATTCCTTAACCATTTCCTCTGACATTACAAGAACGAACGCTGCACCATCAGAAGTTTGTGATGAGTTGCCCGCAGTAACTGTTCCCTTTTCTGCAAACACGGGTTTTAACTTTGCTAATGCTTCAATTGTTGTATCTACTCTTGGTCCTTCATCAGTATCAACAATAAATTTTTTAGTTTTCTTTTTGTTGCCTTCAACATAAACTTGCTCAACTTCAATCGGAACAATTTGATCTTTGAAGTAGCCGTTGTTGATTGCATTAACTGCTTTCTGATGTGACTTGTAAGAAAATAAATCTTGTTCTTCGCGGGAAATTTTAAAATCCTTTGCAAGTTCTTCAGCAGTCAATCCCATTCCCAAATAATAATTGGGATTGTTTTTTGCGATCATATAATTCGGCGCAAGTTTCCAGCCGGTCATTGGAACAAGTGACATAGATTCAACACCGCCGGCGATGATGCAATCCATCATACCGGATTGAATGCGTGCAGTTGCAGTTGCAATTGTATCAATTCCGGAACCGCAAAATCTGTTTACGGTTGAACCGGGGGTTTCGATCGGAAGTGATAAAAGTGAAATCATTCTTCCGACTTGCAATCCTTGTTCCGCTTCTGGAAATGCGTTACCAACAATAACATCATCAATACGATGAGGATCAAGTTGCGGAACAGATTTTAATAAATGTTTTATGACTTCTGCGCCAAGATCATCCGGACGGTAAAAGCGGAATCCACCTTTTTTTGCTTTACCAACAGCCGAACGAAATCCGGCAACTATAAATGCTTCTCTCATAATTATTCTTCTTATTTTATTTTAAAATTCATTGTTAATTAATTTCTTAATGGTTTTCCGGTAGTGAGAATGCTTTGGATTCTTTCCAGAGTTTTCTTTTCACCGATTAAACTTAAAAATGCTTCCCGTTCTAAATCGAGCAGATATTGTTCTGAAACCAAACTACCTTCAGAAAGATCACCGCCGCACATAATGTAAGCAAGCTTTTCTACAATTTTCTTATCGTGATCGGTTATGTAATTTCCTAATCGGAACGAATGAATTCCTAAAAGCAAAGTTGCAAGTGCAGTGCGACCCAAAACTTTTATATCTGTTCTTTGAATTGGTCTTGTGTAACCTCTGTCGGCCATCAGAATTGCATATTTTTTTGCATCGGCAATAACACGGTTTGGATTAACAGAATAAGTATCAAGTCCTTTTCTGAATATTCCCATATCAAAAGCTTCTTCCGCAGAGGTTGATACTTTTGCAGTTGCGATGTTCATAAATCTTTTCTGAAGCTCCGGAAGTTCAATTCCACCTTCAATATAAGTATCGGAAGCGCGAAGTGTCATCTCTTTTGTGCCGCCGCCGGCTGGAATAATTCCTACTCCTACTTCAACCAAACCAATATAAGTTTCAGCAGATGCATTTACTTTATCAGCGTGCAAGCAAACTTCGCAGCCGCCGCCAAGCACCAATGAATGCGGCGCAACTACAACCGGGATGTTTGAATAACGAACGTGCATTGTTGCGTTTTGAAATTGTCGAACAGCCAAATCTATTTCATCATATTCTTGTTCTGTAGCAAGCATAAACATCATTGCTAAGTTTGCACCGGCAGAAAAATGTTGTCCGTTATTTCCAATTACTAATCCTTTAAAATCCTTCTCAGCAATTTCAATTGATTTATTTATTGCTTCCAAAATTTCTGAACCAATAGAGTTCATCTTAGTTTGAAATTCCAGATTAACAATTCCATCGCCAATATCGTGCAGAGTTGCACCGGAATTTTTCCAGACCGGTTCATTAGCGCGATAATTATCAAGAATAATAAAATCGCCTTTGCCCGGAATTTCTTTGTATGAATTTGAAGAGATATCGTAAAACTTTTTCTTTCCATTTTCAGATTTATAGAAAGAAGTGAATCCGCTTTCCAGCATTTTCAAAACCCAATCAGCGGGTTTCATATTGGCAGCGGTCATTTGCTCAACTGTTTTTTTAACGCCGAGCGCATCCCAGGTTTCGAATGGACATAATTCCCAACCAAATCCGGCTCGCATTGCATCATCAAGTTTATAAAGCTCATGAGAGATTTCTGGAATTCTGTTCGATGAATATTGGAAGATGTAAAAATTTAGTGAGCGTAAAAATTCTCCCGCTTTATCTTTGCCGCCGTGCAAAACTTTTAATCTATCTTTTAGATTGTCAATTGGTTTTGCTGCAGAAACAGAAGCCATATTTGATTTTGGACTTGGCTTGTATTCAAATGTTTCTGTGTCAAGTTCAAGAATTACTTTTTCACCTTTTTCATCTTTAGATTTTTTGTAGAAACCCTGTCCCGTTTTATCACCAAGCCAGTTGTTCTCAACAAGTTTGTTCACATAATCCGGAATCGCAAAAAAATCTCTTGCTTCATCATTCGGACAATCATTAAAAACATTGTTAGCAACTTTTACCAGCGTATCAACTCCAACAACATCAGCCGTTCTAAATGTTGCTGATTTTGGTTTGCCTGTTAATGGTCCGGTCAAAGTATCAATTTCTTTTATACTCAAACCCAATTCTTTTTTCAGCTTAAAGACAGCCATAATGCTGAAGACACCGATTCGGTTTGCGATAAATGCCGGTGTGTCTTTGCAAAACACTGTTGTTTTGCCGAGATACAAATCTCCGTACCACATCAAGAAATCAATAACATCTTGATTTGTTTTTGGTGTGGGAATAATTTCTAATAGTTGAAGATAACGCGGAGGATTAAAAAAGTGAGCTCCGCAAAAGTGATTTTGAAAATCTTCGCTTCGTCCTTCATTCATTAAATGAATTGGGATACCCGATGTGTTTGTTGTAATCAAAGTTCCGGGTTTGCGAAACTTTTCAACATTATCAAAAACTTTCTTTTTGATCTCCAAATTTTCAACAACTGCTTCGATAATCCAATCAACATTCGAAAGCCAATTCATATTGTCATCAAAATTTCCAGTAGTAATTCTTGAAGCAAAATCATTTCGATAGATTGGAGATGGTTTTGCTTTGAGAACATTTTGCAAATTGTCGTTTGCTATTCTGTTACGAACAGCCGGGTCTTGCAAAGTAAGCCCTTTTTTCTTTTCGGAATCATTTAATTCCTTCGGTACTATGTCCAGCAAATAGACTTTGCATCCAATGTTTGCAAAGTGTGCAGCGATGCGAGAGCCCATCACGCCGGAGCCAAGTACTGCAACTTCATTGATTTTTCTTTTCATAATGTTTTTCATTTAGTTTGTGTTTAGTGGTTCTGAATAAATTTTGTCAATTAATTTTTCGTAGTTCTTCATTATAACTTTTCGTTTTAGTTTTAAGGTTGGAGTTAATTCACCGGAGTCAACCGTCCAATCTTTATCAACTAATTCAAATTTTTTAACTTGCTCTATATGGCTGAATCGTTTATTGTAATGTTGAATCTCTTTCCAAATTCTTTCTTTGATAGTATCGCTTTGGCTTATACCTTTTTGAATGTAATCTTGTACGCTTTTCTTTTCGCACCATTTTTTTATGAAATCAAATTCCGGTACAATAAGCGCGGCACAGAATTTTTGGTTTTCACCAATTACAATAATATTTCTTATGAAGAGAGATTCTTTCATTTTATTTTCAATAGGAAGCGGAGCAATAAATTTACCGCCGGATGTCTTAAATACTTCTTTTAGTCTATCTGTTATCTTTAAGTACTTATCATTAACCATAACTCCAATATCACCAGTATGGAACCAACTTTCTTCATCAAAAACAGCTTTAGTTTCTTCCGGCTTGTTGTAATAACCAAGCATAACATTTGGACCTTTGGTTAGTATTTCTCCGGTATCGGCAAGCTTAATTTGAACATCCGGAATCGGATGACCAACTGTTCCGATATAATAATCTTCAAAACGATTACAAGTAATTACGGGAGAAGTTTCTGTCAGTCCATATCCTTCAACAATATTAACTCCGGCAGCAGTAAAGATTCTTCCGAGGCGCGGCTGCAATGCAGCGGCTCCACTGATAATTCCTTTAACTTCACCGCCGAGTGCTTCAATCCATTTTGAAAAAACAATTTTTCGCGCTGCCCAAAGTCGTAAATTATAAAACCAATTATTTTTGCCTTGAGGATGATAATGATTTGCCAGGTTTACCGCCCATCCGAAAATTGCTTGTTTTGGTTGTTTAAGTTCTCTTCCCTTTTCCATGATCTTATCATAAATCTTCTCGAGAAGGCGCGGTACAGTTGTAAAGTAATTCGGTTTTATTTCTTTAAGATTATCACCCACCTTTTCAATACTTTCTGCATAATAAATTGCAGCACCGATTTTCATATAATAATAAACTGCAGTTCTCTCGAAGATGTGACATATCGGAAGAAAACTAATTGCACGATGAGAATTATTTATTGGCATTATTTGTTGAATTGAATTCACGTTACTCAAAATATTTTTGTGAGAAAGCATCACACCTTTTTGAGTTCCGGTAGTACCCGAAGTGTAAATGATGGTGGCTAAGTCATCTGACTTAACGCTTTCTTTAATTTGATTGAGCCGATCTCTTAGAGACTCATCGGCAATTTCTAAAATTTCTTTCCAATGTTTTTTCCCTTCAAGTTTATCAAAGGTGTAAATTTCAATAAGGGATTTGACTTTGTGTTTTACTGAACTGATTTTTTGATACAAATCCAAATTTGCAACGAAGACATATTTCACTTCTGCATCGTTTAAAATATATTCATACTCTTCGACACTGATATTAGGATAAATAGGAACATCAACACAGCCAATCTGTAAAATTCCAAGATCAACAAAATTCCATTCAGTTCTGTTTGGAGAAATGATGGCAAGTTTATCACCGGGATTAACCCCAAGCTTCAATAGCCCGAGACCAAACTTATCTATGATTGATTGAACTTCTTCCGTGCCGAAACTTACCCATTGATCATTTTTCTTATCGGAGATACAATTTTTAATTGGGTAATTTTCTATCTGAAATGGAATCAAATCGAAAAGTCTTTTGGGTTCAGCCATAGCTACCTCAATTTTGTTTTGTTGATAAATGACATTTAAGCTTTTTTTTATTTCAAGATAAGCGAACAATGGAGATTATGCAAGCGAAATTTCGCTAATAAAGAATATTAGCTGAGATTCCTTTCAAAAATATCTCTATATTTGCAACAAAAAAGAGAAATCTTGAGAAATCATAACAATTATATTAAGCTGATATTCGGATTGAAGATGAAGCAACTTCGCCAAGAGCGAAATTTTTCATTGGTTGATTTAGCCGAAAAATGTGCTCTTTCTGTTTCTTACTTAAATGAAATTGAAAAAGGGAAAAAATATCCTAAGGCAGATAAAATTGCTCAACTTGCTCAAGCTTTGGGTGTGAGTTACGATGAACTTGTTACATTAAAACTCACCAAAAATTTAACCCCAATTGCCGAATTGATTGAATCAAACATTCTTGAAATGCTTCCGCTCGATCACTACGGAATTGATTTGAACAAATTTATCTCTTTAATGTCTGAGGCATCTTATCAATTAAGTGCACTTGTAACAACGGTTATTGAAATGGCGCGAAGTACAGAATTGAGCCAAAATAATTTTAGTAGAACCGCTTTACGAATATTTAAAGAGATTAATGATAACTATTTGGAAGATGTCGAATTATCGGTCGAAAAATTTGTTGATGATTTTCATTTAACTATAGCACCTCCAATAAATTATGAACAGCTCTCCCAAATTCTTATTCAACATTTAAACTACAAGTTGGATGAAAGCAGATTCAACAATTTTGAGGAGCTTAAACAACTACGCGGAGTATTAAAACCCGGGAAGCAACCGATATTATTTTTAAATCCACTGCTCTCACCTGCTCAAAAATTATTTATCATAGGGAAAGAACTGGCTTACAATTACCTTAAAATATCCAAAAGAAGTTATATTCACTCCAGTTTGAAGCTGAATACATTCGATCATCTTTTGAATAATTACATTGCTGCATATTTTTCTGCCGCATTAATTTTGAATAAAAATAATTTCACAGCAGATATAAATACTTTTTTTTTACAAGAGAAATGGGATGAATATTTTCTGATTAATCTTATTATTAAATATGATGCAACTCCCGAAATGTTTTTTCAACGGTTGGCAAATCTTTCCGGTAAAGTATTAGGACTCAAAAAATATTTTTTCCTTCGATTCAACACCATCACTGGTACAGACAGATATGACTTGACAAAAGAAGTCCGCTTAAACATAAAACAAAATCCGGGCGGATTTCAGACTAATGAACATTACTGTCGTCGCTGGGTTTCAATTGAAGTATTGAAAAAGATTAAAGAAGAATTAAGCGGGTTAAATAGTAATGGTAAAATGAAATCGGGAATTATTCATTCTAAATTTCATGAAACAAATGATGAATACATTTCTTTTTCTGTGGCACAACAAAATATTCTTGATCCAAATACTTTTTCAAGCGTTACAATTGGTTTTTATTTAGATGAACAATTGAAGAAAAAAATTAATTTTTGGAATGATCCAAGCATTCCGTACAGAATTGTAAATGATACTTGTGAGATGTGCAATATTCCGGATTGCAAAGAAAGAATTTCCGAGCCTATTACTTTAAGAAGGATTCAAAAATCATTAGACATAGAAAGTGCAATCAAAAAATTATAGTTCTTGCGTTACAATAATTGAACATCTACGATGTTCTTTGCATTTGTTGATTTCAATCGTTCTTTCTTAAAACCTCGTAGAGGTTTTATTATTGTAAAGAACATCCAACCAAAATGCTATAATCCTCGTAGAGGATTTATAATCTCTCAATTATTCATCAAGCAAAAAATTCAAATAAATATTTTTCATCATATTCTATTTCGAACTTCTTAAGCAATGTGATGTATTCTTCTCTAAAAGTTCTTTTTTTATGATGAATTTCTTGATTCATTATGTACTTATATACTTTATCTAATTGTGATCGACCATAAGAAAATGCTCCATATTCATCTTGCCAATGAAACTTTCCGCGAAACCAACTCTTCTGATTAATAAATGCTGAAGATTCTCTTTTAATGCAACCCACCAGATCTGATATTTTATCGTTTGGATTCAAACCCACTAAAATATGTATATGATCTGGCATTCCGTTTATTATTATTGATTTGTGTTTTTTATTGGTAACTATTCCACTTATGTAACTAAAAACTTCTGGTCTAATTTCTTTTATTAATAATCGTTCCCGATATTTTACCGCAAATACTAAATGGGTATACAATTGTGTAAATGTACCCGGTTTCACATCGTTTTCCTTTTATTGATCCTCTACGAGGATCATTTTCTTGTTTCTACATTTTTGCTTCCATTCTATTTTTTAAGTTATACCATAATGCCGGAGAAGGTAATTGTTGTTCTAATTTTCTTTCTTCATTCCAAATATTTGCGAGCGCATCGAAATGTTTTTTGCAGCTACTGCATTCATTTAAGTGCTGCTCAATTAATACTTCCTCAACTTCTGGCAAGTCACCGTCTATATAAAGAAGAAATCTTTTTTTGAATTTTTTTGTGTTCCATAACATTACCTTTTCTAATATGATTAGACGCATATTCGGTTTAAAACTTGCGGTCAGTAATAATTTCCTTTATAGCTTATAAGTTTTTTCGCTAAATTCTCTTTTGCACGAAAGATCAGTGATTCTACCGCGGAAAGACTCAGCTTCATTATTTTGGATATTTCTTTATAAGATAGTTCCTCATAGCGGGATAAAACTATTGCAGTTTCTGTTTTGCAGGCAAAGTATTTATTGAATTTTGCACAATTAGCTGCATTTCAGATTTCTCTAAAGTTTTTTCGGGCGATAGACTATTGTCAGCCATCTCTTTTCCTCCTTTTTCCTCTTCCCAGAAATACAGTGATAAAAAGTGGATTACTTTATTCCTTCTTAATTTGTTAATGCAAATGTTTACAGAAATGCGGTAAATCCAGGTAGAGAGTTTGGAATCTTCACGGAAATTATTTATCGAATTAAAAACCTTAACAAAAACGTCTTGAGTAACATCTTCAGCTTCCTCCTTATTACCCGTCATACGGACACAAACATTATAAACCATACGGGCATAGAGTTCATAAACATATTTGTATATGAACTCATCGACATTTCTGAGATGTTCAATTATTAGTTTTTCTTCCATGATAACTTCTAATTTTAAAATTTAGCAGTAAAACCCAGAATAGGAGTAATCCCAAAATCATATCTTGGAGTTGTAATCAATTCACCGTTTGCGTCAGCTTTAAATGAGTAGGTGCTAACATTATCTCTGTTATACACATTCCATAAATCAAGATAGACCGAGAATGACCAAGAATCAAAAACGAATTGCTTATCTATGCGAACATCTAACTTGTGGTAATCGGGATAACGTGCGGAATTTTTCGCCCCTTCAATAATATAGAATGAGTTATTTTGTTTTAAAACTCCAATTGCGGGCGTATAAGGATTGCCTGAAGCATATTGAAGCTTAGCGCCAATTTGCCAGCCGGAACCGATTTCAAGTCCGAAGATTAAATTTAGAATGTGAGGTCTTTCGTATTCAAAGTCATATAGGTCCAGGGATTCATAATCTCTTCTTTTTGATATAGAATAAGAATATGAAGCGCTTCCTACAAATCCGTCTGTAAATTTCTTTTGAAGTGCAAATTCAATTCCTTCTGCATATCCGCTGCCGGTATTTATAAGAAGATCTGTAACGTCCGGATCAACAATAAGATTTGAAAGTTCTTTATGATAAATCTCAATACTTGCTTTTGTATCATTGCTTATTCGATGCTCAAGTCCGGCTATATAATGAGTAGCATAACCGCTTTTTAATAAAAGATTCCGGGGATCCGGCGCAATCTGATAACTCGCCGGTGATTGATAATATTTTCCCCAGGCAAGATTCAAAATGGTTTTATCTGTAATATTATAAGAGAGAGAAATCCTGGGGCTAAAATAATTTTCAGTTGTAAGTGCAAAATAATCATAACGCAACCCTGCTGAAATAATCAGTGGGTCAGCAATGCGAAAAGATGATTGTAAAAACAGCGAGGATTTTGTAGTTGGCTCAGGATGATATAAGATTGTGTTTGCCGGAATAACCGTGCCGCTACTTGTTATACTTTCCGGGCTCCACGAATCGGTTCTGGAATCAATAAGTTTTATTTGTCCGCCAACCTTAAAATCGAGCTTTGGCGATAGCTGATAATTTATTTCTGATTTCAGTGTGAATTCATTTTCGCGAATATCTTCTCCTTTTAAAGAGCGATCGGTTTCGGTTCCTTGCAGAGTATTCCAGCCGTTACTCGTATAGGAAGCCGTTACTAATGAAAAAGCATTTTTAGAAATTAAAGAGCGCCAATTAATTCCTATTGCAGCACCATAATCATCGCGCGTTAAATAATCGTATTTACTCCAGGAAGAAGCTGCCTCTTTGGTTGAACCTGCACGCTCGATCTGATCCAAGTAATAGAAACCAACAAGACTGATTCTGTTTTTATTATTTATATCATAAGAAATTTTTCCAACCGCATCATAATAACTCGGTGCTGCGGGTTTATTCAAAGTAGCGGTAATCAAATCGAAGAAACCGCGTCTTAAAGAAAAAATCATATTACTGTTTTCAATTAGAGGTCCGTCCAACATTACGCCGAACCCGGCAATATTCAAATTTGCATCAGTATTAAAAACTTCTTTATTGCCGTCCCGCAAAGTCATGTCAAAGACCGAAGACATTTTATCGCTATACTTAACGGGAAATCCGCCGGTTAAGAAATCAACTTTTTGCAGCAAGGCGGGATTAACTATGCTTATAATCCCCATTGATTCTCCCGTTCTAGCAAAATGAATTGGATTATAAACTTCGATATTATCAATCAGAGTTAGATTTTCATCCGGGCTGCCTCCCCGCACAATCAATTGAGCGCTCCGGGCGCCCGCCGTGGCAACTCCGGGCAAAGATTGCATTACTCTGAAAATATCCTCTGCGGAACCGGGTGATCTTCTTATTTCTTCCGGTGTTATAGATCTGAAACTAACCGGATTTTCGACTGGTTTAGAAAAGTAATCTGCTGTAACATTAATTTCATTCATCTCCATGGCTGCGGGGCGGAGTTCGAAAACAACTGAATGATTTCTGTTAGGATTAATAATTAAATCTGCATAAGCTGGGGGCTCATACCCCATCATAGAAGACCTTAAAGTGTATTTCCCGGCGGCTACATTTTTAATAACGTAATATCCGTTTACGTCACTAGCCGCACCGATATTGGTTCCAACAATAATAATGTTTGCACCGGGAAGGGGTTGTTTTGTAATTGCGTCTCTTACTTCGCCGGAAATTATGCCCGACGTACTCTGCCCCATTATTTCGCCGGTAAGAATGCTAAGAGTAAATACTATTAGCAACAGTGTTCTATAAATACTAGAAGATGAATTTTTATTCACTATAATTTCCTTTTTTTGATTAGTAAAACATTAGACACATAAGTCGCAAAGAACTTGCGCATAACAAAGTTTAATCGGATGAACTCAAGGTGAGAGAAATTATTGTGGCAAAATTGCGACCAAGAATAATTAGTTTCCCATACTGTTTAATTTATCAATTCGATTGAACAAATAAGTTTTTAAAAATTAGAATTCATATCCAACAGATAAATAAACTTGATCTCTCCCGAGTTCATTCCGTCCAAACAATAATGCAATCGGTCCAATTGGAGAGATGGTTGCAATGCCTGCGGATATCCCGCCTATTAGATTATCCCATCTGAAGTCGCCATACTTTTCAAAAATATTTCCATAAGTAAAATTAAACTGGAAATTTATTTTTTTAAGAGTTTCAATAAGATATGAACACCCAAAAATTGCAAAGTGATTTCCCCATAATTCATCTCTACTATAACCGGGCATAAGCAATGGTCCGCCAATTCTGAATTTTTCATAGACAGGTAATTTTTCATTTGAAGAACCAATTTTAACAAATGGATTTATTCTTTGCTTGAAAGGCAGAGAAAAAACCCCGCTCAATTCAGCACTCAATTTTGAAAATGGTTGAGTGTTTTTTTCATAGTTTAATATTGTTTCACCTTCCATCACAAATCTAATGCCCTTAGTGGGTAGATAACGATTGTCGGTGTTATCTATATTCATTTTACCGAAGATAAATAAGTTGTCCTTATCTTTGTAACCGGTGTCGTTGTTTCGACTATTCTTGTACCATATTCTTTCCCACCTCAATCCGCCTGAAACAAGAATCTTCCTGAATTGTTGAACCCCTGTAGAAAATAAACCTACAAGGCGTTTGAAATCCATCTGATCATATTGATCACCCGCAGAATTATATAAATAGGGATATTTGCTTTCATAGTAGAGACCGTTATGAAAAGTCAGTGGAGTACCAAAAAACCGATCATTCGCCATTTCAAAGCCGACTTTTGTTCGCAACTTTCCAAAACGGAATAATGGCATCAATCTTTCGCCCCATCCAAACAAATTGAAGTGAATTATCTGAACAAAACCGCTCACCCCTTCATCTTCTTTGTAATTAACACCAAACCCAATCGTTCTTGGATATTTTTCTACAACGTTAATACTCACCTTTAATTTTTTATTTGCCAATGTGTCAAGTTCCAGCCAAACATTATTAAAGAGATTAGATGCGTAAATATTTTTTGTGCTTTGAGTTGCTATATCTAAATTAAATTTATCTCCAACTGAAAGGGAAAAATCATCCAGGATAGCTTCAGAAAAAAGATATTCATTACCAATAACATTTATTTCTCCAATTATTGATTTTTCTAACAACGTAAAATCAAGTTGGCGTTTAGTTCTTTTCTTCGCTAAAATTTCCTGTGGGATGATTCTTTTGATCTCATCCATCTTGTCTTTCGCAGCACGATATCCTTTTTTAATTAGCGAATCAAGCCCACTGTAATCAGTTGAGGAATGTTGGCCCAATTGAGGTTCGATCAATACATCGGCAAGAGCAATCTTTTTCTGTTTTAATTCACGAATCATAATATCAATTGTATGATCTGCAATTTCCATTAAATTTGTTGGTTCCTTACCCAAAGGGAAAAGCCCTTCCAGATCAACACCAATTATTATATCGGCACCCATATCTTTTACTACATCGGTTGGAATCACATTGAGTACTCCACCATCAACCATATATCTGCCATTAATTTTTGCCGGATAAAAAAGAAAAGGAATTGCCATGCTTCCGCGTATAGCCTGTGCAAGGTCCCCTTTATCAATTGCAACCACTTCGCCTGTAGATATATCAACAACAACCGGTTTGAATGGAATAGAAAGACTGTCAAAATTAGATTTTGCCGCATAATTAGCTTGAGCGGTTAATTTAAATAACTCGTCATTTATTCTTTGGCCGTTCATCAAACCAAAAGGAATATATACGTCCCAAAACTTGAACCGCAGAACGACAATAGATTCCATCATACCATATCTTTTACTTATTAACTCAGAACCTGGCTCAGGATTTTCATTGAAGATACCCTCCCAATCAATCTGATAAACAATATTTTTTTGATCCTCGCCGCTGTAACCGGAAGCATAGAGACCACCCACAATACTGCCCATGCTTGTTCCGGCAATAAAATCGATGGGAATTCCCTCTTCTTCAAGGGCTATAATCACACCAATGTGTGCAATCCCTCTTGCGCCTCCACCACTAAGCGCTAATCCTATTTTTGGATCTTTACCTGAGCTTAAATTTGTTGTTTCCCCTTTACTGTTGTTGAGCTCCTGACCATGCAGAATAGAGACTAGTGATATCAATAAAATTAGGAGGGAACGCTTGAACGCCTTAATTCTTATTCCTATTTCTTCCATATATAACTCTTTGTAAATATGTGTCTAATAAAAACACTTAAAAGCATAGTCAATACACTTAATAATTTCATTTATTCCGTTAGTTCTTTTTTACTTAGAGATTTCAACGCCGGCTTCTCAATGTTTTTATATTTGTTTTTCTGTTCGTCATTTAATTGATTTTCAATATCATCAAGTAAGTCGTCAATTTTGTCAACTCTGCTATCTCTTGCTAGCTTGACTTTAATTTTTTCAAAGAATCCGGGTTCATCCCCGCTCTTAAACCGTTCCCTTAATTTGGATATGATTTTTTTGTCTTCTTCAAGAATTCCTTTTATTTGTCCAACCATCGTATTGATAGTTTTATATTGTTCCTCGTTGAGCGTTAAATATTCTTTTACTTTATCAATTTCTAAAAGCGATACTTGGTTCTGTGCGGTTAATGTTCTTGCAGCAATTAAACCAAGTATGATGACGAAAATTTTTATTTTCATTGACTAACCTTGAATTTATTAGCTTACATTTATTCTGAACTAGGCGCAATAGATTTGCTGGTTTTCCATGCAACCCAAGCAATTGCTAACCAAACTACAGACCGAATACTCATTGCTTGTACACTATGCATTGCAACAGCACCGCCAGAAAAGTAGAGCACTCCTACAACAAGTAATACAGTAAGGTGCGCAGCTGCTACGATTGTTGTAAGCAATAGTGCCCATCGGTGATTCAACCAAAGGGCTATACCAACAAAAACTCCAACAACACCCATAGCAACATTATAGAGGAGTAGGGGAGTCAGCATGATATACTCCGTCTGAGTCATTCCCCAAAGCACTTGAGCTCCTTCAATGATTGAAAGAATGCTAAACACAACAGCAACACTTGCTGCTATTTTCTTATAGATTGTCTTATTCATTGTAATACCCTTCATGTATGTTAATGTAATTCTCTAAGAAGTTTTTTGAATACTTGAATTAAATTTTCTGTTTGATATAAATCCTCAGTGCAACATTTGAATCGGTATAATTCGAAAAATATTTATAATCGCCATAACGCTCGTATAACAAGAAATCTAAACCCAGGAAATTATTTTTAAACAATTGATAATTAATTCCCACATTCAGCAGCCCGACAAATTCTTCGCTCTCTGCACCGCTCAATGTATGAATCCAGTATCTTTTGTAGTTAGAATAAATCTCGCCGAAATTTTCAAAACTTATTTTAACACCCAATTTTGCACTTGCGCCAGGACCAATATTATAATCTTTTCCTGCCTCGCTAGCATAATGTGAGTTGGTGCCGCCCATTAAAATTGCCGACAATCCAAAATAATTTATCATTGAGGTTGAGAATGAAAAAGGGATTGTATTGATGATCTGTCCGGTTACACTTGTTGCGGAAAGTTTATAAATCGTATTAATATGAATATCAACTTCTTTATAAATTCCAATAATATTTTTTGATTTTTCGAACAGTTTTAATCTGCCATCCCAAATAACTCCGCTTGCAAAAATTCCAACTATGTTATCGCCTTGCGCAACATTAACTTCAGTGTGCAGAGTAAAATAATCGAATGGTTTTTTATGATCCGCAACGGCAAATTGATTCCCATAATTCAAATCCGCTCTTAGTGTAACATAAGATTTACTATTATTTAACTTACGGCTGAAAAAAACGTTATGAACTCCCGATGACACAACTAAGTTAAAATCAGGCCGTTTATTTGGCGCACCGGCTTTCCACATATCACCTCTAATCATTCTATTCAGTCCTTGCATCGGATCAATAAGCGTCGAAGAAAATTCGCGGATGAACCTCTCTAATCCTGTTGTGCTTTCATCAATAATAAGGTTTGATACGCGGAAAGATATTTCGCCTAAAATAATTCCTGTAACAGGTGTGTTTACAATATCATTATAAGAAGGGGGTTCATTTTCCATAAAATATTCCCACATCAGACTTCCACCGAATGCGTATGGTGCCGATTCCCAAAATCCTAGACCATTGGACCGAGCAAGATTATAATAGTTAGAGCCATGATATGGATGCCAGAACTGATTCATGAGATATCCGTCTACGTCCCATTCAAATCCGTTTTTGAAATTTTTTTTGATCGACTCCCAGCTTATGTTAGACCAGCCCTCTCCGCTCAAATATCTATGATAACCCCAAACTGCAAAATTTAATCCAACAACTTCCACTGCAGGCAGCAAATAACTTTTATCAACATTCTTCTTTTCGGCAACTGTGTCAATATTGTTTGTGATAGAGAACTTCGATAAGCCGGAAGGTAGTTCTTTTGAAAAGTTTATTTGCGAATGCATTTGCTGGTTTAGGGTAACAACAAAAATAACGAGTATATAAAATATCAACCATTGATTTTTATTGTGTTCCATTGCTCCATTCGCTGTACAATCTAAAAAACATTTGTGTTGTTATACTGTCTTTTTGTAATTCCAAATTGCCAATCCGTTAAACACAATTGCAAAACCCGTCACAATAAGAAAGTGATAACGTAAGTCCCAAAAACTGCTTCCTTTTAGAACAAGCATACGCATTACTTCGATTAAATAACTGACAGGATTTATATATGTTAAGTAACGTGCCCAATCGGGCATGTTTTCTGTTGGCGAAAATAACCCGCCGAGCAAAATAAAGACCAGCATAAAAAAGTAAGCAATAAACATTGCCTGTTGTTGTGTATCGGCAAATGTTGAGGTTAATAGTCCAAATCCAAGCAGCGCAATCAAATAAACTCCGGCAAAAAGATATCCTACCCAAAAACTTCCTTCCGGATAGATTCCATAAACAATAAAACTAATTACAAAGCCAACAGACATTACAATTAAACCAATAAACCAAAATGGAATTAGCTTGCCTAATATGAATTGATATTTTTTTATTGGCGATACATTAAGCTGCTCTATGGTACCAACTTCTTTTTCCTTAACAATATTTAAGGATGACATGAGATAACCAACCAAAGTAACAAGCAGCGCCAACACTCCGGGCACTATAAAATCTTTATAATTCATTGAGGGATTAAACCAGTTCGAGCTCGTAATTTCAATAACTGGAATTGTATTTAAGCGTGATTGCGGAATCAATTCGATGCGGACATCATTATTAAAATCTCTTACAATGGAATTGGAATAGGCAACAGCAAGACCCGCAGTTTGTCCGCTTATTGCATTAGCGGCAATCATAATTTTTGTTTCACTCTCTCTGATTAAATCACGCTCGAATCCTTTCGGAATTTCTACGATCAAATCAGCAACATCTTTTTCAACTTGATCAAGCGCTTGATTGTATGTTTCGGAATAATCTGTCAGTTGGAAATATCCTGAAGCGGTAAATTTATTTATTAACTTTCTTGAATACTCCGAACGATCGTGATCAACCACGCTGAGAGTAATATTTTTCATTTCATAAGTTGCGGCATTCGGAAGAAGAATAAGTTGGATTAAGGGCAGTGCAAAGATCATTCCCAAAATGAGTCTGTTGCGGATAATTTGTAAAAATTCTTTTCTGAGTAAAAATATTAGTGTTCTCATCACAACCTAATCTTAAATCGTTTTACGCTTATTATTAAAAATATAGCAGTCATAGCTACAAGTATTAGCAGTTCTTTCCAGATTTGTGTTATATCAATCCCTTTTATCATCACTCCTTTAACAATAATGATATACCATTTTGCCGGGACAGCGTTTGAAATAACTTGCAGAATAAACGGCATGTTTGCTATTGGAAAAGCATAACCACTTAGCATAACAACCGGAAGCATTAAACCAAGCAGTGAAATTAACATAGCCGCTTGCTGTGTATCGGTAACTGTAGAAATGAGCAAGCCAAGCGAGAGTGCGCAAAAGAGATAAATAACTGTAGAAAATATTAGCAGCAAAAGACTTCCTTGAATTGGAAGTCCGAGCACAAACACACTTAAAATCAAAATTGTAGCAACATTTATAAGCGAAATAACAAAGTAAGGAATTACTTTGCTTATAATTACAAACCACGGTTTCATTGGAGAAACAAGAAGCACCTCCATCGTTCCCAATTCTTTTTCTTTTACTATCGCAATTGAAGTCATCATCGCCGAGATAAGAAGCAAAATCATTCCCATCACCCCGGGCACAGAGGTGTAAGCGCCTTTTAACTGCGGATTGTAAAGCATTCTCGTTTCGGTATTGATGGTGTACGGAATTTTATTAGTTTGATTCAATTCGTTTTGATAATCAATAATAATGGAGCTTGCATAATTGATAAGCGTTGTTGCCTGGTTGGGATCGGTTGCGTCTGCAATAATTTGTATCTGTGCTTTATTTGTATGCGCTAGTTCATTTTGGAAATTTTGCTGAAACACAATTGCTACTTTTATTTTACCAGTCTTGAAAGCGTTTTCAATCTGCTGATTTGTTTTTAATGTTCTGTCAATATCAAAGTATTGGCTGCTTTCAATTCTTGTTATTATGTTTTGTGTTGCTTCATCTTTAGCGTTATCTAGGATTGCAATGTTTGTGTTGCGGACTTCATTTGTTATTGCAAATCCAAAGATTAATAATTGAATAATGGGCAGACCAATCAACACCA